>CAZASQ010000050.1:0-2509 GCA_964487905.1 uncultured Prevotella sp. | reverse complement strand
AAATACCTCTTGCGTAGAGAGGATTATCACAAAATGGACAATCAACACAAGAAAACCAAACAGCACGGACAGGTATTTACTCCCAAATATCTGGTAGAAGAGATGCTGGATTATGCTGGCTACCAAGGCATTTCCATCATCGGGAAGCACATTATAGACAACAGTTGCGGCAACGGAGCTTTCCTGCAATCCATCATAACAAGATATTGCGAAGCATCCGCAAGCACAAATCGCCACACAAGCGACATACAGCAAGACCTTGAAAAGTTCATACACGGCATTGACACCGATGCGAATGCACTGCAACAATGCAAAGAAAGCCTTGACCACATCGCACAAAGCTACGGAATAGGGCAAGTAAAGTGGGACTTGCATCACGAGAACGCACTCCACACAGAACGTTTCAATGGCAAAATGGACTTTGTTGTAGGCAATCCTCCATACGTGCGCGTCCACAATCTCGGGCTTTCATACGCCGAAGTTAAGCAAAGACAATTTACCCAACACGGAATGACTGACCTATACCTTGCTTTCTTCGGGCTGGGACTGAACATGCTGTCGCCAAAAGGAAAGCTATGCTACATCACACCAAGTTCCTGGCTTGGCAGCGTTGCCGCCCGCGAGATGCGGCAATACATTCTTCAAGAGCAAAACCTTGTTTCCCTGACCGACCTTGAACACTTCCAAGCCTTCAAAAACGCAACGGCATATACCATTATTGCTTTGTTTGCAAAATCAAAGCACGACAAGCACTTTGATTATTACACCTTTGACGAAACAACTTGCAAAAGAACATTCCAACACAGCATTTCCTTGGAAGACTGCTGCATAGACAACTGCTTTTATCTTTCCGATGCCAACCGCCTCAAATGGCTTCGGGAAATCAAGAAAAAGGGCATTCCACAGTATGCTTTGGTCAAAAACGGCTTGGCAACACTGGCCGACAAAGTATTCATAGGCGATGACATCCCCAACTCAAACATCACCATTCGGGCACTAAAAGCCTCAACAGGCAAGTGGCATCGCTGCTTATTCCCTTACGACAAAGCAGGGAAGCTACTCCCACCAGCCACTGCGCTTGCCAACAACGCCGTTGCCTCCCACCTCGAAAATCATAAGACACAACTCTTAAAGGGCAGAAAGGAAACCACAGCTTTCTATGCTTACGGCAGGACACAAGCCCTGGCGGACGTTTGGAAGCCAAAACTGGCCGTCAACACCCTAATCCGCACGGAGAAAGACCTCAAAATCGAACCGGTAAAAGCAGGGGAAGCCGTTTACAGCGGCTTATACATCACTTGCGCGCCAAGCATCCCTTTGGAAAGCATTCAAAACATTCTGACAGACAAAAAACTAACAGAATATGTCAAACTGCTCAAAAAATACAAGGGCGGAGGGTATTATACATTCAACTCAAAAGACCTGCAACAATACATCAACTATTCCCTCACACACCAAACAACCAAGAACCATGCTGAACAACAATACTTTTTTGGATAAGATTCAAGAATCTTTTAGGGCTTTCATCATCTCAGGCACATCAAGAAGTACGGCAAAGCTGAAACCACTTCATGGCGCAATAGCACAAGACATAGCCGACAGGCTTGGCAACAACTACATTGTCAAGTCGCAAGGCTATGGCGATGACAAGGAAGCCTGCATCAAAGGCCGCTACGTGGACAAAATGGTAGACATAACCGTCAGAGACAAAGCCACAGGAGAAGACGTTGCCGGCATTGCCGTCAAGTTTGTGATGCAAAACTATTCTCAAAACTCGAACAACTACTTTGAGAATATGCTTGGGGAGACCGCCAATATCAGAACAGCCAACTGCCCTTACTTTCAAGTATTTATCATCCTCGATGAGCTTCCATACTATAAAAGCAATGGAGACTTGTCCAAGTGGGAAGAATTTACCAGCCATAACATCAAGAAATACTGCCTTTTGTCGCACGACAACACAAGTTGCTTCTTCCATACGCCCAATAAGACATTAATCTACGTAGTTCACACAACTCCCGAAGCAGGCAAACACAGCATACACACGAAAGCAGATTACTTAAAATTCTTTCGAAAACACACGCCAAAAATGAAGCTTTCCACCAACCAATACCCCAAAATAATGCCCAATGGCACAGTAATCATCAACGATTATGAAGCTTTCGCCAACAAAGTGTACCATACCATCATGGCACACTGAAAAGCGGACTATGAAAAAAGGAAACACCTCCACGACACGACACAACATCTGGCCAAGGCTTTTCCACGCCAACACAACGCAAGACATAACATACTAATAACCAACAAGATAAGCACCACAAAACAAAACGTAACGTTTGGCGATGCAAAAGGTAACGTTTCACCATGCAAAAGGTAACGTTTTGGCCGCCGAAAGGTGACGTTTTGGAAACAAGGGGATAAGGCGGGGAAATGCGGAAGGAGAGATGGGGAAAAGAAAAGCGTGCGGCCTTGCCGGGCAAGACCGCACGCTTAGCGCGCGCAAGGCGCA
>CAZASQ010000049.1:0-2565 GCA_964487905.1 uncultured Prevotella sp. | reverse complement strand
TAGAACATAGCCATATACTATTTTATGTAGAAACAAATTAAAGTTTCACTAACACATAATAAGAATGGAAATAGACAAATTTGAAGAGTTCCTCAGCCAAGGTAATATGGCGAAGAACACCATTTCGGCATACATATATGCCGTGAAAGAGTTTGATTCCTGACACAAGGAGTTGAACAAAAAGAACCTGTTGGTTTACAAAACTTACTTGATTGAAACGTACAAGCCGAAAACGGTAAACCTACGTATTCAAGCCATGAACAAGTATCTTGTTTTCGCAGGGAAGCCAAGACTGCGCTTGAAATCCGTGAAAGTACAGCAGCGTTCTTACTTGGAGAATGTTATCAGTAATGCCGACTACACGTTCCTGAAGAATAAGTTGAAGAAGGAGGATAATCTTGAAT
The DNA here is from genome assembly GCA_964487905.1 of uncultured Prevotella sp. GTDB lineage: Bacteria > Bacteroidota > Bacteroidia > Bacteroidales > Bacteroidaceae > Prevotella. Next base: position 2,161 of record CAZASQ010000049.1, on the reverse strand, counting down.
GGTATTTTGTTGTTCGCTTCTTGGCTGCAACTGGTGCCAGAGTGAGCGAGCTTATACAGATAAAGATTGAGCACGTGCAAGTCGGCTATTACGACATCTACACAAAAGGTGGGAAAATACGCCGTATCTACATTCCCAAAACATTGCGCACAGAAACAGAGAAGTGGCTGCAGACTGTCAATCGCACAAGCGGCTATCTATTTCTGAACCGCTTTGGAGAGCGCATCACTACAAGAGGTATCTCACAACAGTTGAAGAATTATGCCGTGAAATGTGGATTGAATGAGAAAGTTGTTTATCCTCATTCCTTCCGTCACCGTTTTGCAAAAAACTTCTTGGAAAAGTTCAACGATATAGCTTTGCTTGCCGACCTTATGGGACACGAAAGCATAGAAACCACTCGTATTTATCTTCGCAGGACAGCCAGCGAACAGCAGAAGATAGTGGATAAAGTGGTGAACTGGTAGAACAACATCTGCCCTTAAAAGCATAATGGGGCGTATGTACAGCAATTATCATCCAATAAAACAACTGCGTTGCAGTAATGATATTACAGCAACGCAGTTGAACATAGATAATAAGACGAAAGAACGCTAACGGCTACCAAGCCAGCGGCGAGAGAGCCATCTTCTGACGGGCACATCGTAGAAGCGCAGCGACAGCCAAGCAAGCACCACGCTGCCCACTACCACAGCCAACGTCTGCCACCAGCAAGCAGAGAGTGAATAGGTCTCCGTGCGGATGAGGAACGCGTAGAAAAGGTAGAAGAGCGGGTAGTGGACAATGTAGAGAGGATAAGAGAGGTCGCCAAGAAAACGATACAGGCGCACGCTGCGGGGAGAAGCAGGACGCTCCGACGCACCCAGCCAAAGCATGGCAGGGAACAGCACAATGATGCACACAGCCTCGAAAAGGCCATTCCAGCACACAGGGGCGCGGCCTGGAATATAAGGCACCATCGACACGAGCAACATCAGCACCGAAGCCAAGACAAACGTGCCACGCACCCTGACGGGACGGAAGCCGCGCGCCATGAGCATACCAAGCGTGTAGGGGAACGACATACGCAGCAGACCACCCCAGAAATTCATCCCATCAAGCGTCCAGCCTATGCCGAACATCCCCATACCGAACGCATCGCCCACAAGTGCCCACGCCAGCAAAACTCCCTGTGCGGCAGCAAGCAAGGCAAGCACGCGCGTGCTGAGGCGGTGGAGGAAGAGCGCGTAGAGAATGTTGCCGATATACTCAAAAAACAGCGACCACGTGGGGCCATTGAGGGGAAACATCTCGCCATTGCCGCGCACCTCGCACGCGCTTCCGGGCACGGCGGGCAACATCAGCATGGCAGCAAGCAGAGCCAACATGGCATGAGAGAGGGGCACACTGCTGCCATCCCACTGCTGGCATCCCTGCACAAGAAAGGCCACCAAGCCCACAACAGCAGCCAAAAGCACCATGGGGTGAAGACGGATCACACGGCGGCGGAAGAAACCGGAGAGGCTGAAGCCACGCCGCCAACGGTCGTCATAGGCATAGCCGATGACGAAACCCGAAAGCAGGAAGAAGAAGTCCACGGCCAAATAACCATGATTGAGATGCCGAATCGTGCCATCGCTCACGCCGTTTACCGACTCGGCAAAGGCAAAGCCCTCGAAGACATGATGAAAAACTACAAGCAGGGCGGCCACCCCGCGCAAACCATCAAGCAACTCGTAGTGCGACTTGGTGTCGGCAAAGCCGGATGCGAGATGGCTTTGTTCTTTTCTTGATTGCATTGTCTGTTGATATTTGAATTATAAAAAAAAACTTACATTCCGTCTTGGCTTTTCTCCTTATACATTTTCTTGGTCATTATTCCCTCTGCGGCCTCCTCCGAACTATCCGCTTCCTTAAAGAGATGGCACCATGGCGCACGCTTCCGCGAGCACTTCTCCACGTGCAAAGGTAAAAAAAATCCCCTTTCCGCATAACGTTTCTATCCAATAATCTATAAAAGCCAAACAAAAAAACTTCCGCCTCTCAGCAGAGAGAGACGGAAACAGTATAACCCATTAACCAACTAACAACCATTTGAAAATAGTTTCCCGCGTCCGCATAATACTACCTTCGGCTTCTTTGCAAAATAGTCTCCTTTCTCCAAGCGGGATGTTCTTTCAAA
>CAZASQ010000048.1:0-3067 GCA_964487905.1 uncultured Prevotella sp. | reverse complement strand
CTAATTTGCTGAACGCCGTTCCCTGAATGGTGGTCACAAACACTCCCTTCTCCATTTTGAACGTGGGGCGCACGGCCGTCACTGTCACCTCCCTCAGGCTTTGCGCGGCGGGTGGCAGCGTCACCGTCATATTGCCGGCTGCGGGCAGGAAAACCGTCTCATAGCCCACATACGATACTCTTATTATTTTATTGCCGGGGTCGGCTTGAAATGTGAACGCTCCGTCAAGGTCGCCTATCGTTCCGGTCACGTAGCTCGAGTCGCTCGCCTGAAGCAGCGCCACGGTGGCGTAGGGCACGGGGGTGCTGTCGTTCTCCATCACCCAGCCCTTGATGCCTTGGGCGCTCATGCAGGTGGCGTATGCCAGTGCTGCGGGTAAAAGTATGGTGTATTTTTTCATGTTGCTGTTGTTAGGTGAATATGCTGTAGCGGTTCTTCGCGTGTAGGGCTTTAAAAAGTAGAAATAATCTTGCCCTTTGAGTTAAATCGTAGTATTTGATGGCTCTTTTAAATAACGTAGTGTGTAACTGTCGAAACTTCCATAAGTGAATGCTTTAAAATAGGCTTGCTATTTCGTTGTAAGCGCGAATGCATTTTGTCTGCATTGTCATTTGCTGTGCAAATAGCAAGCCTATTGTTAGTGGATGATGACTGGTATTATGGCTTTGGGGTGTCGGGTTCTATTGGCGTTGGTGGTTCTATTGGCGTTGGTGGCTCAAGTTGATTAACAGAACAATCACTATTGCTTCCACCATTATAGCAGATGCATATCAATTGAAAGTTGTCACACCCTGCTGCATTCCCTTGACCACCTTTCAGCATCTCTAAGGATGTTTCGTTCATGACTTCTCCATTATGGAGAATCTCCAAAAATAATTTTTCCATATTTGTTTTTAGTTTTTTGCCTTCTATCTGCTTCCGGCCTTGCACCTTTTTGCCAGTTGGGTCTGGATGTAATCTCATGTTGAGATTGTAATAAGTTTAATTCAGTGTCGTAATGAGCGAGCTTTTGTAAGAGTTTTTAAGCTCTTGCGGAAAAGTTGTTGCTCAATCGCAAAGGTATGTAAAAAAAATGATTTTGCAAAAGTTTTTATTGGGAAATGCTTTGTTTTTATATAAATTAACACAAGTGCGCGTTTTTGTGTTCCTTGGGAGGCTTTGTGCGCGGTGTAGCTCTTTGTTTAGCGTGGTTTTGATTTCCTTTTTTTTGAGATTGAAGAGGGCAAAGGGATGGGCGTGGGTACTCTAATCATGTGAAAAGCCCAATCATTTGCATGATTCAGCAAGAAAGTTGAGAAAAATTTGTGAGTGTCGGAATGAATGCCTACTTTTGCAAGCAGAAACGATAGGCAATTATCTATATCGTAATGAAGACATGGGGGTAACTCCCTTGACCACCAAACATGGCGTATAAAAGCATACATAACACAGAGAATTGCATGAAAGGAGGGCATTGCTGATGGACGAGCACTCACGGAATTTCTTCACGTTGCTGCGCTTTGTCTTGGGCAATGGCAGCACAGGTTGTCCCGTGCTGACGTTGCCAGAGTGGCAGGGGGTGTATGACGTTTGTCAGAGGCAGGGACTTTTGCCCTTTGTGGGGCACGCGCTGTCCAACACCAGTTGTATGCTGAAGAACGACAGCGACAAAGTGCGGCCAGAGTTTGCACGGGTTATTATGCGCTGGGTGGCAGCGGCGATGCAATGTGAGAACGTCAACAGGAACGTGAGCCGGCACGCAGTGGAGGTGGCGCGGCGTTTCGAGCGCGAAGGTTTTGAGTGCTGTCTGCTCAAAGGGCAAGGCAATGCGCTGCTCTATCCCGAGCCTTCTGTCCGCACGCCAGGCGACATTGACTTGTGGGTGAGGCCACGTGAGTCCGCTTCCCGTCCGCGCAATGCAGAAGAAGATTGCCGCAAGGTCATAGCCTTTGTAAGGAAAATGGATGCCAATGCGGAGATAGCCTATCATCATGTGGAGTGTCCGGACTTTGAGGGCACGCCCGTAGAGGCTCATTACCGGCCGCAATTCATGTTCTCCCTGCGGAATAACAAGCGGCTGCAAAGCTATTTTGCCGAAAAGGCCGATGCGCAGTTTGCCCATCGGATGGACATTGGGGAGGGGATGATAGCCATCCCAACGCCAGAGTTTAACGTGGTGTTCCAAATCAGCCACATTTTCAACCACCTTTTCCATGAAGGTATCGGCTTGCGCCAACTGCTCGACTATTATTATGTGATTACGCGCCTTGACGCGGCAGCTCGCCAGCAGGACTGGAGCGCGATTCTTGGCAGGGTGGGGCTGCGCGGCATAACGGGTGGCGTGATGTGGATATTGGTGCATTGCTTCGGTATGGCCGAGGAAAAGGCGATTGTGCCACTGGACGAACGCCGGGGCCGCTTTGTGCTGAACGAGATTTTGCAAGGAGGCAATTTCGGAAAGTACGACCAGCGCGACCATTTCGGGCAAGACCGCACGGGACGCAACCTGCAGCGGCTGTGGCGCGACCTGCGCTTGCTGGCCTATTTCCCGGTGGAAGCCGTAAGCGAGCCGCTGTTCAGGCTGTGGCATTACGGCTGGAGGTTGCGCCACAGACCCTCGGTGCAAGCCGAAGGACGAGACTAATCTGTCAAGCGGGGAAGCATGGAAAGGAGGAAAACATTCCCCGTGATCAACTTTTTCAAGGAAGCTACAAGTACATCCGAATATGGGCAACTTCAGACTGAAAGACTTGAAGATACTGGGCAGCAGGGAAGAACTGGAAACGCTGCCGGCGGGCAAGCTGCTCATCAACACCATCAATGCCCACTCCTACAACGTGGCGCGCAAGGACAGCCAGTTTGCCGAGGCACTGACCCAAGGCGATGTGCTCATACCCGACGGGATGAGCATTGTGAAGGCGTGTCGCTGGATAGGGGCATTGTCGCGTCCTAAGGAGCGAATAGCCGGATGGGACTTGTTTGCTTGCGAGATGAGCCGGCTGAACCGGCAGGGGGCGGAAGCCCAGATGCAAGAGGGGGAGAGCCGTGGGCGGAAGAAGCCTCTCGTGATGTTTGTAGGCTCATCGGA
>CAZASQ010000047.1:0-4125 GCA_964487905.1 uncultured Prevotella sp. | reverse complement strand
ATTTCGCCTTTCGGCGCGGTTTACTTCTTAATGGCTGCCACACCGGGGAGCACCTTGCCCTCAATGGCCTCCAACATGGCACCACCGCCAGTGGAAACATACGACACCTTGTCGGCAAGGCCAAACTTGTTGACTGCAGCAACAGAGTCGCCGCCACCCACAAGCGAGAACGCGCCATTCTCCTGCGTAGCCTGTGCCACGTATTTGGCTATCTCGCCCGTGCCATGAGCAAAGTTGGAAAGCTCGAACACGCCCACAGGCCCGTTCCAAAGGATGGTCTTCGAGGAAAGGATTATTTCCTTCCAAGCCTCCAAGCTCTCCTCTGCAGCATCCATTCCCTCCCAATCCTCAGGGATTTGGTCGATGGGGAAAGTCTTCTTAGGTGTGTCATCGCTGAACTCCTGACCACATACGGTGGACACGGAGAGGCTCAGATTCACGCCCTTCTCCTTGGCAACCTTCATCACGTTGAGTGCCTCGGGCATCAGATCGTCCTCATGCAGCGACTTGCCAATCTGACCACCCTGCGCCTTGATGAACGTATAGCCCATTCCACCACCAATAATGAGGTTGTCTACCTTGTCGAGCAGATTCTTGATAACGCCGAGCTTGGAGCTCACCTTGGAACCGCCGATGATGGCAGTGAAAGGATGCTGGGCATTCTTGAGCACATTGTCAATGGCCGTAACCTCCTTCTCCATCAAGTAGCCGAGCATCTTGTGGTCGGCATCGAAGTAGTCGGCAATGACAGCCGTTGAGGCGTGCTTGCGGTGGGCAGTGCCAAAAGCATCGTTAACATAGACATCGGCGTAAGAAGCGAGCTTCTTGGCAAACGCCTTCTGGCTCTCCTTCATTTCAGCCTTGGCCTTGTCGAACTCCGGCGTGCCCTTCTCCACGCCCACGGGCTTGCCCTCTTCCTCGGGATAGAAGCGCAGGTTCTCAAGCAAGAGAGCCTCTCCTGCCTTCAAGGAAGCGGCCTCCTCATCGGCGTTTCCTGCGTCTTTAGCGAACTTCACGTCCACGCCGAGAGCCTTGCTGACGTTTTCAACAATCTGACTCAGCGAGAGTTTCATGTTCACCTTCCCCTTTGGCTTGCCCATGTGGCTCATCATGATCAGCGAACCACCATCGGAAAGAACTTTCTTCAGCGTAGGCAGGGCGCCGCGGATGCGTGTTTCGTCTGTAACATGGCCATTCTCATCCAATGGCACATTGAAATCGACGCGGACGATAGCCTTGTGTCCGGCGAAATTGAAATCGTTAATGTTCATCGTTTTAAATCTTTATAACCTAAAAAGTTTGTTTACCTATTATCCTTATACCCTTGATGGGCTTGTATCCTGTTCTGTATGGGGTTAATTTCCGTTCATCGACAAGAGGAACTCCTCGTTGTCCCGCGTCTTGGTCATGCGGTCGTGGATGGTGTTCATGGCCTCTATCGAATTCATATCCGATATGTATTTGCGCAGAATCCACATCCTGTCGAGTGTCAGTCTGTCCTGCAACAAATCGTCACGGCGCGTGCTCGATGCCACCAAATTGACGGCGGGGAATATGCGTTTGTTGCTCAGCGAGCGGTCAAGCTGCAACTCCATGTTGCCAGTTCCCTTGAATTCCTCGAAGATAACCTCATCCATCTTCGAGCCTGTGTCAATAAGTGCCGTGGCAATAATGGTGAGCGAGCCGCCTCCCTCAATGTTTCGCGCCGCACCAAAGAAACGCTTGGGCTTCTGAAGCGCATTGGCATCGACACCGCCCGTGAGCACCTTGCCACTGGCTGGAGCCACCGTGTTGTACGCACGAGCCAGTCGCGTGATGGAATCAAGGAAGATTACCACATCATGACCGCACTCCACCATGCGCTTAGCCTTCTCCAACACAATGCCGGCTATCTTCACATGACGCTCGGCAGGCTCATCAAAGGTAGACGCAATCACCTCCGCATTGACCGTACGAGCCATGTCCGTGACCTCCTCGGGGCGTTCATCGATAAGCAACATCATCAAGTACGCCTCCGGATGGTTGGCCGCAATGGCGTTGGCAATGTCCTTCATGAGGATGGTCTTACCCGTTTTGGGCTGCGCCACGATGAGTGCACGCTGTCCTTTGCCTATCGGCGCGAAGAGATCAACAATGCGGGTGCTCAGATTGGTTGTCCTCTGATCGCCGCAAAGCTGGTATTTCACATCGGGGAAAAGCGGCGTAAGATGCTCGAAAGGCACTCGGTCGCGCACCTCCGACGGCTCACGGCCGTTGATTTTGTCTATGCTTGTGAGGGGGAAGTACTTCTCTCCATCATGCGGAGGGCGCACATGGCACTCCACAACATCACCCGTCTTCAGCCCGTAGTGCTTCACCTGCTGCACGGAGACATAGACATCATCGGGCGAGGAAAGATAATTGTAGTCGGAAGAGCGCAAGAACCCGTAGCCATCGGCCATCACCTCAAGCACACCATTGGCTGCAATAAGGTTGGAGAAGTCGTATTTTGCCTCCTGTACGCTGCCCGCCAGTGCCTTGGGCTTGAAAGATTGCGCCGCCGGAGAGGGCTGAACGGTAGTGGGACGGTCGAAGATGTCGTATGTGGGCATTGCTCCCTGATCCTCAATGGGCAAGTCCTCCACGATGATAAAGTCGGTTCCATCACCCGGATCGTCCGCCCACACGCCCTCGGCATCCATGCCTTGCTCATCGGCCAACGCCCCATTGTGCGCATTGACCTTTGCCTGCAACTGTGCTATGAGATTTCCCTGCTGTCCTGTATGTTCGTCCTGACCGTCTTCTCCCGCACGGCTTGCCTCCAAGGCGGAAGCCTCGGCGCGCTCCTGCACGAAATCGGGCACCTCTATATGCGAAGCCGCACCCACCAGCACGCCACCTTCCGGCTCGGACTGAGGCTCACCCGCCTCCTCGTCCTGCACACCAGCCAGACGCTCACGCGCCTCAATGAAAGCCTGCGCCCGCGCTATGGCCTCCTGCTCGGCCTTGGACTTGCGCCCGCGATGCTTGGGAATGGAGGCCATAATCTCATCGGGAGTCATGTTTTCCCACGCCGCCTCGTCTATCTCGGCCAACGTCTCTTCGTCAGAGACCACCTCCGGCACAGGCTGCTCTTGCGGCAACTCTCTGAACAAAGGTGTGGTCTCGGCTTTTATCTTGTTTTTCTTGACGTCAAAGTTCTCACCCTCCTTGCCATTGACGGAATACACCCGGTCGGTGTCTTTCTTTGCTATCCGCACGCGCTTGCGTCTTGCAGGCGCGAGTTGCTCTGCTGCGCCCTTGTCGGCTTGTCGGTCAAGGATGGCGTAGATAAGTGCCTCCTTGTCATCACCATGCTGGGCGGCGATGCCAAGAGACTGTGCGATATTCTCCAATTCGGAAATATCTTTCATTAACAATTCTTCTTTACTTAACATATAGGTATATGTGTAGGGAAATTTTTCGTTGTATGGGGTTGGTTTCAGAACTGAAACGCAACTGACTGAATGCTGAAAAGCGGGTGCAAAGTTAGCAAAAAATAATCGGAAAAAGGAAAAGCAGACTATGTTTCAGTCACACATTTAACATTTCTTTGTTTGCCAACGCCACTCCCGGCCGCAAACACCACAGATGGCCACGGAGGAGAGGACAGCCCAAGAAGGCCGCGCGCCTCTCCCACAACGCCTTGCGCTCCGCACCCAACGGCCTCCATCGGCCACAACGGCACACGCCAAAGGGGGCAAATCAAACGCCGCTGTAGCCCTTGATAGAGTTCTTCCTCTGACTGTCGTAGATGCTCTTCTCCTTGAAGCCATCGGCATTGACAAAAGCATCAAGTTCCTCCTGCTCCTCGGCATTGTTCTGATATACGAAAGCCTTGGCCTTCAACTCGGCCAACGCCCAACCTACCAATGCCACCACAAGGAGGGCAGCAAGGCCAACAAATAATGTATTCATATCTGTATGATGTTATCTTTGTTTTATCCACCTGCAAAGTTACTGCAACTTTGCGGGATATGCAAATATCAAAGCCATAAAAAAACTTCTCAAGCCATCTGAGATGTACTTGAGAAGTCCCTAATCATTCAAACCTTTCTTTTTGTAGTCGATAGGGGAATCGAACCCCTATGCCAAGATTGAGAATCT
>CAZASQ010000046.1:0-7332 GCA_964487905.1 uncultured Prevotella sp. | reverse complement strand
TTTTGCAAGCCAAAAGGTATGGTTTCGCCGTGCAAAAGGTGACGTTTTGCACGGCGGGTGGTCGTGCCCTGTGCCCTGGAGGGGCTTTTTGCGGGGCGGAGGCGGTTGCTGATTCGGAAAAAATGCCTACCTTTGCACCGTCAAATCGCAAGGAAAGTCTTGACGTGTGATGCTTTCCGCCTGCAAGCCGCCGCAAGGATGGAGGGCATGTAAGTCCAGTTATGAACACATTCCTTGCACGATGATTTTTTAATCAAGTTCATAACAAAACATTAAAATGAAAAAAGTATCTCAACGCATCACGGGCACTATCCTGTCGATGTCGCTGCTCACGGTGATGGCCGGTGCGGCCATTGCGCCCGCTTTGGACATTATTCGCAGTCATTTCTCCTGTTGTCCGCCGCTGCTGGTGCAGTTTGTGGTCAGCGTTCCCGCATTGTTCATCATTCTCACTAATCTGTTTTTCCTTGCCATCAGCCGCCATTGGGGCACGCGCACCATTGCCATTGCGGGGCTTCTGCTCTATGTGGTGGCCGGGGCGGGTTGCTATTTTGCCGACAACATTTGGCTGCTGCTGGCCTTGCGTGGCTTGCTTGGCGTGAGTGTGGGGCTTGTGATGCCGCTCTCCACGGGGCTTTTGGCCTATTATTATCCGCCCGAGGAGCAGTCGCGGCTGATGGGACCGTCGGCGGCCATGAATCAGCTGGGCGGCGTTGTGGCCACGCTGCTGGCCGGACTGCTGGCCACGGTGCGCTGGAACTGTGCTTTCCTGGTCTATCTCTTAGGTTTGGTGGCCATTGTGCTTGTGGCTGGCTTCCTGCCCAACGATCGCATAGGGGCGAGCAACAAGCGCGGCAAGGCGTTTGCGCCCTCGCAGCTGCTGAAATTTCATCCCTCGGTGGTGGGAATGCTGCTGCTCATGATGATATTCTTCATTTTCCCCACCAATTTTGCCATCACGGCGCGTGCCAGCTCGCCGCTCTCGCCCACGGCCGTCACGCTTCTCATGGTGGGGCTTGATGTGGTGGCCTTCTTCGTGGGGCTGTTCTTTGGCGGCGTGATGCGGACTTTCCGCCGTGGTGTCAAGTATTTTGCCGCACTGTTCTTCCTTGTGGGCTACGCCTTCTTTGCCTATGGCGTGGGCACGCTGCCGCTTGTGGTGGGCGCGGTGTTTGTGGGCATGGCCAATGGCGTGGGTGTGCCTTATCTGAACACCATCGCCTCCATCAAGGGTGGGCGCAATTCGGCCACTACGGTGATGCCGCTGCTCTCGGCGGCTCTCTATTTGGGACAGTTTGTGTCGCCGCTGGTGGTCACGCCGCTGTCTGCCGCGCTGTTTGGGGTGGCTGATGTGGCGGGTTGCTACAAGGTGGGCATGCTGCTCTGTGTGCTGTTCTGTGTTCAAGTGTGGGCCACTCGCCGCTTCCAGAGTCTTCCGCCCGAGTAGGCGCGGCGTGAGTGTGGCCTTGTCTTGCAGATTTCGTTGAGGCTTCGGCCAGCGCGGGCGTTGTGACTTCGGCTTGCGGGAGTCTTGCTTGGAGAGGTTTCTGCGCCTCGCCGTCCTTTGTGCAGGACACGGCGGGGCTTTTGAAGGAATCCTGTGGGGAAAATGTGGCTTTTCAAGATAAAAGCCGTATTTTTGCAAAAATAATGCGCCGGGGCGCGTAACTAAAAGAAAATGTATCATGACACCAGAGCAAAGGCACAAGAATATGGCGGCGGTTCGGTCGAGCGGAACGAAGCCTGAGTTGCTGGTGCGCAAGTTTCTGTGGCGGCGAGGCTTCCGCTATCGGCTCAATAGTCCCCGCTTGCCTGGCCATCCCGACATCGTGCTGCGCAAGTATCGCACGTGTGTGTTTGTGAACGGATGCTTCTGGCATGGCCATGAAGGCTGCGCTGCCTTCCATATGCCCAAGACCAACACGCCGTTTTGGGAAAACAAGATACGCCGCAACCGGGAGCGCGACCGCGAGGAGCAGAAGCGGCTTGCCGAGATGGGGTGGCACTGTGTCACGGTGTGGGAGTGTGAGCTGAAACCCAAGGTGCGGGAGAAGACGCTGGAGGCTCTGGCGCATACGCTCAACCACATTTTTCTGCAAGATCACACGCTTCCGCAGTCTGTCGCATCCCCTTCGGTCTATCCGCCTGTTGGGGAGGAGGATGCGTGGGGGATGGCGGCCGAGCCGGATGTGGCGGCGTTGCCGGAGGAAGACTGATGGCGCGGCGAGCTTCTCCTTGTTATATAATAGGGCGCGCTGCGCCATTCTCGGCTTCGGTAGTTGCTGTAGTGGGTGCTTCTCCTTATTATATAGTAAGGCGCAATGGGTGGAAAAAGACGCGGGGTGTGGTGTTTTCCGCATTATTTTCGTAATTTTGCGCCTTGTAAGAACCAATAGAATTCATCAAAATGAAAGAACTTTTAGTGGCTGGAAAGGCTGCGTGGGGCAGACGGGCATTGGTGGCCTTGTGTATGATGGCGGTGATGATGGTGAGCGTGCAGGCTCAAACGCCATTGAAGAAAGTGTACGATGAGACCATCAACCCGATGGAGCAGGTGACCGCTGCCGTGGCGAAAGCCAAGGCGGAGGGCAAGTTTGTGGTGTGTCAGGTGGGTGGCAACTGGTGTCCGTGGTGTCTTCGCTTTGCCGACTTCATCTCCAAGGACGAGGAGATAACCCAAGTGATAGACAAGAACTTTGTCTATATCCATGTCAATTATAATCCTCGCAAGTCGGCAGGTGCGGAACAGGCCGAAGTGGCAGCAGCCTTGATGCAGCGACTTGGTCAGCCTGCGCGTTTCGGTTTTCCGGTTTTTGTGGTTCTCGATGGTAAGGGTGCCGTGCGCCACATTCAAGACTCCAGCTTCTTGGAGGAGGGGAAGGGCTACGACAAGGCCAAGGTGCTGCGCTTTCTCAACAATTGGACGCCGCAGGTGGTGGCGCAGTAGTGGCTCGTTTTGCCAGAGGCTATATTAGAAAGCATTGTGCTCGCCATTGATGCGGGTATCAATGCTTTCTCCGTACCATCGGTTTGAAATCCCCCCAAAGCAGTGCTGAATAGCCGCTTATGGGGGATTTTGCGCAGCAAAAGAACAAAAAGATGAAAAAAAGTGCGCGAAAATTTTGCAGGAAACAAAATAATGCGTACCTTTGCACTCGCAATCGGATGATAACCGAGTTGCGAACGATATTGGGATATGGTGTAATGGTAACACTACAGATTCTGGTCCTGTCATTCCTGGTTCGAGTCCGGGTATCCCAACCAAGATAAGTCAAATTGCTTTTTAGGCAGTTTGGCTTTTTTGTTGTTTGGTTGCCATGTTTCCGAAACGTTGATTTTGTCATGCGTAATGGTGTTTCTGATACTTCTTTTTTCGTTGTGTGGCGGGTGGTGGTTGCCTTGCCGAAAGGGCTTATGTATCTTGCTGTTGCCCGTGTTTCGGTTGATATAGGCCAATATTTAATGTGGTGCGCGGAATTTTAAACCAATTATTTGGAGTTTTAGGACAATCTGCGTACCTTTGCAGCCGTTTTATCAAAAAGAACATTAACGAATGCAAAGAAAGAAACTGGCGTGCATTGCTGTGGCGATGCTTTCGCAGACGACCGCCTTTGCCGGCGGCATTCTCACCAACACCAATCAGAGCGCGGCTTTTGGCCGTACATTTGCCCGTGCGGGCGTTATCGCCATTGATGGTGTCTACTCTAATCCTGCCGGCGTGGCCTTTCTGGGGAAAGGATTTCACTTGTCGCTCAACAACCAGAGTGCTTTCCAAACCCGCATTGTGCGCAGCGGCATGACGCTTTCCAAGCCCTCATCGCTTCCTTACACGGACGAGCAGTGGCAGCAGTCGCCCTATTATCACCCGCTGAGCCTGAATGGTGGCGATGCGCAAGGCATCAAGGAGTTCAAGGGTGAGGCTTCCGCGCCAATCATCCCCTCCATACAAGCAGCGTTGAACTACGACAAGTGGGGCTTCCAGTTTGGTTTCGCCCTCGTGGGTGGCGGCGGCAAGTGCTCGTTCAACCGTGGTCTCGGCTCGTTTGAGCGTCAGGTGGCGTTGTTGCCTGCGGCCTTGCAGCTGGCCAACAACACTTACCAGCAGCAATATGGGCTTGACTTGGGACTGGGAAGCAACACTCCGGGCTATTCGGTAGATAGTTACGTTCATGGACAGCAGTATGTGTTCGGCGCGCAGTTTGGTACAACCTACAAGTTCAATGAGCATTTGGCCGTCTATGGTGGCTTCCGCTTCAATTATGTGTGGAACAAATACGAGGGAAGCATCACCAACATCACCGCGAACGTGGGAGGACAGAACGAGAATCTCTATAATTATCTTGGCGTAAAGGCCAACGCTCTGGCCACGCAGGCCGGCAATTACCAGCTCTTGGCAGAGCAAGCACAGCTGGCGGGCAACGCCGCGCTGGCTCAGCAGTATGCCGCTGCCGCACAGTTGGCACAAGGCGGTGCGCAGACGATGGAGGGCGTGCGCGACCAAGTGGCCGATCGCTATCTCGACTGTACGCAGCGCGGATGGGCCATCACGCCGATTATTGGTGTGGACTACCGTGTGGGCAAGCTCAATCTGGGCGCGCGCTTGGAGTTTACGACCCACTTCAACATCGAGAACGACACACGTGTGGACGATACGGGGCTGTTTACCGATGGCGTGAACACGCCGGGCGACACGCCGGGCATAGCCACCATTGGTGCCACCTACGACATCCTGCCCAAGTGGCGTGTGATGGCCAGCTACCATTACTACTTCGACAAGAATGCCGACATGGACAAGGAAAAGCAAAAGTACCTCTCGGGCAACACGCAGGAGTGGGGCGTGGGTACGGAGTATGACGTGACGGATGCCGTTACCGTAAGTGGAGGTATGCAGCGCACGCTCTATGGCTTGGGCGATGGCACGTTCCTCTCCGACATGTCGTTTGTTACGAGCAGCGTTTCGTTCGGTTTTGGTGCCAAGGTGCGCGTTGCGCCCAAGGTGAGTGTGGAGGCCAGCTACTTCTGGACGCACTATGAGAAGTTCAACAAGCAGTATGACGAGCAGTATAGTGCAGGCACGATGACGGCCACGGCCCACAACACCGACCAGTTTACCCGCACCAACAAGGTGTTTGGCGTGGGCGTGAACCTCGATTTCTAATCGGTGGTCGCTTTGTATTGAAGAAATTAGTGCTTAGTGTTAGTTCGTTAGAACTAAATGGTTTAAATAGTGGTAATGTGCCAGGCTGCTTGAGCCATCCCGTTTGAGCGGCCTGCGCATTGTTTTCATCTTGGCCGGATGCCCTTGTGTTGGGTGTCCGGCTTTCTTGTTTTGTGGCGTTTCCTCCTTGCGTCTTGCCGTTTGGCAAACGCTCGGCCATGCTGCGCTACAGCCGTTTGCACGTTTTGGAGATGTAGGGGAAAGAGATTGGTATTGAGGCTCGGTGATACTGCCGTTTTGCTTGACGTAGATGAGATGTCGGTGAAAGTAGTTGATATAGACGAGATTATGCCGTTTGCTGCCAGTGAGGGAAATGGCGCGTGGCAAAACCATACGTTTGACGCTGCGAAAGGTATCGTTTCGGGTGGCAATATGTGCCCTTTCGGCTTGCGAAAGGGCACATATTGCGGGACGGGGGCGGGGAGTGTGAAAAATGTTCAGTGTGAGAAGGCCTTTCGGCAGAAAGGCGTAGGGCGTTATGCGGCAGGGGGTAGGGCGGCTATCTGATGCTGATTTTCCGTCCGTTCAGGATGTATATGCCTTTTTTACTGGGCGTTTTGGTCAGTTTGATGCCCGTGATGGTGTGGAAGGCATCATCGTTTTGCCTTGCGGTGGCGGGAATGGCTGCGGTTTTGGTCGTCTCCGGGTCGGCCAGTGCCACCCTGTTTGCCACTGTTGTCTCGGCCGATGGCAGCACGAAATAAGCCCTTGTGCCCTTGATTTTTCCGCCCTCCACGTTGCTGTAGTCGAGCGTCAGCCCGTCGCTTCCCACCAGAAAGCGGTACTGCGTGTCGTTGCACGGCATCTCGAAAGGGTCGTACACGCCTATGAAGCGCACTCCGGCGTGCTCGATGGTCTTGGGTGTCACGTCGTGCATGTTGACATTGCTGAATATGATTTCCGTGTCTGTGCTTTTGGAGGGTTTGATCAAGTAGGGCGTGCCGTTGACGATGGGAAATTCGCCTGTCACGGGAGAGAAGGTGAGCGACAGCGTGCCGTCCTCCCGCTCCTCTGCGGATGTGAACTCGCACACCTCCACCTCATCGCCAAAGGCCTCCCTCATCTGATTCCAAGTGCGATAGAACGGGAGGCAGAGCGTGTACCATCCGCCATCGGCCACGAACTTGCGTCTCAGCATGACGGAGAGTTTGGTCTTTCCGTCCTCCGCGTTTATCAGACTGCTGTTGGCGGCCGCTGCGCTCGAACCATCGATGATGAGGTCGGGCAGGGTGATGGTTACGCTGATGGAGGTCAGCCACAAAGAATTGTCACTGTTTCGGAAGTCTATTCTGTTGGTGCCGTCATCAAGTATCCATGTGGCCAGCTTGTTGGAGTTGCTGTAGCTTAGCGAGCCGGTGCTTTTGTAATCGTCCTCCAGTTTGATTTGTTTGCAGTTTGAGCCGGAGTTTTCTCCGCTTTTAAGCCCTTCGCGTGAGAATACTATTTTGGTGATTTTGCAGGGCGAGGAGAAAGAAAGCGGCTTGTCATAATACCATCGGTAGTTGGTGAGGTCGTGGTCTTGGTTCCAGTCGCCACCGTAGGCGGTAATCGTGACGTGGCTTTTGGTGATTTGGCTGGCTGAAGTTTCTGTGTCGATGTTGTAGAAATAGTCGCTTGCGGCGTTGAATACGATGGTTGTGTCTTTGGCCTGCGCGCTGATGAAGAGCAGGGAAAGGACAGTCAGAAAGGCTAATCGTGCTTTGGTTTTCATAAGGCAAGCATTCTTTTGTTTTTTGCAAAGTTACAGAGAATCTCTGGAATAAACGAATAAAAAGAGATAAATGGCATTTACTGGCTTAGTAAAAAGGAATTTACGGAGCCAAATGATGACAAGGGATGGAATCGGGTAACGCAAAGAAAAGCGTATTTATGAAGCAGAACGTTTTTTAAAATCGTTACCCGCAGAAAAGTGATTTTTAGCACGTGGAACTGAAATTAGCTTCGTTTGGCTGCATTTGGCTTGTTAAGGTGTAACTTATTGATAATTAGCTTTGTATGTAATCCGCAAAACGAAATGTTCGCATCATACAATTTCTCTAAAGATATTCCCGATTCAACTGACAGAACTATATTCTATTGTTGTCGTTTCAATTCCATAAAGGTACGAGTAAGAC
>CAZASQ010000045.1:3226-8469 GCA_964487905.1 uncultured Prevotella sp. | reverse complement strand
GGTTTGAAAAAGTCGAAAAAAGTATTCTCTGAAAGCGAGTTTTCGGATGAATTAGGTTAAACAAAAAGGCATTCTTCTGCAAAGAGGACGCAGAAGAATGCCGTGATGGAATTACAAAGGAGATGGTAGGGTTAGTTGGCGGCGCATGGGGCGTTGTGCCGCTCCTTGCGTTCGCAGTAGCGTTCGCATTGTGCGCAGATGTCGTAGCCCAGCATTGCGCCCAGAATGAAGTCTTCCTCGGGGGTGAGCTGGCAGAGTGGGCGCGTCACCATCATTCGGATGGCGTTCATGCACTCGCGTTTGCCAAAGAAGAGGTTTACCCGGCCGTTGCCAACGGGCTGAATAATGTATTCGATGCGTTGGCTTTCAAGGCGGTTGATGGCATAATTGCGGTACTTTTCGTTGAATGTGTACAGCACCATTTGTCTGACCCCTTTCTTGTACTCATAGATATGGTTCATGAGTACTTTCATATCGCCTACAGGCATTACCTCTTTCTGCTCCATTCTGTCTACTCCTTTGTGTGTGATAAAGTTTTTTAAAGCTCCTTTTTGATTTCGTCCAGCCAAGCATCGATACGGCTCTCGGTCTTTCCGTCTTCGTTGACATCGTCCAGCGCAAGGCCTACAAACTTGCCGCCTACCACCGCCTCGGAGTCATCGTAGGTGTATCCGGCTGCGTCTACTTCGCCAATCAGCTTGGCACCGGCTTTCTGTGCCGCATCATAGAGTTCCTTCATGCCGCCGCAGAAAGTGTCGCTGTAAGACTCGCAGTCTCCGCAGCCAAACACAGCAACGGTTTTGCCAGCCAAACCAGCATCTTTGAGCACCTTCACTCCGTCATACCAGTCGTCTTGAAGCTCGCCTGCGCCCCAAGTGCTTGTGCCAAGGATGAGGTTTTCGTTGGCATTCACCACATCGGCGGTGAGGTTGGCCACATCGATGGCTTCTACGCCCAGTTTCTCGGCGATGGTTTGTGCGATGCTCTCACAAGTTCCGGTGGAGGAACCGTATACTACAGTTGTTGCTTTCATGTTCTTAATCTTGTTACGTTGTTGCTAATTGTATTGCTTGGTTGCAAAGTTACTTACTTCCGGGAAGTATGGCAATACCTAAAAATGATGGTTTTGCTGCTGAAAGTAGCTTTGTGATGCGTCAAACGCCAATTCAGATAGCCTTTTGGTAGCCATTTTGCAGGTTTCAGTTGCCATAATCGTTACTCCTTCCACCCCGTGCGCTACAAGATTCTGCCCCGTGAGCAGCAGATTGGGGATGGGCGTTTGTGGCGAAAGTGTGGTGAGGAGGGGCTGGCGGTAGTCCTTGCGAATGCCGAATGCTGAGCCTTGGGGGGACAGATTGTAGTCGCGGTAAGTGAGCGGGGTACTGGTGAGGCAGTCTTCCACGCATTCGCGCAGATGCGGGATGACCGTCTCGGCCAGCGATATGCACGCTTCGGCGCGCTGTCTCTTCTTTGAAAGATAGGCTTCGCCGCGCTGTTTGGTATGTGTGTCCTGCCATGGGCTGACCTCTTCCCATAGCATTGGCGTAATCAAGTCTACTTGCCGTGCATAGCGTCCATTGTTTTCGGGCACGCGGCAGCTGATGAGCAGGCCGCCGATTTCGGTGGATGGATATTGGTAAAAATCCCATACGTTGGCCTCGCGGTAGACGTATTGATTGTGGTTGAAGTAGGGTAGGGTGTTGTTTTTTAGCCTTAGTGATGCCGTAAACATACCCACTGTGTTGTGAAGGCTGCTGATACGCCGCCGATAGATGCGCCGCATCTTCTTGCTTTCTTCCATCCAAGAGCACGTTATGGCTGGATGGGCATCGCTAATGAACAGTTTGGCCTCAAAATTCTCGCCGTTTGAGCAGTGTGCCGCTGTAATCAAACCGTCTTTTTCTGTCAGCTTGACAACCTCGTGGTTGCACTTTACCTTGCCGCCATAAGCCTTGATTTGGTCTACAAGTTGCTTGATGAGGGTGTTTCCGCTCCCTTGAAGTCTCCAAGCACTTTGTATATAGCTGGCATTTCCGTGAGCAAACGTGAAGAGAGGAAGCGTTTCTTTGCGCAGCTCCATCTTTTGCGAGGCGGCCGAAAGCACATTGATTAGCAGTTCATCGTGGATGATTTGGTGCAGAAAATCCCACGCGCTGATTCCTTGGAGTGGCGCGTGTGTGCCCTGCTGTAGTCCCCGTAGCGTTTCGATATACCGTTGCAGCCCTTGCCGTTCGTTGGGAAACTCTGCGGCTAATGTATCCACAAAGGCTTCGTAGCCTTGCGCAAAGGAGAAGTTGCGCTGACCTATCCGGATGCGGTCGAAGCCGTTTGGGTCTAAGCGTTTCCACGTAAGGTCGAGCAATCCCAGTTGTTTGAAAGGCTCATGCAGCGGCTGTCCCTCATCAAGACCGCCAATGTAGTGTAGCCCTGTGTCGTAGTCAAGTCCGTGACGCTTGTAGCTTTGCATACAGCCGCCTGGCTGTGACTGCCTTTCCAAGACGAGAACGCGCCGTCCGCCCTTTGCCAGCAACGTGGCACAGGCCAGCCCTCCCAGGCCGCTTCCTATGATAATGACATCGTAGGGCATAGTGAGCGTAGGGTGATTTTTGCGTTTTCTCTTGTCCGTTAGGGAATGGTGGGGTGCTATGACAAGCCGGGCCGGGATGGGAATTCTCCAGTCCGGTCCGGCTGTGGGGGGAATGTCGTGTGGAGTTATTCTGCGGGTTGATGCTCCTCAATGTAGTTATAGAGATGCTCAAACGTCTGCAACTTGGACAAATCAGCGATGGGAATCGTCACTTTGAAGAGCTGTTGCGTCATGGCCACAAGGTCTACGAGGTTCAAACTGTCCAGTTCCAGAGTGTCCTTGATGTTGGCTTCGGGCGTGATGAGGCTTTCTTCCACCTCAAACTCTTCCGCCATGGCGGCGTTGGCTTTTTGGATAATTTCGTCGCGTTTCATTCTTTGATGTCCAAATTTTATGTATTGATGTTTTATAAGTTCTTGACAATGATAGTGGAGTTTGTTCCTCCAAATCCGAAAGAGTTGGAAAGGAACATGTCGAAGTGCGTTTGGCGTGTCTCCGGCACTATGTTGATGCGCTCCGTGTGTTCATCGGGATTCTCAAAATTGAGACTTCCGGCAATGAAGTCATTCTTCATCATGATGAGAGAGTAGACTATCTCGCTTGCCCCAGCCATCCACATCTCGTGTCCTGTTTGCCCTTTCGTTGATGTGACGGGCACTTGGTGGTCGCCAAACACGCGTGCTATGGCCTCGGCCTCTCTCCCGTCGCCTGCCTGCGTTGAGGTAGCGTGCGCGTTGACGTAGCCGATGTCGCGCGGGCTTATCTCTCCGTTCCGTAGGCAAAGCTCCAATGAGCGGACAGGTCCTTCAATGCTGGGGGTGGAAATGTGTGCTCCGTTGCCAGAGAAGCCCCAACTCACAATCTCGGCAATGATGGGTGCGCCGCGTTTGATGGCGTGCTCGTAGCTCTCCAAGATGATAGTGGCTGCCCCACCTCCCGGCACAAGCCCGTCGCGGTCGCGATCGAAGGGGCGGCTGGCGCGTTTAGGGTCGTCATTGCGCTTGGAGAATGCGTTGATACCATCGAAAGACACAGTGCCCAAAGCGTTGTTCTCCTGTGCCCCACCGCAGATAACGCAGTTTTGGAGTCCGTTGCGGATGAGCAGCGCGCCCAGTCCGATGGCCTGAGACCCCGATGCACAGGCTGCTGAGGCGGTGAGATTGATGCCTTTAAGATGGAAGATGCAGGCAAGATTCATCGTCACCGTGGAGTTCATGGACTGGAAAATAGCTCCGCTTCCGCAAGCTGTTGAGGCTTTGAACTCGCGGAATTTGTCGATGGCCTTGACCGTAGCCTCTGCCACGGAGTCGTTGCCGTAGACCAGTCCCACCTCGTGCGTATCGATATAGTCTTGATCCAAATGTGCGTTTTCCAAGGCTGCGCGTGTGGCCATATAGGCATATTCCGCCTCTTCGGGCATGAGATTGCGCGCTTTCTTGTCAAGATAGGGCTTCAATACGGGCTTGGGCACTTCCGTGCAAAGGCCGGAAAGGAAGCCGCTTTCCACGCGCTTGGGGTCGAATATGATGCCGCACTTGCCCTGATAGAGGGCTTGGCGCACTTCATCGATGGTTGTGCCGAGGCACGACCATATCCCCATTCCCGTGATGACTACTCTATTTTTCATTCTAACTTTTTCTGTCTTGTGTGGTGACGCTTGTCCCGTGCGCGCTCAAAACGAGTTGTATTGTCCTCTCCGCTTGCGGTAGGTGCTTGGCGGAACGCCAAAAAGCTCCTTGCAGAACTTGCCGAAGTAGGACGTGTTTTGAAAGCCAATTCTTGCCCCAATCTCCTTGACGCTCAAGTCGGAAGTTTTGAGATAGAAGCGAATGTCTTCCTTGACGTATTCCCTAATCCACTCGCCCGCGCTCTTGCAAGAGTCGCGCTGGCAAAGGATGGTGAGGTATTTGGGGGTGATGCACAGCTTCTCGGCATAGTAGCTGACGGGGCGATACTTCTTAGGCTCTTCTCTCAGCAGGTTGAGGAATTGCTTGAAGTAGGCCGTTTGGTTGGGCATGGGGATGGCCTCTTCGGCGAGATAGTCTTCCAGTATGCCCGTTATTCTGATGGCAAAGCTGGTGAGCAGACCGTGATAGGTCTCTTCCCGGTATCTGATGTGGCGCGTGTCGGTGGCGATATGTCGGGCAGAGTCAAGCAGTGTGTTGAAAAATTCTTTGTCCTCGTTGGCAATGCGGAACGTGTAATTGTGGCGAATGTAGACCACTTCATTCCATACGTCGGCATGGCTGTAGAGGATCGACTGCAAGGCCGATGCGGTGATGGACAGCGTGCGGCACTCAAATCCTGCGCTTAGCTTGATGTTGCTGAGCACAATGTTGGCCGGAAGCAGAAGCACCTCATGCTCGCCAATGGTTGTCTGGCGGTCATCGATGTCGGCTTGGAGGCGACCTCGCAATCCGAAGATGAACGTGAAAGCGTTCGTTTGGAAAGGTTCGGGCGTCTCGTCAACCTTGATGTTGTCCCAAAGCTGTATGCCGGACAACTTGAAGATTAGCTTTGAGTCTAATGCGTTTCTGCGCACCACCGTCTTAATGCTGTTGTCATTAATGAATTAGGCTGCAAATATACGTAATATTTTCCAAATATGAACATATTTTCGCCCATAAAGTGATTTTGTAGCGTCTTGTTTGTGGCG
>CAZASQ010000045.1:0-3126 GCA_964487905.1 uncultured Prevotella sp. | reverse complement strand
TTGTGGCGAGTAAGGGCTTGTAGTGGATGTGGCAGCGGAGTAAAGCGTGGTGTGGGGAACGGGTGGGAGAGTGGATGGGCGCGCTTGTTGTGCTTATTGTGTTATGTGTTGGTTGTCAGAAGATTATGTTGTTCTTTATAAAATCATACGTATTGCATGATAAAAGGTAAGGTTTTAGGCCGCAAAAGGATACCTTTCGCGGCCTAAAACCTTACCTTTTATGTTTTCCTTGGGAAGCTATGACTTTACGGCCATTGTGGCATGGCTTTGTCGCGGGGGCAAAAATCCCTGACTGTGCTTTTGCGCGCGAAGGCGCGAAGGCATAGCCTGTATGATTTTCTAACCGTTCCTTACCCCCAGCTTCCCAGCTGTTTTCTTGGATTAGAGCAGATACTGCGAAGAGATGCTCTTGTTTTCGACCACGCGGCGGATGGTCTCGGCAAACAAGTCGGCCACAGAGAGCTGCTTCACCTTGGAGCAACGGTCGGTGTAGGGGATGGAGTCGGTGAACACCATCTCCTCAAGAGCCGAGTTCTGGACACGCTCCGAGGCAGGACCGCTCATGACGCAGTGGCTGGCAAATGCGCGCACGCTTCTTGCTCCGGCCTCTTTCATGATGTCGGCGGCCTTGGTGATGGTGCCGGCGGTGTCTACCATGTCGTCAACGATGATGACGTTCTTGTCCTTTACGTCGCCGATGATCTGCATGCTGTCCACCACATTGGCGCGGGCACGTGTCTTATTGCAGAGCACGAGGGGGCATCCAAAGTACTTGGCGTAGCTGTTGGCGCGCTTCGAACCGCCTACATCGGGGCTGGCGAAAACCAGATTCTCCAATTGGAGCGACTGGATGTAGGGCAGGAAAACACCTGAGGCATAGAGGTGATCTACGGGTACGTCGAAGAATCCTTGGATTTGGTCGGCGTGAAGGTCCATGGTAATCAGACGGTCAATGCCCGCCACGCTCAGCAGGTCGGCAATGAGCTTGGCTCCGATGCTCACGCGCGGCTTGTCCTTGCGGTCCTGGCGTGCCCAGCCGAAGTAGGGGATGACGGCGTTGATTTGGCGTGCCGAGGCGCGCTTTGCAGCGTCGATCATGAGGAGCAGCTCCATGAGGTTGTCGGAGTTGGGGAATGTGCTCTGCACGAGGAACACATCCTTGCCGCGGATGCTCTGCTCGTAGCTCACTACGAACTCTCCGTCAGAGAATTGGGTTCTTACCAGGTTACCAAGAGGTACACCTAAGCTCGTGCAGATTTTCTCTGCCAAATAGCGGGTCTTTGTTCCAGAAAAGACCAAAAAAGAGTTATTATCACTCATTATGTTGGATTGATTGTGTGATGATGACTTAATTCCGCTGCAAAAGTATGAAATAAATGTGACACTTGCAATCTTTTTTTACTACTTTTGCAACATGAAAGTGAATAAAGAGACTTTTTCAGAGCTTCGCCAGCCTGTTTATGTGCTGGAGGAGGAGTTGCTGCTTCGCAATCTTTCTGTCGTCCGCGAGGTGGCAGAGGCGGCAGGTGTGGAGATAATCCTTGCGTTCAAGGCTTATGCCTTGTGGAAGACCTTCCCGATTTTCCGAAAATATATCCGTTCCACCACGGCCTCATCGCTCAATGAGGCGCGGCTGGGTTATGAGGAGTTTGGCGCGCCTGTTCATACGTTTACGCCTGCGCTGAGCGATGCCGATGCGGCAGAGATTGCCAAGTTGTCATCGCATCTTTCTTTCAACTCGCTTTCGCAGTATGAACGGTATCATGAACTGTTGCGGATGGAGAATCCGGGCTTGAGCATGGGGCTGCGTGTCAATCCACGTTATTCGGAGGTGGGGACGGCACTCTATAATCCTTGTGCGCCAGGCACGCGCTTTGGTGTGAGTGATGACAGGTTGCCGGAGCGGCTCCCTGATGACATAGAGGGGTTTCATTGCCATTGCCACTGTGAGAGTGGCGCCGATGTGTTTGAACGGACGCTTGTGCATATAGAACGGCGCTTCTCCAAGTGGTTCCCTCAGCTGAAATGGATTAATTTTGGTGGCGGTCATCTGATGACACGTGCCGACTATGATGTTGACAAGCTGGTTGGGCTGCTGCGCGGTTTCCGTAGCCGCTATCCGTGGTTGCGTGTGGTGCTGGAGCCGGGGAGTGCTTTTGGGTGGCAAACGGGACCGCTGGTGAGTCAGGTGGTCGATGTGGTGGAGGACAGTGGCATTCGCACGGCTATTTTGAATGTGAGCTTCACTTGCCATATGCCCGATTGCTTGGAGATGCCTTATCATCCGGCGGTACGCGGCGCGGAGGTGGTCGGCGCCGATGTGTGTGGTGAGCACGTCTATCGGCTCGGAGGCTGCTCTTGTTTGAGTGGTGACTTCATGGCATCGTGGCAGTTTGATCATGAGTTGCGGGTGGGAGAGAATGTCATTTTCGAGGATATGCTCCATTACACAACGGTCAAGACGACTATGTTCAACGGCATTGATCATCCGTCTATAGCATTGCTGCATTCCGATGGAGAGCTGGAGGTTCTTCGCAGGTATTCGTTTGATGACTATCGTTCTCGAATGGATTAATTATATATTATAAGGAGAAGTTTGTTTATTTGCTTAACGAGTGTTAAATACCGAATTTTTCCTTTCCTGCTTTCTTGCAGTTTCGGAAATATTGAGTACCTTTGCACTCGCATTTAGGGAAGTGCACCACAGCAATAGTGGAACAGGCGGCAATAGCTCAGTTGGTAGAGCGCGACCTTGCCAAGGTCGAGGTCGCGGGTTCGAGCCCCGTTTGCCGCTCTTTTCTTTGAAAAAATGAAATAAGCTAAGTGAGACGGAAACTCGTTTTACGTTAATGCCCAGGTGGCGGAATGGTAGACGCGCACGTTTCAGGTGCGTGTGTTTAACGACGTGCAGGTTCGAGTCCTGTTCTGGGCACTCCCTTGTTTATTTTTCTGAGAAGTGTATGAAGAAGTCGGAGAGGTGGCGGAATTGGTAGACGCGCTACTTTGAGGGGGTAGTGACAATTGTGTCGTGGGAGTTCGAGTCTCCTCCTCTTCACTTTTCAAACACAAATAGGCGGCAATAGCTCAGTTGGTAGAGCGCGACCTTGCCAAGGTCGAGGTCGCGGG
>CAZASQ010000044.1:0-10135 GCA_964487905.1 uncultured Prevotella sp. | reverse complement strand
CCTAGGACCTCCAGATTATGAGTCTGTTGCTCTAACCAACTGAGCTACAAGTCCAGTGAGACTGTGTTTGTAAGTTCTCGTGGTGCAAAGTTACGAAGATTATTTTATTGTAGCAAATATAGGGGCAAGTTTTTTCTTTTGCTCCGCATTTTTGGGCTATTTAACGCTTGCTGGTGTGGCTGTTGCGTGGAAAGGTCGTACCTTTGCAGTCTGTATAATAAGGTGAACAAAGGACTTAGCTTTGAGAATAATTTATCTGAACAGGGAGTGTCCGGGCGACTTGGCGGATAGCGTGGCCACCATTGGCTTCTTTGACGGTGTGCATCGTGGTCATCAGTTTTTGGTGAATCATGTGGTGGACACGGCGCATCGGGAGAACCGTCAGGCAATGGTCATTACTTTCGACTGCCATCCGCGTGAGGTGCTTCACGCCGATTTTCAGCCGCGCCTTCTCACTACGCTTGCCGAGCGGCTGCGCTTGCTTGAGCAAACGGGGGTGGACGCGGTGGCTGTGCTTCACTTCGATGAGGCTATGGCCGGACTGTCGGCGCAGGCTTTTATGCGCGATGTGCTTCTTGGGCAGCTTCGTGTGGTGAAACTCTTCATAGGCTACGACCATCGTTTTGGCCACAAC
This sequence comes from uncultured Prevotella sp., assembly GCA_964487905.1. GTDB lineage: Bacteria > Bacteroidota > Bacteroidia > Bacteroidales > Bacteroidaceae > Prevotella. The sequence goes on along the minus strand of CAZASQ010000044.1, from coordinate 9,501 downwards.
CGCGCCGAGGGTTTTGCCGACTATGTGCGATATGGCCGCGAGATGGGCATGGAGGTTGTGCAAAGTCCTGCGTTTGAGTTGGAGGGTGTCAATGTCAGTTCCACTGTGTGCCGTCGCCATGTTGCCGAGGGCGAGATGGAAAAGGCTGCTCACAGTCTGGGCTACCCTTATATGCTGGAGGGAACGGTGACGCACGGATACCGAAAGGGCAGGGAGTTAGGTTTCCCTACGGCCAATTTGCTTCTTTCCGACAGTCGCCGGCTTGTTCCGGCTCTTGGAGTTTACGCCGTCAAGGTCAGGATAGGTCAGGAGAATGTATGGCGTATGGGAATGATGAATATTGGCACGCGTCCCACGTTTGGTGGCAGCGAGTTGTCGCTCGAGGTTCATGTGCTTAACTTCTCGGGCAATCTTTATGGGCAAACGCTGCAGGTGGCGTTTCTCTCCCGTGTTCGTGAGGAACGGCGTTTTGATTCGGTTGATGCGTTGGCACGGCAAATGGAGAAAGACAAGCAAATGATTATAAAACTGGAAAATAATGGAAGAGAATAGGAATATAGGCAAGGCCATCGTTGATATTGTGCTGATGGTGATTGCGTTTGTCGTTATCCAGCTGGTTGTGGAGTCGGCCACGTTCTTGGTCTATGGGACGGTGAATCATGTGAACACTGCCGCGCTGATGCAGCAAGTGGCCGAAGGCAAGCTGGGCGAACTTATAGCCTGCACCACGGTGATGTCGAGTCTCATCACTATTATGGTGTATCCCCGGCTCAAATGGTCTCCCATCGACCGTACTTATCTGCGTTCCCGCCCTTGGGGCACGCTCCTTTGGGCGGCCATCCTCACGCTGGGCACGATACTTCCCTTTGAATGGGTTTATGAGCAACTGCAAATTCAGATGAGCGACTCCTCGCAGGCTCTCTTTGAAAGCGTGATGCGGGAGCCGTGGGGCTACGTGGCCCTGGGCGTTCTTGCGCCTGTGGCTGAGGAGCTTGTGTTCCGTGGCGGCGTGCTGCGTGTGCTGTTGTCTTTGTTTGGCAAGAAATCGCATTGGGCAGCCATTGTTTTGTCGGCCATTGTGTTTGGTGGCATCCACATGAATGTGGCGCAGGGCGTTCATGGCTTTGTCATGGGATTGCTGTTGGGCTGGCTCTACTATCGCACAGGGAGTTTGGCACCGGGCATTATCGTCCACTGGGTCAACAATTCTGTAGCCTACTTCATGTTTGTGGCCATGCCTTACATGGCCGATGGAAAGCTCATAGACCTTTTCCATGGCAATGAGCGCACCATGTGGCTTGGTCTGCTGTGCTCGGTTTGCATCTTTGTGCCGGCTTTGCTGCAAGTGGCCTTGCGCACCAAGAAAAGATAAGCCTTTGGCTTGAAACTTGATTAGAACGAAATTATGACAGACAAGGATATAACCCGTTATGAGGTGATGGCTCCTGTGGGCAGCCATGAGTCGCTGGCCGCAGCCATACAGGCTGGTGCCGACTCGGTTTACTTTGGTGTTGGCAAACTCAATATGCGGTCGCATTCTGCCAATCATTTTGGCCTTGGCGACTTGCGGCAGATTGTTGCCACGTGCAATGCCCACGGTATCAAGAGCTATCTCACCGTCAATACGATTATCTATGATGGCGATTTGGCCACGATGCGTGAGATTCTCGACACCGCGCGCGCTGCTGGCGTAACGGCCATCATTGCTTCCGACATTGCCGTGATGGCTTATTGCCGCAAGATAGGGCTGGAGGTGCACTTGTCCACCCAGCTCAACATCTCCAACGCTGAGGCCTTGCGCTTTTATGCCCAGTTTGCCGATGTGGCCGTGCTGGCACGTGAGCTGAACATGGAGCAGGTGGCGCACATACACAACGAAATCCATTCCGCCAACCCCATCCTTGGCCCGGCGGGTCAGCCCATTCGCATAGAGATGTTTTGCCATGGCGCGTTGTGCATGGCCGTGTCGGGCAAATGCTATCTCAGCCTGATGGCGCAGCACCGCAGTGCCAACCGTGGTGAGTGCGTGCAGATATGCCGCCGCTCCTATATGCTCACCGACCGTGAGACGGGCAACGAGATAGCTGTGGACAACCAGTACCTTATGAGTCCCAAGGACCTCAAGACCATCCGTTTCGTTGACCGCATGATGGAGGCTGGCGTGCGTGTGTTCAAGATTGAGGGACGCGCCCGCGGCCCCGAGTATGTGCTCACCGTGGTTCGATGCTACAAGGAGGCCATTCAGAGCGTGCTTGATGGCACGTTTACCGAGGCCAAGAAGGACGAGTGGGACAAGCAGCTTGCCGCCGTGTTCAATCGCGACTTCTGGGACGGATACTATCAGGGGCAGACCATGGGCGAATGGAACAAGCATTATGGCTCGCGCGCCACGGAGCGCAAGGTGCTCGTGGGCAAGGTGGTCAACTACTTCTCCCGTATCGGTGTGGCCGAGATGGCCGTTGAGGCTACAACGTTCAAGCTGGGCGACAAACTGCTCATCACGGGCAACACCACGGGGGCGATGTATCTCCATGCCAACGAGATTCACGATGATGACGGAAGCCCCGTTTCTGAGGCGTTGCAGGGGCATCGTGTGTCGGTGGCCGTACCCGACAAGGTGCGTCCCGGCGACAAACTGTTCAGAATAGACATAGACCAGCAGGGCAGGGCGTAGCCTTTCTCCCCGCAGGCGTTTTCGGCGGGCATGGAAACGGAAGTGCCAGCCGCAAAGAACAACATAAAAACCAAAATGGAAGAGAATAAAAGCATCAATGAGTTGCAGGACGAGGTAATTGCCGAGTTCAACGAGTTCACCGACTGGATGGACAAATATCAAATGCTCATCGACTTGGGCAACGACCTCGATGCCTTGGATGAGAAGTATAAGAATGAGCAAAATCTCATAGAAGGTTGCCAAAGCCGCGTGTGGCTGCAGTGCGACTATGTGGATGGCCGGCTTGTCTTCACCGCCGACAGCGATGCGCTCATCACCAAGGGCATCATTGCGTTGCTCATACGCGTTATCAGTGGCCATGCGCCGCAGGAAATTATCGATGCCGATCTCTATTTTATTGATGAGATAGGCTTGCGCCAGCACCTTTCGCCCACGCGTTCCAATGGGTTGCTGTCTATGGTGAAGCAAGTCAAGAGCTACGCCATAGCCTATAAGGCCAAGGAGGGCGCGGTCTGATGCGCAAGCTCACCACCCCCGAGATGCACCGCCTCACGGTGCGCCAGTTTCAGGAGGCGCGTAAGTTGCCGCTTGTGGTAGTGCTCGATGATGTACGTTCGCTCTACAATGTGGGCAGCGTGTTTCGCACGTGCGATGCTTTTCGCGTAGAGGCGGTGTGTCTTTGCGGCATCACGGGCACGCCTCCGCACGCCGAACTTCACAAGACAGCATTGGGCGCGGAGGACAGCGTGGCTTGGAAGTACTATCCCTCCGCGCTTGATGCCGTGGCCGAGTTGCGTCAGGAGGGCTTCACCGTCTATGCCGTGGAGCAAGCCGAAGGCTCAATGAAGCTGCAGGATATGCCCATGCCCACCACGCCCGTGGCCGTTGTCTTTGGCAACGAGGTGAAGGGCGTGCACCAAGAGGTGGTGGATGCGTGCCACAGCTGCTTGGAGATACCGCAGTTTGGCACCAAGCATTCCCTCAATGTCAGCGTCACGGCCGGTATGGTCATTTGGGAACTGGCGCGGAAAGCCATCCTCTCGGGGGCTTTGCCCTCGGGCAAGGCCGAATAGGGTGGCGTGCAGGGTTGCCGTCAAGGTCTTTTTGGCATCTTGCCGTCGCGGCGTTTTAAGAGCATACGTGCTGTAAGGTGTTGTTATATATGCTGCAAAGTGTTTTTACAGATGCTTGCGGGGGCTTGCTTGGTGCAACTCTTTGCATGCAGAAAATCAGCTTTTCGCCCCCTTTGGCGCTTTGCTGCTTCGCGCTGTTAGTTCTTATGGCACAGCTACTTGACGGTAAAAGCCTTTTGCCGCATTTGCTGTTTCCCTATGTCATGTGTTCTGCTGGCGAGTAAAACGTGACCTTTTGGCTTGCGAAACGTCACGTTTTGCAAGCCAAAAGGTATGGTTTCGCCGTGCAAAAGGTCACGTTTTGCAAAAGCGGTGTCCGCGTTCTGTTTTTGAAAGGATGAATATAAGGAAGCGTTTGGCTTTGTCATGGTGACAAAACCAAACGCTTTTGCTTTATGACTTCATGTCGGGAGTGATTCGGCGGGGCTACTCATCCACCACGCAACGCAAGCTGTGGGCGAATGCGGGGTTGCCCATGGCCTTGGTGTAGATGCCGCCTTTGCTGGCAATAAGACGCCAGCAGGTGTCGAAAGAGTCTCCCAGAAGGATGTCTACCGTTGTCTCGGCACAAGCCGACCAAACAAACGTGCAGGCTGAGCCAATGATGTTGCAGCCTGTGTCGAACTCGCGGCCGCTGCCGGAGGCTGGCCACCACGCGCTGTTGCCGTCAAAGGTGTAGGTATAGCCTATGTTTGTCTCGTCATACGTCATCTGGCTCAGCTCCGACCATTGTTCCGGCATTGGCAGACGATAGCCGGCGGGGCTGGGATCGTAGTCGGTCTTCTTGCTTCCCCAAAGGCTCATGTTGGTGGGCGTTATCCAGTCGCACGTGATGGAGTCGCCATAGAAGGTGAGCGGCGTGGCGATGGCCTCTTCAAGGGATGTGGCCGCGGGCTGGAATTTCCAGCTGAGGTCGTAGTTGGAGTTGACTACCGTCCATTTGCGGGCTTGGTCGAAAGCCTCGTCGGCGTTCCATTCGTTGTCGTAGCCGGCAAAGAATGGGGTGATGCGTCCCCATTGCCACACCAGTCCCCACGCGGCGGCTTGGTCGGCGGGGTCTGCGCTGGTTGCGCCCAAGTAGCGATCCATGAATGTTGTGCCGTTTTCGTAGGTCATGGTCTGCGGCGTGTCGGTGAGCCAGAGCAGCCAAGTCCATACTATCTTGCCGCTTTCATCGAACGCGGCGATCACGATGTCGCCCTTCTTGTCGGTGGCGGTGAAGGTCACCTTGCCATCGGCGTAGCCAATGTCGGTGATGTAGTCCTGCGTTTCGCTGTCGGCAGCCTTCGTGCACCATATCCAGTCCACGTGGCTGATGTTCTTTATCGGCTCGCCGCTGACGTGGAGCGTCTCGAAAGCGTATGTTCCGGCGGCGGGAACGATGTAGGTGTTTGCACCTTCTCCCAAGTCTGTGGCGGCAGGGGAAGGGGTGTCGTCGGTGGGACTGAAGGTAATGCTGTCCACATCGGCAATTTTATAGGTCACTACTGTTCCATCTGTGCGGTGGATTTTCATGAATCGGTCGGCCGCATCTTGGGCTTGCGCCGTGAGGGAGCAGGCCAGCAGGGCGGCGGAGAATAGAATCTTGTTCATGTGTTGGGTCCTTTGATAGTTGACGTTTCGTTGTTTATCTCTTCAGCACCTTGGTGGTGTGGTTGCCTTGCTTGACGATGTACAAGCCTTGGGGCAATTGGCTGACGGCATTGGCGTTTCCCTTGGCCATCAGCTCGCCCGACACGGTGTAGATGCTTGTCTCGTTGCTGCTGGCAGAAGTGCCAACCGTGCGGATGGCGGATGCGGTGTTGGGGTCTATGATGCGTGGCTCGGTGCCGTCTCTTCCCACGATTACCCACTTCGACTCGGGGCTGATGCCCTCAAGGCCGTATGTGCTGATGGTGTAGAGGTAGTCTTCGCCATCCGCAAGGTCGTTGGTGCTGATGTATTCCTGCGTGTGGTTGAGGTCGTTGATGATGAATTTGTCTTGGTAAAGTGCGCGGGCCGTCTCTCCTTTCTTCAGTTCCTGCCACACTTGCATGTCATCAATGAAGTAGTACATGCCCGTTTGGTTGCCCATCTCGTTGCCCATGAAGAGCAAATCGCTGTTCTTCGCGCCTCCTTGCAGCGTAAATTCCACGTCTTGCCACTCCGTTGTCACGTCAATGTCTTTGGCATCAATGGTGTTGCTTGCATAGTTGAGGTTGTCGCAGTCGCGCATCAGCACGCGAAACTTCGATGTTGTGCCGTCGCCTTTGATGCGCAGCTTCACGTGCACTGCTCCGCCGCCCACACTGAGGTCGCTAATGGCCAGCGCGAACTGACCGTTGCAAGCGATATAGTTGTAAGCACCGTTCAAACACAGCTCGCCGTCAACGTATCCGGGGTTGAGTACGGTCCAGCAGTTGCGGTTTGGCAGTCCCAGAGCCTCTTGTACGAACATGTTGCTTTCGCTCACATTGGTCAGCGGGGATTCCTCCGTGCCTTCAGATTGCAAGAAACTGAAGTCGGTGTTCATATAATAGAACTTCTGCCCGTCCTCTTTGGCGGTCGTGGATACGTATGTGCGCAGGTAATAGCCAAGGGCTTGCCCGGTGGGATCTTCCAATACGGGATTCCAATTGGCGTAGAAGCCGTATTCGCTCGCACTTGTTGCCAGCTTGGGTTCAGGTATGGGCATATCTTCGATAATCATGTATTGGGCTTGCGTTGTGAGTGCGATGCACAACATGGATGTGGTGAGAAGTAAATTTTTCTTTTTCATAAGCTAATAGTTTATAATTTTGTAATTGATGCCTCCCGCCCCGCCGTCTGGCTGGGGCAGGAGGAGGTGTCGGAAAGTCTATGATTATCTTACGCAGATGGTGGCCTGCGCGCTCGTATTGTCGTCAAACACCGCCCGAACCACGTAGATCCCAGCCCGCAGCGCACCTGTTCCAATGGTGTTTGTGCCAAAGTTCATGGCCAACTGTCGGCCATCGACCGTGTAGAGAGCCATGAGGCTCACCGTTTTGTTGCCCAGCACGGTGATGCGGCGGTCGGGTGTGGTGCGGAATTGTGCCTTTTGTATGCTCTCCATCAAGGAAACGCTGTTCGCGGTGGAAAGGTCAAGGTACACGGGGACAACTTTGGTGCCGGCCAACGGGTCGTTAGACGTTATCTTGATGGCGGCATCATAGTAAGGTTCTTCCAAACTCAGCGCATTGGCTGTGACGTTCAGTTTGCTCTCATCGCCCGCGCCAATGCTGACGGTGCTCTTGTCGAGCTGCAACCAGTCAACCGCCTGTGTGCGTTCGCCGGAGAATGTCGCGCGAATGAGCACGTTCACATCGCTGCCCAAGTCGGCCAGCGACCACCAATAGCCGCTGTTGTCGGTCGAAATGAGGTCGCCGAAGCCTGTTTTGGCCGCGCCGTCGTCTGTGCCCACAAGGTAGCTGATGCCAATGCAGCCCTCCAGGGCGCAGCCGATGAAGAGGTCGGAGCCATCAATGGTGACAGGGGTGTCCAATACCACGTGATTCCAGCCGTTGGCCGTTGGTGTGAACTGCTGTTTGACGAGCGCGGAAGTCTCGGAAGTGTATTGCGTGCCGTTGGCTTTCCATACTGCGACAAACGATTTGCGCGCCGTGGAAGCGATATAGACATCGATGGCCGAGAGTTTCATGCCCTTAATGGCTTCCAAAGATTTGCCGGGGTAGAAGTGGGCGTAGCTCACGTAAGTCGCGTTGGCACCTGTGCTGGCGTAATAGTCCTTGGCGTAGCTCAGCGTGAGACCGTCTTGGCCGTTGGCGGCTTTACTCTGCATGGCGGCGGTGGTGCGTGCGCTGGCTGCGCTTGCCGGTTCCGCACGGCCAAGGCTTATCTCTGGTGTGGTGGCCGGGCGCGTTGCGGGAGCTTGATAGTGGGGCGACACATCGGCAGAAAGGGGCAATTCGTAGCGCACTTCAAGGTTGGCATTGAGCTGCGCGGAGCCATTGTTGCCCACGAATACAGTTTGCGTGCCGCTTCCGTTGAAGATAAGCTCGCTTTGATTGAGCATGAGGGCGGCCGAATTGTCGGGTCTCACCACGTTGAGCGTATAGTCTTCGGTCTCGCCGTATTGATATTGCTCGCAGGGCGACACATCGTGATCGCACAGCACGATGCGCAGCGTTTTCGGGCCGGGCGATACCTCTGCGCCTTCGGGGATGCTTATGTCTGCAGTGCCGTTGGGCAGGCTGCCTATAAACTCTCCCGGGTCATCGAAAAGCCCATTGTCGTTCCAGTCTACCCACACCTTGTTGTAGTCGCCATTGGCGGCCATGCGCTGCACACTGAGCGTCAGCGTTTGCCCAATGGTGATGTCGGTCTGCAAGTTGCGGAAGTCGGAGTAGGTGGAGTGTGCGCTCTCGTTGTGTATGCTGCCCACGTCCACGCACGTAATGTATTTGTATGCGCCCGTGTAGCTGCCGCCCGACGTGCAAGTGCCTTCGTATTTGGCCACGGAGAAGCTGACGCGCTTGTCGGCGTAGCCCTCATCGCCCGGCGTGGCATTCTCGATGGTGAATGTTTGCGTGCCGCTGGCGGAGCAGTCAATGCGCTTTTTGAACGTATATTTGTAGCTTGTCTGCGCCCAGATGTTGGCATCCACGGTCTCTGTGGCCAGCAATTGGTCGCCTTCGTAGAGGTTGAGCGTAGCATCCCTGATGTCTTCCACGCCATAGTTTTTCAGTTCCACTTGCACCTTGGCATATTTGCCCGTTTCCGTGGCTTGCGGACTAAGCACGCGGTTCAGTTTGATGCCCCGTTGGGCAAGGCTTTCGTTGGCATTGCCAAGGAAGCAGAAGTTGAAAGTGGCGTAGGCCATCTGTATATTGCTGCTTCCGGCTGCGGTGTAGAGGCATATTCCCGTGGGCTGACCCGAGTCGCCAACGAGGCTGAAAGCCGTTTCGAAATCTTCGGATGTGTCTTCCGACCAAACACTGACGTAGCCGCTTTCCATGCGCACTTTCTCCTTCATGTGCAGGGTGAAGGCGTAGATGTTGGCCACCATGGCACTGTCGCCGCCGCGATTGTCGAGGCTGGCTTTGGTTTTCTCGCCGTATACCTCCATCGATTCGCGATACACCTCCTTGTCGGGGTAGCCATCCTTGATTTCGTAGAAGGCTACGCACAGTTTCAGCGGCTTGGTCATGTTGCCGTTGGCGTCAAGATGGAGGCGCGTGTCGTCCACTCGGAACTCCTTGTTGAGGAAAGTGCCAAACACCTGCACGCCTTCTATGGGGTGGGTGTTGCCGCTGAACGACTGATAGAGCTGCGCGGCTACGGCCTGATAGCCAATGTCGGAGCGCGTCACGGCGTCCATGCCCGTGCCTGCCGTATAGGGCTGGGAGTAGACAGTGCCTTCGGGGCATGGCAGCGAGCCGATTACCCAGCCATGAGGAACGCCCCCAGAGGGTTGTGGGAAGGTGATGTGGGCTTCGCGGGTGACGGGGTTGGCCTCTTGGGCAAGTGCGCGAAGAGGCGATAGAGCCAAAATGGCTGCGAGGAATGGAAGTAGGCAGTGTCTCATAACGCAATAGGGTTTTGCGCAAAGTTACGGTTTTTGACCAAAATGGCCAAAGGAATATTTGGAAAATCGTGGCTTTATTTGTAAAAATATGATTTTTGCTTAAATTGATTGATATTTGTTACAAATAGTAACTTTTTGATTTGGTGGGT
>CAZASQ010000043.1:0-10753 GCA_964487905.1 uncultured Prevotella sp. | reverse complement strand
GCACGGCAAAAGGTTACCTTTTGCCGTGCGAAAGGTATGCTTTTGGGCTGCAAAACGTAACGTTTGGCAAGGCAAAACCATACATAACGCCCGCAAGGGGAAAGCAGCGGAGAATATGAAACTGAAAACTCACTGACTGCAAAGATGTTTAAAGGGATTAAGATGAGGAAAAAACTGCCCGAAAGGGCTTACAAGAAACGGAATACTTCATAACTTTGCAGCCAAGAGAACTATTGTAACTCATTAAACCTTTTTCTAAATTCAAATAGTGTTTCATGGCTTTGCACCTATCCAAGCAAATAGTAATACACCGGCTGCTATAAAATTCTAAATAATATTTCATAACTTTGCAGCCGCGAGAACCATCGGCAAAGGGAAAGCGACTTCAAGCCCCGACACCGAAAAGGAAACAAGAACAGACCAACAAACGCATTCGAAACAAAATGGAAACAGCAACCAACATCATCGCTACCGCAGCGACAGCCATACTGATGGCATCGTGCGCCACGACAAGCACGCGCCTCCTAACCAAGGACGACAACCTAACGATGGGCCGGCAAGCCGATGAGTTTCTGCACAATATGCCCGAAGGAACGCAGCTACGGCAGACGCTGGCCATACGCGAAGCCATTGGCGGAAGCCCCGGCGCACTGCAGGCCGTGCGGCAGTCGCGAAACAGCGTGCCCAAGATGCCAGAAGGCGTGGCCACGCGCACGCTGTCGCCCACGCTGCGCCTTTACGAGCCAACAAAAAACCGAGAAATGCTTCCGCTTATCATCTATCTGCATGGCGGCGGATGGACTTTCGGAAGCCTCAACAGCTGTGCCCGTTTCTGTGCCGCCATGGCCGCAACGGGCAAGGCGAAGGTGCTGGCCGTGGACTACAGGCTCGCGCCCGAGCATCCTTTCCCCGCTGGGCTTGAAGACTGCATAGAAGCCTTGGAATATGCCCGCCGGGAGGCTACGGCACTGGGCATAGACCCAAGACGAATCAGCATGGGCGGCGACAGCGCGGGCGGCAACCTTGCCTTGGCCACCGCACTGTCGGAGGGGTGTCGTGGCAAATTGTGGTCGCTGGTGCTGTTCTATCCCGTGACCAAAGCCTATGCCGACGGTTCAGAATCGTGGGAGAAATACGGCACGGGGTACGGCCTCGATGCCGAAATCATGGAGGAGTTCAACCGCGCCTATACCGCCGGCCACTCGCCGCTTGACACGCGCATCAGCGTGGGGCTGTGTGACGATGCCACACTGTCGGCTCTGCCTCCCACGCTGCTCATTGCCGCCGGGCGCGACATCCTGCGCGACCAAGGCGAGGAGCTGGCGCAGCGCGTGGCAAAGCGGGTGAGGCGGATTGAGTTTCCAGAAGCCGTACACCTGTTTATCACCGTTCCCGGACAAGACTTGGCGTTTGCCAAGGCCGTGACGCTGACCGCCGATTTCCTTTCCGCCCATTAAAATCAGCATTCCCGCCTTCCGCAAGCCAAGAATGCCTGCGAAAGACGGGAATATCCTTCAACTTATTAATCTAAAGAAATGCGTCTGCCTTGCATACCCGCGCATATATTGCGTGCGGATAAGCCAAGAGGCGGCACGCCTAAACGTGCTCGCAGAACCAATTGACAATGTGGTCGATGACCGGCTGCTGAAACCAATGGTCGTCGCCATGGTCGGCACCGTTGAGCACAACATACTCCACCTCCGTGCCATTCTCGGTGAGCGCGTCAAACAGATGGTCGCTCTGCCGCTGCGACACCATGTGGTCGTTGTCGCCATGCATGATGAGGAAAGGCGGCACATCGGGATGGACGTGCCCCATGGGGCTGGCCTCCATCACCTTATCGGGAATATCATCAAGCAAACGACCGGGATCGCCACCATACACCACGCCATTGACGAGCAGTGCCTCACTGGCCGCGCGCGAGTCGTGGTAGGCACGCACCTCCTTGGGGAAGCCCTCGTCTACGGAAGCCAGATTGGTGGGGCCGAAGATGGAGCAGCAGGCTTTCACGCGCGAGTTCTCCTGCAAGTTGTCTCCCTTCTCGTAGCGCGGATCGTCCATCGTCATGGCCACCATTGAGGCCAGATAGCCGCCCGCGCTGTTTCCCATCACGCCAAAACGCTCCTTGTCGATGCCAAACCGCCAAGCGTTGGCCTTGAGAAAGCGCACTGCCTGCTTGCCGTCTTCCAGCAAAGCGGGGAAGGCGTTGGGCACAGTGCGATACTGCACCGCCGCCACTACAAATCCCGCACGCGCCAAACTCATACGACACTCTATCCACTTGCTGTAGTCGCTCGTTGTGAAGCCGCCGCCGGGGAAGTAGACCACACATGGCTTCGGCTCTTTGGTGCGCGGAATGATGAGCGTCATGTGCAGCGAGATTGTTCCCTTGGCATAATGCTGTGCATAAATGATGTTGTCGACTACACGCAGCGTGGTTCTCGTCACGGGAACGGTCATCGACAGCTTACGACTCAAGTTGCTTTTCTTATCTTCCATGTTCTTTTTTTCTCTTTTCTGAATTACCTTAGAAGCATTTGTCTGCCTCAAGTTCCCCGCTTTCAGCAAGCGGAAAAGTCATTTGAATTTCGCAGCAAAGGTAGCTATTTTAATCAGAAAACAGTTTATCGAATGCAGCTGCTAATGTTTTTTAACGCAATCAAACAAGAAAAGCATCAAAAGACTTGGAAATACTAAAAAAACTATTAACTTTGCAGCCAGCGCATCCAGTGCGCTTACATACAATCAATTAATTACGGCAGCCAATGGATAAGAAAATACACTACAGCATTTCCCTCTTATTGCTTTCCTTTGCCTACGTGCTTAACTGCACGGCTCAAGCGACCCAAAACATTGATATCAATGTCAGACATACTTTTGAGCCAGCCCACCACAACAGAACAGTCTGCCTATAAAAGCTGGCACACGATTGCTTCAAAAGAATGAAGCTGCGCCCATGGCTATTGGCTTCATGGACACTGAGGAAGAACGCCAAGGAAGCCATCCCCAACAAGATGCCTTTCATATAACTTCAAGACACGCAGCACGGATTATCTCCCAATGTCGTGAAAAAACGGAAACAGTACAGACCATTTCACAGAAACGTTATGGACATCATTCATCAAAGAGACACCATGGATTGCGGCCCGTCGTGCCTGGCAATGATTATCAAACACTACGGGCAGCAACCACAACGCGACAAGCTGCGCTACTACTGCTCCCTTGGCAAAGATGGCGTTTCGCTGCTTGGCATCAGCAAAACCGCAGAAAAGATGGGATTCAAGACAATTGGAGGAAGAATCGGCTTCGCTCTCCTCGCAAAAGAAATCCCGCTTCCCTGCATTATCCACTGGGATCAGAACCACTTTGTGGTGGTCTACAAGATAAAGAGGCACAGAAACGGCAAGCACACCATCTATGTGGCAGATCCTGCCAAAGGACTTCTAACTTATTCCAAAGAGGAATTCTGCGAGCACTGGATAAGCACCAAGACCAACGGTGAGGAAAAAGGCATCGCGCTGCTTCTCGAGCCAACCAACAGCTTTTACGCTCAAAAGCAATCAGAGACTGCACCAACCAAGAACAGAGCCAAATTCCTTTGGGGCTACCTTAAAAGGTACAAACGCTTCTTCGCTCAGCTGATACTTGGCTTGCTGCTTGGCTCACTCCTGCAGTTGGTATTTCCCTTCCTCACCCAAGCTATCGTCGATACGGGCATCGGAGGCAAAGACATCGGCTTCGTATGGCTTGTTCTGCTTGCAGAGATGATGCTTCTGTTCAGCCGCACGGCGATAGACTTCATCCGCTCAAAGATACTCCTGCACATTTCCACGCGCATCAATATCTCCCTCATATCGGATTTCTTCATCAAGCTGATGAAGCTGCCGATGAAGTTTTTCGACACGAAGCTGATGGGAGACCTGCTGCAACGCATCGAAGACCATCGGCGCGTGGAGCAATTCCTCACATCGAGCAGCCTGAGCCTGCTCTTCTCTTTCTTCACGTTCATTGTGTTCGGCATTGTGCTGGCCTTCTACAATTTCGGCATCTTCCTTGTCTTCCTCTTGGGGACGACCCTCTATGCCGGCTGGATCGTCCTGTTCCTCAAAAAGCGCAGACAGCTCGACTACAAATACTTTGAGCAGGCAGGGCGCAACCGCAATGTAACCTACCAGCTCATCAACGGCATGCAGGAAATCAAGCTGCAAGGATGCGAGCAGCGCAAGCGTTGGGAATGGGAAGACGTACAGGCCGACCTATTCAAGGTCAACCTCCAATCGCTCAACCTCGGACAGATACAACAGGCGGGGAGCATCACCATCAACGAAATAAAGAACATTCTCATCACCGTGCTTGCCGCCACGGCCGTGATACACGGCAACATGACGCTGGGCATGATGCTGGCGGTGCAATACATCATCGGACAGCTCAACAGCCCAGTGGAGCAACTCATACAGTTCATCTACTCATGGCAGGACGTAAGCATCAGCCTCGACCGCATGAGCGAGATACACACCGAAGCCAATGAGGAAAACGCCGAGCGGACGCAAAGTTCCTATACGGCAGCAACAGCCGAGGGACATTCCATCACTATAAAAGACCTTTCCTTTAAATACGACATTTACAGCCATCGGGACATCCTGACAGGCATCAACCTTTCTATCCCCAATGGCAAGGTAACGGCCATCGTGGGTGCCAGCGGAAGCGGCAAGACCACGCTCGTGAAACTTCTCCTGGGATTCTACGAGCCTTTGCAAGGAAGCATACAGATAGGAGACAACGCGCTGAGCCAGTACAACCTTGGCTGGTGGCGAAGCCAGTGTGGCGCGGTGATGCAGGAAGGATACCTCTTTTCCGACACCATTGCGCGAAACATAGCCATCTCCGATGAAGAGCCAGACATTGAGCGGGTGCGCCATGCGGCGCGGGTAGCCAACATAGCCGGCTACATCGAAGCCCTGCCCTTGGCCTACAACACCATGATAGGGCAGGACGGACAGGGCATCAGCCAAGGTCAACGGCAGCGCATCCTCATCGCAAGAGTTGTATACAAAGACCCCATGTTCGTGTTCCTTGACGAGGCCACCAATGCCCTTGATGCCAACAACGAGCGGGCCATCACCGAAAACCTGTCCGACTTCTACAAGGGGAAGACGGTTGTGGTGGTGGCTCACCGCCTCTCCACCGTGCGCAACGCCGATCAAATCGTGGTATTGGACGAAGGAAAAATTGCCGAGGTGGGCACACATGAGGAACTGACCGCCAAGCGCGGAAAGTACTTTGCCTTAGTGAAGAACCAATTGGAATTAGGCAACTGACTATGGAAGAAGAGAAGAAACAAGAGCGGAGCTTCGAGCTTCGGAGCGAGAAGGTGCGCAGCATTGTGGGGCAAATCCCCTCATCGCTGGTTCGCTATGGCATTACCGCCATCGGGGTGGTGTTGCTTTGCCTTTTTGCCGTAACCTATTTCCTGCCCTACAAGCAGATTTATTCGGGAACGGCCACCATACACCAAATAACCATTCCGCCAACCGACAGCGCCAACGCAACCCTTTGGCTGAAATTCGAGACCAATCGCCCCAGCAATGCAAACGGACAGTTCATCTACATACAAGTCCCGGATGGCACGCTTGCAGGACAAATAAACAATCTCTCCCCCATTCGCGACACACTGGAACGCCAAGAGGCCCGCTGCCGCTTCAAATCGGCCGAAATAAAGTCGATTGAAAACCAGACAGTGGACTTTCAGATTGTTTGGTCTTCGGGAAACCTTCTGCAAAAGATGCTTGGCGGACTGTCCAAATAGCCGATGCCGCGCCGCGCTTACCCGTAGCTTGCCGAGGAACGGCATACTTTTTCTTTCCATTCCACGTGCGGCCTACACCTGCTCCGCTCGCTGAAAAGTGCTAAAAATAGCTATTGCGCACAAAGAAATACTAAAAATGCATAAACGGCACTTGCCGCATCGGCGCGAAAGGCGTAATTTTGCAAAAGCTGCCCCTGCCGTAATGGCACGCCAAGAGTGCGGCAGCAACCATGGCACACCTTTTGCCCGACAAAAGAAAGAAACAAAAACAACAAATAATGGAATTAGACAACTATTCGAGAATCGTAAACGACCGCAGCCGTGAGTTGGAGATGAGCCGCTCACTTCCGCTGCTAATGCGCAAAGTGTACACGTGGATGACAATGGCACTGGCCATCACCGCCATCATTGCCCACACCATCGGCAGCAGCCCCGGGCTTTTGCAGACCATCTACTCAAGCCCCCTGACCGGCTTCATCATCTTCGGTGCCGAGCTGGGCATCGTGTTCTGGCTCTCATCGCGCCTCCACCGCATGTCGCTGTTCACGGCCACGCTGGGCTTCATCGCCTACTCGGTGCTCAACGGCATCATGCTGGGCGTGGTGTTTGCCGTCTACACCACCGCCTCCGTCGCACAGGCATTTCTCGTCACGGCCGGCACGTTCGGCGCTATGTCGCTCATTGGCTTCACCACCAAGAAAGACCTCTCTGGCATGGGGGGCATTCTGATGATGGCGCTCATCGGCCTCATCATCGCAACTGTGGTCAATATGTTCCTCCACAGCTCCATGATGAACCTCATCCTGAGCGGTATCGGCGTGCTGATATTCGTTGGACTGACGGCATGGGACACGCAAAAAATCAAGGAAATGCTCATGCAGATGCCCGACACGGGCGAGACGGCGCAGAAGATAGCCCTCTTGGGCGCGCTCAGCCTTTACCTCGACTTCATAAACCTGTTCATCTATCTGCTCCGATTCTTCGGAAACAGGGATTAGGCCATACTTCGCCTAACGGCAAGGCCGGAACAACGCTGGAAACAAACGGCGTTGCTCCGGCCTTTTTCTTTCGTTTCCACGCCACACCACACCACCTGCAAACACAGGAGATGCCACCGCGCGCAACGCACGGAAAATGGCCACAAGCTGAGCCACAAAAAGCAATAAATTTTCAAAAACATTCTTGTTTAATACTTTTTTAAGCCCTCTTATTTGCCTTATTTGAATATTTATCGTAATTTTGCAAACAGAAGGCAGAACCAAAGCCATAGCAACATGAAAGCAAAGACAATAAGAATGGAGACCTTGAAGATGCTGATTTCAAGCAATGAACTCAGCTCTCAGGAAGAGGTGCTGAAAGCACTGGCCAAGGAGGGATTCAAGATTACGCAAGCCACTCTGAGCCGCGACTTGAAGCAGCTGAAAGTGGCCAAGGCAGCATCGATGAACGGCAAATACGTCTATGTGCTGCCCAATGAGACGATGTACAAGCGCGTGTCATCGCCACAACGTGCCACCGAGATGATCAACAGCTGTGGTTTCCTGTCGCTCACATTCAGCGGCCAACTTGCCGTAATGAAGACCCGACCGGGCTATGCCAGTGCCATAGCCTACGACATCGACCAAAAGGAAATACCGGGAGTGCTGGGCAGCATCGCAGGAGACGACACCCTGTTCATAGCCTGCGAGGAGGGATTCAGCAGAGACGAGCTTGTCAACGGGCTGGCACAAGTGATTCCCGGCATCTCGCGCGTGGGCATCACGCTGCACAACTACAACAGCACAAACGAGGAGTAAGCCCGCATAACGGCCACTACCGCGCCGCCCACACCACAAATTGGCACAAAAAAGAGAAGCGATGTTTCACAACACCGCTTCTTTATTCAAACTAAAACTGCCTATGTAAAATACTTTTGTTTATTCTTACCGTGTCGACACTTGGATTCGAACCAAGGACCCCCACCATGTCAAGGTGATACTCTAACCAACTGAGCTATGCCGACTCAACGCTTGCTTTGCCACAAAACCACCGCCACAAGGCGAAGCTTTCAGAAAAGCGAGTGCAAAGTTACAGTTTTTTCCCCTACCCGCCAAGAAAACGCACAGCCATTAAGTAGTTTTAACAATACACAAGTTACGCTTGCCAGCTTGCGGCAGTCCCATAGCCCGCCCACAGCCTACCCACAAATAGGTATTTGCCGGGATTACCCGACACGCGAGGGGGAAAATCTCGCCCAAAAGTGGTAACTTTGCAACAGAACAAAACATAACATGATGAACCCATATCATATCCTTTCGGCCTCTCCCTGCGGCAGTTTTGCCAGCCGGCTGGCCGACCTCAAAGACCAACTTGCACGCTTGCAGCAGCAGGAGGCACAGAGGGGAAACACCATACGCTATGCCAGGGTGTTCCTGAGCGATGCGCAAAACCAATACCAAAGCCTCGTTGAGTCGGAGCTATACCAAGGCATACTGGCCAACACGCCCACAAGCGTGGTGGAGCAGCCGCCCCTCAATGGCAGCAAAGTGTCGCTGCTGGTGAAGATGGGCAAGGAAGAAAGCGGCATCTTCCAAAGCCTGCGCCTCACGGAGGAGGAGACAAGGACGGCCGACAGCTACATGCAGACGCTCATGCTCTTCGAAAAATACATCCAAAGCATGGAAGGCAGAGGCGTAGACATGAAGACCCACTTGGTGAGAACATGGATATACGTGGCCGACATCGACGTAAACTACGATGGAGTGGTGCGCGCCCGCAACGACATCTTCCGCCGCTACGGACTCACGGCAGAGACCCACTTCATCGCCAGCACAGGAATTGGCGGCCGAACCCACGTGCGCCACGCCTCTGTGGCCATCGACTTCCTCACCTATCCCGACATTGAGGAAGCCGACAAGTACTACCTGCAGGCTCTCGACCATCTGAACCCCACCCACGAGTATGGCGTGGCCTTCGAGCGGGGCACCCGCGTAACGCTCCCCACACGGCAGGAGTATTTCATATCGGGCACGGCCAGCATAGACCGCTGCGGCAACGTGCTCTATCTGGGCGATGTGGAGCGGCAAACCGAACGCCTGCTGGAGAACATCAATGCGCTGTTGCGCGACGGCGGGGCAGAGCTTGCCGACATGCGCTACTTCATCATCTACCTGCGCGACCTCTCCGACCATGACATCGTGGCACGCCACATGACCCGCCGCTTCCCCAACACGCCCCACATCATCGTTGAGGGCAAGGTGTGCCGGCCCACATGGCTCATCGAGATGGAGGGCGTGGCCGTAAGGTAAGAGACTCTCCGCCCCCGCCCACACCGCCTTTCCGCCCCGTCCGGCAAACCATCTGCCGCCCAACACCACACAAGCATCAAGCCCGAATCTCCCTTTGGCGATTCGGGCTTGATGCCCCCCCTTCCCCTCCTCGCCACAGCACGGCTCACCCTCCGCAATCACGCATAAAAACATAATTTACTAAGAATCAAACGCTTATAATTCGCAAGACAAAACACGAATTATCACAAAGCAAAACGTGACGTTTGGCGATGCAAAAGGTAACGTTTCGCGCGGTGAAACGTCACCTTTCAGCCGCCGAAAGGTGACGTTTGGGAAACAAGGGGATTCACAACGCACAATCCATTCCGTTATTATTGATTACCAACAAAGGAAATTATGACAAGCATTAAAATCAAATTCCGCCCTTCAAGCACCGCCTACAAAGAGGGAGTCATCTATTATCAAATCATTCACAATCGCATCACCCGCCAATTAAGAACCAATTACAAGATTTTCGCCAATGAATGGGATGGCAAAAACGCCTCCATCATCATTAACAGCAAATGTCGGCAAGGGGTTTTACAGTCCATCGAAGAGCAAATCAATTGGGATGTAAAGCGCATACAGTCCATCATAAACCATTGCAAGAACTATTTGTCCCCATACAGTGCCCATCTCATCATCTCCAAGTTTCTCAGCCAAGGCGATATGTATTCCTTTTCCCACTTCATGAAAGAAACTATCGCACAGCTCCAACAACAAGGAAAACAACGAACTGCCGAGAACTATCAGGCAACCCTCAACAGCTTTATGTCATTTCGCAGCAACAAGCCTCTACTACTGGACGAAATCAACTCAGAAATGATGATAACGTATGAGGCTCACCTATATCGCAAAGGCGTAAGTAAAAACAGCAGCTCCTTTTATATGCGAACTCTGCGAGCGGTATACAATCGCGCGGTGGAGAAAAAATTAACTACGCAGCGCAACCCCTTCAAGTACGTTTACACAGGAGTAGACAAAACCGCCAAACGGGCTATTTCCCTAAACGCCATCAAACAAATTAAACAACTTGATTTGTCGTCAATGCCCCACTTGGATTTCGCACGCGACATGTTCCTCTTCTCGTTTTATACGCGTGGAATGTCTTTCATCGACATGGCACATTTGAAGAAACAAGACTTATCAAACGGCACTTTATCATACCGCCGCCGAAAAACCAAGCAACAACTTTTCATCCATTGGGAAAAATGCATGCAAGAAATCGTGGAAAAACATAACCACAACAGCACAAGCCCTTACCTTTTACCCATCTTAAAAAACTCCGACAAGAATAAAAGTCAATACAAAAACGCCCTTTCCCGAACCAACAAGTTCCTAAAAGAGATTGCCCGGCTGTCTGGCATCTCCATCCCGCTGACCCTGTACGTAGCCCGCCATTCATGGGCAAGCATTGCCAAAAGCCAAAACATCCCCATCGCCATCATCAGCGAGGGAATGGGGCACACTTCCGAAGCGACTACACGCATCTATTTAGCATCGCTTGACAACACTAAACTGGACAAAGCCAATGCAAAAATATTGAAAGGATTACAAGGAGTATAACCCCTTAATATGCAGGGGCTCTCTACGCAAGAGGTATTTAATTCTCTGCAAAAGTAAATAAAACAACGCATAC
>CAZASQ010000042.1:0-11037 GCA_964487905.1 uncultured Prevotella sp. | reverse complement strand
AATAAATAAAGAAGCCCACGGTTGCCACGAGAGCCACCCCCAGCTTCTTCTTTTTACCAGCAGAAGAAAGCAAAAGCCCTCTCCCGCTCCTCAACACACTACCCAAACGGAATACAAAAACATCCACGCCATACCGCCAAAGCACATATGGCATGGCCTTACAGCAGCTCCTGCATTTCTTGATAAAGCCGCTGCACAGGCAGCCCCATCACATTGAAGTAGCTCCCTTGTATGGAAGTCACCCCAACATAGCCTATCCATTCTTGGATTCCATAAGCCCCCGCCTTGTCAAACGGTTTGTAATGACTTATATAATAACTTATCTCCTCGTCCGTCAAGTTCTTAAACGTGACATCCGTATTAACGGCAAAGCACTTTTGCCTATCTTCCGTGGTCAGACAAACACCCGTTATTACCTGATGCGTGCGCCCACTCAGCAGACGCAACATTCTTTTAGCGTCAACCTCATCAGCGGGCTTACCCAAAATATCACTATCCACCACCACAATCGTGTCGGCAGTAACAAGCAAATCATCCGCCTTGAGCGACCCCTCATAAGGATACGCCTTCTCCTTAGCTATATAACGAGCCACCTCCTGCGGAGCCAAACCAGCAGGATAGCCCTCGGATATGCCCTCAATCACTTTCACCTCAAACGGCAAATCCAGCCCAGCCAGCAGCTCACGCCGCCTCGGAGACTGGCTTCCCAGTATAATATGCTTCATAAAAACATCCGAAACTGATTACCATCCAAACGCTTTCGCGTTAAGCACCCACTTGCCCTGCGCCTTAAGAACCTGCTCAATGATGTCGCGCGCCACGCCATGACCGCCCACGCGGTCGCTCACGTAGGCAGAAATGTCCTTGATTTCCTGACAAGCGTCCTTGGGACAACACGGACAACCAGCACGACACATCACCTCATAGTCGGGAATATCATCGCCCACATAGATAATTTCCTCATCGCGCAATCCGTAGAGTTGCTCAAACTCCTCCCACGTGCGCATCTTCACGGCACAATGCAAATAAATATCCTCCACTCCAAGGTAGCTGTAACGCAGCCTTATGTCCTCATTATGCCCTCCCGTCATGATGGCAATACGCAGTCCGAGTTTCTCAGCCAGCTGAATTGCATATCCGTCCTTAATATTAATCGTACGCACTGGCTCACCCTTCGCATCCATTTGTATGGTCGAAGCCGACAGCACACCATCCACATCGAAGACGATGGCGCGTATTTTGGTCAAATCATAATTAATCATTTCCGTATTTATTCTTTTGGTATACACTGACCGAAAGTCTCTCATAAAGTTCTTTAGTCAAAGGATTCTTGCGCATGAGCTGCGCCTGCGCCCGGATTATGTTCTCATCATAGCGCACCGCAGGGCCTGTCTGCGCACCCGAGGGCGGCATCTCATGCACTTTTCGCGCTGTCTCGTCAATAAGAGGAAGCAGCACATCGAACGGAATATGCTGACTTTCGAGCACCTCTGCTGCCACGTCATAGCAGTGATTGACAAAATTGCAAGCCCACACGGCGGCCAAATGGACATACTTGCGCTGCTCGCTCGACAACGGCCTCACATTCCGCGACACACTGCCAGCCAATCCGCCAACAACCCTCCGCGCATAATCATCATTGCCTTCCACGAAGCACGGCACGGCATGAAAATCAATATCGCGGCTCTTCGTAAGCGTTTGCAACGGATAAAGCACACCATAATGAAGCGCCATACCCTGAAAAGCAGACATGGGCACCGAACCTGCCGTGTGCAGGAACACGCGCTGCTCCCGATCGTGGCACACCTTGGGTATCATCTCGCCTAACACACTGTCGCGCAAAGCGAATATATAAACATCGGCATCGTAGGCCAGCAAGTTGACATCGGTGACGGGCGCGCCACCAACACACTGCGCGAGCGCATTGGCCGAAGCCATCGTGCGGCTATAAACCTGCAAAATATCATGGCCGGCTTTCAGCAAAGCCTTGCCCAACTGCGTCGCCAGATTGCCGGCACCTATCATTACTATCTTCATGTCAGTAGCCCTTAGTTAGCTCAATACATTGTTTACTCCACAAAGTTAGCCATTTCCGCAAGAATACTTTCCTCGCACATCGCTTTTTTAGAAAACATTTACTATTTTTGCAGCGTGAACAACCTTGAGATACATATCATCACACACAGCAAAGACCTGCCCCCGCTCGATGAGACCGACTTCTTCCACAGCCGGACGCTGTTCGCCATCATCGAGCAAACGCCGGGAATGTGGCCTTATATGGCCGTGGCCACCAACGAAAGCGGCCATGTGCGTGCCCACCTGCTGGCTACGCTGCGCCGCAGGGGAAGCATGATGCCACCCTACCTGTTCACCCAAGCCCACATCTACGGCGAGGGAGTATACGCCCAAGAAAACGAAAAAGCCGACTTGTTTCACCAGTTAATTACGGCACTGACGCATTATCTGCACCGCAAACTCTGCCTGTACATTGAAATCAGCAACATCACCAAGAAGATGTTTGGCTACCGCTCGCTTCGTCAAAACGGCTACTTCCCCGTGCAATGGATGCAAATTCACAACTCGCTGCACAGCAAGCATCCACAAGAACGCCTCTCCGACCGCACCGCCCACAATATTCTGCGAGGCGAACGCGCTGGGGTGAGCGTCCGCGAGGCTCAAACCGAGGAAGAGGTCAAAGCTTACCATAAGGTTTTGCGCGCCTACTACAGCACAAAACTCCACCGCTACATTCCAAAAGAGCAACTATTCATTCAGCTACTGCACCACGAGCGCGCCAAAATCTACATCACCCTGATGAAAGGCCGCGTTATTGGCGGAGCCACCGTGGTGGAGTCGAAAGGCGATGCCTATCTCTGGTACATTGCAGCACAGCACACACGCCACCCCATGGCACACCCCTTGTCGGGCACTGTGTGGCAAGTACTCAACGACAGTTACGATCAAGGCTTGCGCCACGTGTTTTTCCTCAATGTAGGTCTGCCATTCCGCCGCAACCCCTATCGCGAGTTCATCCTTGGATTTGGCGGAAAACCTGTTTCTGGATACCGTTGGTTTCACTTCACCATCGGGTGGTTAAACCGCTTTCTGTCATGGTTTTACCGAGAATAACTCAACAAAAGAACAAGGCAAAGTACTCTTTAAAACATCCCACACACAAGCCTCGAAAAACACAAAACGCCAACACTAAAACATCACAAAAGCACAGTTATTTTTGCCTTTAGAAAAAATCGCCTTGCAAAAGGTTACATATTGCATTGCGATAGCGCACGTTTTGCGCTGCAATATGTATCCTTTTACAAGGCGAAAGCATACATCTTCCGAAGCTGTCAAACCGACAGCGTCAGAAAGTTATTCCCACTCAATCGTTGCAGGCGGCTTTGAGGAGATGTCGTAACACACACGGTTGACACCTTTCACCTTACGTATAATCTCATTAGACACCTCGGCCATAAAGTCATAAGGCAGTCGTGCCCAGTCGGCGGTCATGGCATCGGTAGACGTAACGGCACGCAAGGCTACGGGGTGCTCGTAAGTACGCTCATCTCCCATCACTCCCACAGAGCGGATTGTGGACAAAAGCACCGTGCCCGCCTGCCAAACATGGTCATAGAGCGGCGTACCATCGGGCATCACGTAAGTGTGCATTCTCTCAATATAGATGTCGTCAGCATCCTGCAAAATACGAACCTTCTCGCGAGTGATGTCGCCAAGGATGCGAACAGCCAAGCCTGGGCCGGGGAACGGATGACGCTTGATGAGTCGCTCTGGCATCTGAAGCTGGTAGCCCACGCGGCGCACCTCATCCTTGAACAGCCATTGCAGCGGCTCGCAGAGTTTCAGTTTCATCTCCTTGGGAAGTCCGCCCACATTGTGATGGCTCTTGATGGTCATGCCGGTGATGCTCAAACTCTCTATGCGGTCT
This sequence comes from uncultured Prevotella sp., assembly GCA_964487905.1. Taxonomy (GTDB): domain Bacteria; phylum Bacteroidota; class Bacteroidia; order Bacteroidales; family Bacteroidaceae; genus Prevotella. The sequence continues at coordinate 7,094 of CAZASQ010000042.1, read as the reverse complement.
GGATAGATGGTGCCTTGGGCAAGCCATTTGGCATCGGTTATCTTCTTGGCCTCAGCGTTGAACACCTCCACAAAGTCGCGGCCAATAATCTTGCGCTTCTGCTCGGGGTCGGTTACGCCCTCCAAATCCTTGAAGAACTTCTCGGAAGCATCCACGCCTATCACGTTCAAGCCCAAGCCTTGGTAAGCCTCCATCACCTTTTCGAACTCGTTCTTGCGCAGCATGCCATGGTCGACAAATATGCACGTGAGGTTGCTACCGATGGCCTTGTGAAGCAAGGTGGCACAAACCGAAGAGTCAACGCCGCCCGAAAGTCCAAGAATAACACGGTCGTTGCCCAGCTGCTCCTTCAATTCCTTAACGGTGGTCTCTACAAATGAGGCTGCACTCCACTCCTGACGGCTTCCGCAAATGTCTACAACAAAGTTCTTCAACAACTGCTTTCCTTGAAGGCTGTGATACACCTCGGGGTGGAACTGCACCGCCCAAACAGGGTTCTCCGTAGAGGCATAAGCAGCAAACTGCACATCATCTGTGGAAGCAATAGTCTTGCAGGATGACGGAATGGCCGTAATGGTGTCGCCATGGCTCATCCATACTTGCGAGTTTTCATCAAACCCCTTGAACAAAGGATTGTCGAAGTCAACAAACTTTAAGTTGGCACGACCGTACTCACGCGTCCCCGTAGGCTCAACCTTGCCATTATTGGAGTAGGCGATGAACTGTGCGCCATAGCAAATACCCAACACGGGCACTTTGCCCACAAACTGACTAAGGTCTACCTTGAACGCCTCGGGATCATGCACCGAATAAGGCGAGCCGGAAAGAATCACGCCGATAACCGACGGATCGTCAACGGGAAACTTGTTGTAAGGTAAAATCTCGCAGAAGGTGTCCAACTCACGCACGCGCCGCCCGATAAGCTGCGTCGTTTGCGAGCCGAAATCCAAAATGATTATCTTCTGTTGCATAATGAATTGATTATATAATTTCTTGTTATCAGACAACCGATGATACGAGACGAGCCAAGCTCAGCCCCGTAAGCTACTCGCCTGCCAATACTTTCAACTTAGCAAATTTCAACAAAAGCTGCTTGCGCCCCGCATTGCGGAACTCAACAGTGGCCTTGGTGTTTTCTCCAGTGCCCTCTATGGCCTTGATGACCCCCAAGCCAAAACGTTGGTGTTCAACCGTAACGCCCTCACAAAGCCCTCCTGCCGCCGCAGCCTTTGCAGTCTCCGATACGCTAAAGGAAGTGGGCATTTCTCTGCCACCGCTCGTCATTGCACTCTTAAGCCGGCGGAAATTGCCCCCTTCGGCCTTCAAACGGCGCAAAGCCTCGGGAGAAAGCGACTCCACCGCCTGCTCCGGGCGCGGAGAGCGGGTTATCTTGGGCTTAGGCTCTGCACGGAATTGCGTTGCCACAGGAGAGCTGTTTTGCCACCGCGAAGCTTGCCAGCGGCTTTCCTCGCCGCGAGTATGGCCGCGCCCATACGGCTTTTCCATCTCAAAATCCTTGTCCCAAGGCATTCGCTGCCCCATCGAAGGCGCAACACCCTCCTCCTTTTCGGAGAGGAAGCGCGGGTCTATATCTTCTATGAAACGGCTCGGATTGTCAAACTGCATCGTTCCAAAGCGGAAACGATTCTTGGCATTGGTAATCACGCAATGGCGTTCGGCACGCGTAATGGCCACATAGAGCAATCGACGCTCCTCCTCTAAGCCGCGCTTCGAAGAAGAAGACATCGGAGAAGGAAAAACATTCTCTTCCAAGCCCACCACAAAAACAGTGGGAAACTCCAGTCCCTTAGAGGCATGGACGGTCATTAACGTAATCTTTGGCTCGCCATCGTCCTTGCGATCCATATCCGTAACCAACGCCACCTCTTGCAGATAATCGGCCAAACTCACGCGCATTCCGCCATCGGCCTCCATGCCGTCTTCAACAAACGACTGCATTGCCGACAAAAACTCCTCCAAGTTTTCTTGCCGCGCCATGGCTTCCGCATCGTTCTCGCCATACAAATCGGCATAGATGCCACTCTCCTTGATAATCTGCCGCCCCACTTCAAAGGCATTGTTCTGCGAGGCAGAGTGCACAAAGTCGTCTATTAGACTCTGAAAGGCAAGCAACTTGGTCAGCGTTCCTTTGCTCACATTGAGCGCATACTGCACCGGATTGCAAATCACAGCCCACAGACTGACTCCATGAGCAGAAGCGGAATCGAGGATTTTCTGCATCGTAGAGTTGCCAATGCCACGCGCCGGATAATTAATCACGCGGCGCAAAGCCTCGCCGTCATCTGGATTGATTATCAATCGGAAATAGGCCAATATGTCCTTGATTTCCTTACGCTGATAAAACGACAAGCCGCCATAGATGGCATAGGGCATATTGCGCTTGCGCAACTCGTCCTCAAAGCTGCGACTCTGCGCATTGGTGCGATACAAGATGGCAAAAGCATCGTAGTCGCACTTGTCCTTGCGCTTAATACGCTCTATTTCTTTGGCCACGACAGCCGCCTCCTCCCTGTCACTGTAGCAAGGATGATAGGCTATGCGTTCGCCCTCCTCACCTTTTGAATAAACTTCTTTGGGTATCTGCCAGCGATTATGCTTCATCAGCGAGCTGGCCGCACTGACAATGGACTGCGTGGAGCGGTAATTGCGCTCCAATTTGAAAAGCCGTGTGTCGGGAAACTTCTTTTGGAAGTCGAGAATATTGTCGATGTTAGCCCCTCGGAAAGAATAAATGCTCTGATAGTCATCGCCAACAACGCAAACGCGATTGCCATTCTCAGCCAACAGTCGCACAATGCTCACCTGCACAGAGTTGGTGTCCTGGTACTCATCGACAAGAATATAACGGAACTGCTCTGCGTACTTGGCTCTGACATCCGCATGATCGCGCAACAAAATGAAGGTGTTGACCAACAAATCATCGAAGTCCATGGCGTTGGCCTGAAAAAGTTTGGCTTGATAAGCCTCATACACTTTGGCCAAAGCAGACAAATGCTGCTCGCGATCACGCGCCAACGCATCCACATCATTGGCATATTGCGCAGGAAGAATCAAGTGGTTCTTGGCCATGGAGATGCGACTACTCACAGTGGCCGGCTTATACAAATTGCTATCAAGGCCAAATTCCTTGATAACAGTTTTCAAAAGACTGCGCGAGTCTGACTCGTCATAAATGGTAAAACTCGGCTTATAGCCCAACAACTCGGCCTCCGAGCGCAAGATGCGGGAGAAAATGGAGTGGAATGTACCCATATACAACCGCCGCGCCGCATCATGGCCAACGAGTTTGCCCACCCGTTCCTTCATCTCTCGGGCGGCCTTGTTGGTGAAAGTGAGGGCAAGGATGTTCCATGGCTGCAGCCCAAGGGTCAACAAATAGGCAATCTTGTAAGTCAGCACACGCGTTTTTCCCGACCCAGCTCCAGCAATGACCAACGACGGGCCATCGCAATAGACCACCGCTTCGCGTTGTTCATCGTTGAGTTGGGATAGTATTTCGCTCTGTTGGTCGGTCATTGTTCTTTCATTTGTTTTATCGCCGGCTTCCATATTCATGTGCTCACCGCCCCATATCGAAAGCGGGAATGTAAGTCATCTGTTGTTCTATCTTCCGCTGACGTTTCCGCATATAAGGACTGGGGAACTGCGAGCTAAAACGGCGTGGGTTAGGCAATGTGGCAGCTATGAGCGCGCACTCTGAACGCGACAAATTGTAAGCGTCTATGCCAAAATTATGCTCCGCCACAGCCTGCACGCCGTAGATGCCATTGCCCATTTCAATAGAATTAAGGTAGACTTCCATAATGCGTTGCTTTCCCCAAATAGCCTCAATAAGGAAAGTGAAGTAAGCCTCCAGCCCTTTACGCACCCACGAACGGCCTTGCCACAGGAACACATTCTTGGCTGTTTGCTGAGATATGGTGCTACCGCCACGCAGCCGCTTGCCACCCTCCAGATGCTCTTTAGCCGCCTGCTCGATGGCCTGATAGTCAAAGCCATGATGCTTCAAGAATCTCTGATCCTCGCTGGCAATCACCGCAACGGGCATGGAGCGAGGCATACGCTGCAAAGGAATCCAATGATGGCGAAGCCGAATTGGCTCTCCCGCCCCTATCTGCTCAAAGCAACGCGAGAACATCAACGGAGTGAAATAGACGGGAACAAAACGATAGGCCACCACCGCCAATAGCGAAGAGGCAAAAAGCAACGCCACCGTCCAGCGTACAATCTTAAATAACTTCTTGAACATAAACGGTTGCAAAGGTACGAAGAAAATGACAATACGGCAACGGTTCGTTCGGGGATTTACGCTAACAAAAACATTTAATAACCCATCAAACGCATTGAGCAGCCAATATGGCAAGGTTTACAGCAAACAAAAACAGTTCAAACAATGCCTAACGGTTCTTTCACCTACCGCCAAACATTGTTTGAACCATTACCCTTATTACCTAAACAAGGCAAGACACCTTAGAAAGGCAACGGCCTTAATTACTTCAACGTGCCAGCCTCAGCGCGCTGAATCATGGCCTCACTGGCATAGAGGAACACCTCTACACGACGGTTGACAGCATCCGTTACGGTATTCTCATGACCGGGAACAGGATCAGAGCTGCCCAAGCCCTCTACCGAACGAATCTGACGAGACGTAACGCCTTGTCCTTTGAGATAGGTTGACACACTCTCTGCGCGACGCTGCGACAACGGAATATTGATATTGTCGTTGCCCGATGCATCCGTGTGTCCCTTGATGGCCACATCGCAATCGCTATTGTTCTTCAACACACCTGCAAACTTCGTCAAATCCGTCTTGGCAGCCGATGTAAGATCCGACTTATTGATGGCAAAAAGCAAGCCCGAATCGAAAGTCAGCTTCACGCAAGCCAAGCCATTGGCATCCGTAACCGTCTCCACTTTGGCATTGTTCACCTGCGAGGCGGCCTCTTGTGCCACCTTATCCATATGACGCCCAATCAACGTGCCCGCACCCGCGCCTACAGCAGCACCTACAGCAGCACCAATGGCCGTGCCTTTCGTGTTCTTTCCAATTAAATTACCTACGATGCCACCCACGACAGCGCCTGCACCCGTACCAACCAAGCTGCCCGTACCCTGCTTTGTCTGGCAACTCATCACTGTTAGGACACAAAGTCCTGCGGTAAACAATTGTAACTTTTTCATCTTCTTATTCCTTATATTATAATGTTTATTCTGCCAACGCCTACCCCCTTTCTTAGGCAAAGTTATAACAAATTTCCCAAAGACGGGGGCATTGCGAACTATTTTTTGTAATTTTGCCGCAAATTTAAGAACTTATACCAAAACCCGCAAGAGGAAAACGCCTATTCACAGATAGGCATTTGCCTATATTTCAGAAGCGGGCGGACAATAAACAGGATTTTAAAAACAACAAAAAGATATGGCAAAAGAACTAAAACAACTCACCAAACGGAATGAGAACTACTCACAATGGTTCAACGATTTGGTGGTGAAAGCCGACTTAGCCGAGCAGTCAGCCGTGAGAGGCTGCATGACGATTAAGCCCTACGGCTATGCGATTTGGGAAAAGATGCAGCAGCAACTCGACAAGATGTTCAAGGAAACTGGCGTGCAGAACGCCTATTTCCCCCTGCTCATCCCCAAGAGTTTCTTCGCCCGCGAGGCCGAGCACGTGAAAGGCTTCGCCAAAGAGTGCGCCGTGGTGACCCACTATCGCTTGAAGAACAGCGAGGACGGCACCGACATCGAGGTAGACCCTGCGGCCAAGCTGGAGGAAGAACTGATTGTGCGCCCCACATCAGAGACCATCATCTGGAACACCTACAAGAACTGGATTCACTCCTACCGCGACCTGCCACTGATGTGCAACCAATGGTGCAACGTTATGCGCTGGGAGATGCGCACACGTCCTTTCCTGCGCACCAGCGAGTTCCTTTGGCAAGAGGGACACACGGCTCACACCACACGCGAGGAAGCCGAAGAGGAAGCACAGAAGATGCTCCACGTCTATGCAGACTTCTGCGAAAAGTGGCTCGCCATACCCGTTGTGCAGGGTGTCAAGAGTGCCACGGAGCGTTTTGCGGGCGCGCTGGACACCTATACCATCGAGGCCATGATGCAAGACGGCAAGGCGCTGCAAAGCGGCACATCTCACTTCCTTGGCCAAAACTTCGCCAAGAGTTTCGGCGTGACATATCTTAATAAGGAGAACAAGCCCGAATACGTATGGGCTACATCATGGGGTGTAAGCACACGACTGATTGGCGCGCTCATCATGACACACTCCGATGACAACGGCCTTGTGCTTCCGCCCAACATTGCCCCCATCCAGGTGGTCATCATCCCCATCAACCGCGGCAAAGAGCAGCTTGAGGCCATCACCAAGAAGCTTCAACCCATTATCGAGCAAATGCGCGACATGGGCATAACCGTGAAGTTTGACGACGCCGACAACAAGCGTCCCGGCTTCAAGTTTGCCGATTACGAGTTGCGCGGCGTGCCCGTGCGCCTCGTCATGGGTGGCCGTGACTTGGAGAACAACACCATCGAGATTATGCGCCGCGACACCTTGGAGAAAGAGGAGGTCAGCCTGGACGGCATCGCAGAGCGCGTGAAGAACCTGCTTGAGGAGATTCAGCAAAACGTGTTCAAGAAAGCCCTCGACTACCGCAACTCCCGCATCTACGAGTGCGACAACTACGAGGAGTTCAAACAACGTATCAAGGATGGCGGTTTCTTCCTCTGCCACTGGGACGGCACTGCCGAGACCGAGGCTAAAATCAAGGAAGACACACAGGCCACAATACGCTGCATCCCGTTCATGTTCGAGCAGACGCCCGGCATAGACATGGTGAGCGGCAAGCCAGCCAAACATCGCGTCATAATTGCCCGCGCATACTAAGCAATATCCCCCTCAGACGGCGTCTGAGGGGGATATTTTTAAAAATTTGATAAAAAAGTTTCCAAAAAGTTTGGTGGACTTTTGAAAAGTTACTACCTTTGCACCCGCAAAACAGAAACGAGCACCCTTAGCTCAGTTGGTAGAGCAACTGACTCTTAATCAGTGGGTCTAG
>CAZASQ010000041.1:0-11054 GCA_964487905.1 uncultured Prevotella sp. | reverse complement strand
TGTGAGCAGTGATTTGCTTTACAAAACTCCCCGTCTCTTCGCAAGAGACGGAGAATTGGTTCAAAGTTACAGTTTTCTCATCAAATCACGCCTTATTTTAGGTGAAAAATAAGGCGTGACTATGCTTTTTCTCGCTTTGTTTTACAAAACCTCATTTACTTTTGGCTGAAATGCCAAAATATCAAGGTGTTCCAATATTTCTCCGTCTCTTGCGAAGAGACGGAGAGAAAAAACGGCAGAAATAACTAAATAATTATACTAACATAACAAGGAAAATCTTTAGTATTATCTATAATCAGTGTGTCAGCCAAGATATGCTTGAGATTGGTAAAGTGAAACAAAATGAACAAGAAAATTATTGTTCCGATAGTGTTGTGTACTGTCGTAGTGCTTGTGATCCTTTTAACATGTGCTGGAGGCAGTAACAAAGTAAAGTTAGAGTGGAATTCAACTTCAACGCCAGACTTGTCCAAAGACTCCATAGAGCTAAAAGTCTATGTGGAAAATTCGGGCAGCATGGACGCCTATATGTGTGCTGGTTCTAATCTAAAAGATGCTGTTTTTGATTACGTTAGTGATTTGAATAGGCTTACTACGTCTTGTTCATTGAATTACATTAATTCTGAGGTCATTCCTTATCGTGGTGATTTAAGGTCTTTTATCAAAGATCTTACGCCTGCATCATTTGCAAGAGCTGGTGGAGATAGATCGAATACGGATTTAATGCAGATTCTTGAGACCATAATTAAGCAACAAACCCCTAACACGGTTTCTGTATTTGTGTCTGATTGTATTTTGGATATACCTCAAAACGCAATAGATTATCTTGGGAACTGTCAAGTCTCGGTTAAAAATACGTTTAATAAGGCAATATCTGCAAATCCGAGGCTGGGTGTTGAAATTATTAAGTTGGAATCAAAATTTGATGGTTATTGGTATTGTGGGCACAATAGCAAATTGCTTAAAGATGTGAAGCGGCCTTATTACATTTGGTTAATAGGTGACCAGCGTTATTTGGCAAAGTTTAATAAAGAAGTACCGGTTGAAGATATTATAGGTGGTATTAAGGAGTATTGTGCTTATTCCACTCCTCAGCCTATATCTTTTGGGTTTGAGAAGAGCACTTATGTTGTTAATCATACTGGGAAAATAAAGGTTAATTTACTTTTGAACTTAAGGGGCAGTTTGCAAAGTAAAGACCTTCTTAAGAATACAGCGCAGTATTCATCTGCGAATCCCACGCAAGTTAAGGTTTGCTCTGTCTCTGAGATTACGGATGTGAATAGTGAGTACAGTCATCTTGTTGAATTAGAAATAGAAAATCCTTCTACGTTAAGGACAGAGACCATTACGTTCTCTTATCCGCAATTGGCAGCGTGGGTGTCCAAGTCTGATGACACAGAGGGGAAAAATGTGGAAAGAAATCTGGACAAAACTACCGGACTAATGTCTTTAATTAAAGGTGTGTCCGAAGCGTATAAGGGTTCTGCTAATTATGGTTCCATTTCGTTTGAATTGAAAAATAAATAAAAGAATAAAAAGTATGAGTGAGCTTTTTGGTAGCATTTATTGCTGGCTTGAAGATTTTTTTGGAATAGAGCTGGCCAATTATCTTTGGGGAGAGACTTCTCTTGAGCAAATGAGTAACATGTACATAGGTATCGGCTTTTCCATGTTGATTATCTCGCTGGTTGTGGCCATTTGTTACTATTACTTAGTGAATCATCCTCGCCTTAACAACTGGTGGGGGTGGCTTATCTTCCTTGGAGTTAATGCTGTAATTAACTTTTTTGTTGGATGGCAGTGGGTGTTAAGAGATTATTATGCAGGCTTGATGGTTAAGAAAGATGCGGCAACGGGTAAACTCGTTGATTTGCCAATTTATGCAGATGACATTCTCGCTTTCGGAGTTACAAATATGATAGACGCTATTATTGCATTTATAGTCATTTCCTATATCATCAAATGGTGGAGTACCAATTGTTCGCGTGCTCCTTTTTAAAGTCTAACTCGCTTTATTATGGCAAAAATATATGTATTTGGAATTGGAGGAACGGGATCGCGTGTCTTACGTTCTTTCACAATGATGATGGCAGCAGGCGTGAAGATTGGAGCAGATGAAATAGTGCCCATAATCATAGACCCCGATGCTTCTAATGCTGATTTGACGCGTACTGTTGCGCTTATGAATTTGTATGAATCAGTTCGTTCGCAACTGCATTTTACAGAGAAGAATGAATCTGCATTCTTCCGGAAGAGAATATCTCGGATTTTGGAGAATTACACCCTTCGAATCAATGATACTGGTGATAAGACTTTCCAGCAGTTCATAGATTTGCCTTCAATGGACAGGGCAACGCAAGCAATGATGAGGATGCTCTTTTCGGAGAAAAACCTAAGTTCTTCCATGGAGGTAGGATTCAAGGGAAATCCCAATATAGGGAGTGTTGTGCTCAATCAAATAGTAAGCTCTGATGATTTCCAAGATTTTGCCAATAATTTTGAGGCAGGAGACAAAATTTTTATTGTCAGTTCCATTTTTGGAGGAACAGGTGCAAGTGGTTTCCCATTGCTGCTTAAGACGCTTCGCACAGGAAACACGTTTCCAAATAATGATCTAATCAACAATGCGGAAATTGGAGCCATTACTATGCTTCCATATTTCAAACTTGAAAGCGATGATGAAAGTGAGATAGACTCTTCCACTTTTATTTCAAAGGCGAAGTCTGCTTTGGCTTATTATGAGAATAATATCAGCACTGCTGGTTCTATCAACGCCCTCTATTTCTTGGCCGATGATACTACCAGTACATACGAAAACCACGAAGGTGGCTCGGCACAGCAAAACAAGGCTCACCTGATAGAGTTTCTTGCGGCTACTGCAATTGTGGATTTCAGCAACAAGCAACACCCGAACACTTCGAATAAGGAACTTGGGATAAAAGAGGTGGAAGGCTCTGTTACTTTTGATTCATTCTATGATAAGCAAAAGAGACAATTATTCGCTCCTCTGACTGGGTTTATGATGATGTCTAATTGCTTGAACTATAAGATGGAGTACTATTCGTCAAAGTCTTTTAATGCAAACAATGACTATTTCGAAGGATTGTATGACTCCTCTTTCATGTCAGACTTACAATCCATTACCGCGCAATATATCGAATGGTTGGGTGAGATGAAAGAAAACAAACGTTCGTTAGACCTGTTCAATCTTAACAGTAAGGATAGGCCTTTTGACGTTGTTACAGGATGTAAACCTAAAAAGATAGTCAGTTTGAAGTCAGACTATGATTTGGTTACAGATAGATTGAACTCGGCTGCAAGGAAGTGCCATAGCCAAGAGAATTGTGATAAATTCTTGGAGATGTTCCATATAGGTATGACACGATTGATTAAGGAAAAATTTAATGCGTAAAAGTCATGTCAAAAGTATTCAGATTATATAAAGAGGGAACAAGCACATATCAAGGATGGAATGAAAATCCTACGTTCCCATACAATTCAACTGCTCGCGAAACGATTGAAGATCCGGATGGAGCCAGTGCGAAAAACGAGATTACGTCAATACCTTCACCCTTCGCAAGAATTGATTTGGTAAAGACTGCCTTCAAAGAGGTTTGCAGAAGAGCGTCAAGAAACATAAAAGAATTAGACGGGAAAACCATTTTCCACAAAATGGTTTCAGACTCATTGGATGTAGGAGAAATATTCTTCAACATAGATAAGCTCAAAGATAAAATAGAGATTATCACTTGGGATCCAGCACTTTTGTTGCCGAGAATGAAAGATAGCGGGAATGATGGTCATTTTTATGTCGCGAATGCTTTGGAGAAGTATTTGGAATCAGATGCGAGGACGTATAATTTTGACAAGCTGAAGAACATATACCTTTTGAATTATACGAAAGGTCCTAATGAGCAGAATATCATTGGGGCAACATCGCCTGCAACTCTCTTCTTCTGTGGGGCAAATAACTTGGAGTATGTGCAAGATGTTTACTTTTCCAACAACGACAAACCGTTTGACAGTGATTATGCACCGCTTTATAAAAGAGATTTCGAATATGTCAAAGCATGGTGGACTTTGAGAAAGTCTATTCCTAATTTTTCTACTCTATTCCCAGAAATAGAGAGTTATTTGGCTTTGACATTTAGGGCTTGTGCTGCTTCAATAAAGGATAGGCTTAACGGTGTCACGCCTGCTTCAATTAATGATTTCTCTCCAATGGACGCCGGCCACGATCAAGTGGAAGTGCTTGGTACGGTTCTGCTCAAAAAGAAAAGTGCTCTTGCAATGCCAAACGAATTCTCCCTTTCTCCAGAACGTGAAGTCTCAGGGATGATGCCTTTGGTTCTTCCTGTTGAGTCAGGCAATAAGTACGCTGAACTTCAGTATGTAAGTGGTGTGTGGGGAAAAACCAATAAAGCTCCATACAAGTCAGATGTTGTGACGATTGACGAACGAAAACTTCCTTTTGACGGTTCCAAATTCCCATACTTGACCATTAGCGACTTTCTTGAGGACACGATAGTTAGTGTTCCTCATGCTTTAAACAAGAAATACTATTTTGATGGCAACATGAAAGAAGGTAAACCACAAACTTCGTTTTTGTTGCCAATAAAGCCGTTATACTTTAAGTATTTCTCCATAGATACGCTAAGCTCGAAAATGCCCGATGGTAAGCCTGCTTTTGAGATGGAGGGTCTCGCAGGAGGTTCGGTTAATGTGGTTATTCGTATTCCAATTGCTGGGAAGGGTAATACTAAATGTATAGAGTATCAGCGTGTTTATTATGCGCATAGGCAAGCAGAAGTCTCTGAAACACAGAACTTAGGTGGTATGACTGAATTTAACTTCACGGGATTGGTGATGCCAAGCGTGAAGTTCCAAAATGAGGAAGATGCTATCTACACTGTTTCTTGTATAAGTACTTATTCTAAACAATTCCGTTTTGAATTCTACCGTGAGGGCGAAAGCATACGGGATATCCCCATGGACTGCAGAAACAAAGAAAGAGGCCAGTTTGACTTTAAGGCAGAAACTTATACCATTCTGAATAGCAACTTTGACTTTATCAGGGTGTCCAATAAAAGTGGAGTAAGTAGTGTTATCATTCCGAATTTCCTTGTGCATCAAAATTTGGAAGACTTTGAATTTGCAGTTGATCTGGGTACATCCAATACGCATATTGAGTTCAAGAAGGCGAATGACAATAGCTCATCCTCTTTCAACTATAAAGATTATGAAGCTATATATGGAGCGTTTTTCGTACAGTCATATCGAGAAATTCAAGGAAGGCTCACTCCTTTGGATTTGATAGACGAAAATGACTTAATGGTTCGTGATTTCATGCCAGCCGCGGTTGGAGATGATTTGGATTTCTCTTTCCCGACTAGAACAGCTTTGTCATATGCTAAATCTACTGATTGGACGGAGAAATTAAGGACATTCGGCTTGATTAACTTCGATATTACATACAACAAAAAAATAGGCATTGCATACAATGCGGAGCCAATGGTCAATATCAAATGGAGCAGCAAGCCCAATGCACAGGCTGCTATGCAGGCCTACATTCGTAATATCATGATGATTATCCGTAACAAAGTCATTGCCAACAATGGCAATCTTGGGCATACGAAAATCACATGGTTCTATCCGAATAGTATGTCGCCACGTCGTCTATCTCAACTTTGTATGGCATGGAATGATTCTTACACTGAATTGTTCAATCGTGACGGTGCAGCAAGAAGCCTCTCTGAATCTGTTGCTCCTATACAATTTTACTTCCGCAGGTATGCCACAGCAACGAACCTCGTTAATGTGGATATTGGTGGCGGTACTACTGATATTGCCTTCTCTTTAAACGGTAAAGTAAAGTATATAACTTCATTTAAGTTTGCTGCCAACTCACTCTTTGAGGATTCATTCTCAGACATCAATCCCAACAACGGCATTGTTGACTGGTTCAAAAATGACATTCTTGGACTCCTTCAGTCAAAACCAGAACTGAATGAACTTGTCAATATCTTCAATAGAAACCTTGGACAACCTGCAAACATGGCTTCGTTCTTGTTCTCTTTGAAGGACAACTCGGAAACGAGGGGGCTTGCTCGAAACAATATCGACTTCAACAAGATTCTCCAGAATGATACCAAGTTCAAGGTAGTGTTTATTATCTTCTATACTGCAATCATTTATCATATTGCTCAAATTGTAAAAGCAAAGGGGCTGAAAGCTCCGCGTCATATTGCATTCAGCGGAAATGGTAGTAAGGTTATCAGTATTATATCATCCGACCCGAAGATTCTTAGTAAATACACCAAGGTCATCTTTGAGAAAGTATTGGGCACTGAGTACGGGTCAGCTCTAGATATTCTTGGATTAGAGCAAGGTTCTAATCCTAAGGAATCAACATGTAAGGGCGGTTTAATTGCTGCAGAGGCATTCGAAGAGAACCCTGAAACGCTCATTCTTCGAGATTCTTCTGGAAATTTTGTAAGCGTTAACGACACCTACGCCTCTATTTCTGATACTCATAAAGCAGAAATCGTGAAGAAAGTGAAAGACTTCTTCCGATTAACATTGTCAGAAATACCTTCTATGTTCAATCTTGACAACAACTTCGGCGTTGATAATGTTACAATGAGGATTGCGAAAGAAGAATGTACGAAGGATTTGGAAACATACCTTAATAGAGGTATAGAACTCTCTATCAATGAGTCTGGAAATATGGACAACCAAATTGAGGACGCAATTACATTCTACCCGATAAAGGGTGTTCTCCAGTCTCTTTCAAACAAAATACAAGAATATTACTTAGAAAACCCAAGCTGATGAAAAAGTTACTTAATTTCATAGTATGTTCAACTGCGATTTTTGCTTTATTTTCATGCAATGTTTTCAATGATAATGAGCAAAGTCAAGATACCAATAATGATACAAATACAGTTGAAGTTATCTCGCAGGAGATGAAAGACAAGATAGCGGCTCAAGATACATTAATGGGCGCGCTCGTGTTGGAAGTAGATACTTTAGGGCAAGCGTTAACTCAAGTTCACAAAGAAAATGCAGAACTTAAAGCCCGAGTCGCAAAGTTAGAAAATCCTAAAAGTACTTGGGGTTATATGATACTTGCAGTTCTTGCTATAGCAATCATCGCACTTATTCTATTCTTATTAATGAAAGGTGTCATTAAAAAGGAAGTGCGCGAGATTGTTAACAATAAATTTGATAAGCCTCAAAGGAAGGTGACAAAGAATGAGGAATCTGTTGGCTCGTTAAAAAAAACTTCAAAAGAAAAGGATGCACGTTCACAGAAAGTTAAGTCTACAGATTCGAGTGGAAAGGCAAACGAAGTTCATGATGTGTCTTCTGCTGTAACCAAACCTCAAGAGCAACCTTGCCAATCCCCAAAAGCAGGATATCTCAAGAAGGGATACGCGAAAATTAACAATGATGAATTTTTTGCACAAATTTTTGATTCAGCAGAAGAGGACTGTGTTTTCTCCATTGAGTTTAAGAGTGCGACTAAAGGAGAATTTAACATCATTGCAGTAGATAAGGTCAAATCAAGGAATAATTGGCAGGAAATAGTCGAATGTACTGGCTTGTCAATTAAAGATGCCACATCTTTCAAGGTTAAAGAGTTTGGAATTTGTGAAAAATGCGATGATTCTGCATGGAAAATTACTAGAAAACTTAAAATAGAACTTTCTTAAACAAATGTCACTTTTAGTACCAATAATAGTCGCGTTCATTATCGCGCTTCAGATATTCTTCTTTAAGAAGAATCTGTCTCGTATGAAAGAGTATAAACAAATCTTTGCAGAGGAAACGTCCTGGGGCATAGCCCATCATTTAGAGACAGGATTCGTTACGGGTATTTATGGACGGGGTAACGAAGTATTTGAGTCAATTAAAGACTCTATTAATAAGTACCTTGGAAACAATTCTGGCTCTGTGATTGACTTCTCACTTTTGAAGGATGCGGTGGATCGCCATTGCGACTCTGTGGAGAATGATATCAATACGCTTACGCCAACTCCGTTGTACTGTGGTCTTGCAGGAACCATGGTGGGCGTAATAGTAGGTTTAGGCTCTTTGCTCACTACAGGGAGTATAACGGCTCTTTTGTCTTCTGGTTCCGGGGATTTTGGGACGGCAGCACAAGGAGTAAACGACCTTCTTGCGGGAGTGGCATGGGCTATGCTTGCAAGTATTATGGGAATCTTGCTCACTACGATAGCTTCTCTCTTGTTCAAAAGGTATAAGTTGCAAGGAGAGTTTGGAAAGAATTCGTTTCTTGCATGGTTGCAAGCAAAACTGCTTCCAGAACTTCCGTCAGACACATCGGATGCCCTTAACAGTTTGGTGAAGAATCTTAATCGATTTAATGCCATGTTCCATAGGAATACGGAGGAGCTACGCAGCGCATTGGGGGATGTTAATGAGTCTTATCGCATTCAAGGTGACATCATCCAAGCCGTGCATGATATGGACATGATGAAAGCGGCAAAAGCTAATGTCTATGTCCTTAAAGAACTGAAAGGCTGTACGGACAAATTGGAGCAATTCAACCAATACTTGAATGATGTCCATGGATATACTGATGTGATACATAAATTCACTACACAGTTTGAGCAAGAAGCTGATCGTTTGCACGTGTTGGAGAGTATTCGGGATTTCTTTGAACGTCACAAAGGAGAGATGTCCAAAGATGTTGCCGATGTGGATAATGAGTTGAAAAAAGCTTTAAGTCAATTGAAAGAAAGTGCCAGCGAGGGAACAAATGATCTAAGTTCTACGCTTCAACGACAAGCTATAGAATTTAAGAAGGTTATAGAAGAAGAACGGGATTCTTTTGAAAAGATTAATGGTGAAATACGTGCTCTGTTTGAGACTAACTTGAAGCAAATGCCAATGTTGGAGGGGCAACTTGCAGAAATAGCAGGTATTCCTTCCAAATTGGATAAATTGATTGAGCGTATGGAACGCTCCAATAATAGTTTGGCTTCGCAGGTAAGCAAAACGATGAAACACACGGCAGAAGAACTTGTGTCGGTGTCCCCTAATGGGGAATTGTCCAGTAATATAGCTCCCCGAGTGTTGCCAGGGTGGATGAAGTGGACAATGGTCGTGTCTGTGGTGCTTATTGCTTTGGCTTGCATCTTAAATACTGCTCATAACATTTGGTTTGCGGGCGATAGTGCACCGCTGGAAAATGTAGATAAAGTCACCATAGAGAGTGGTGACTCAACCTTGATGATGCCAGCAGGAATGGCAGTGGAGGAAGATAGCCTAGATACCGTACAGCTACAGCCGGTGCTAAAATCTTCCTCTGATATTCAAGTTGCGCCTGCTCCTCAAGCACCGAAGAGCATTCCAGGTAATAAACAAGATGCGCAAAAGCATCCATAAGTTTAGGGGGGATACCATGGCGGAGAAGAAAGAATCTTTTTTTTGGACCAGCTACTCTGACTTGATGACGAGCCTTTTCTTCATCATGCTAACACTTTTTGTCCTCGTGATAGTGCTGTTGCACAAACGTATGGAAGCAACAGAAAAACAACTTGAGGAGATTAAGAAAGTCGAGGCATCCACGAAAGAATTAGGGCGCTCTAAAAATTTTGCGTATAAAGCTGAATACAAAAAGTATGTTCTTGATGTGAGGTGTTTTTTTGATGAAACTAAGTATAGGCTCGCCGACTTGCAAGCTGACACGGCAAGTTTGCATGAGGCAGGTAAGGAAATCAAAGAATTTCTTGATAGGAATGAGGCAAATCAATACTTGCTCATCATTGAGGGACAAGCTTCTCGCAATTCCAAGAAACTAACGGAAGATAACTATGATTGGAGTTTCCAAAGAGCCTTAACACTTATGAAGTTTTGGAAGGATATATGCCAAATTGATTTTGGGGCAAATTGCGAAATCCAAATAGCGGGAAGCGGTGATGGACGATATAACTTTGGTTATACAGGTGGAGATGGTACAGCCAGATTTAAACAGCTGGACTCTACACTTATGCGAGAAAGGGGAAGTAAGGAAAAATATAATCAACGGTTTGTCATTCATATTATTCCCAAGAATATTATTGAAAATGCAGAAAAGAAATAATAAGTGCCATGCGGTAGTCGCTTGCCTGTCGGTTCTGTTAATGTTATCATGTGCTCACAAGTCTGGTCAGCATCGTGGTCGGGAACGTTCTAATGCAACAATGGCTGACCGTACTGAAAGGAAATCTTTGCGCCCAACAACAAAAAAGAGTAAAATTGTGAATAAACGCTCAAATGAGAAGATGGAGGGGACGCAGATTTTCGATCGTTACGGTAGTGCTGTGTTTATGGTGTTTACCACAGATGGCTCGAATGCTTATCAAGGGTCTGGCTTTTTTATCGACAATGACGGTCTTGCTGTTAGCAATTATCATGTCTTCAAAGGGACTGGTATAGGGATGGAGCAGATTAAACTTGTTGGTAGTGACGTGGCGTACAAAGTGACAGACGTGTTGGCTAAAAGTGAGGATGAAGATTTTATCTTATTCCGTGTTGACTGTGAAAACACCAATTACATACCGATCGCATCTGAAAAGCCTAAGGTTGGTGAGAAGGTGTATGCCATAGGTAGTCCAAGAAGATTGGAAAATACATTCTCTTCGGGTGAAGTGTCTCAGTGGCGTGCCGATAATCTCATGCAGATCAGCGCGCTCATTGATCATGGAAGTAGCGGTGGTGCCCTTATCAATGAATATGGTGAGGTTGTGGGTGTCACATCGGGTACATTTGCAGATGGGTCACAAGCAAACCTTAACTATGCTTGGAGCATTGAGGCGGTTAAACCTTATATCCAATAAAAGTTTTTGTCGGATATGTATGCGCATCAAATATGCTTAGACTAAGAAAATATAGCTGGTAAGTTTTGTTCGTTTAATGCCCCCGTGCAAGAAAAACTTTTGTATGGGGGCGTTATGTATATTTGTGTGTGGCGGCATAATCGGAAGTGCTTGTCAAGGCTAAAACTCTGGTATTCCCCTCGTATTTCCCTTAATATAATAAGG
>CAZASQ010000040.1:7140-15041 GCA_964487905.1 uncultured Prevotella sp. | reverse complement strand
GGTAACGTTTCGCACGGCCAAACCATACCTTTCGCATCACCACACCACCACCCGCGCCCAACAAGAGGGGGAAAGGCACAAAGCAGGGGCAACGAAAACAGGCTCGGACAGATGCTGTCCGAGCCTGTTGGAATGAAGTCACACCACGCCATTCAAGGCGCAATGCCTTCGCCTACAAGCGAATCTTGATGGTGGCGGGCTTGCCGTTGGCCAGCGTAGCCTTGGCCACATAGATGCCAGAGGGAAGTCCCGACAAGGAGATTTGGTCGCGGCCGGAAAGCACCTTCGCACCCGTGACGCTGTAAAGGTCTATCATCGCACCCTCGGCACGGAGGTTGCGGCCGTCGTAGGCAAGACGTGCGGCATCGGCGGCAACGCCGGCAATGGCCGTAGGAGCAGTGACCGTGACCTGAGCCTTAGCCGTCAGACCGTTCAGACCCACAGTAACGTTAGCCACACCCTCGGCAAGACCCTTGAAAGTGAGACGAATGCCCTCATCGGCCATCTCCATATAGGTGCATTCGAGCAGAGCCTCATCGTAGTCGAGAGTGAAACTGCCCAGCATATCCTCCGTAAGCTCCTCGCCCTCAAGGCTTGCCACGAGCGTAACCTCCTGGTCCTGCTCCACAAGAACGGATGCAGGAGCAACCAAGAGCAGACCCGTCTCGAAGTAGAGTCGGGGCGATTGCTCATCGCCTGTCAACGACCACGGTGTGGCAGCCTCATATCCGTAGGCAAAGGAAAGCGTATTCTCGAAGAAATCACGCCCAAGCGCGTCTGCGCTGATGTCCTTTCCCTCCGTCGACTCTGCCTGATTGGCCAGCGACTCCTCCACTGCGGGAAGCGTGGAGACGGCATAATTGTTCACCAAACCAAGGTCGGCAGGCATCGGATCGCCGTAAATGGGATTCCAATTCTCATCATAGTCTATCGCATCGGCCATGTTGGCGCGGGTGTAGCCCACGATACGGTGCACGGTGGTGTTCTCCGCCGGATACGCGCCCGCAGGTGTCTCGGGGGCTTCGAGCGAGGTAAGGTTCACGAAGTTGTTCGTCACCACAGGCTCTACGGACTCATCCTCCGTGGCGGGAGTGGCATCGAGCGCGCCAAGAATGCCTCCGGCCTTTGCGCCACCGCCCCAGTTGAGGCACTCCGTGGCCTTGACCGTACCTTGAACGTGGTTGCGCTCAATGAGCGTGCGGATGGATGTGCCGGCAATACCGCCCACGGTGTTCTTCGCCACCACGTTGGCATTGACGTGACAGTTGGACACCGCGCCGCCCATACTGCTGATTTCGCCAACCACACCACCTACTGACGCTTCGCCGCTGACCGTTCCCTTGACGGCGCAAGCATTGATAGTGGCTCCCGTATAGGACGTTCCGGCAATGCCGCCGGCCACACCCTGCGTGGCCACATCGCCATCGAAGGAGCACAAGTCGATGGCCGCGCTGAGGGAAGCGTTGCCCACCAGACCGGCAGCATCGCCATTGGAGTTGACAGTAGCGCCATAAGCGTGTACGTTAGTCAGCTTTCCAGCCATCAACGAACCTGCTATCAAGCCCTGCTTGTCGGTCGTGGCATCGAGACGGGGGTTGACCAAGTTGATGTTGCGTACCCATCCGGACAACTCGGAAGCATCGGACGCGTCCGCACGCATCTCGCTGTCCTCGCCGTTGGTGGCCATCGGGCCGGCCACTGTGGGAAGAAGGGCGCGGCCATCCAACCTCAAATTGCTGACAACATAGCCTTGTCCGTCGAGCGAACCGGTGAAATAGAACTGCGGATTCTTGATGATTGCATTGGAGGCATCGATGTCGTTGACGATGACATAGTGGGCATCGGCCGCCCGCTTGATTTGTTTCAGTCCGCCAACGGTGCTGATTTGATAAGGATTCTCCTCCGTACCATCGCCAGCCTCGAAGAGTGTGAGCGGCAGCGGATAATAAGTGGTGGTGTACTTCCAGCTTCCCGGGGTCTGATTGACGTAGCAAACGGCCAAGCCATTGGCTTCCTCGTCCTTGCTCACTAACGTTACGGCCAGCAAGATGCCCATGTCTTCGTCCGGGCCAAGGTTGAACAGTACGCCCTTGTCGGGATTTGCGCTGACAACGGAGAACTCCTCGCGCGTGGTCGCACCGCTCTCATCGCGCCGCTTGAGCAGCACCATATACTCGCGGTCGTCATCCAGATTGAAGATATAGGGATTATAGCCGTCCGCTCCCTCATAGATGTTGGCCAAATCCACCCTCGGACCCATGTTGATGTCGTCGACATGGAGGATGTCGCCCGCAGGCGAGGCGAAGACAACCCACGTGTGCGTGTCGCCGTTGGCATCGTCCTTGCCGGTTGTTTGCGGCACGGTGTAGACGTAAGAGTCGCCCGATGCGATGCGGTCGCACAAGGATGTCATCGTGTACTTGGTGCTGTTGTCGTTGAAGGTGTAAGGTATGGTGGCCTCCACGTTGCCATTCAGCAGATTGACAAACTTGAAACTGTAAGCGTCGCCATCGACATAGGTGAACATTACCTGCGGGGCGAAGCCGCGAACATCGCTCATGAAGAGGCCGCCCTCAACGCCCTCGGCGAGCGAGAACTTCTTCACGCCCTCCTCGTCGCTGCCCTTCGGGGCTGCATCGTAGGCTTCGTAATCATACAGATAGTAGTCGCCGCCCTGCATGGAGTGGGCACGCGTGATGTAGTAAGCAGGCGTTCCGTCCTCGTTGAGGTCGAAGGTGAGGTCGCCATCATAGCTGAACGCGCCCGCATAGAGGAAGCAAAGGTTGTCGGCCGTAGCCCCCAGCGGGAAGCGGGTGGTGCTGTAGAGCGATGCCTCGGAGTCCCAGGCAGACTCCGGGGCGTAAAGTTTCACTATCAGCTCGTTGTCGGGAGTGGGTGTCTCCGTCTCATAATCGAACGGGTCAAGATACCAGCTGTACTTGAGATGGTTGACCGCAAAGTAGGGAATACCGTCCTTTTGCGCCGACAGGAACGGCACCGCGTTGGCACCGGGAACGAGCACTTGCGGGAAGCGGGTGTCGAGATAGACCTTCACTCCGCCGTATCCGCCCTTCTTGTAGGTCACGAAGCGATAGTCCATCGCGTTGATTACGCCGTTCACCTCGGGTGTCTCGGTGTCCTCCTCGGTCAGGAACGTGATGTAAAAGTCCTCGCTCCACTCGTCCTTGGCCGCATCCACGGCCGAGCAGTAATAGCCATCGAACGTCATGAGACGCTCCGAGGTATCGCCATCGGCCAAGTCGGAGATGGCGTAGACGCGTGTCTTGTAAGTGTTGACATACCTCGGCGTGTTGGCGGCCACACCCACCATGACCTCATAGTTGGTGTCGTAGTTGAAGAACTTCTGCGTAATGGTAGCTCCCACGCTGATTTCCACGATGCGGCTCTCGCCCTCCGACAGCTCAAGCGCGTCGCGTACAGTGCCCAGCTTGCTGAATTTGGAGTCGTAGATGTTCATCGTGAAGCCGGCAATATTGCCGTTGTCCCAGTCGTAATCGACTGTGTAGAGCCACACTTCGCCCTTCGGGCCATCAAGATAACCGGAGAGGTCGCAGGCCGGAAGGCGCATCATGTCGGGCGACGCGGTCACTTTTGCCGTGCCTTGCTTGGCGCGCTGCGCCGCGTTACGTGAACCCGTGAGGTCGCCGAACTGCGATCTGACCAACTCTGCCTTTGCCTTTGGGGCATAAGGGAAGCAACGCGTCTTCGCCGGCAGAGTACCTGCGAGGGAAGGCACGGTGAACGCCGAGAACGCCAAAGCGGCGCCAAGGGCTGCAGTAGTAATTTTCATGCTTCTTTAACTTTGTTAGGTTATACAATATGTGATACTCGTTGGTGTCGGGGCAGGAGAGCTTTTCAGCCCCCAGCCTGTTCCAAACTCAAACAGTCGGCAGCAAAATTAACTATTATTTCCCAACCTACCAAACATTTTCACACAATTTTTTAGGGGGGGGCAACACTTTGTTTCAGATTCGTAGTTTACGTTTTACACTTTGCATTTCCAAAAGCACAAGTACAAAAAGGCCATCCTGCACCCCAAAAGGCTGGATTCATCGCATGAACACCATCCACTCACAAGGCGGCAAGCAAGCTCCAGCAACAAAAAAAGGCAGGATTCATCACCCATTCCCAAAGGGAGCGCACTGCAAAGAGTGTATCCCAAGGGGGCGAAAAATCCTGCCCTGCTGGCTTAAAAAGCCCGTCTCGCGACGTGATAATATAACGATTAAAATCAATAGGTGCGGTTTGGCTCTCCAAAAGGTTACCTTTTGGCCCGCAAAAGCATAGGTTTGGGACGGCAAAACGTCACCTTTTGCCCGACAGCGGATAACCCCCTGAAAATCAAGGGGCGGAAACGGGCGGCGCAAGTCTGCCCCCCAGCCTCCTCACCGCGCTCTTCCGGGCGGCGGGACATCAGCCCCGGGCGGCGTTGAAGGCCGCGAAAATCTTCTCAGACGTGGCCTTCATCTCCTCCTCCGTCAGCTTGATGTGGCGGCGGAAGTCTACATCGCCCTCCGTATTGATGGGCATGAGGTGGATATGGGCGTGCGGAACCTCGAGGCCAAGCACCACCTGCGCCACCTTCTTGCAGGGAAAAGCCGTGCGGATGGCCTCGGCCACGCGCTTGGCGAACACCTGAAACTCGGCCAGCTCGTCATCGGCCATGTCGAAGATGTAGTCCACCTCGCGGCGGGGAATCACGAGCGTGTGCCCCTGCACTACGGGATTGATGTCGAGGAAGGCGTAGAACTTGTCGCTCTCCGCGCACTTGTAGCTGGGAATCTCTCCCGCTGCAATCTTACTGAATATGTCCATAGTTCCTAATATTAATGATTAGCCCCACCCCAACCATCCCGAGGGGGAGGGTCAAGGTGGGGCAATGGTGATGCTACTCGATGGTAATCTTGTCTATGCGCAGCTTGATGGTGCCGCGGGGAATCGTGATCTCGGCCACGTCGCCCACTTTCTTGTTCAGCAAGCCCTGCGCGATGGGGGTCTTGATGGAAATCTTTCCCATCTTGAGATTGGCCTCATTCTCGCTCACGATGGTGTAGCGCATCTTCGAATTGTTGGCCACATTGGTCATCTCAACGGTCGAAAGAATCTGCACAGCGTCCGTGCTCAGACGCGACATGTCGATAATCTTCGCCTCGGCGATGGCCATTTTCAGCTGGTTAATCTTGTTCTCCAAGTGCGCCTGCGCCTCTTTGGCCGCATCGTACTCGGCATTCTCGCTCAAATCGCCCTTGTCTCGCGCCTCGGCAATGGCCGCCGACGCCTTCGGACGCTCTACGGTCTCCAACTCATGGAGCTGGGCCACCATATCATCGTAGCCCTTCTGTGACATATAAGCCATGATTTCTCCTTGATTTTAATGATTATTATCTTCTTAGTAAGAACATAAAAAACGAGAATCCCGACATGCCGACATGCCGGAATTCCTGTTCTCTCTGTTCACTATATTTGCTTTTCTGATGCAAAGTTATCCTTTTTTTTTGACACGGGGAAATTTTTCGGGGAAAAGTTTGCGTATCTTGATGGAAATTAATAATTTTGCTCCACAAAAAATAGTAACCATGAATATGTCAACAATCAAAAGAACCATTCTAATGCTTGGGATGGTTCTCTTGGGTACGGTCTGTTTTGCCCAAGGGAATCCCGTCCGTTTCAAAGCAAGCAAGAAGCAAGTGTCGCCCAACGAGGTGCAAGTGATCTTCACCGCGTCCATCGACAAAGGCTGGCACGTCTACTCTACAGGCATGCCGGGTGACGGACCAACCTCCGCAACCCTACACACCGAGAAGGCAGAGGGCGTTCAGCCCATCGGCGGATTGCAGCACAAGGGTCGCGAAATCAGCGAGATGGACCCCATGTTCGGCATGAAGCTCCGCTATTTCGAGAACAATGTCACCTTCATACAGCGGTACAAGATTACCGGAAAGACCTATACCGTAAAGGGATACCTGGAGTATGGAGCTTGCAACGAGGAGATGTGCATGCCTCCAACGACCGTGGAGTTCAACTATAGTGGCGAAGGTCCCAAGGACGCGCCGGCCCCCACGGAGGACAAGAGCGCAGAGACCGCAGCCGAGGGCGAGTCTGCCACGACCGCATCTGCCGACTCCGCGCAGTCAGCACTGGCCGTAACAGACTCCACCAGTGCCGCCGCCAAGGCCGACACGGGCACCGCTGGCATGGGAACAGACCTCTGGAAGCCGGTGATCAAGGAACTGAAGGCATTCGAAGGTGGCGAAAGCACGAAGAACAAGTCGCTCTGGTACATCTTCATGATGGGTATTGTGGGCGGATTCGTCGCACTTCTCACCCCCTGCGTGTGGCCTATCATCCCCATGACCGTGAGCTTCTTCCTCAAGAGATCGAAGAACAACAAGGGCAAAGGCATTCGCGATGCGGTCACCTACGGCATCGCCATCATCGTCATCTACATGGCATTGGCACTCCTTGTCACCGCCATTCTTGGCCCGCAGCGTCTCAACGAACTGGCCACCAATGCTCCGTTCAACATATTCTTCTTCCTTTTGCTCGCCGTTTTCGCATTCAGCTTCTTCGGCTGGTTCGAATTGACGCTCCCCTCTTCTTGGGGTAACGCCGTCGATACGAAGGCTTCCACGACCACAGGTCTGCTCTCCATCGCGCTGATGGCGTTCACCCTGTGCCTCGTCAGCTTCTCCTGCACCGCGCCCATCATCGGCCTCCTGCTCGTAGAAGCAGCCACAAGCGGCGACTGGGCAGCCCCCACGGTGGGTATGTTTGGCTTCGCCATCGCCCTCGCCTTGCCGTTCTCGCTCTTCGCCATGTTCCCCACATGGCTGCAAAAAGCCCCGAAGTCCGGCTCATGGATGAACATGATCAAGGTTGTTCTCGGCTTTATCGAGCTGGCATTCTCGCTGAAATTCCTCTCCGTGGCCGACCTTGCATACGGCTGGGGCATACTTGACCGCGAGACTTTCCTCGCCATCTGGATCATGATATTCGCTTTCATGGGCTTCTACCTCATCGGCTGGCTGAAGTTCCCGCACGATGATCCCGAGCAAAAAGCCATGCCGGTGCCCTGCATCATGCTTGGTCTCTGCTCGCTGGCATTCGCCGTCTACATGGTGCCGGGGCTCTGGGGCGCGCCCTGCAAGGCCGTGAGCGCATTCTCTCCGCCCATGAACACGCAGGACTTCAACCTCAACAAGGCCGAGGAAGTGCATCCCGCCTACTCATCTTATGAGGAAGGAATGGCCGCAGCCAAAGCCGCCGGCAAGCCGGTAATGCTCGACTTCACCGGATTCGGTTGCGTCAACTGCCGCAAGATGGAAGCCGCCGTATGGACCGATCCCGAGGTGGCAGAGCGTCTGAGCAAGGACTACGTGCTCATCTCGCTCTTCGTGGACGACAAGACGCCGCTCGACAAGCCCATAGAGGTGAAGAACCCGGACGGAACAACGCGCACGCTGCGCACCGTGGGCGATAAGTGGGCTTACCTGGAGCAGACTAAGTTTGGCTATCTCGCACAACCGTTCTACGTAACCGTAGATAACGAAGGCAACCCGCTCTCCGGCAGCTTCGTCTACAAAGAGGACATCCCCGGATACATCGAGTTCCTCGACAAGGGTGTGGAGAACTACAACAAGAAAAAGTAATCATTGCATTCCCAAAACGGCAGAATCCCTGCCGGAAGCATAAAGAAACGGACGGCCAAACAACATGGCCGTCCGTTTTTTCATACCCTTTTATATACGTTCCACTCCCCTTATACCGTTGCCTTAGCCCGCAACAAATTGTAACACGAGATTTTACATACACCCCACTCCTCCTTACACCCTATTCATACCCTCCTTACAGTAAACCACACGCAAAACTAACACAAACTG
>CAZASQ010000040.1:0-7040 GCA_964487905.1 uncultured Prevotella sp. | reverse complement strand
ACACCCTATTCATACCCTCCTTACAGTAAACCACACGCAAAACTAACACAAACTGGCACTCCCCATTACACTCTATTCACATTCCCCTTGCAGCACACCACGAAGGCATATCCTTTATATAAAAGGAGTTCCGCCACCTTGAATTTTACCACAAAAAGACTGCAAGCCTTTAAAATCCCACATCCCAAACCACTTTCTCACACCACCACAGACCGCTCTTCCCATCTTCTGAAACCATCCCCACAAGCCACCACCAAACGCACCAAAGCACCCCCACAAACGCACTTAGGAAAAGCAAAGGAAAAGACCGGGAAAACGCATCAAACACACGCCATAAGCAAAACCATACCTTTTGCAAGCCCAAACCATACGTTTCGCACCGCAAAACGTATGGTTTGACAAGGCGAAACGTAACCTTTTGCCAACCCTCCATCCCATGACCAATCTGCCACAACTATGCCTACGGTCACAAAACGGCCTCACAGCACTTGCCACACAACGTTTTTTTGCCAGCCGACAGCGGCAACGCCATCCTTCAAAAGCAGCTACATTTACCTACAACACCCTCACTATCAAACCCATGCCCATCACCATAACACCCTCAAAGTTTGCAATCTAAGCCGCTGGAATACAGGCCGTATGCGGAGAGACTTACCATCATACCCCCTCAAAGTTTATAACAGCCAGTATCGAATTGACTTTCTCGCCTACACATCTTCACATCATCCCCCTTAAAGCAGCTGCATCCGCCTACGAGAAAGCAACCACATCGCCCTCCGCAGCGGCCACAGCAGCCCGCAAGGGTGGCGCGCGAGCCTATGCACGCACGCCCTTCCGACAAGCCAGCACGCAATCTTGACCATACGACAACGCCCCCCACAGCCTGTGAAGTCATTTTCGCGGCCTTATCATCCTCTAATAGTTCAAATACGACAACGCCCCTCACAGCCTGTAAAGCCGTGAGGGGCGCATCGTATAAGTGTGATGACCGGACGAGACGATTAGTCGTCTACCGGTCTGAAATCTTCCTTGCCTACCGCGCAGAGCGGGCAAACCCAGTCGGCGGGAATGTCCTCAAAGGCCGTGCCGGGGGCAATACCATTGTCGGGATCTCCTTGTGCGGGGTCGTAAACGTAGCCGCAAACATCGCAAACATACTTTTTCATAACGGTTCTTGATAAGTTATTACTATGAGTTGACTAACTCTCTCTGCGGGCAAATTTACGCAACTTTCACGTAACGGGATGCAAACGTTGTGTTAAAACAGACTAAGAACCGCTCTTTTTCCGCCCCGCGCGCCAGCGGAGACTTCCCCTTCCGGCCTCACGAGGGCTGCCCCGGGGCGCCCCAAGGGACGCGTCAACGCTCTATCAGGCAAACCGCCGAGGCGGAGATTCCCTCCATACGCCCGGTGAACCCAAGACGTTCCGTGGTGGTAGCCTTGATGGACACGCAGTCGGCATCGCATCCTATCACCTCGGCCATGCACTCCCGCATGGCATCGATGTAGGGGCTGAGTTTCGGTTTCTCCGCGCACACGGTGGCATCAATGTTTCCCACCTTGTAACCGCGCGTGGCCAGCAGAGCCACGGTGTCGCGCAGAATCACCTTGGAGTCCATATCCTTCGTTGCCTGCGACGTATCGGGGAAGTGATAGCCTATGTCGCGCAGGTTGGCAGCACCCAGCAGGGCATCGCAAACGGCGTGGATGAGCACATCGGCATCGCTGTGCCCCAGCAAGCCTCTCACGTGCGGAATCTTGATACCGCCGAGCCACAAGTCGCGTTCCTCCACGAGCTTGTGCACGTCATAGCCAAATCCTACTCTGATGCTCATCTTCTCTTAAACAAGTCCTTGATGCCGTCCATGTCGAAGGTGAGCGAGAAGCGCAGCGTTTGGTCGAGCGGATTGCTCTTGGCCGTAGCTATGACGTAGCCCGCATCGAGCGAGAACACGTTCATGCGGAATCCCGCGCCCACGGTGAAGTACTTTCTGTTGCCCTTGTTCTGGCTTTCGTTGTGGTAACCGGCACGCAGCGAGAACTTGTCGTTGTAGACATACTCCGCGCCAACGCTCCATTGCACCTCCTGCAGTTCCTCTTTCATGCCGCCCGGCGCGTCGCCGAAGCTCTTGAAGATGCCCGAGATGGACGAGAGGTCGTAGTAATCGCTCTGCAACCGCTGCTCATACTGCTCGTCAGTCTCGTTTTCCTCGCGCTGCGGATAAGTGGGCACAAGCAGTTTGTTGGCATCTGCCGCGATGGTGAAGCGGTTGAACTCGTCTATTGGAATCATCAGCGATGCGCCAAGGCGCAGGTTGGTGGGGATAAACTCTGAACGGTTGTCGCCGCCAAAGGTAATTTTAGAGCCAATGTTGGAGATATTCATACCCAATCCCAGCTGGCACTCGCGGCTTCCGAGGTTTACATAGTTCTGATAATAGCACGCAATGTCGGCCGCAAACGCTGAGCCGGGCGACGTATCCTCGGTGAAATCGTAAGTAAGGTCGGAGTAGATGAAGCGCACGGCGGCACCCAGCGAGAACGTTTCCGAAAGCATGAGCGAGTAGCCCACGTCCACCGACATCTCATAGGGGTTGATCGTCATGTCGCCGGCGTTGTCCTGACCCGAGCTGGTCTGCACTTCTCCAAGCGAGAAGTAGCGCAACGAGGCCGACACGGCACTGTAATCGCCGATGCGGTAATAGCCCGAGAGATACGCCAGGTCCATATCGTTGACCAGCTGGCGCAGCCACGGGGTGTAGTTGAGCGACACTCCGGCACGCGAAATGGCAAACGGATACTTGGCGGGGTTCCAGTATTGCGAGGTCACATCGGGGTCGGTGGCCGCGCCTACGTCGCCCATGCCGCCCGCCCGTGCGTCGGGGGCAATCATCTGGGAGGTCACCGCCGAGTTGACGGGGTTGAACATGTCCTTCTTATCCTGTGCCGTTGCCGTCAGCGACAAAGCCGACAGGAGGGCCGCGCCCAAGTATCGTTCCTTATTTTTCATGCTTGCTGCTATCGTTTTTACACGTTTCTTAAAACGCAAAATGCGCTTACTTATTGTTAATGATTATCAGTTTCCTGGCCTTGGAGGCTTGCTCGCCGCCCTCGGAGGAGATGGCGACACGGTAGAGGTAGACTCCCGTCTGCAATTTTGCGCCACCCTCGGCACACAAATTCCACCTTACGGTGTACGCGTTGCCCGTCGACATTCCGCTTTCGGTGTGCTTCCACAGCACGCGGCCGCTCATGTCGTAGACCGACAGTTCCACATCCACATCCGAACCGGCGTAGTTGTGTGTTACGATAAAGGTTGTCTCCGTTGTGGCGGGGTTGTTGGTGCAGCTCACACTTTCTATGGTGGGCTTCAATCCACGCACCACCGTGAAGTTGAGCGTAGCCGTTGACGAGTTGTTGAGCATATCCCACGCGCGGAACCTCAGCTGATGCGCGCCCTCGCTAAGCTCTGGCAGCGAGTACCACGTGCTTCCGCTGGTGTAAGTTCCAAAGTCGAACGCGAAATTGCCGTTGAGATTGAACGTAAGGTTAGGATCGCCATCCACACACAGCTGCAAATCGTGCCCCATACCACTGCCCGTGGCGTTGATTCCGTCACGGTCGGTAACGTTGGCAACAAAATATGGCGTTGTGTTCACGCTCCCGCCGTCCACGAAAGAGGGCGTGTTGAGGTAACAATAGATGGACGGGCCTATGCTGTCGTTGCGCACTGAGTCGGAGCCGTTGATGTAGAAGCGTTCCTCCGAGCCATGCGCAAGCAGCGAATGGTCGTCACTTGCAGCGTAGACATTGATGAGTCCCGCACCATCGGCATAGTTGATGTCGAACGGAACGGCAAAGGTGAACGCGAACTCACCGTTTCTCACACTGTCAGAGCCTGTGAAAAGCACTTTCTGACGGTCGTAATACTGGAACGCGCTCGAAGAAGTCTCCTCCTGATTCTTGCACGTCACCAGCTCGCGAGTGTCGCGCACGGTGGCCGTCATCTTGCCATTGAAGTCGCCCACAAGGCTTCCCTGCCGGGCAACATGTCCCTTCACACGCACCACGCTGCCCGCCTTGATGGTGATGCCGCGCCCATCGCCCACAGCCATACCGTTGATGGAGTCGATGGCCACATCAAGCTGGGGCAGGTTGAGCGGCAGTGCCGGGTCGCCAAGGAGGGCATATTGCAACTTGTTGATGGTTCGGTCCTGCCCGCTCGTTATGACATCGTTCTTCGCCAGACGCTGCGCCTCGCCCATTGTGATGGGTTTGCCATCCTTCACGCTGAGCACATTGCGCACGAAAGCCGTGTTGATGAACTTGTTGTAATAAGCATACACCGTGCGCATGGTGCCCCAGAAGGCCACCGAACCGCCCTGCGGATTGAGCAAAGACGTCTCGCCAATGGTCTCCTTGCGGCTGTCGAAAGGCATAATGTCGCACGAAGCAGTAATCCAGAGCGGCAGGTTGGCATTCGTAAAGGTGCGGAAATCGCCGATGGAGAGCACCGCCTCATGGGAAATCTGGTACTCCACGCCGTGCCCGGCATAGTCCATGATGAGCGCGCCCGCCTGTTGCTGCTGCTTGATGATGCGCGACACCTCGGGATAACGGTTGCCCGTGGAGGTGCTCACACGCGGATAGGCATCCCACATCACTTTTTTGATTTGATAGCCGGGATACATTGAGGCCACAGTCTCTGCGGTTGCGTCGATGTCGGTCATGTGGAGATTGTTGTTTCCGTCATCTCCCATAAACATAATCGTGTTTGCCCAGTCGCCGGCATTGGCATTCTCGGCATAAGCCAGTATCTTGTCGACCACCACTTTCGCATCGGCCGCCGCGGTTACGGGGATGCGTCCCACGGCCACATCTTCCTTGTCGCTGTTGGCGGGCGACACTCCCTCACCCTCATCAAGCAGCGTCAGCCAACCGTCGTTCACGTAGCAGTCGGTCTCCGAGAACGAATTCTCGCTCTCATGAGCCAGCAAATAATCGTCAGGATCAAGCCCCTTGCACTCCGCAGTGAGCATACGGTTGTCCCAAACGGCATCGCCGAAGAGCAAAAGGTGACTTGGCATATCGGCCTCGTTGTCGCCGGCACGGTCGTAGAGCATCTTCAAGTAGCGGCGATAGGCGTTGGCATCGGGCGTACCGCTGCTGAACTCATTGTAAAGCTCATCGGCGGGCACGATGTTGACGCGCATCGCATCGCGCTCGCGGTGCATCTGGGCCAGCCGCTCGGCCTGCGGGCGCAGCTTTTGGCTCGTTGGGATGATGATAACGAGGTCGGCCTGCGGGTCGGCGTGGTGGTCTTGGTTGGTGATGGCGTAGACATACTCGGGCGCGGGGAACGTGCCGGCCGTCAATACGGGCGCGGGGCGGGGCTTCTCATAGGCGAACGCAATGTAGTCCATGCGCGCCGGGCCGCCACTGGCGACACTCACGGTGACGCTGTCCGTGGCCTGCAACCCGGAAACGTTGAACACTTTCTCCAGTTCGGAGCCTGTATTGTAGGTGCCAATGCGCACCGTGCCCTCCCCAAGTTTCTTGCCGTTGAGCGAAAAACTCACGTTGGTGGACACGCCGGCAGTGACCTTGACGGTCAGCGTGCCTTTCTCAGAGCCCGACACGTTGGGGAACGCGTAAGTGCGGGAGCGTCCTTGGCTGATGGGATCGTTCTCGAAGAGGTTGCGACCGCCTTGATACCACGCGAAGTTGTCTACCTCGCGCAGCGCATGATAGTCATCGGCCATGGGATAGATGGCGGCAACAAACTCGGCGGAGTCTACCATGAGCGGCTCGCCCTCATTCTCGGTCAGGAAGTAGTAGCCGTAGTCGGAATAGGGGTTGCGCGTTCGGCGCATGGATGTTTTGTCGCTCCAGCTCACGGGGCCGCGCGCGTGGAACAGTCGCTTGCCGCCCACCATCACCGACGGCACTTCCGGCAGGTCGTCCGTAGCCCGCAAGTCGCTGGCCAGCAGCTGTTCGTTCTGCAAATTGCCGCCATAGCCATAGATGCGCACCTTGGCCACATCGCTGAATCCCGCCTGCCGCACCAGCGTGGGGGTGATTTGATAGATGCCCGTCTCGGGAACGCGTATCTTCACCCATTTCCCCGTGGCCAGCACGGAGTGTTTGGCATAAAAGTTGTCCTCCTCTCCGCCCGCGCCATCGCCCGCACTGCCCGCGCGGAGCGGCGCGCCCGCAGCAGCCTTGGGCTGGGATGTCATGGCCACCATGAACGACACGAGGAACTTCAGCCGCCCCTCGCGGCGCACAATCGGACAGAGCGAGAGGTCGAGCCGCCCTTTCTTGCGATCCACCACAATGCTTTGGTCTATCTCGGGCAACCTTCCGGGGCTGAACGTGGCCAGCTGATGGAAGCGGAGGGAATCGGTGCGCCCCATGTCTACAAACTCCGGGTAGCGGATTTCAAGCGTATAGGTGCTGTCGGCGTAGTTCTTGCCCAGCGGAATGGCATAGCTGAAGCGCGGAAGCATCGAGTCGATGGCTATGTCGTCAACGGTCAAGTTGAAAAAACGCTGATGCTGCGCCAGTGCCTGCACACCGCAGAGAACAGACAGAAGCAACAATATGGGGAATCGGAATCGTATCATACCTTATTAATAATATTAATGACAACGAAGAAACACCCGAATTATTGTGCCTCCACCCTCATTGCGCCGACCAGCCGCTCCCCCACCCCATGACCAGCTGACTGGCAGCGCGCGCCAAAACTTGCCCCAACAAGCCCTACACTACATTCTGCAGAAGGCAACAGACGCCACGGCAGCGGTCACGCGCCCATCCTTGCCCACTGGCCAAGCTCTGCCCAACACAAAAAAGAACTGCCCGCCATCAGCAAGACCAGCACCCCGCCCTACGTCCGCGAATCGCCCGCACCGCGCAAGTCAGTGTCTCGCACCACAAAAGACAAGACGATGAAACACAACAAGTTACACAACACAAAGCAATATATCTGCAAACGGAATTATTTTTAATTTATTTTTCTCCAATTTTTAATTTAAAA
>CAZASQ010000039.1:0-15232 GCA_964487905.1 uncultured Prevotella sp. | reverse complement strand
GAGGTTTCCTAAACCTTTGATCCGGGTTCGATTCCCGGTCGGAGTACAATTCTTTTCCTAACCTTTTTTATTCTTACGCTTATGATAGGTGCGATAATTGGCGACATAGTAGGCTCAAGATTTGAGTTTGGAGCTGCTCCCGAGAAAGATTTCAAGTTGTTTACTGACAAATGCGACTTTACGGACGACACTGTTTGCACCGTGGCCGTGGCCGATGCGATAATGAATCACCGCCCCTATCAGGAGGCGTTGCTCGACTGGTGTCGGCGTTATCCCAACCCCATGGGCGGCTATGGCGGTCGTTTCTTGCAATGGATCCGGAGCGATGTTCCCCGTCCGATGAACTCTTTCGGCAATGGCTCGGCGATGCGGGTGAGCGCGGTGGGTTGGCTCTTCGATGATTGGCAGACTGTAAAGGACGAGGCGCGCAAGAGTGCCGAAGTGAGCCATGACCATCCGGAAGGCATCAAGGGCGCGGAGTGTGTGGCCGAGGTGATATTCTGGCTGCGCAATATGCGCTTTTCCAAGCCTGACATAGAGAAGGCTGTGGGCAAGTTCTATGGCTACGAGATACCATCCCTGCGAGACGTGATGAAAATTGGCGCTGAGGGCCACTTCGATGGCACGTGTCAGGAGACCGTACCGATGGCTTTGCGCTGTCTGCTCGATGCCAACAGCTTTGAGGAGGCCGTCAGGATGGCCGTGATGTGCGATGGCGACACCGATACCAAGGCCGCCATAACAGGTTCGATGGCAGAGGCTTGCTACGAAATACCCGATAATATTATCGATCGTGCCCTCTCTTATTTGCCTGATGATATGCTCCGCATCCTTGGTCAGTTCTATAACCATATGAAAGGGCGGCTCAATGGGGGAGGAAACAAGAAAGGTTGACATGTTGCAGGCAATGGCGTGCGGGTGCGTGCGATGCATTGTCGGCAAGCAGACGTGAGGCGGCGTTCTTTGTAAGAGGATGTTGCGCCGTGTTGCGGCAGGAGAAACGGAATATGAAAATACGTCCGTTTTTCTTGTCGCTTTTGTTTTTTTGCCTTAACTTTGCAGCAAATCAATCAAGACATAACGACAACATGGAAGATTTGAAGAAAGTTTTCGCTGGCAAGCTGCTTGCCATCAAGGCTGTCAAGTTGCAGCCCAACGACCCGTTCACGTGGGCTTCGGGCTGGAAGTCGCCTTTCTATTGCGACAACCGCAAGACACTTTCCTACCATGACGTGCGCTCCTTTGTGAAGTTGGGGCTTACCCATGCAGTGCTGGAGCACTTTCCCGAGGCCGATGCCGTGGCTGGTGTGGCCACGGGAGCCATCGCGCAGGGCGTGTTGGTGGCCGATGAGCTGGCC
Source organism: uncultured Prevotella sp. (assembly GCA_964487905.1). Lineage (GTDB taxonomy): Bacteria > Bacteroidota > Bacteroidia > Bacteroidales > Bacteroidaceae > Prevotella. The sequence continues at coordinate 13,874 of CAZASQ010000039.1, read as the reverse complement.
ATGCCCTATGCTTACGTGCGTCCGAAGCCGAAAGATCACGGCATGAAGAACCAAATAGAGGGTCAGTTGCCCGAAGGTGCCAAGGTGGTAGTGGTGGAAGATTTGATTTCCACGGGAGGTTCTTCGCTCAAAGCCGTTGCCGCCTTGCGTGAGGCCGGCTTCGAGGTAGTGGGCATGGTGGCCAGTTTCACCTATGGATTCCCCATAGCCGAGCAGGCATTTGCTGAGGCTGGCGTGCGCCTTGTTACGCTGACGGACTACAATCACGTAGTGGAGAAGGCTCTGGAGACGGGATATATCAATGAGAATGATGTGCCCTTGCTGCATGAGTGGCGCAAGGATCCGGCCAATTGGAAAAAATAAGCAGGAGCAATGAGCAAGTTTGAAAGTAGCGTCAAGGCCATACCGTATCCTCAGCAGAACGTTTATGATATGCTGAGCGACTTTGCCAACATAGAGCGCGTGCGGGATCGGTTGCCCGAGGACAAGCTGCAGGATCTTAGTTTCGACCATGACAGCGTGACCATCAGCATCAATCCCGTGGGAAAAGTGTCGATGCGCATCATCGAGAGGGAAGAGCCGAAGATGGTGAAGCTGACCAGCGAGCAGTCGCCCATCAGCTTCAACTTTTGGATTCAGGTGCTTCCAACGGGTGAGAGCGCGTCGAAGATGCGGCTGACTATTGATGCCGACATCCCGTTCTTTGCCAAAGGCATGGTGTCGGGGCCGTTGCAGGAAGGCATCGAGAAACTGGCCGATGCGCTTAGTGCGATACCGTATGAGAAGATTTAGGCAATTAGCCTGTATGGCGTTGGCCTTGGTGGCACTGTTGTCGTGTGGTGAGGATGCGGGGTTTGAGTATAGCAACTATCATTGCAATCTTACGCTCGACAACAGTACGCACCAAGACCCCACATTGGCCAGCGCAATGAATGCGATGACGGCAGGGATATTCTGCAAGATAGGCTTCACGGTGCGTGGCGGCGCTTCGTACTATACGTTTGTCAACAATCAGAATGCGCAAACGGAGAGTATTTTCAACGCCATCGATGCGCGGCTGGAAAATCAGAATCGCATTGGCATGAACCGCGGCTTGATAGTGGGATACGGAAACCTCGACCATCCCGCAGTGTTCTTTGCCTATGATGCGGAGTGTCCTAATTGTTTCAGTGTCAACGCACTCCCCTTGCGCAGCTATCCCTTGTCCGTGTCGGGCACGGGTGTGGCCAGTTGCGCGCATTGCAAGAACGAATACAATCTGAACACGGGTGGAAACCTTGTCAAGGGCAGCGGTGTGCAGTTGCTGACACGCTATCATGCCAATCAGCCAGAGCCCTTTGGCGTGTTGCAGGTGTATTAAGCGTGGGGCGGTGGACGTGCCTATTTTTCAAAAAACAACACAAATCGTTTGCCAGTCTCAATAATTGTGGCTATCTTTGCAGACGGTTTGCCGTGATGGTGGAATGGTAGACACGAGGGACTTAAAATCCCTTGGCCAGTAATGGCTGTGCGGGTTCGAGTCCCGCTCGCGGCACTTACCTTTTTAAATCGCTTCGGACAGCGTTCACCCTGCCGAAGCACGAACCCAAGCATGGAGCTTACGATGAACCATTCAGCTTTTTCCATTTTCAGAATCACCCGCAGGGCTTGCACGATAGCATTGCTTGCCATTGCCGTTGTCATGTTGTTGCTGCTCGAGGGATGCTCGGCTGGCAGCGATCGGTTTAAGATGGAAGGGCGTTTCCTGCATTTCAATCAAGGACAACTCTACGTTTACAGTCCCGATGGGGGCATTGACGGTTTGGACACCATCAATGTCAAGGGCGGGCGGTTTGTCTATGAGACCACGCTCCGTGACCCCTCTACGCTTGTTATCGTGTTCCCCAACTATTCGGAACAGGCCATTTTTGCCGAGCCGGGTGAGGCGGTGACGGTCAAGGCCGATGCTTCCCACTTGCGGGAGATGGAGGTGAGCGGTACGAAAGCAAACAAGCTGATGACCGATTTCCGACAATTGCTGGCCAAAAACTCCCCGATGGACGCGCCGCGCCTCACGGCAGAGTTTGTCAAGGAGCATCCCGAGTCGCGCGTAGGCCTTTATCTTGTGAGCACATACTTTGTGGGAAACGACACGCCCGACTACTCCTCTGCTATCCGTCTCATTGATTTGATGCTGGAAGAGCAACCGCGCAATGGCGAGCTGGTGTCGCTTCGTAACCGTTTGACGAAGTATCACCAAGTGAAAGTAGGCAATTCGTTGCCCGCGTTCAAAGCCACGACCACTGACGGGCAAACCGTGAGCCAACGGAATTTCGCAAAAGGCAATGGCGTGGTGCTCGTATGGGCCACGTGGAGTAGCGAGGGTATGGAGCAGCTGCGCACGTTGAACGAATTGAAGAAGCAAGACCCAAGTTGCCAAATCCTCACTATTTGTGTTGACGCCTCACGTGCCACTTGCGAGCGGGTGATGCGTCAGGCCGGCATCTCGCTGCCTACGGTCTGCGATGGCCGTATGCTGGATTGCCCATTGCTTGCGCAATTATCGCTCAATTATCTTCCCGACAATATCATTGTGGAGAAAGGGGTAGTGAAGGCACGCACAATGAGCAGCGCGGATTTGCGAAGAAAGTATTTGGAACATTAATAATCGGGGGAGGACGGAGCAATGCTTGTCAAGGCTTACAGTGCTGCTGTGAATGGAATGGAGGTGACCACAATCACCGTAGAGGTGAGTCTCACGCGTGGAGTGGTCTACCGGCTGAGCGGTCTTGGTGATGAGGCTGTACGGGAAAGCCACGACCGCATTGCCGCCGCACTGCTCAATACGGGCTATCGCTTTCCCACTGCCGACATTACGGCCAATTTGGCACCGGCCAACCTGCGTAAGGTGGGCAGCGGATTCGACCTTCCTTTGGCCGTGGCCATCCTTTCGGCCAACGACAATCTCCCTTCCATCCACTTGGGCGAGTATATGATGGTGGGAGAGTTGAGCCTTGACGGCACGTTGCATCCTGTCAAGGGAGCTTTGCCCATAGCCATCAAGGCGCGGAAGGACGGCTTCAAGGGGCTGATAGTGCCGAAAGCCAATGAGCATGAGGCGGCGGTGGTGAACAATCTTGAAGTGTATGGAATGCAAAACCTCACCGACGTAATACGCTTCTTGAAAGATGACGGTGAGTTTGCTCCTTGCGTGGTTGACACGCGCAAGGAATTTTATGAGCAGCAATACGATTTCGACCTTGATTTTTCCGATGTTCGCGGGCAGGAGAGTGTGAAGCGTGCCTTGGAAGTGGCTGCTGCGGGTGGCCATAACCTCATGATGATAGGCCCTCCGGGCTCTGGAAAGAGCATGATGGCCAAGCGTCTGCCCTCCATCCTCCCTCCGTTGACGCTCTCGGAGAGTTTGGAGACCACGCAGGTGCACTCTATTGCTGGCAAACTTTCTGCCGGCCGGGGGCTGATATCGCAGCGTCCGTTCCGCAGTCCGCACCATACCATCAGCGAGGTTGCGCTTGTTGGTGGTGGAATAGACCCGATGCCAGGCGAGATTTCCTTGGCTCACAACGGCGTTCTCTTTGCCGATGAGTTGCCGGAGTTCAACAAGCGCACTTTGGAAGTGCTCCGTCAGCCGCTCGAAGACAGGCAAATCACCATTGCAAGGGCTAAGTACACCGTCACTTACCCAGCCTCATTCATGTTTGTGGCCTCAATGAATCCTTGTCCTTGTGGCTACTATGGCGACCCCACCCATCATTGTGTGTGTACGCCGGGGCAGATTCAGCGTTACATGAACAAAATCAGTGGCCCGCTGCTCGACCGTATCGACATTCAGTGCGAGATAGCCGCCCTTCCGTTCAACGACTTGGCCAAGGCTCAACCGGGCGAGACGAGTGCGCAAATCCGCGAGCGTGTCATTGCCGCGCGTGCCGTTCAGACGGAGCGTTTCAAAGGCGTTGATGGCGTGCATTGCAACGCTCAGATGACGGAACGGCTCATCCACCAGTATGCTGAGCCGGATGCCGAGGGACTTTCCGTGCTTAGGATGGCCATGGACAGGCTCAATCTCAGTGCGCGGGCTTACAGTCGCATTTTGAAAGTGGCGCGCACGATAGCCGATTTGGCCGCCAGCGACCGCGTTTTGCCCATGCATCTTGCCGAGGCCATAGGCTATCGCAGCTTGGATCGCGGCGACTGGGCAGAGAGAGGCATGACATGATGCAAGAGAAAGCGCGGCTTGAAGCCAAAAGGAGAGTGGCGTGAGGCAGGAAAAGCCATGCCGTGAACCTAAGAAATATTGATACTTGGAAAAAAGCCGTACAGTCTCACGGGACTGTACGGCTTTTTTCATTGTTTGTTTTTCCGTTGGCTTATTCCTCACCACCAGAATATTGCTGCTGCGGATCGAAGTCTCCGCCCTGCATCTCTTCCCTTTGCGGGCGTTTCTGCTTCATGTTTCCGAAGTTCCAAGTCACCGTCATGCGCACGGTGCGTCCGCCGTGCCAGTGCTCTTGGTTGCGTGTGAACGTGTCAGACGAAGTGTATGTCTTCCATTTGCGCGTGTTGAGCAAGTCGCGGCAGTTCACCGACACCACAAGATTGCGGTTGAGGAACGTCTTGCGCAGTCCCAAGTCCAGCGAGCCATTGCTTCTTCTGTATCCTTGGGCAATGGTTTGGCGGCTTTGGTAGCGTCCCGTGGCCTGCAAGGAGATGCCGTAGGGCAGCATGAGCGACGCCTGCATACGCGCGTTCCATGTGAAGTTGTCGTTGCCTTCGCCCGTGATGGTCTGCCCGTCAATGTCGAAGGCATACCCATTGAGCTTGTAATAATAGAAGTTGGCCGATGTGCTGAGGTCGAGAATGCGGAAGAGTTTGTTCTTTGCCGTCAGTTCAAGACCCGTTGAGAGGCTTTTGGCCACGTTGAAGTTGGTCTGATACATCTTGCCATCGGCCATGCTCTCGTAGGTGATGCGCTGCATCACATCGCTTGTGGGGCGGTAGTACGCGCTCACGAGCAGCGAATGCTCCGTCCAAGTCTTCAGATAGTTGAGCGAGAAAGAGTTGCTGTACTCCGGAGTCAGCTCCGGGTTACCGTAAGAGATAACCGTTGCATCGCGGGTGTTGCGGAACGAGTTCAGCTGGCCGCCCCATGGCCTCCGCAGACGGCGCGTGTAGTTGAGTTGCAGCTGCTGGCTCTTCGTGAGTTGGTAGCTCAGGAACACGGAGGGGAAGAGCTGGAAGTAGTCCTTCTTGAACGGCTTGTCGCGCAGCGATGCGTCAAACTCCTGCTCCCATGAGTAGCTTTCCGTGTTTACTCGCCAGTATTCGCCTCTCAAACCGGCCATTGCGCCGAATTTTCCTGCTTTATAGGTTCCCGTGGCGTAGAAAGCGTGAATGTCGTTTCGGTAGATGAAGCGGTTGAAGTACTCCTTGTCTTCCGCGAGGTTCTCGCCCGTCCATGAGTTTTCGTCCACGAAACTCTCCTGCGGTGTGTTCTCCTTCGAGAAGTTGCCTTGGTAGCCCGCTTGCAGCATGAATTGCTGCGTGATGGGGTTCTCATAGTCCACTTTCACCTCCCATGAGCGGTTGTTGATGTGCATCGGGCGCGACTGGTAAGCCTCCGTGTGGCGTGCCGGGTCGATGCTCCCGTCTTCCAGATAGTAAGTGGTGGAGTCCTGGTAGATGTTGTCCTCATCGTTCTTCCAGTTGTCGTAGGCCACGGAGAGATCCAGGAAGTGGCTGCTGCTGAAGTTGTGGCGGTAGCTCAGTTCGCCGTGCATCATCCGCATGTCGCCATCGCTTGTGGTGCGGCGCGTCATCAGATAGCTGTCAAACGGTGCTCCGATTGTGCCGTAGTGGTACGGTGTGGGTGTCCATCGCTTGTGTCCGCCCTTCATCAGCATACCTCCCAGCGTGATGTCGTCTTTGTCCGACACGTGGAAGGTCAGTCCGGCGCGGCTGAAGAGGTTGTTGCCCATGCCGCTTCCGTCGCTCTCGTAGTTCTGATAGCGGTTGTCGGCCGTGTAGGTCTGTCTGCTCCAGCTTCCGTTCTCGCTCTCGCGGTGGCGGTAGCCCACGTTCAGATAAGCGTCAACCAGCGAGCTGTTGTAGTTGATGTTGAACGAAGTGTTTGCTCCTCCGCGCGTATTTGCTCCCGCCTGCACCGAGCCATAGTAGCCCGAGCGGCGTTCCTTTTTCAGCACAATGTTGATGATGCCCGCCGAACCCTCAGCCGAGAACTTCGCCGAGGGGTTGTCTATCACCTCGATGCGTTCGATGCTCTCTGCCGGCATCTGCTGCAGAATCTCGGCACGGTTGTCGGAAGTCAGTCCGGAAGCCTTGCCGTTGATCCACACCTCCACGCTGGTGTTGCCCCGCAGCGACACGTTGCCATCGTTGTCTACCTCCACGGAGGGGATGTTCTCCAGCACTTCCGATGCCGATGCGCCCGCGTTGGAGATTTGCTGCTCCACGTTGAACGACTTGCGGTCCACTTCCAGCCGCATCTCCGACCGTTGCCCGGTCACCGTTACCTCTTCCAAGGCTTTGGCATCCTCGGCCAGATAGATGGCGGGAAAGTTGTGGTCGGGGTCTTTTGATGTAACTGTGAACTGCCTTGTAGCGTCCTTGTAGCCCGTGAAACTGGCCGTTAGTGTGTATTTGCCATTGGGAAGGCCGGTGACGATGAAGTTTCCCTCGGTGTCGCTGATGGCACCTTTGTAGATTTTAGTTTCGCCGTTCTTCCTGATGGCTACATTGATAAACTCCAACGGGTCGTTGGACTGCTTGTCCAGCACCCGCCCTTTGACTTGTCCTTGTGCCATTGCGCCTTGAATGCATGCAATGGTCAGCAATAATACAACATAGAATCGATTCATAACAAGGGTTAGACCTTATAGATAAGGAAAAGTTTAGCCTGCCTAATGTGTAGAAATATTAAAAAACGTATACGCTCCCATCTCTTGCCCTCATCCTCTCGCCCTTTCAGAAGCCTTGCGGGGCTGGGTGGCGGAGTGTGGTTGGGGAGGGAAAGGTAAGCTGTTGTATTTCAAGGGGTTACGGATAATGAATGTTTTTAATTTATTTTTCTGTATTTTTAAATTAAAAATCTCAAGTTTTTAATTTAAAAATCTCTGCAAAACCATACCTTTTGCATCGCCACGGAGAACCTCTTGTTTTGGAATACATTCTGCGGCGTGTGCCATGCATGGGGTGGAGAGGCCTCGAAAGATGCCGAATCGCTTGCCCCGGCCGATTAAAATGCGTATTTTTGCATCACCAACTGCAGTGGCGCAGACTATGCTTGGAGGCAGAAATCCCTATGGCACAGCGGCCGCTGCATGACGGCATGAGACACAAGCAACAACAGAACGGCATGAACAACAACTATACTTACCGGGCATTATGGCAACGGCTGCAGCCCGTCTACGATGAGCGGGAGGCCAAGGCCGTGGTCGGCATGGTGCTGGAAGAACGCTTTGGGCTGACGCTCACCGACATTGTGTGTGGCGGCGTAGAGGCTCTTGGCGGCGGGCAGTGCGAAGAACTGGAACAGATGATGCGGCGGCTGGAGACGGGCGAGCCGGTGCAGTATGTGTTGGGCAGTGCCCGCTTTTGCGGGCATAGCTTCCATGTGGAGCCGGCCACGCTGATTCCGCGCCCCGAGACGGAGCAGCTTGTGGGCATGGTGGGCGACTTTGCGCGCCGTATGCCCCGTCCCGCCATCCTTGATGTGGGCACGGGCACGGGCTGTGTGGCCACAAGTGTGGCCTTGGAGTGCCCCGCCGCGCGCGTAACGGCATGGGACATCAGCACGGAAGCTCTGCGCGTGGCGCAGGAAAATGCCCTGCGGCTGGGCGCGGAGGTGGACTTTTGCCGGCAGGATGCCCTCTGTCCGCCCGCATTGGACGAAGACAAATGGGATGTCATCGTGTCCAATCCACCCTATGTGATGGAGAAAGAGCGTGCCGCGATGGCTGCCAACGTGCTTCGTTATGAGCCTTCCTTGGCTCTGTTCGTGCCCGATGACGATCCGCTGCGCTTCTATCGTGCCCTCGCCGTCTATGGACGGAGAGCCTTGAAGGACGGTGGCGGGCTGTTTTTTGAGATTAACCCCTTGCAGGCAGACCATCTTGCCAGTCTGTTGGAAGCGGAAGGATACCGCGAGGTGGCCATTCTTGTTGATGCGTTTGGCAAGAAACGTTTTGCGCAAGCCATAAAATAAGATGATGACAGAGAAAGGAAAGGCCGTTACGGAGGCCGATGCCCTGAGACGGTTGCAGGCGCTTTGCGCCAAGAGCGAGCACTCTTCGGGTGAGATGCTCGACAAGATGAGGCGGTGGCAGCTGCCCGAAGAGGCGCAGGCGCGCGTGATGGAGGCACTCATTGCGGGACGCTACGTAGACGACCAACGCTTTACGGAGGCTTTCGTGCATGACAAAGTGACCTTCAACGGATGGGGGCGGCGGAAGATAGAGCAGGCTTTGTGGCAAAAGCGAGTGGATGAGGGCGTGGCAAGAGCCGTGCTCGACGGCGTGGACGATGAGGAGTATCTCCGCGCGTTGCGCCCGTTGCTGCGTCAGAAGTATCGCTCCGTCAAGGCGGGGAGCAACTATGAGCGTTCCGTAAAGCTGATACAGTATGCCCTTTCCCGTGGTTTCACCATCGAGTTGGTGCGCCAAGGCGTTGACGAACTGACCCGCGAACTGGCCGGGGAGGGAGAGGAAATGGGCGATTTTTGCGATTTCTGACAGCGGCGGAGGCATGGAGCAGAAGAAAGAAGTAATGGCGCGCAGGCCAAGGATGAGCCTTTTTGCCCGGCTGCTCGATGTGGTTGTGCCCCGCTTCTGCTGCGTCTGTGGCCGTAGGCTCGCCGCTGGTGAGGAAGAGCTGTGCGCACGGTGCAACATGGAGCTTCCGCGTACGGGCTTCGCGCAGTCGCCGGCCGACAACGAGCTTGCCCGTGGCTATTGGGGCATCGTTGCCGTGGAACGCTGTGCCGCGCTTTTCTATTATTATGCCCATGCCGAGGCCACGCAAACCGTGCTCCGCTTCAAGTATTCCGACCATCCCGAGACGGCCGTATTCTTTGGCCGCATGATGGCGAGGGAGTTTGGTGAGAGCGGATTCTTCGATGATGTGGACGTGATAGTGCCCGTTCCGCTCGACAAAGCGCGGCAACGGCAGCGCGGCTACAACCAAAGCGAGATGCTGGCGCGCGGCATTGCTGAGGTGTCGGGCGTGGCTGTGGCCGCACGGGCGGTGCGCCGAAAGGGGTTTCGGGGCAGTCAGACGCGGCTGGATCGCTGGCAGCGTGGCGAGAATGTGAGGGACGTGTTTGCCGTGGTGCGTCCGGAGCAACTCAAGGGGAAACACGTTCTGCTGGTGGACGATGTGATTACCACGGGCGCGACCACCGTTTCGCTGGCACGGGAGCTGCAGGAGGCGGGCGTGAGGTGCGTCAGCATAGCGGCATTGGGCTGCGTGCCCCACATCAAGTAGCTGTCGCGGTTTTCCTTGCGAGCATTTGCCGTGTGCCCGATTGTGGCCGAAAAGATGGCACGCAGAATCTTTTCATAGTTAGGGCGGCTCCCAAAAAAACGTCAAATCGTTTGTGCGGGTCAATTTTATTATTTACTTTTGTCCCCATTCTAATCAGAGCAAGCCCAATGGAATATACGATACAAGTGAGAGGACGGCTCATGAGCCTTGCCCAACCGCAGGTGATGGGGATTCTCAATGCTACCCCCGACTCATTCTATGCCTCCTCCCGCGTGCAGACAGAGGAAGCCATAGCCCGCCGTGCCAATCAGATTGTGGACGAGGGAGGAACTATCATCGACGTGGGGGCGTTTTCGACACGCCCCGGAGGCGTGGAGGTGACGGAAGAGGAAGAGATGAGGCGGCTGCGCATGGCATTGCCCATCGTCAGGCGTGAGCAGCCCGATGCCGTTGTCTCGGTGGACACGTTCCGTCCCGACGTAGCACGCATGGTGGTGGAGGAACTGGGCGCGGACATCATCAACGATGTGAGCGAGGGCGGCATCACCGGCGTGGTGGATACGCCGCTGCGCCAGACGCAAGAGAGCTGTCCGGCCATATTCCGGATGGTGGCGCGGCTGGGCGTGCCCTATATCCTCATGTCGGTGAAGCCTACTTTGCAGGACATGATGGTGGCTTTTGCCCGCGAGGTGCAGCAGTTGCGCGACTTGGGACAGAAAGACATCATTCTCGACCCGGGCTTCGGGTTTGGCAAAACCATTGAGGCCAACTACGCCATCTTGAAGGACATGGACAAACTCGGCGCGCTCGGCTTGCCCGTGCTGGCAGGCATGAGCCGCAAACGGATGATATTCCAGTTGCTGGGGACGAATCCCGATGGCAGTCTGAACGGTACGACCGTGGTGGACACCATCGCGCTGATGAAAGGCGCAAGTATTCTGCGCGTGCATGATGTGAAGGCGGCTGCGGAAGCCGTGAAGATAACAAGCCAAGTATTGTAGCCCATGTTCTTTGAGTTTGGAATCAAGGATGTAATCGACATCCTCTTGGTGGCGTTGATGCTCTATTACCTCTACCGCGTGATGAAAGAGTCGCGGTCGCTCAACGTCTTCATCGGTATCATGGTGTTTGTGCTGGTGTGGCTTTTCGTGAGTCAGGTGCTGGAAATGCGGCTCTTGGGAAGCATACTGGACAAACTCGTGTCGGTGGGTGTCATTGGTCTCATTGTACTCTTTCAAGAGGAAATACGCCATTTCCTCTATAATCTTGGCGCACACCGTCAGGTGCAGAGCGTGTTGCGCTTCTTTCAGGGAAGCAAGGAGACAGAAAGCGCGGACAAGGAAAACATTATGCCCATCGTGATGGCCTGCATGAGCATGAGCCGAGGCAAGGTGGGCGCGCTGATTGTGCTGGAACGTGGTGTGTCGCTCAACGACATTTGCGATACGGGCGACTATATCGATGCCCGTGTCAACCAGCGGCTCATAGAAAACATCTTCTTCAAGAACTCGCCGCTCCACGACGGGGCGATGATTATAGCCAAGAAGCGGGTCAAGGCCGCGGGCTGCATCCTGCCCGTGAGCCACAATAAAGACATTCCCAAGGAACTGGGGCTGCGCCACCGTGCCGCGATGGGCATCTCGCAGGACTCTGACGCTGTGGCCATTGTGGTTTCGGAGGAGACGGGGCGCATCAGCGTGGCCATCAAGGGCGAGTTTCAGTTGCGCTTGTCGGCAGAACAGCTGGAGAGCGTGCTGACTACGGAGCTGACAGTGGCGGGGTAGGCTGTCTGTGGCGGCATGGCGTGTTGCGGCCGATGGCTGACGGGCGTGCGGAACTTTGTCCGTAGGCCATTTCCCCTACTATTAATAAGGTGTAAAAAATGCGTGACAATTTACCGATTTTGAAATTAAATCCTTAACTTTGCCACTCGTAAAAGAATAGGAAACAATTCAATCAAATCAAGCATGGATTTATTAAAGCACATTGTTGAGCGTGCCAAAGCCAACAAGCAGCGCATCGTGCTCCCCGAAGCGGAGGAGGAGCGTACCCTTAAAGCCGCCGACAAGGCTTTGGCTGACGGTTTGGCCGACTTGATCCTCATCGGCGACCCTGCCCGTATCGCACAAGAGGCAGAGGAATGGGGACTGAAGAACATCAACAAAGCCACTATCGTGGACCCGAAGAACAATTCGCGTAGTGAGGAGTATGCCGAGAAGCTGGCCGAACTGCGCAAGAGCAAGGGCATGACCGTGGAGCAGGCGCGCAAGTTGGTGACGGAGAACAACCTCTACTTGGGCTGTATGATTATCAAGACGGATGGCGCGGACGGCCAAATCTCGGGCGCGCTCTCCACAACCGGCGACACCTTGCGTCCGGCCTTGCAGATTATCAAGTGCGCACCGGGCATTACGTGCGTGAGTGGTGCGATGCTGTTGCTCACCCATGAGAAGGCGATGGGCAATGACGGTGTTATCGTGATGGGCGACGTTGCTGTTACGCCCAACCCCAATGCCGAGCAATTGGCGCAGATTGCCTACACCACGGCGCAGACGGCGCACAGCGTGGCAGGCATGACCGAACCTTACATCGCCATGCTGAGCTACTCGACCAAGGGAAGCGCCAAGGATGCCATTGACAAGGCTACCGGCAAGAGCGTCTATGTTATTGATAAGGTGAAGGACGCCGTGAGCATTGCCCACGAGAAGTATCCCTCGCTGAAAGTGGACGGTGAGTTGCAGGCCGATGCCGCTCTTGTGCCGACAGTGGCTCAGAAGAAAGCTCCGGGAAGCGATGTGGCTGGCAAGGCCAACGTACTTGTGGTGCCGAACCTTGAGGTGGGCAACATCGGGTACAAGCTCGTGCAGCGTCTGGGAGGCGCAGTGGCCATTGGCCCGATTCTCCAAGGCATTGCACGCCCTGTGAATGACTTGAGCCGCGGCTGCTCCGTTGACGACATCTATTACATGATTGCCATCACGGCTTGTCAGGCACAGGATGCGAAGAAGGCATAGAATAGTCGTAAAATAGGAAGTATCACCAAAATACAGCAGAACAATGAAGATATTGGTTCTCAACTGCGGTAGCAGCTCTATCAAGTATAAGCTCTATGACATGGACGGCGAGCGTGTCTTGGCGCAAGGTGGCGTGGAGCGTATCGGCCTCAATGAGGCGTTTATCAAAGTGAAATTGCCCGATGGAAGCAAGAAGCAGATCATGGAAGACCTGCCCACTCACAAGGAGGGTGTGGCTCTTGTGTTCAAGTGCTTGCTTGATCCGGAAATCGGAGCTATCAAGAATCTTAATGAAATTGATGCCGTGGGCCACCGTGTGGTGCAGGGCGGCGACCGTTTCGAGAAGAGTTGCCTTGTCACACCAGAGGTGGAGAAAGGCATTGAGGAACTGATAGACCTCGCTCCGGTGCATAACTTGGGTCACTTGCGCGGAATCCGTGCCGTTGACTCGCTCATGCCGGACACGCCGCAGGTGACGGTGTTCGACAATGCTTTCCATAGCACGATGCCGGCTCACGCCTATCTCTACGGCATTCCTTATGATTTGTATGAGAAGTACCACGTGCGCCGTTACGGTTTCCACGGAACGAGCCATCGTTATGTGTCTCAGCGCGTGTGCGAATATCTTGGTGTGGACATCAAGACGCAGCGTATCATCACCTGCCATATCGGCAATGGCGCATCGTTGGCCGCCATTAAGTATGGCAAGGTCATTGATACCACGATGGGCATGACTCCGCTTGCCGGAGTGATGATGGGCAGCCGTTCGGGCGACATCGACCCCTCGGTGGTCACATATTTGATGGAGAAGATGCACATGGAGCCGCAGGAGATGGCCGATTGGCTCAATACCAAGTGCGGTGTGCTGGGCATTACGGGCATCAGCTCTGACATGAGAGAGGTGGAGCAAGCCGATTTCGATGGTAACGAGCGTGCCCACTTGGCTTTGGAGATGTACAACTACCGCATCAAGAAGTACATTGGCGCGTATGCTGCTGCCATGAACGGTGTCGACATCATCGTATGGACGGCCGGCGTGGGCGAGAATCAGGAGGGCGTTCGTTGGGATTCGCTTCAGGATATGGAGTATCTTGGCGTGAAGATGGACAAGGAGCGCAACCACGTCCGTTCCAAGGAGCAGGTTCTTTCGGCCGATGACTCCAAGGTGAAGGTGGTGATGATTCCCACGGACGAGGAGATTGTCATTGCCCGCGACACGATGCAAATTGTGCAGGACTTGAAGAAGGCTTAAGCCTAACCGCATAAGGAGCAGGCTCTTCTGTGGCTGATTGGCCGCAGGGGAGTCTGCTTTGCGTTTGGGAGGTAGGTGCTTTGGTGTTGTTTGTGGCTTGCGTGCTTTTC
>CAZASQ010000038.1:0-16237 GCA_964487905.1 uncultured Prevotella sp. | reverse complement strand
AGAGCACTTCCTTGGTAAGGAAGAGGTCCTGAGTTCAACTCTCAGTTACAGCTCTTTCGGGCGATGTGTGAAGCAGGTAAAAGCACAGATTATTCATTACAAAAAGTTAAATAAGGAAAGCTATGGCTAAAGCAGAATTCGTGCGCACCAAACCGCACGTGAACATTGGTACGATTGGTCACGTTGACCACGGCAAGACTACGCTGACCGCCGCAATCTCCCTCACGCTCCACGAGCGCTTGGGTACTGGTGAGGACGTGAAGTCTTTCGATCAGATTGATAACGCTCCCGAGGAGAAAGAGCGTGGTATCACCATCAACTCCGCTCATATTGAGTATGAGACTGCTAATCGTCACTACGCACACGTGGACTGCCCGGGTCACGCCGACTATGTGAAGAACATGGTTACTGGTGCTGCCCAGATGGACGGTGCTATTCTCGTGGTTGCCGCTACTGACGGTCCTATGCCTCAGACTCGTGAGCACGTGCTGCTGGCTCGCCAGGTAAACGTGCCCCGCTTGGTTGTCTTCTTGAACAAGTGCGACCTTGTTGAGGACGAGGAGATGCTCGAACTTGTTGAGATGGAGGTTCGTGAGATTCTTGAGCAGTATGAATATGAGGAGGATACTCCTATCGTTCGCGGTTCTGCTCTTGGTGCTCTGAACGGTGTTGACAAGTGGTCTGAGAAGGTTATCGAGTTGATGGAAATCGTTGATAACTGGATTCAGGAGCCGATGCGTGAGGTTGACAAGCCTTTCTTGATGCCGGTTGAGGACGTGTTCTCTATCACGGGTCGTGGTACTGTTGCTACTGGTCGTATTGAAACTGGTAAGTGCAAGGTCGGTGATGAGGTTCAGCTGATTGGTCTCGGTGAGGACAAGAAGTCGGTGATCACTGGTGTTGAGATGTTCCGCAAGATTCTTTCTGAGGGTGAGGCTGGTGATAACGTTGGTCTGCTCCTCCGCGGTATCGATAAGAAGGAAGTTAAGCGTGGTATGGTTGTTGTGCACCCGGGTGCCATCACTCCGCACGATCACTTCAAGGCTTCTGTCTACGTATTGAAGAAGGAAGAGGGTGGTCGTCACACTCCGTTCGGCAACAAGTATCGTCCTCAGTTCTATCTCCGCACGATGGACTGCACGGGTGAGATTAAGCTCCCCGAGGGCGTTGATATGGTGATGCCTGGTGACAACGTTGAGATTGAGGTAGAACTCATCTACAAGGTTGCTCTGAATGAGGGACTCCGTTTCGCTATCCGCGAGGGTGGTCGCACGGTTGGTTCTGGTCAGATTACCAAGATTCTTGATGACGTGAAGTAAACATCAAGCATATTGAGTTTCCCGCCTTTGCGGGCGGGAAACTTATCTACGGGTTTAGCTCAGTTGGTAGAGCACTGGTCTCCAAAACCAGGTGTCGAGGGTTCGAGTCCTTCAACCCGTGCAAAAAAATAAAACTATGTCTAAGGTATTTCATAAAATAGTAATATACTGCAAGGCTTGTTACGATGAGCTTGCGCATAAGACTACTTGGCCTACCCGTACCCAGCTTACGCACAGTGCAATGGTTGTTTTATCTGCTTCCCTTGTCATTGCATTGGTTGTGTGGGTAATGGATGTTGTGTCCGAGACTATTATGAAATTTGTCTATCCAGGATAAGTTTTTCTTCAAAGAGATGGCTGGAACAGGTATGAAATGGTACGTGCTTCGTGCTATTAGTGGCAAGGAAGCCAAGGTGAAAGAATACATCGAGGCGGAGTTGGCGCATAACGCGAGGTTGTCGGGAAATGTTTCTCAGGTTTTGATACCTATGGAGAAGCATGCCTCAATCCGTAATGGTAAACGCTATGTGACAGAGAAGATGAGTCTGCCAGGCTATGTGCTTGTGGAGGCTAATCTTACTGCTGAAGTGGCGTCTGAGTTGCGTTTCATGCCCAATGTTTTGGGCTTCCTTGGAGGAACATCTACTCCCTCTCCTATCCGTGAGGCAGAACTTAACCGCTTGCTTGGCAATGTCGATGAGACAGAGATTCAAGATGCGGTGAACGTTCCTTATGAGGTGGGTGAGAGCGTGAAGGTTACTGATGGTCCTTTCAGTGGTTTCCATGGTATCATTGAAGAAGTGAATACTGAGAAGCACAAGTTGAAAGTGATGGTCATGATCTTCGGCAGACAGAATCCTTTGGAGCTTAGTTTTATGCAAGTAGCGAAAGAAGAGTAGGCGTTGTTACGGATGCGTGCTCGGCTTTCCATATCGAATCATTTTTAATATTCACAGAAAGAAATGGCTAAAGAAGTTGCTGGATTAATCAAATTGCAGATTAAAGGTGGCGCAGCGAATCCTTCTCCCCCCGTAGGCCCTGCATTGGGTTCTAAGGGTATCAATATCATGGGATTCTGTAAGGAGTTCAATGCCCGCACCCAGGATAAGGCTGGCAAGATTCTTCCGGTAGTGATTACTTACTATACGGATAAGTCTTTCAGCTTTGAAATCAAGACTCCTCCCGCAGCTGTGCAGTTGCTCGAAGCCGCCAAAGGCAAGAAGGGCAGCGGTGAGCCTAACCGTAAGAAGGTGGCTAGCGTGACTTGGGAACAGGTGCGCGCTATTGCTGAGGATAAGATGCCTGACCTGAACTGCTTCACTGTGGAATCGGCTATGAAACTCGTTGCTGGTACCGCACGCAGTATGGGTATAACTGTAAAAGGGGACTTCCCTGGAAAATAAATCATAAACTTCAATTAAGATGAGTAAACTGACAAAGTATCAGAAATCAGTGGCCGACAAGATTGAAGCAGGGAAGGCATACACACTGGACGAGGCTGCCAAGCTGATCAAGGATATTACCAAGGTTAAGTTTGACGCTTCCCTCGACATTGATGTACGTCTCGGCGTAGATCCTCGCAAGGCTAACCAGATGGTGCGCGGCGTGGTGTCGCTTCCTAACGGTACTGGCAAGGTGACGCGTGTGCTTTGTCTTTGCACCCCCGATCAGGAGGCTGCAGCAAAGGAGGCAGGTGCTGATTATGTAGGTCTCGATGAGTATATTGACAAAATCAAGGGCGGATGGACTGACATTGATGTTATCATCACGATGCCTTCCTGCATGGGCAAGGTTGGACCGTTGGGTCGTGTCCTTGGTCCTCGCGGCTTGATGCCTAACCCCAAGAGCGGTACGGTGACCATGGATGTTGCCACGGCTGTGAAAGAGGTGAAGCAGGGTAAGATCGACTTCAAGGTTGACAAGGCTGGTATCATCCATACGTCTATCGGTAAGGTGAGCATGACCGCTGAGCAGATCGCTGGCAACGCCCGCGAGTTCCTCTCTACGGTTGTCAAGCTGAAGCCGGCTGCTGCTAAGGGAACCTATATCAAGAGTATCTTTATGTCTTCCACCATGAGCCCGGGTGTTAAGATTGACCCGAAACAGGCTGAATAACGCTAAAAGCTAGTAACAATGAAGAAAGAAGTAAAAGATACTATCATCGCCGAGCTTGGTGCAAAGCTCAAGGAGTACCCGCATTTCTACCTTGTCGATGTGACTGGTTTGAATGCGCAGCAAACGAGCGACCTTCGTCGTAAGTGCTTCAAGAACGAAATTAAGATGGTTGTTGTGAAGAACAAACTTCTTCACAAGGCTTTCGAGGCTTCGGAAGTAGATTATGAAGGCTTGTACAGCGTACTGAAAGGCAATACGGCTGTCCTCTTCTGCGAGGTGGCCAACAAGCCTGCCAAGTTGCTGAAAGATTATACCAAGCAGGGAATTCCTGCACTCAAGGCCGCCTATGCCGAGGAAAGCATTTTCGTAGGTGCTGACAAACTCGATGAGCTGGCTGCTCTCAAGAGCAAGAACGAACTTATTGCCGATGTTGTGGCTTTGCTGCAGTCGCCGACAAAGAACGTTATCTCTGCTCTCCAATCAGGCGCAAACACTATTCATGGTGTGCTGAAGACTTTAGGCGAGCGTCCTGAATAATTTCTGGTTGATATAATCAAATTAAACGCTGACCAGATAAAAGTCAATTAATTATATTTCTTTAAGATTAAAAATAAAAAGTTTAGAATAAAATGGCAGATATCAAAGCTATTGCAGAAGAGTTGGTAAACCTCACTGTGAAGGAAGTTAATGAGTTGGCAACCGTCCTGAAGGACGAGTACGGAATTGAGCCGGCCGCTGCAGCTGTTGCTGTTGCTGGTCCCGCCGCCGCTGCTGGTGCTCCCGCTGAGGAGGAGAAGACTGAGTTCAACGTTGTTTTGGCCGAGGTTGGTGCTAGCAAGTTGAAGGTCGTTAAGGTTGTTAAGGAGGCTTGCGGCCTTGGCTTGAAAGAGGCTAAGGAGCTTGTAGACGGTGCTCCTTCTACCTTGAAGGAGGGTCTGTCCAAGGAAGAGGCTGAGAACCTCAAGAAGGCTATCGAGGCTGAGGGCGCAAAAGTTGAGCTCAAGTAATCACGTCTTTTGTTTCGGTGTCCAAGTATAAAACACCGGAAAAGCAATATTGGTTAGGATTTGCCCAGTAGGTAAGTCCTAACCTTTTTATGTCTTTCTGTATTTTTGGGGACGCACCCCTTTCATAGTCCTTGTGACGCATTCAATAGAATTCAATCATTATATGGCAACAAAGATCATCAATAACCGTGTCAACTTTGCCACTGTCAAGAATCCGTATCCATATCCGGATTTCCTTGACGTGCAGCTGAAGTCATTCTCCGACTTCCTTCAGCTGGACACACCGCCCGAGGAGCGCAAGAATGATGGGCTTTACAAAGTTTTCGCAGAGAACTTCCCCATCACCGACACAAGAAACAATTTTGTGCTTGAATTCCTCGATTACTATATAGACCCGCCGCGTTACACCATCGAGGAGTGTCTTGAGCGTGGACTGACTTATAGCGTTCCGTTGAAGGCAAAGATGAAGCTCTATTGTACGGATCCTGACCATGAGGATTTCGGCACGTTTATTCAGGACGTGTTCCTTGGTACGATTCCTTACATGACAGCCAATGGCACGTTTGTTATTAATGGTGCCGAGCGTGTGGTTGTGTCGCAGCTGCACCGTTCGCCGGGTGTGTTCTTTGGCCAAGGCCAGCACGCCAATGGAACGATGCTGTACAGTGCGCGCATTATTCCGTTCAAGGGTTCATGGATTGAGTTCTCTACCGATATTAATAATGTGATGTATGCCTACATCGATCGCAAGAAGAAGCTTCCTGTGACAACGATGTTGCGTGCCATCGGTTATGAGTCGGACAAGGACATTTTGCAGATATTCGACCTTTGCGAGGAAGTTAAGGTCAACAAGAAGAACCTCAAGGTTGCCATTGGCCGTAAGTTGGCTGGTAACGTGATGAAGAGCTGGAATGAGGATTTCGTGGATGAGGACACGGGTGAGGTCGTTTCCATTGAGCGCAACGAGATTATCGTGGAGCGCGAAACGGAGCTTACACCTGACAATATCGATGAAATCCTTGAGAGTGGAGTGTCCTCCATCCTTCTTCATAAGGATGAGGATATGGCCAACAAGTATGCCATTATCTTCAACACGTTGCAGAAAGACCCCAGTCACTCTGAGATAGAGGCAGTCAACTACATCTATCGTCAGCTTCGCAATGCTGACGCAGCCGATGATGCCAGTGCGCGTGAGGTGTTCCAAAACTTATTCTTCTCTGACAAACGCTATGATTTAGGCGAGGTTGGACGCTACCGTATCAACAAGAA
This sequence comes from uncultured Prevotella sp., assembly GCA_964487905.1. Taxonomy (GTDB): domain Bacteria; phylum Bacteroidota; class Bacteroidia; order Bacteroidales; family Bacteroidaceae; genus Prevotella. The sequence goes on along the minus strand of CAZASQ010000038.1, from coordinate 10,527 downwards.
ACTTGGCTTGAACACAGACGCAGATGTGCGTGTGCTCACCAAGGAAGATATTATTGAGATTATCAAATATCTCATCAAGCTGATCAACTCCAATGCGACGGTTGATGATATCGATCACCTTTCTAACCGTCGTGTGCGTACTGTTGGTGAGCAGTTGGCCAACCAGTTCTCTATTGGATTGGCTCGTATGGCTCGTACCATCCGCGAGCGCATGAATGTTCGTGATAATGAGGTGTTCCAACCGACAGACCTTATTAACGCGAAGACTATATCCAGTGTCATCAACTCTTTCTTTGGCACCAATCCGCTGAGCCAGTTTATGGATCAGACGAACCCGCTTGCCGAGGTTACTCACAAACGCCGTCTCTCTGCCCTTGGCCCTGGTGGATTGTCGCGTGAGCGTGCAGGCTTTGAGGTGCGTGACGTTCACTATACGCACTATGGCCGTCTTTGCCCGATTGAGTCGCCTGAGGGTCCGAACATTGGTCTGATTTCTTCGCTTTGCCTCTATGCCAAGATAAACGATCTCGGCTTTATTGTCACGCCATATCGTAGAGTTAAGGATGGCAAGGTGAACATGGAGAACAAGCAGGTTACTTTCCTTACGGCTGAGGAAGAAGAAGAGAGAATCATTGGTCAGGGCAATGCGCCGCTGAATGATGATGGCAGCTTCATCCGTACGTTTGTGAAGTGCCGTCAGGATGCCGACTATCCTGTGGTCTCTCCAGAGCAGGTGAGCCTCATGGACGTTTCGCCGCAGCAGATTGCCTCTGTGTCTGCAGGTCTGATTCCTTTCTTGGAGCACGATGACGGTCACCGTGCGCTGATGGGTTGTAACATGATGCGTCAGGCTGTGCCTTTGCTTCACAATGACGCCCCGATTGTGGGAACAGGATTGGAGAAGCAGGTTTGTGAGGATTCTCGTACGATGATTACGGCTGAAGGCCCTGGTGTCATTGAGTATGTTGACGCTACAACCATCCGTATTCTCTATGATCGTTCTGAGGATGATGAGTTTGTCAGCTTTGAGCCGGCTCTCAAGGAATATCGAATCCCCAAGTTCCGTCGTACCAACCAGAACATGGTTGTCGACCTGCGTCCTATTTGCAACAAGGGACAGCGTGTGGACAAGGGTGATATTCTTACAGAGGGATATGCCACAGAGCAAGGTGAGCTGGCCTTGGGAAGAAACCTCCTTGTGGCTTATATGCCTTGGAAGGGCTATAACTATGAGGATGCCGTGGTTATCTCAGAGCGCATGGTTCGTGATGACGTGCTCACTTCTGTTCATGTAGACGAATATTCGTTGGAGGTTCGCGACACCAAGCGCGGTGTTGAGGAGTTCACATCCGATATTCCCAATGTCAGTGAGGAGGCCACCAAGGATCTTGACGAGACGGGTATCATCCGCATTGGTGCGCGTGTGGAGCCGGGCGACATCATGATTGGTAAGATTTCTCCTAAGGGTGAGAGCGATCCGTCGCCGGAGGAGAAGCTCCTGCGTGCCATCTTTGGTGACAAGGCTGGCGATGTGAAGGATACTTCCTTGAAGGCTAATCCTTCTTTGAGCGGTGTCGTTATCGATAAGAAACTCTTCTCCCGTGCTTCCAAGACCACGGAGAGCAAGCGTAAGGACAGAATTACGCTGCAGAAGATAGCCGAGGAGTACGAGGCCAAGAATGAGGATTTGAAGGATATTCTCGTGGAGAAGCTCTTGGAACTTACTGAGGACAAGGTCAGCCAAGGCGTAAGAGATTACTCCAATGCAGAGATTATCACCAAGGGCAGCAAGTTTACCACTGCCGCGCTGAAGAATCTCGACTATGAGGGCATCCAAAGCAATGGTTGGACGGATGATGAGCATACGAATACGCTCATTCAGCGTCTTATCATGAACTACATACGCAAGTACAAGCAGCTGGATGCAGAACTGAAGCGTCGCAATTTCGCCATTACTATTGGTGATGAGCTTCCCTCTGGTGTGTTGCAGATGGCCAAGGTGTACATTGCCAAGAAGCGTAAGATTCAGGTGGGTGACAAGCTTGCCGGTCGACATGGTAATAAGGGTATCGTATCGAAGGTGGTTCGCATGGAGGATATGCCGTTCCTGGAGGATGGCCGTTCCGTAGACCTTGTGCTTAACCCGATGGGTGTGCCTTCTCGTATGAACCTCGGACAGATTTTCGAGGCCATTCTTGGTGCAGCGGGTAAGCGTTTGGGCGTTAAGTTCGCTACGCCTATCTTCGATGGTGCCAAACTTGATGACTTGAAGGAATGGACGGACAAGGCTGGTCTTCCCAACCTTTGCTCCACCTATATCTATGATGGTGAGACGGGTGAACGCTTTGACCAGCCGGCAACGGTGGGTATCACCTACTTCTTGAAGCTCGGCCACATGGTTGAGGACAAGATGCACGCGCGTTCCATTGGTCCGTACAGCTTGATCACCCAGCAGCCGCTTGGTGGAAAGGCGCAGTTCGGTGGACAGCGATTCGGAGAGATGGAGGTTTGGGCCATTGAGGCCTTCGGTGCATCGCACGTATTGCAAGAGATCCTTACCATCAAGTCCGATGACGTTGTGGGTCGTTCTAAGGCTTACGAGGCCATCGTCAAGGGCGACGCTATGCCCACGCCGGGTATCCCCGAGTCCCTCAATGTGCTGCTCCATGAGTTGCGCGGATTGGGTCTGAGCATCAAACTGGATTAAACGTACACCCCAAATACAGAAAGTAGAACATGGCTTTTAAAAGAGACAATAAAGTTAAGAGTAATTTCTCGAAGATTACCATCGGTTTGGCTTCTCCCGAGGAGATTTTGGAAAACTCCTATGGTGAGGTGACCAAGCCGGAGACGATCAACTACCGTACTTATAAGCCCGAGCGCGACGGTCTGTTCTGCGAGCGCATCTTCGGCCCCACGAAAGACTATGAGTGCGCCTGTGGTAAGTACAAGCGTATTCGTTACAAGGGTATCGTTTGCGACCGATGCGGTGTTGAGGTAACAGAGAAGAAAGTGCGTCGTGAGCGTGCCGGCCATATTGAACTGGTAGTTCCCGTTGCCCATATTTGGTATTTCCGCAGCCTTCCCAATAAGATCGGTTATCTTTTGGGCTTGCCGACCAAGAAACTCGAGCAGGTCATTTACTACGAGAAGTACATCGTTGTTCAGCCTGGTGTGGTTGAGGGCATGAAAGAGAGCGAGGGCGATGAAGACCTCAACGGCTCTCACCGCCTTGATCTGTTGAGTGAGGATGAGTACATCAACATCATCGACAATAAACTGCCCGAGAGCAACGAAGACCTGCCCAACGATGATCCGAAGAAGTTCATCGCCAAGATGGGTGCAGAGGCCATTTACGATCTTCTTTGTGAGCTTTCCCGTGAGGATGCCAATGGCGTGTCCGGACTTGACCGTCTGGCGGGAGAGTTGCGTGAGCGTGCTGCCAATGACTCCAGTCAGCAACGCAAGACGGAGGCTTTGAAGCGTCTTCAGGTTGTCAACGCTTTCATCCAGTCCAAGGAGGTCAACCGTCCTGAGTGGATGATCATGAAGATAGTGCCCGTCACTCCGCCGGATTTGCGTCCGCTCGTGCCGCTGGATGGTGGCCGTTTTGCTACTTCCGACCTCAACGACCTCTATCGTCGCGTCATCATTCGCAATAACCGTTTGAAGCGACTGATTGAGATCAAAGCCCCCGAGGTGATTTTGCGCAACGAGAAGCGCATGTTGCAAGAGGCTGTTGATTCTTTGTTCGACAACTCCCGCAAGTCTTCGGCCGTGAAGAGTGAGAGCAACCGTCCTTTGAAGTCACTTTCCGACTCCTTGAAGGGTAAGCAAGGCCGCTTCCGTCAGAACCTTTTGGGTAAGCGCGTCGACTATTCGGCTCGTTCCGTCATTGTCGTAGGCCCGGAGTTGAAGATGGGTGAGTGCGGACTGCCCACGCTCATGGCAGCCGAGCTTTACAAGCCGTTCATTATCCGTAAGCTCATTGAGCGCGGTATTGTGAAGACGGTGAAGAGTGCCAAGAAGATCGTTGATCGCCGTGAGTCCGTCATTTGGGACATTTTGGAGAACGTGATGAAAGGTCATCCCGTATTGCTCAACCGTGCCCCGACGCTTCACCGTCTTGGTATTCAGGCATTCCAGCCGAAGCTCATTGAGGGTAAGGCTATTCAGCTTCATCCGTTGGCTTGTACGGCTTTCAATGCCGACTTCGATGGCGACCAGATGGCTGTTCACCTTCCGTTGAGCAATGAGGCCGTGCTTGAGGCGCAGATCCTCATGCTTGAGAGCCACAATATCTTGAATCCTGCCAATGGCGCGCCCATCACCGTCCCCTCGCAGGACATGGTGCTTGGTCTCTACTATATATCTAAGATTCGTCCTGGTGCGCTTGGCGAGGGACTGACGTTCTATGGCCCCGAAGAGGCACTCGTTGCCCGCAATGAGGGTAAGTGCGATCTCCATGCTAAGGTGAATGTCCGCGTGAAAGACCTTGTAGATGGTGTACTCACCGAGCGTATGGTCGAGACCTCTGTCGGTCGTGTCATCGTCAACCAAATAGTTCCCGACGAGATTGGCTACTTCAATGGCGTTATCTCCAAGAAGAGTCTTCGCGGACTGATTGCCGATGTTATCAAGGCCGTGGGTATGGCTCGTGCCTGCGAGTTCCTTGACGGAATCAAGAACCTTGGTTATCGCATGGCTTACCTTGCAGGTCTTTCGTTCAACCTCGACGACATTATTGTGCCGGACGAGAAAGCTGGCATCGTGCAGAAGGGACAGGACGAGGTCGACCAAGTGAAGGCCAACTACGAGATGGGCTTCATCACCGACAAGGAGCGTTATAATCAGGTGATTGACGCGTGGACCCACGTCAACAACAACCTCAAGCAGTCTGTGATGAAGCACATGACCGAGGCCGACCAGGGATTCAACGCCGTTTACATGATGCTTGATTCCGGTGCGCGTGGTTCTGCCGATCAGATTGCCCAGCTTGCTGGTATGCGTGGTCTGATGGCCAAGCCGCAGAAGGCTGGTGCCGAGGGCGCGCAGATCATTGAGAATCCTATTCTTTCCAACTTTAAGGAGGGAATGAGCGTGTTGGAGTACTTCATTTCCTCTCACGGTGCCCGTAAGGGTCTTGCCGATACGGCTATGAAGACTGCCGATGCAGGTTACCTCACTCGTCGTTTGGTCGATGTGTCGCACGATGTGATCATCACCGAGGAAGACTGTGGCACGCTGCGTGGTTTGGAGTGCCGTGCGCTGAAGAATGGCGATGAGGTTATTTCCACGCTCTATGAGCGCATCCTTGGCCGTGTGTCTGTTCACGATGTGATTCACCCCAACACCAATGAGTTGATTGTTGCTGCTGGTGAGGAGATTACCGAGGAGAAAGCCCGCATCATTGAGGATTCGCCCATCGAGATGGTCGAGATTCGTTCGGTGCTTACTTGTGAGAGCAAGAAGGGCGTCTGCATGAAGTGTTATGGTCGCAACTTGGCCACGGCACGCATGGTTCAGCTTGGCGAGGCTGTTGGTGTGATTGCCGCCCAGGCCATTGGTGAGCCGGGTACGCAGCTTACTCTCCGTACGTTCCACGCAGGTGGTGTGGCTGGTAACGCTGCTGCCAATGCCAGCATTGTGGCCAAGAACGATGCCAAGGTTGAGTTCGATGAGCTGCGCACGGTTGACTTTGTCGATGATGAGGAGCGCAAGTGCAAGATGGTTGTCAGCCGTCTGAGCGAGATTCGCTTTGTCGACATCAATACGGGTATTGTGCTCTCCACGGAGAACGTGCCTTACGGTTCAACGCTCTATTTCAAGCAGGGCGACAAGGTGAAGAAGGGCGACCTCATCTGTAAGTGGGATCCGTTCAACGCCGTCATCGTCAGTGAATATGCGGGTGTGCTCCATCTGCACGATGTTATCGATGGTGTCACCTATCGTTCGGAGACTGATGATGCCACCGGACTTACTGAGCGTATCATCACCGAGTCCAAGGACAAGAACCGCGTGCCCACAGTGGACATTATCAAGGAAGGTGCTTCGAAGCAAGATGATGGCACTTATGCTCCTGCCGATATATATGGTACTTACAACTTGCCCGTGGGCGGTCACTTGGAGCAGGTGGTGCAGGAGGGCACGAAGATTACCTCTGGCCAGACCCTCGTCAAGATTCCGCGTTCCGTGGGTGGTGCAGGCGACATCACTGGTGGTTTGCCCCGTGTCACTGAGTTGTTCGAGGCGCGCAATCCGTCCAACCCCGCTGTGGTCAGCGAGATCGATGGTGAGGTCATGATGGGCAAGGTGAAGCGTGGTAACCGCGAGATCATTGTCACGTCCAAGACGGGCGAGCAGCGCAAGTATCTCGTTAGCCTCTCCAAGCAGATTCTGGTGCAGGAGCATGATGCTGTGCGTGCCGGAACACCGCTCTCCGATGGTGTGGTTACTCCGGCCGACATCCTTGCCATCAAGGGTCCCACGGCTGTGCAGGAGTACATCGTCAATGAGGTGCAGGACGTCTATCGCTTGCAGGGTGTGAAGATCAACGACAAGCACTTCGAGATTATCGTTCGCCAAATGATGCGTAAGGTGCAAATCAACGATCCGGGCGATACCACATTCTTGGAGCAAGACCTTGTGGACAAGCTCGACTTCGCCGCCGAGAACGATCGCATCTGGGGTAAGAAAGTCGTTGTCGATGCTGGCGACTCCGAGACGCTCTATAAGGGACAGATCATCACCGTGCGCAAGTTGCGCGATGAGAACAGTATGCTCAAGCGCCGCGATTTGCGTCAAGTGCAGGTGCGCGACACCCATTCGGCCACGGCCACGCAGGTGTTGCAAGGTATCACCCGCGCCGCTTTGGGCACAAAGAGCTTCATGAGTGCTGCTTCCTTCCAGGAGACAACAAAGGTGCTCAACGAGGCCGCCATCCGTGGCAAGTCCGACCACTTGGAGGGCATGAAGGAGAACGTTATCTGCGGTCACCTCATCCCTGCCGGTACGGGTCTGAAGCAGTGGCAGAAACTCATCGTAGGTTCGCAGGAGGAGCACGATCGCATCGTTGCCAACCGCAAGAACGTCATCGACTTTGCCAACCGCGAGGTGAAGGAGAACGAGGCCGAGGTAGAGGCCGCAGCTCCCGCCGAAGAGGCATAGCACAGTTTGCCCCACCACAGTGAGGGCATAAGCATAATCAAGAAGCCGCAAGCTGGATTCATGGAGTCCGCTTGCGGCTTTTTTGTTGGTATATGTGAGATGGTAGAGGGGGGATGATTGCACTTGGCGATTTGCTCATTTTGTACCCGCTGTGTCGTAAAATATAACTCATTCCATCCAAAATATTCCTAAATAAGTTGTAACTTTGCTGTCATATTGGATATATACATAAAATAGCAGAATGGCCAAGAAACGAAATAAACCAGCAAAGGAAGAATCTCTTGAGACGATACTATTCAATTGTCGTAACAGTCTGCGTGGGCGTGCTGCCATGACAGACAAGCGCGATTTGCTGTTGACCCTTGTCTTTTTGAAATTCATAGGCGAACGGTTCAAGCTGCAAAAGGAGAAAATCAGGCATGAGATAGTGGAAGTGCAGGGCATTAATAATGCGGATTTCATTGAACAGCAACTTTCACGTCCCAATCAGTATATGCAGGACGGGGTGTTCTTTCTGACGGATGAAACCTTTTGGGACAAACTGATTCTCACATCGCCTAACGGCATGGCGGTTGCTTTCGATACGGCGATAAAGACTTTGGATGACAACGAACCGAAATTGAAAAATGCCCTTCCACAGCAGATCTTCACGAAAACAGCCCTTGAACCAGGAGTGTTGAAAAGTGTAGTAGATGAAATAAACAAGATAGACCCACAGAAATTTAATGACCATGACCTTATAGGCCGTGTGTATGAGTATTTCTTGCAAGCGTTCTCAATCAATGCAGACAAAGAGGAGGGAGAGTTTTACACGCCGCATTCTATCGTAGAGCTTATAGCGTCTCTCATTGAACCTTTTGATGGTACGGTCTATGATCCTTGTTGTGGTTCCGGAGGCATGTTTGTTCAAGCAGCGAAGTTCATTGAGGCTCATGGTGGAAATACCAAAGCCGTCAATGTGTATGGGCAAGAATCAGAACCTGCAACATATCGCCTTGCAAAGATGAATCTGGCTATCCGGGGCATCTCTTACCATTTGGGCGACAGAGCCGTGTCCACTTTTTCAGACGATCAGCATAAGGATCGTAAGTTTGATTACATCATGGCTAATCCGCCGTTCAATTTGAAGAAATATGCCGAATATGGAGACTTTGAGACCGATCCCCGATGGAAAGGCTATGGTATTCCTCCTGTCAGCAATGCCAACTATGCGTGGATTCTTCATATCCTGAACAAATTGAATGTCAGTCGTGGAGTAGCGGGCTTCCTGCTTGCTAATGGAGCTTTGGATGACAGCGATACGCAGGGAATACGCAGGCAGCTAATTGAAAGCGACAAGGTAGAGGCTATTGTCGTTTTACCGCGCAATATGTTTTATTCTACCGACATATCCGTCACCCTTTGGATTTTGAGCAACAACAAGAAAGGTGGTCCATGGCATGGCAGACTACTTCGCGACCGTTCGGGTGAAATTCTTTTCATCGACTTGCGTACATGGAACAATAACATATATGAAAAGAAATACGTCCGTTTGTCGGAGACGGAAATAGACAGGGTGCGTCAAATATACCTTGATTGGCAAACTGAGAATTTTGTCGAGTATGCCGAGCCGGAATTATACTATGCAGCACATCGTGACGAAATTCAAGAAAAGGGATATTCCCTTGTTCCATCCAGATACATTGAGTTTATAGACCGTGATACGGAAATAGACTATAAGTCTGCCCTTTCAGAAATGAGTTGTAAATTTGATGAATTGAAGAAAAGATGGGATGCAAACGAAACGGAACTTATAAACGCTTTCAAAGTTTTAGGTTATGGAGAAGAATAAGCTGCAACATGTGACAACCGATAAACTGGTTTCTGATATTCGGAGTATTATTGAACAAGGCCGTCAACAAGCATACGCGGCAGCCAATCAAATTACGGTACTTACCTATTGGCACATTGGGCGGCGAATAGTGGAAGAAGAACAGCATGGAGAAGCTCGTGCGCAGTATGGTACTCGGTTGATTAAAACATTGGCAGAACAGCTGATGCCTAAATACGGTAGTACATTCAGCAAGCGAAATTTGGATTACTTTCGCCAATTTTATCTGTGTTTCAATAATTTGGAGATTGTGAACACGCGTGTTCACAATCTGACTTGGTCGCACTTCCGCTCGATTATACAGGTTGCAGACCCTAAAGCCAGAGAGTGGTATGTAAAAGAGGCATCGGAGCAGATGTGGAGTGTAAGGACACTCAATCGCAACATTGGTACGCAATACTATGGCCGCCGTATGGCTTGTGTAAGGGAAGGATTGGCGTTACCCTCTCCTGATATTGAAGCCAATGATCCATTGGAATATATAAAAAGTCCGGTGGTTGCCGAGTTTTTAGGCTTCCGCAAGGATAGCAAATATGACGAAAGCCAGTTGGAACAAGCCTTAATAGATCACCTGCAACAATTTATCATGGAATTGGGACGTGGTTTTGCATTTGTCGATAGGCAGAAACACATTTCAACGGACACAGGTGATTTTTACATCGATCTTGTGTTCTATAACATCAAGCTCAAACGTTACGTGTTGTTTGAATTGAAAACACATCCTCTGACACACGCAGATGTGGGGCAATTGGATATGTATGTTCGGATGTATGATGACCTTGTAAAAGATGAGAATGATAACCCAACAATAGGCATACTGCTCTGTACCGAAACTGATAAAGTCTTGGCTAAATACTCCGTACTTAACGGTAGCGAGCAACTTTTTGCAGCCAAATATATGGCTTATATGCCGACGGAGGAAGAGTTGAGCCGAGAGATAGAACAGCAAAAACGTTTCTTTCTGGAACAACACGGAATGGAGGAGTGATATGGGAGCGAGTAATGTAAAATGGGTTCGGCTGGGGGATTATATCGAACAGTGTGATGAGAGAAACTCTGCAAGTGTCAACTATCCTGTAATCGGTATAAATCGAGACAAAACATTTATGCCTACTGTTGCAAATTTGGATGGAGTAGATATAGCCAAGTATAAATTTGTCACAAAAGGAATGTTCGTATTTAGCGGGATGCAGACTGGGAGAGACATTTGTATTCGAATCGGATTATACGACAATGAACAACCAGCTTTAGTCTCTCCTGCATATACAACATTTGTCATCAACGATGATAAAAAAGTTTTGCCAGAATACTTTTTCATGTATTTTAATCGAGCCGAGAGTGATCGATATGGTTGGTTCATTAGTGATTCCAGTGTTCGAGCCAACTTGGATTGGCCGCGTTTCCTTGATATTGAATTTCCACTACCATCTCCAGACGAACAGCAGAAAGTGGTGAATGCGTGGAAAGCATTCCGGGAAATCAAAGAACAA
>CAZASQ010000037.1:0-16259 GCA_964487905.1 uncultured Prevotella sp. | reverse complement strand
GTTTCAATTCCATAAAGGTACGAGTAAGACCCACTTTGATAAGTGGGTGGAGATGCGAATAACACTGATGTTTTCGGACTGCAAAGGTAAGAAAAAAGTATTATAAAAATGTCGATGTGGGAAAATAAAAAAACTATGGGGGTTCGACAATTAATCCGAAAAGTTTTCCGATTAAGATTCCTCATCAGAATTAAGTAGCATCTTATAGTGGCAAGATGGTTGAGAGTATGTCCATTGGTGAGTTCTCCTATTTGAAATCAAATAGTACCATTTTGTAGCAATAAGTCAAAGAACGCTCAGGGATGTTAGTTGTTATAGAGTGATATGCGTTTAGTGTAAGATGTGGGCAGAATTGAATCCAGAGAGGAAATCGCTTCCTTGGCAGACAGTATACGTTTGGTGTGAGCGGGGGGAGGATGCTGTGGCTGAAACCGAAATACCTTTGACCAAAAGCATATTCGTGTAAGATATGCCTATTATGTTGCTGTTGGTGGTATAGGGTGGCTTGGTCAGTGATATGCATTTGGTGCAAGACATGGTGGCGTACTCTTTGTTTATAAGAAATTGTCGGTCGACATACGCTCCTTGCCGATAATCTCCCGATTCATGTTGTATCCCATTTTGTTGGCAAATATAATAACGCTGTCTTCGTTTTTGTCTATAATCTGATTTATTTTATACTTTAGTTCCCTCATTTTGGCCTCTGATAACTCTCCTTCAAATACCGAATTCTGAATCCAGTTGAGGTATTGGCGGCAGAGTTTCAGCATACGTGCAACGCGCTTTACACCAACGTCATAAACAAGAATTACGTACATTACCAATACATTTTAAAGGGTTTATATTCTTCTATGCCGAGAATGTCTTTCAGCAGTTTGTAGCATTCCAACTTGATGAGGTGGCGGTAGCTGACGTTGCGTCCGAGCGAACGATGTCGGAAAGTCTCGTTGTATCGGTCTTCCACCGCGCGCACAAATATCTTTTTCCCTTTGTCGTTGAGCAGGCAACTGTTGAGCTTATGGTCGAAATGCTGTGCTTGTAGGAGTTGTTTGTTGAGAACCTTAAAGATAACCCTGTCAACGATTATGGGCTTGAATATTTCCGATATGTCAAGGCATAGGGAATACCTGCGCTCGCCAGGAGTATGCAGGAAGCTGATGGTGGGATTGAGTTGGGTTTGATGGACGGCGCGCAAGGTTTCTGCATAGCACAGCATATTGCCGAAGGAAATAAGGGCATTGACCTCATTCTTCGGTGGAAGTTTCGATCGTGCGCCCATGCAGAAATTATCAATAATTGTATCAAAGGCGGCATAGTAGATTCTGCGTATGTTGCCCTCAATGCCCATCACTTCTTCCACGTTCTTTGCATCGGAAAGCGTGTCCGTGAATGATTTAATGCCTTTTATCTCTTCGTCAAGGTTTTTGCCACGGCGATGATAGTAGTTGAGATTCATCACCATGTTCCATGCTGCGCCCTGTATGAATTTCCTCGCAAAATCTGTTCTTCTTTTTTTGCTGCTGTGTGCTTTGGCCTGAGCCAGCAATGCGCGTCCAGAAAGTAGACCGTCACGGGGCATGAAACTGCCGGTATAGTTTTCGTAATAGTCGAAAAAGTGTATGGGTATGTCTTTCTGTCCTAAGAAGTTAAACAAGGCACTGTTTGCCCGTAGACTTCCAAAGCAGAACAGCTCTGCCACGTCTTCTATGGGGATGTAGCGTGGCTGTTGTTCGTGCTCTTGTCCTTCCTCGTCTGTTAGCACTGCAGTGAATTTCAGCGTGTTGTCGCGCCGCTCCAGCGTGCCAGGGTTGAATAAATAAAATGAACGCTTCATAGTCTTTTCCCTTTTTCTAATTATTCGTTTATGGCATCCTCTGCATAGCAGAAGTCGAAGTAGCTGCATTTGGCGCAGATGCCTTTCTTTGCACAAGGAGGGCATTCCTCCTGTGTGGCAATCCGCTCTATGTCTGCGATCATCTCTTGAATGCTTTCGCGATCTACATCGCTTAGCAGCACCTCGCTTGTCTTGCGCAGCACTGGATATTCCAAAATGCCCTGCACGCCATCAATTCCGTGACGCTCAAAAACATACATGTAGTATTTCAGCTGCCATTCATGGGCGTAGTCCACTTTGTTCGACTTCTTAACTTCGTGTATTACTTTGTTGCGCGCATCGTAGTAGTCCACTCGTATGCCATCCAGCAACACTTCCTCGTAGCGTGATGAGCGTTGCGGATAGCTTTCCTCGTGTATAAGCTTCCCCTCGTAGACGAGTTCCGATGTGTGTTCCATGCTGATGCCATTTGCAAAAAGCCAAAGTTTGCGGTGGCACAGCTGATAATATCCAAAATGTGTTCCCGTGATTGTCATAAGAAGTAATCCTCCTCCTTTGAGGCTGAAAGGTTCAAGCCCAATCTCTCGTCATAGAATCCTTCTCTGACAATATCTATTGGTTGGAGTTGTCCATCGAGCGTATTGCCAATGAACACCGTTTCTTGATCTATGTGATGGGCTTTTCTGATTTTACTTAGTTTATAAAGTGGTATGTTTATTCCATACAACAATCCATACTCTTGAAATTCTCTTTTACTCATCCGTTTGGATTCTGGCTTGCGAACAAACACAATCTTTTGTGGGCCAATGTCCCTGCTTTTCCATTCCATGGTGTCTTCGTCTTCTATGTTTGTTTGCTCTTTGGGATTGATAAGCCAATTGTTCACAAACATTTCTTTCAGTACTTGTGCATTTTTCTCTGCTCTATAAGATAGATGGAGCTTGTCGCGATACTCATCATTCAGCATTTTCGTTAATCTGTCAGAGCTGTATTCGCCTAATTCCAATCGTTTGTCAGTGCCGGCTAAGTGAGGACTTGGAATCCAAGTGTTATTTCTTGGGTCGTATTCACCATATGGGGCAGGGTACAAACTGCCGTTCTTCTTTGGACGCAGCAAATACAACACTCCTCTTTTGTCTTTGTCAAAGCGGCACAGCCTGCCCGCCCTTTGTATAAGGCGGTCTATTGGGCACAAGTCGGACAGCATAATCTCTGAACTGATATTGATACTCATTTCCCCGATTTGCGTCAATATGGCAATGCCACTGGCTTTTCCCTCTTCCCAGGCCTTGCGGCCAAGAGCCTCGATCAACTCTTGTTCTTTTTTTTGCTTGTCCGTTTCCGTGAAATGGCTATGATAGAGGTATAGGCGCACGTTCTTGTCTGTTTCCCAAAGTCGTTGCTCCAAGCAGGAATAGCACGCAATGGCTTTCTCTACGGTGTTTACGTATATAATGCCATTTCCCTTGTTGATGCACAAGTCAAACCATTTTATTAGTTCTGGGAAATCCTCATAATCCACTTTTTCTGCCAGCTCAAATCGTATTCTCTCTGTATCGGCAGTATCCTCCAATATGTTTTGGACGTTGAACCCCGTGTAATAGTTTATCATGTGTGGCATTGATGATGGCATAGAGGCACTCATCAGCAGTACGGGCACTTTCCATTCGCGCATGACTTTAAGCAGGAACATGATGTTTGCCATGGTGAAGTCATCGTAGAAATCAGCCTCGTCAATGACAAGGCAGGCATTGGCCATGTTGAACCCTGTCAGATGGTGCTCTTCACGCGTTATTGTCAGCGACATGAGCAAGTGGTCAATTGTGCATACTGTTAGCGGAGTGAGCAACAAACGGGCGTGTTGCAATTGGGCAAAGGCTTCCTTTCTATTGCTGTTTAGGGTTGCCGTAAGCCACGCGCTTGAATGATATAAGCCGGTGTCTGAAAGTGTATTGGCCACGTTAATAGCCAATGCGTTGGATGTGAATCGTGTGGGCATTGCCAAGATCACTCTGTCTGCCCGTTGACTCTGCACTTGTTGGGATGCCCACAATAGTGCGGCGTCTGTCTTTCCCGCTCCCGTTGGGGCACGCACAAGCAAGACATCCTCTTGCCAGTGCTCCTCCATCAGTTTTTGCACGCCACGTTTTGTGGGGAATGGGAATTGATACTCAAAGCGCGTGAGCCGCGCCATTGCCTCGTTTTCCTCTTGGGCACTTGCCCTATGGTCGGCCAATCTTAAAAGCCCTCTCACCCCATTAAATTCATAGACTTTGGCGGATAGAAGGGCAAAATCCTCTTTCTCTATGATGGCGTTCGATTCCCGTGCGAAGTTTTTCCAGTATTCCTTGAAACCACCATCTTCCCATCTTTTCTCAAAAGCATGGCTTAGCTTAGAGTGGTGAGCGGCGATGGCGGCTTGTAAAGGTAGAGGGAGCTTCTGCTTGCGGCTGTATTTCAAGGAATAGAACTCATGCCTGACGTTACTCTTGCGAATTGCTTTCCCTGCATCAGTTCCTGCTTCTTTTTCATATTCTTCGAAATCGGCTTGTGGGTGCTCTTTCTTCCATTCCGAAAAGCTGTTGTAATCCAGTCGGCATGCCGTCTGCCATTGCTGGCATCGTTTCCCCAAATCATGTGCCTTGGCAGCTATGACAACACGTTGCGTAAGGCTTTTGCCCATTGAAAATGTTTCGTATTTACGGCATGAGGCTTTCAAAAAATGGCACAAGTTTTTAGCTTCCGACATTACATCAGAAGTGTGTTGCTCTAATGTAACGCCGGAAGGCTTTGCCAACAAAACACTATTTAGGGTGTTGCTTTTAGGCATGCTCTATTCTATCAGATACCTAAATTCAGTTCTTCTATTTTCTTGTTTGTCTTGCCCTTTTCTGCTTTTACTGGTTTTGAGCTGTTGTTCTCAAATACCTTTTGGAAAGTGGTAACCTCATCATCGCTTATGTTTGCGCAATACAGCTCATTTTCTTCCAAATACCGCAATGCGGCAGCATAGGCGTCTGCAACGCTCATATTTTCTACTTCTGTATCATCTCCCAGAAAATATATTGCTTCTCGTTGGGCAAGTTCTTTCAGTATGTTTTTTCGCTCGTTCTCATTGGCAGAGAAGTAGCGGGAGGCTTTCCTGCTCAATGAGGGGTCAAATACAATCAGTACCTTTTGTGGCTCACCGCAAACCGCGTTGCGCGCTTGGTTGGCATAGTCGTTCATCATTCGTGTGGCATTGAGGAACAGCCGTACCCTGCGCTTGCGCTCGGCTTCGATTGCAAACTTGTGCGTAATTGTCTCGATATGAAATTCTTTCTCGTATTTGAAAGTTTTGGCAAGGCTTAGGGAGGTGATGTCAAGGAAGAAGTTCATCCGCATATTGTCGGCCTCGCTAAACTCTCGCGTTGCGATGGCTTGGTCTTTGGCCGTAGCCGACATGTCCTCCTTGATGCGCAGAAGCAGGTCGCGTCCGATTCGGCTCTCTTCTTCTGCAACAGCAGGTGTGACGGACAAAGGCGATGTGCGTCGTCCCGAATAGTCGCCTTTTGAGGGATGCATGAAGCCGCCCATGTCGGCGCGCAAGTCCTTTTCTATTAAGTTGGAAACGCCATCGCCGTTGGATACGAACGTATCGCCCTTGTCGGGGTCGTCTTGGTTCAGCCGGTCTATTGCCGAGAACAGTACGTGGCGTTGCATTTGTCCTGATACGTAAACTCTTCCATCGGGTCTTCTTTTGATGGATGATGCATTGCCCAACAGTTTCTCTCCTCCATTGGCCATATGGTTCTCAAAAGGTGTCAGAACAGACACCAAAATTCCTTGTATGATCATAATTGCATTTTTTAATTTCAAATCTCACTATAGTCTTCCTTTGTTTCGCTCTCTGTATCGTCTGTTGGAGCATCTTTAGGATTGGCTTTCTCAGAGCGAACTCTTGAAAATGCCATCAGCAGATTTTTGGCTTGCTCTAAATTCAAAACTCCCTCTGCGGCTTTTCTCATAAACAGAGTTGCTTCCTTGGGCGCATCATGTCCCGAAAGCCTTCCCGCTCTGACAATTACTTGCGCCACCAGCGCATCGCCGCTTTTGGCCGCGATGATACTACTCTCCAATTGTGAGAGAATCTTGGCTTTCTCCTCCCATACTTTTCCTTCTTGCGAGCCTATTTCTTTTGCTGCAGAGAAGTAGGCAACAAAGTTGAGCCATTTCCCCAATGCTTCCGCAGATGCCACGACATCGGCGTCTATCTTTTCTACTTTCATAAAATAAACGGTTAATAACAGTTTAATACCTTTGGGATACTCTGCTCTGAAAGCGAGGAAATCCCGAAAGGACGGTCTATTGAGTAGCCGGGTAAACCGGCTTGCAAAAAGTTCAAACTTGCGCTTCTCGTCTTTTTGTTCGTTATTATATAGTCTGGTTTTGCTCAGCGCGCTCACAATGGTGCGGAGATGGCCGCGGCTCGACAAATCAATCACAAAATGATGATAGCCGAATACTTCCGCCTTTCCGTACTCAATGGAGTAAATATTGGCTTCTTTCAGACTGCTGAGCACTTGGAGGGCAAGCTCTGACACTTCCGTCTCCTTGGTCATCTCTCCTATCACGCTGAGCAAGGACAGACTGAAGAACGCGCTGCTTCTTGGTGCATTGGGAAAGTTGCCACGGAATATGGTTGGCCTTATAGGCTTATAACTTACTTTCTTTTTGCCCTCTGGCAGAACGTTGCCCAGCATTAAGTCTGAAGCGTTCTTCTGTCTACATATACGCTTGAACAGCTTGATGAATTTCACCAAGTCGGGAACAGGGAGGTCGGGAATCAGACATACATTGGAATAATCATCTTGTCTGCACAAACTTGGCTTCCAGCGCGTGAGTGTTGTGATGAGAGCCAGACAGTAGTCGTGCTGAGTGACAGAGGGCTTGCCTCGGCCTATGCTTCCTTGTAATGAAAAAGAGCTGTACTCACCGGTTGTTGGCATTACGCCTTTTGTGATTTTCTCTTTTGTAAGCAAGTTGTCAATAGGCATTTCGAGCTTGCTTTTCGCCGCATCGTATAGGTTGCCTGCCATCTTGTCGGATGATATCACATGAGGTGACAAAAAGACAAATGCCGAGGCTTTGTTCTTTTCCTTGCAAAAGCCAAACTTTATTTGCTGCTTACCCACATAATCCTCCATGGGCTTGATGCAGAATGCGTTCAAGCCGTTCTCTATCTCTCGTTTCAGCATCTCGGCGGTTACCATTGAGGGATCGGTAAGGTCGTTCTCTTTCATAACCAGTGCCAAGGCGTATTTCAAATACGGATGTTCCATCATATCATCTCTATGTCCACCCAGCCTTCGCTTGTTCCCAAATAGCCTACGTTGCGCATCGGCAGACTCTCGCGCAGCAGCTGCAGTAGCCTTTTGTCCATGAGGGTTTCCACCATAAACTCACCGTCTAAGTTCATAAACTCCCGTTCGGTGGGGGTGGTGTAATACATGGGCACTTTGTCTTGGTTCTCTTTGCACCATTCCTTGCGCTTGAGGTCGGCTTCCTCTTTTTTCTTTTTTTCCTCGTCTTCCTCGTTTTCTGTTCCCTCTTTTTTCCCCTCGTTAAAGAGAACGTGATATTCGGCCAACACGTCTATGCTGATGTTTCGGCAGCCGTTAATATGTTTTTGCAACGAGTCTTTCCTACGGAATTCCCTGCTCCATAAGTCTTTGTAGAAGCAGATGGAGTGCAGATTCTCAATTCTTACCCTGCCGCTTATCTCGAAGTAGTCCATGAGAAGTGGCACGTAGCTTGATCTGTCCTCGGTCTTAACCTTGTCCAATCCTCTTTGTGTTCGTGAACAGATCAAGATGTTTTCCCGGTCTGTCCATGATAAGTGCCAGCCCAGCGCGTTCTCCATGAGTCCGCACAGCATTCGTTTGTCGGGTAGGCGCATCGTTTTATAGAACGTTCCTGGCATTTCTGCGACCATCGACAGAGGAGCCAAAGGCGTAATTCGCAGTAATACCTTTTCTGTCAGTTCGGGCTTCTCCTTTAATAAAGATATGTCTATGTTCATCGTTTCCCAATTCTTTCTATGAAGCCAAATCCTTGCGAGCACTCTTCGCCCAGTCCGCCATCGTAGGCAATCTTTTGGAGTTCGACTGGGGCTATGAGGCGAAATCGATAGCGGTAGCCACGCATGTAGACACCCTTGATGTTGATCAGCGATGACTTGACCGTGCGTTCTTCCAACTCAAATCTGAAGCCCGACAAGTCGCCCTTAAAAGGCTGTCCATGAAGAGCTTCGTAACGGGAAAGCAACCCCTTACGTATTGCCTCGCCATAGCATACGTTTGAGGGGGCAAGATGTATGGTTTTACCATCCGAATGTTGCTTGATGCATACGGGCGATGTGGCTTCGTAGGTCATATCGTCAGAAAATGGTGGTGATTGCAGTGCTTCCACGCTGGTGATGCGAAATGTCACGCGATGTTTGCTATCGCCGATAGTGAAGGAAGTGTTGCCCATCAAGCCTTGTATGAACTCTGTCGTAGACAGCTCGGGCAGAAAGCCAATGGTCCAATTGGCTGAATGTTCGGTTAAGCGGAGTGTCCGTGTTTCGCGGTCAAGCTGGTATCTCCCCAATTGGAAGCGTGAGTAGCAAAACAGTTTGAAGCGCTTGCCATTACCAAGTTGGTATCCGTTGTTGTGAAGCCACGATGCATAAGCCTCGTTGGATGCACACAAGATCTTGTATATCACTGCCGACTGCATATATTGGTAGTCAATAGGCAGCAAACACTCTTCTTTGTCATTGGTTGTGGTCAATCGCAATAGAAATCTCATAAAAGATTCGGCTTTTGTTGTCAATGGCAAATTTAATCATAATATTTTTAATTACCAACTTTATGGTGGCTTTTGTCCCATATAGTAGTAAAAAAGGCTTTTGCGGGGTGTATAAGGGTGATAATTATTTAGGTTTGAGTGATAGGGTGGGGAGTAAATACTGTGTCGGAAAGAGTTCTTTTAGCATAATTGTTTGAGCTATTCCGAGGTGGGGAAGTGTGGTGGTGTGAGGTGTGGAGGGTGATAAACGCAGAACGCGGAATCTTCTAATAAGGAAGATTCCGCGTTCTGCGTTTGGCCCATGCTTATGCTGGGTTGCGCGTTATGAGAGGTTTAGGCCAAAAATATTCTTTGTGAGGCAGTCCGTATGGTGTGTGGGTAGCCCCCATAAAGAGTTGTGAAGAATATTTGTCATAAAGACGCGTGATGGCGGAAATGACAGTTGTTAGCCGCTCTCGTAAGAAAGTTCGTAATACCAGTCGACGACGCTTGTTCAAGGTGATTTTTCATTTCTAAGCACCAATATGCAGCCCTCCCCCCTTGTTGTGTTGTTTTCTAGAAACGTGCTTAATGTTACGCATCACCCCCCTTGGCAGAGTATATTTTACCAAGGGGGATGATGCGTCAAGGAAGGTCTTTATTCTTTTATGGATTTGTTATTTCCGAAGTTTCGGCCTTCACGCAGCCCTCGTTATATAAAGAGGTTTATATCTTGTAAAAGTCATTTTCGAACGGCCGCATTCCGCCGTCATTCTCCCATGGCGATGCGCTCACGTCCAATTCGTGGCCAGACGCGCCCGAAGGTCTCCTGCCTATCCGCGCATCGCCCGGGTCGCTCCCCTCGCCCTTTGACGGGTCTACAGTCCATGAGGCCATCAGCATTCCCCGAGGCTCAGCTGGTTGCCGGTGTGTGGTGGGCGGGTGGTATCGGCGTTTTCTCATGGTGCGGGCTTCCTGTTTGTTTTTTGCAAAGTTACGCGAATATTCTGGAAAGCGGATGGCTTTTGCCAATTTTTTGATGATTAGGCGGAGAATACGCCATAAAAATATGCTGGTGAGTGCAAATGCCAACGTGATTTCTCTTTTAAGCAGCGTTTCTGGGCAACCTTGGCCAACTCGTGTCTGTGGATTTGTTCTGCGTTCATGTCTGCCTGCTTGTAGAGAGCATGAAGATACTTTCGGCAATCGCGGCTTCAAGCGTAATATGGTGATGTGGCATGCGCTGATTGTATCACGCACCAAGTAATGGTAGCTTGTTATAAGGAGTATTGTGTTGATGCGCAGAAGCAACAGGAGATTCACGTTATCCTCGTACATGTATATTTGGCGTTGAAAGCTGTTCTGTGGGGAGAACCTTTCCCGTTGCAAGTATCCCTGACGTTATGTGATGTTATTGTTTATGTCTTATTTTAGTGTAGCATCGTACCATCGTTTCGGCTTTCTTGTCCCAAGACAGTTCGGCTTGCCGCTTGGAACAATTGGCAGACATGCTTTCCAAGCATTCGCGATGGTCGTGCAGGTATGTCAGTTTTTTTGCCAAGTCCTCTGCTGATTGTGAGGGGTTGGTGAGTGGAATCTTTACGCCAACGGTTTCATTCACCACATCGCCTTGCCCGCAAGTGTCGAAGCAGAGTATGGGCAGATGGTTGGCGATGGCCTCCAAGACTACATGAGGAGTCCCCTCGGCCACGCTTGTGAATAGGAACAGGTCGCATTGCCGCATTAACTGCTGCACAGCATTGTGGCTTACCACGCCGTGCCATACGCATTGGCTCCCGATGCCTTGCTCTTTGGCCAACTGCTTATAAGGAGTACAGTCGCCACTGCCCACAATATGAAAGCAGATGTCGGACTGTGCGACTTTGGCCACCGCTTTGATGGCCAGCCCAAGTTGTTTTCGAAAGTCCATCTTGCCTACCCATAGGATGTCAAAAGTGGAGGTGTTCTTGGTTTTGTCCACGTTGTTGGGTATCATGGTGCATCCTGTTTCGTTGATTAGCGGTGAACAGATATGCATGTATTTCTCAAAGGAACGTACGGAGTTGCTTGAGGCGGAAAACACAACACCGGTGGCAGCAGCCTCTCGCACACGCTTTGAGTGGCGCAATTGCCAGCATGTGATGGCGTTCTTCAGCCATAGGAACGCCTTGGTTTTGATGTTTGCATCGTCAGCGTAAGCCATAGGAAACTTATCTTTCGCATCAACGGGACCCCACACGAATGGGATGCCTGTTTCCTTTGACAGTTTCCACAGATAGCCTGGCTCACGAAAGCCTATCATGTTGAGCTGATGTAACACGTCTATCCGCTTCTCCTCGCAAATTCTCTTACCTATGAGGTAGGTTTTCCATTGCCATTCTTTGTAATATTTGTAGAATCGCCAATCGCCTTGATTCCAGCACATGCTCCGTATGTTCTCCGAAACGGGATTATAATAGAAGTGCATATTCTTGCTTTGTGACAACTCAGGCAGCACGGCTTCTATCTTTTTCTTAAACTCTCCTTCGGTGATGATGTGCAGCTCGCAATGCTTGGCAAGATGCCGACACCAGTTCCATGCCATGCCTGGCTCGCTGCCCATGTCGGGGCTGCAAGCGTAAGCATTGATTAGAATTTTCATTACCATTGAAAGATAAGGGGTGATACCTTCATAAACAAGGCTTCGCTTTATTTGGTTTATCAAAGAGGGGTTAAAGAAAAGTTGTAATGGTTATACAAATAAGTATTTATTCTCATCCTTTCTTTAGGCTCTATTTGAAATTATTTGTATATATGGGGATAATAAATGGTTATAAACAAGAATAGATGTTCCCAAGCTCTTTGTTGATATTATCTATATTGAATACCGTCTTTGATAAAAGGTAAGATTCTTTTCCTATTTTCAATCGCAGTTTATCGTCATCAATTAGTCGTTCTAATTGTTTTGCAAGTAAATTAGTGTCTGCAACTTTGAATATTAGGGCATTTGTGCCATCTTTGAGAATATCAGGAAGACCTCCAACAGGAGTTACTACGCATGGAATACCATATGCCCAGGCATCAAGAACCCCCATGGGAAACCCTTCCCCATCACTTGCAAGACAATAGATAGAAGCTTCTTGAAAGGCTAATTCTTTTGTTTTTCCACTTACCCAACCAAGAAACTTCACTTGCTCCTTTATGCCGCATTCTTGAGCGATGTTTTTTGCTTTATCAATCTCTCCATTTCCCGCAAAAACAACAGACCAATCTTTATGTTTACTTGCAATTTTTGCAAATCCTTGGATAAGAACTGCGTATCCCTTGCGCGGTATAATAGTCCCAGCAAACAAAATGGTTTTAGTTTTTTGCTTTTTGCATTGCTTTACTATTGGGCAAGGGTTGTGCAAGACTTCTATGTGTGCTGTTAATCCCAATGCATCTTTAATCCATTTTTTCCATTGCTCAGATAGGACTAACACGAGGTCAGCACGAGAAAATAAACTCCTATATAACTTTTGGTTATATGGCTCAAACAAAAACTTTTCATTAGATGGATGGAAATGAAAGATAGTTTTCTTATGCAAAAGCTTAGCTAATTCAAAAAAAATGCATTTCCTTCTTGCTGATTGTGTTGTAGCAATATGAATATGTACAATGTCATAAAAAGGAAGTAATATGATATATTCCAATAATGCTGTTAGTAGATACCACATCTTCCGCCATAATGCGCCATCCCGATGTGTTTGAATCCATCTGCAATGAAATTGCTTCCATTGTTTACCTGTTTCATGAGCCCGTACTACGGAAGTGATACCTCCACGGGTTTTACGTGAAGTGGCAACAATTAACACCTTACGCTTGCTCATCCTTATTTAGTCTCCTTTCATGTTCTTCTATTTGTTTTTCCGTAAATCGTATTCTTAAAAGTTTTGCTGGGACTCCACCAATAATGCTATATGGTGGGAATGATCTAGTGACAACAGAGCCAGCTGCAACTATAGAACTGTGTCCTATAGTTACGCCTTTAAGAATAGTGACATTTGCGCCACACCACACATCATCCTCAATAACCACAGGCGCATCGTTTTCGGGAAGTTTTTCATGAACATCCATGATGTACTGTCCTATGACATCTGTTCGATGGTCGCCCGTGATAATCGTGGGATGAGGGCCAAAGATAACTTTCTTTCCAATGGTAAGTGGGGCTTCCGTACAGTAGAAGGTACTTCCTTTGGGGATGCTTGTGCCATCGCCAATAGACATATTCCACAAGCCTTTCAAATCACTACTCATGGGGCGGAGATAAACATTTTTTCCACAGTGCCTCATAGCGCGTTTATAGAATACAGCCCAAAGTTTATCCCAAATGAATGAAAAAGACAGGCTTAACTTGACACCCGTTAAAAAAAAATCTATCATCATTTTTAATTCGGCATTCTGCTTTTTGTTCTTTTGGGTTTAGACAATAACAGTGTTCGGTTGGCATTCAAACAAAGGCCAAGCAGCATGAAATACCCCATGCCTTTACCTGAGAGATAGGAGGAGTCGGCAACACTTTCTATGGCAAGACAGAAAAACGCCATTATCCCAACACGGTAGAAGCGTATACTTTGGATGGCGGATAGGTTTTTCAACCGCCGTTTCCAAAAAATAAGGAAAAGCAACACGCCAACAATGCCGAACTCGGCTAAAGACGGGTAATAAGCATCGCAAATGAATCCGCCTCCCTCATCCAATCCCCATACTTTATTGAGACCATATTTATAATAGAGTGGTGAATACACTTTCCAAGCAGCATTTGTTGCAAAAGTTCCCATGCCTGGGCCAAATGGGCCATAGTCTTTTAAGACTTGGATGGATGTTTTATATGTCATTGGACGTGCCTTATTCTCATCGCTCCATCCAGAGACATAGTAGGCATCGAATCGTGTCCATGTTAAAATGACGCATAGGCTAATAATTATGCTAAGAAAAATGATGGTTTTAGATGATTTGAAATCTAATTTCCGTTTAAGAAAGAAAACTACGGCCACAAAGCAAACCACTTCTCCCACGAATTTCATCTTGGGAGCCAACAATCCCGTACAAACCAGTGTTAAGGCTATCCATCGGTTACGCTTCGTTTCCTTACTAAACAAATAGTAAGACATGCCTGTGCAAATGGCCAATTGCCCCAAGACTGGAAACTCGGACTCTGTATCCATTGCAGCTGGATGATATATAATCCAGGAGAACAATGTGGCTATCATGGCAAAAAGCATTAAATGCTTTTGCGTGCGACTAAATCGTGGTGCCAATATCCAAGTACAAAATAGTACAGAATATGGACGAATCTGTTGCACAAGATCCATCCACACGCTTTCTGCCACATTTACTTTACGGATAAGTGAATAAACCACATAAAATGCTAATATGGCAAGAAAGGTGAAATATTCACAACAAGGCTTATAGTTGACGCTTTTGCTTCCCATTTTTAGGAATGTGTACGCCATGAGTATTACCGTCATTACCTCATCAAGATAAGAAAAAGTAGGTAAGTCATTATAGGCGATACAGAGTGGGAAATAGAATATCCAAAAGAAGGTGTAGAATGTACTTGTCGTCATGTCTGTTTTGTCTTTGCTTTTATCGAACTATAGGCTAAAAGCCATCGTTCAGGGATGATTTTTTTAAAGAAATTTTTGAAGTAAAATCGTTTGCCTATCCAAGTCCCTGCATAGTGATGGATGGTGCGTGTGTTCGGAGTTATATGGAGACGATTGGTGATTATATTGATCGGGCAAAAGTATTCCGCTGGGTATATCCACAAGTCCTCTGTCCGCGTAATGCCTTTTTGAGGTCGCATCCCATTCTCAAGCAAGATTTTGGTTGTGATGTGTACAATGGTTTCTTGCGTTTTAATGTCGGGATGGTATTCAAAGTGTCTCCCTTCGTAGCTGTTGAGCATTTTCTTGACGAGGCCGAGGCCGGGAACCACCCCCAGGCCGAGGCCGGGGTTGACGGTCTGCGCCGTCACTCCCCCCGCGCCCTGCACGGGCGCGGCCTTGTTCTGGCAGTCGGTCTCGCAGCCCATGAAGTTGCCGCGGGCGATGATGTCGTCCATCGGGCGGATCACCTCCACATCGGTGTCGAAGTAGATGCCGCCATGCTTGTAAAGGATCCAGAAGCGGGCGTAGTCGCTCACGAAGGCATACTTCCCCTGCGCGTAGGCCTCGGCCGTGTAGGGGATGGCGTTCACGTCGAAGTTGTCTTCGTTCCATTCCCTTATCTCATAGCCGGGCAGGTATCTCCGCCACGAGGCGATGCACCTCTGCGCCAGCTCAGGGAGCGGCGCGCGCCCGAACCAGCAGTAATGGATTATCTTGGGTATCATTTTGAATGTTGATTGTGGGATTGGGACGTTCCAAAAAGGTCTCTCTCCCTGTTTTTGTTATAGCAGGGGGGGGCAAGGTTTTCCCAAAAGGCTCACACCTGTCTGTCGTGGAAGGGAATGTCGCCGATGATGGCAGCGGTGAGTGCGTAGCTCGACCAGTTGTACAGTTCCGGAGCCATGAGACGGTATACGGCTTTGGACTGTGAAATGACGTAAAGGTCGAGGAAAGCTTTCAGCTGTGCTGCAGTGCCCACGCCCTCGCTCACGTGTCCGATGTTGTCGTGGGACAGTGTCTTGACGGGCAGGTCGCTGATGGAGTGGAGGAACACGCTGCTGTCGGAGAAGACGTATACCGGCGTGCCCGCATGCTCATCGCATATCCCGTGTATGCCTCGCTTACAGCGCGCTATCAACTTGTCGCGCTCCTCCTGCGTGTCAAGATGGTTATTCCAAAATGAGTGCTCAAACGACTCCAAAGCATTGACGAAGCGTATGTGAATGGAGATGTAGGAACGGGGTGGGATGCCCAGCGCACGGTAGGCCAACTCTAGCTTCGGAGCTGGGGCGAACAACTCATGGAAGAGGTCGCACCATTTCAGCCCCGTGTCGGCAAACACGCGTGGCTGCAGGTTGCCAACATAGTTGTAGCAGTGATACTGCTTGTTGGGTTTGAGTTGTGGCATCGGATGCCAGTTCTGCTCGTTGATAAGGAGCGTATCGTGCAGGGAGTACTCAAGTTGTTCAAGACGCATAGGCCAGTTTGTTTGGGGCGCAAGGTAGTCCGTCAGCGCGAACGGAGTCTGCCAATACATCTTAAATGTATAATTATACCTCTTGCAAAGGTTGTACAAGGCTATGGCGGCCTTGAAACGGTCGGCCAGTCCCGCGTGCTTCGTGTTTGGTTCAAATACGAAGTAGAGGACACCGCGTTCCCTTGCTCTGACGGGACGCAAACGCACGCGGTAACGAAAGTTACGAAGGAAGAACTTCAAGTCGTATTTCGTATATATTGCTTTCATTCTTAATGTCTTGACAGGAAACGTTTTAAAACCGCATACTATGGTCGTTTGGATTATGTGTGCCACGCTTGTTCTGGTACAGGCGGAGAGGTGGTAATTTCCCGCCTCTTTTTCCCGCTCTTCCTCAACGTGCCCTTTTTCCCTCCCAAAGGT
This sequence comes from uncultured Prevotella sp., assembly GCA_964487905.1. GTDB lineage: Bacteria > Bacteroidota > Bacteroidia > Bacteroidales > Bacteroidaceae > Prevotella. The sequence continues at coordinate 88 of CAZASQ010000037.1, read as the reverse complement.
GCGGTTTTGCCTTGCGAAAGGTATGGTTTTGGAGCGCGAAAGGTATGGTCTTGCAGGGCAAGGATGTGATACAAGACTATCATCTTGT
>CAZASQ010000036.1:0-16454 GCA_964487905.1 uncultured Prevotella sp. | reverse complement strand
GTCATGCCGGGATATTTCTTCTGGTTGGGGTGTAGCGTGTGGTTGAACTCCCAAATATCCTTACGGTCATCGGCAATGAGCTCGTCCCAGCTGTAGTATTGTTTGTCCTCGTAGGTGTCGTTCTTTTCGTCAAACACTTTCTTCGCCTCCGTCCTGTAGTGCCTGTCCTTGGCATAGAAGCGGCCGATGCCGAGGTGGTTCTTGTGCTCGATGCTCCGCTTCTTCGCGCCGTTCATAGGCTCCGCATATTTCTCCTGCGAGTTTTGGGGAGCACAGAACCTTACAAACGGGAACATCACGCCGGCTTTCAAAAACGAATCCTTCCACTGGCTCATAAGGTGGTTCTCTACCTCCACCTGCGCAGGGCAGCCCCAGCCGTTCCTGTCAAGAAGCCGGAACATGTCACGGAAGCAGTCAACCACCAAGTCCACGTTCTTGTTCCTGTTGTAGGCTGCTCCGACGACACACTGGCTCGCCACATCGTAGGCATAGTAGGCTTTCGGTCTCGCCTTCGTGTCCTTGAGTTTCCTCGGGAGGTCGCGGTCATCGAAGCTGACCTTGCTCAGCGAGAACTCGGGGGCGTGACGGTGTACATGGGGCATCTGCTCGTGCATGAACGTGGTGTAGCTCATCAGCTTGTGGTCTATCAGTACCCTGTTCTTCGGCTTGTTCAGGTAGTTGCAGATGGTGGTCTCGCTCAGCGCCTTCGGCTCGCCGCTCCTGTCGGTGAAGTCATCGGGGTTGAACAGCTCGCCAGTCTCGGGGTCGTACACCTCCTCAAGCTCACCGGTAACGAAGGAGTTGTACATCTCCAGCACACTAGTGTTATAGGGCTTGTTCGGCAGGCAATGCCGAGGATAAGCCGCTCGGTATTGCAGTCCACCTTCCGTGCGCTCTGGTTGCCGTACTTGCCGCTGATAAGACAGCCGTAGCCTTTCTTCTTATACTCATTCACCTTCTTCCTGAAACGCAGGGTGCTCTTGGGAAGCGTGTGGTGCAGTTCATTGCGTAATGCCTCGATAGCCTCCGCCATCATGCCCCAGTCATACTTCTCGCCCATCAGCTTTCTGTAGGCCTTGGCGCGGTCATAAAGCTTGATGCAGGTGTTCAACACACTGGCGTTGATGATGTATTCCCTCGCCCTCTCCTCCGGCAGGTCGAGGCCGGTCTTGCTGTGGTCGTGGAAGAATACCGCTGCCCCCTGGTCCATCTCATAGTTCGACATCACCCAGCCCGCAAGCCTCACGCCGTCACTGGCGGGGTATCGTTCCTCTACTTTCTCCCTATACGCGTCAGGAAGGCTATCAACGGCTATCAGCGCGTAGCGGCAGCGATTGCCGCGGCGTACCACGTCAAGCCTGCCGCGACTGCTCATGGCCTTATAGTTAGGCTCTGTCATGATGCCGCCGTCAACAAGCTCGTGATAGCTTATGCAAAGTCTATTGCCGTAGTACTCCATCACCCGCCTCCTTATCTCATTACGGGTTGAGGCTGGGGCGCAGTGGCAGCGAAAACACGCTCGGCATAATTCTGAATACGTGGGATGTCGGGTGTTCCCCCTCCCCATGCCACCGCAAAACCACCGCAAGCCCCGTATTTATGGACTTTTCTTTATATATAAATAAGGAGTACTTCCAAAATGTAGGGGTCGTTTAGGGGGGGAACGCCCAAAAACGGCACGCATAACCAAAATTTCCGTACTTTTACCCCCTTTCTATCCACCCCCCTATTTCCACATTTTGTCCAGCCTTTCTTGAAAAAGTGTCCACCCTTTCTGTCCACCCATTTGTCCACCCATTTCCAAAATCACGACGAAAAGCGACTTTCCACACCTTCTGCCTTGCCAAGAAAAAACACTCATTCCTCACTCATTTTTCCGTCCGAGCCCCCCCCTCGTTACAACCTTGTTTGAAGTCCGTTCCAACGCCATCCGAACCACACACAAACAAACCGCCACAGAAGCCCGTAAACGCCCATGTTTGCGCCTTTTCAGCCATTACACACAACTCGTAGGAACAAAAAAAAGACGGCCATAAAGCCGCCTAATTCATCGCTGTCAAACTCGCCCTCTCGCCAGTTAAACCAACCGCAAATCCTATGTAAACCTTGCGTTCATCCGTTGAGCCTCATCAGCCCCCTATGTAAACCAAAATTAAACCCATGTAAACGTTTCGTTTTGAGCCGCCATTTCTTTATATCATCCGTAACTCTTTGCCTTTCAATAAGTTTGCATGTTTCCGACCTCAACCCAATTTATACGCTTCGTTTTGTGCCCCATACCTTTGGCCACAAATCCAAAGGCTTCCGTTATGGGGGTAATGTGTTCTTATTGATTTGTGCGTATGCACAATTACCTTTTGGTAGGTACGAGCGCGACAACGGCTTTATTTTGCTTTGGGATAACGCCGGAACCATCCGTCCATTCGCAGACGCATCACGCCAAACAAAGCTTCGGAGAAAATGCCGCCGCTCATCTTGCTGGTACCTTCGCGGCGATTGACGAAGATAACGGGCACTTCCTTGATTTTGAAGCCAATCTTATAGGCTGTGTATTTCATTTCTATTTGGAAAGCGTAGCCCTTGAAGCGTATCTCATCGAGTGGAATGGTTTCCAGCACGCATCGGTTGTAGCAAACGAATCCTGCTGTAGTGTCGTGGATGTTGACCCCGGTGACGAAGCGGACGTAGCACGAGGCAAAGTAGCTCATCAGCACGCGTCCCATAGGCCAGTTGACAACGTTCACACCGCTTACGTAGCGGCTCCCCACACTGAGGCCGTAGCCATCATCGTGGCATGCGGCGTAAAGGCGAGGCAAGTCGTTGGGGTCGTGGCTGAAGTCGGCATCCATCTCGAAAATGTACTCGTAGCTGTGTGCCAAAGCCCATTTGAACCCGGCTATGTAAGCTGTGCCCAGTCCTTGCTTGCCGCTGCGCTCAATGATGAAAAGGCTGCCGGCAAACTCTTTCTCTATCAAACCGTGCACGATGGCTGCCGTTCCGTCGGGGCTTCCATCATCAATGACAAGGATATGGAAGTGTTTGGCCAAGCCAAATATGGCTCGGATGATTTTCTCGATGTTCTCTTTCTCGTTGTAGGTCGGGATAATCACAATGCTGTCGCTCTTCTCCATGTCGAAATGATTTGATATTCAGTGCAAAGTTAGTACATTTTCTTTTAAGAAAGCAAGACTTTGAATGAAAAAAGCCTTTGTGCAAATCTTACTGGTCGGGATTCTCCACAAAGCCTTTGTATTCGTCCACTAATCCCGACATGACGCTCTCATAGGCTTTGTCCATGGTCTCTTTGATGGCATCGGGGCCTTGGCCGTTGGGGAATATAGGCTCATGGATGGTGAGCGAGAGGCGATGCCAGCTGAGCCGGCGCATATCGCGCATTCGGGGCATGACATCGAACGAGCCATTGATAGTGAGCGGGCACACAGGCAGTTGCAGCTCATCGGCAAGCATGAATGCGCCACGGCGGAACACGCCCATGTGGCCGGTGAAGGTGCGTGCGCCTTCAGGGAATACCACTAGCGACATTCCTTCTTTCAGCACTTCGCGCGCTTGGTCGTAGGTGTGGCGCACTTTGCTTGGGCCGCGCTTGTCAACGTAGATGTGGTGGGCTTTCTCGCACGCTTTTCCCACGAGCGGCATTTTGCGAAGCCCTTGTTTCATCATCCATTTGAAGTTGCGGTTGAGGAAACCATAGATGATGAATATGTCGAAAGCTCCTTGGTGGTTGCTCACGAACACATAGCTTTGGCCTTTGCGCAAATGTTCTCTTCCCTCTACCTTGATGGGGAGCAGACTAATCCAAATGACAAGTCGTCCCCACCATTTGCCGGGGTAATAGCCCCAAAAGTGACCGTTGCCAAGGGTGCAGCCTATGGTTGTGGTAATGGCGGTGAGAGCCGACAGGATGATGACCATGGGGGCAATGATGAACAGCTGATAGATTCGGTATAAAAGTTTCATCTTTTTCTCTTTTAAATGTTTTTGTTTTATTTGTTATGATTTGTTTGTTGGCGTTTGTGTCCAGCGCGGCTGATTGTGTTGCTGGCAGAACGCCTTTTGCTTCTTAATGTGATGAGTGTTATCTCGTTGGGCATGTTCAGACGGAACGGAATCAGGCCTCCCAAGCCTGCGTTGACATAGAGGTAGCGTCCGTTCTCTTCGTAAAGTCCTTTGTCGGGCTGACCGCCAATCATAGTGGGGCGCAGTCCGAACAGCTGCATTTGTCCGCCGTGCGTGTGTCCGCTCAGTGTTAGCTGTGCGCTGGTCAGGGGCAGAACGCTGGTTTTCCATGCGGCAGGGTTGTGTTGCAGCATAATGAGGAAGGCATTTTGGGAAATGCTTTTCATCAATTTGGCAGAGCCGGCATAGTTGGGGTAGGGAGATTTGCCCTTATCTTCCTCTCCGGCAATGACAATGGAGTCGTTGCCCCGGCGGATGATGATGTGCTCTTCTACCAAAGGTGTCCATCCCAGTTTCTCTCGTTCAATGCTAATCAGTTCGCGTTTCATGCGTTTGTCTTCTTTTGGAGACACTTTCACATAGCGTGCATAGTCGTGATTGCCCAGAATGGAAATCGTTCCCCGCATCGTGTTTGCCAGTATGGGCACATACGGGATGACCTCACGGGGACGCATATTTTGCAGGTCGCCCGTGAAAACCATCAAGTCGGCTTGTTGCTTGCGTATGGAGTCCATTTCTGCTTTCAGTATTCGCTTTCGCCAATTAGTGAAAGACCCTACGTGCAAGTCGGAAACATGAAGGATTCTATAGCCATCGAATGCTTGGGGAAGGTTGTCGAAGTAGAGCGTAGTGTGGGTGACACGGATTTGCGACAGACCAAATGTAAGGCCATAGACGTAAGCTCCGAATGCCATAATGCCCAATACGATGCCTAAGTAATGGCCAGGATTGAAGCGGGGACGGTTAAAGAGTCGTATGCAGCAAGAGCCGATGAAAGAACAAATGGCAAAGATGGCCTTTGGTCCGACAAAGAATCCTAATAATAAAAGGTAGGTGTAGAGCCACGTGATGTCGGACGGTGCAAAGTTTTTCTGCGATGCCAGCGAGATGGTATAGGCCGACAGGCCAATACAGGGAATCCACCACAGCAGTCGCATCCACCATGTTATGCTATATCGGCGGCGGAAATAATGCACGTCGATATAGAGGTCAGAAAGCACAATGACCAAAATAAGGGGGATGACGATTCTCGCAATCAATGTGGTGTTGGCTTTTTATCGGTCAAATACCAGCTCTTCGCCCCGGTAGTTCTCGTTGAAACGTCCGCCATCATAGACGATGTGGCCGTTGCAGATGGTCTTTTCCACCCGCCAGTTGAAAGTGTTTCCTTCAAGCGGACTCCACCCACATTGGCTTTGTATGCATGCTTTGGTAAGCGTCCATGGCGCGTTTGGTCGCACGATGGCAATGTCGGCGTGATAGCCTTTTCTAAGGAATCCACGGTCTTTGATGCCAAAATAGCTGGCGGGATGATGAGCCATCAGACTTGCCAGCCGCTCAATGGTGAGGCAACCGGCATCAACCAGTTCCAGCATGGCGCAGAGAGAGAACTGTACCATTGGCATCCCTGATGCGGCTTTGGCGCATCCTCCTGTCTTTTGTGCGGGCAGATGAGGAGCGTGATCTGTAGCTATGGTGAGTATCCCTCCATCGCTTAATGCCTTACGCAAGGCATCGCGGTCGTGTGCGGTCTTGATGGCGGGATTGCATTTAATGCGTGTGCCCAATGTGGAATAGTCTGCATCGGTGAAGAGCAGATGGGCTGTTACGGCTTCGGCAGTGACCTTTGCCTGCGGATGTGAGGCAATCAAATCCAGTTCGCGTGCCGTTGAGATGTGGGCGATGTGCAGCCTTGCGCCAGTTTCCTCGGCCAAGGCTATGGCCAGTTCGGATGATTTCACACACGCTTCCTCGCTGCGTATTTCCGGGTGGTGGGTCACTGCAGGGTCTTCGCCATACTCCGCTTTGGCTTTGCGCATATTCTCATTGATGATGTCCGAGTCCTCGCAATGCGTCATGATGGGTATGTTGAGCTTTGCGCCCATGCGGAATATGTCTTCCAAGGCTTTTCGGCGGTCTACGAGCATATTTCCCGTAGACGAACCCATGAACACTTTGATGGCGGGAGTATGTTGCCAGTCGGCTTGGCGCAGTGTCTCGGCATTGTCATTGGTGGCACCGAGGAAGAAGCAATAGTTCACGGCACTGTCCCTGTGTCCCGCTTCCCGCTTGGCATTCCATGCGTCAAGTGTCGTTGTTGGCGGGTTGGTGTTGGGCATCTCCATATAGGAGGTCACGCCACCAAAGGCCGCCGCCCTGCTTTCGGAGCGTATGGTGGCCTTGTCGGTCATGCCCGGCTCGCGAAAATGTACGTGCTCATCGATAACTCCGGGCAAAATGTAGCACCCCGTAGCGTCAATGACGTGGTCGAATGACCTTTGTGCAGGCGGGTTGCCTGTTCCAATGGATTCTATGCGGCCGTTATCGCCAATAACGATGAAGCCTTCGTATTTTTGGTTCTCATTGACGATGATGCCATTTTCGACAAGTGTAGCCATCTTTGCTTGCTTTTATTAGTAGGAAAGGGAGTCGCCCGCCATCTCGTTGGGTGTGGGCGGTGCGGCAGATTCTGCTCCCGCTGGTGGTGTGGGGATGGACGCATCATCGGATATAATGCCGTTGCTGCGCCGCAGCGACTCTTGGAAGTCATCGTAGAATTGCTTCACTTCCGGATCGTTCTTGAAACTCTCGGGGGCTTTCACCATGATAAACTCAATCCATGACGGCAATGCACTGAGTGCGTTGGCAAACATATAGTCGTTCATCCATGTGGGATAAGCGTCTGGGGTGGTGTCGTAGGTGATACGGGTGAAGAATCCCCACGGTCCGAGAATGTTCTCAAAGTTGTCGGTAACGAACTTGGTGAACAGCTTGTCGCCTTGCTGATAGACGTTGAGGGCTTTTTTGACGAGCCGCAAGTTCACGGTAGCTTCGTCTTGTCCATCGAGCAGCGCGGAACTTTGCTCATGATCGATGTCAACGTATTGATTGCGAATCTGCACGAATTTGTTCCAGAACTTGTTCAGTTTGTCATTCAGAGCCGTTCCCGTCACCTTTTGCTGGGTGTTGTCGAGCTTGATGCTGATGTTTCCCTCCTCTATCACTACGGGCAGGAGCAGGTCTTTGTCGTCCATGAATATGCGGGCGATGTGTGTGCTGTCTACTTTTCCGCTGAAAGCGAACTGCCCGTGCACCACATCGCAGGAGTCAAGGTTCATCAGTGTGCCGTCTTTCTGCACTTTCAAGTAGAGTTTCTGACCGTCAAGGTCTGACACGTTGGAAGTGCCTTGTATGTCGTAAGACCCCGCACATGAGGTTAGCGACAGAAGAGAAGCGGCGATATAGACAATCTTGTTCTTTACCATGATTCTTTTTTGATTCGGTCCCGCAAAAATACAATGGATAATTGAGGGCGGGAAACTTTTTCAGACGATTTAATCCTGTGGCTTGTCCTTTTAGTTTTTTTCAGTATTCCCTTGTTCTTTCTTCAGCTCGTAGCCGATGCGGTGTGTCGTGTAGACCTCAAGCAGCGCGCCTATGAGCAGAGCCACCACCCAGTTGTTGTGGAATATGTTGACGTAGTTGGCATAGCCGCCTATGGAGTGGGAGAACCACGGACGCATCAGGTGATAGCAGTCTTCCACCATGAACACTCCCGCAAGGACAAAGCAGCACAGGGCAAAGCCTTGTATGCGGCGCAGACGGCGCAGCGTGATGCTGTTTCCTTCGTAAGATTGTCGTGCCTGCATGGCCGCAAAGAGAATGCCGCCCACAAGCACGAGCCAGCACACCACTGCTTGCCAAAGGAAAAACACGTAGCAGCCGGCACCCGCCACCATGAGGATGCCGCCAGCCAAGAAGAGGATGCTCTCCGTTCTATTCAACTGTCTCATTGCTGGATTTTTTGTCTTCTGGTTGTTCGTCGTCGCTCAGCACGAAGATGTCCTCGTCATCGGTCTTCATGAAGTAACGTTCGCGCGCCACTTGCGCTATTGCGCCAGGATTGCGGCGTAGCTCGCGTAGCAGCTTCGTGTCGGCCTCATAGCGTTCCTCATACTGCTTGATTTCCTCGCGCAGTTCGGAAATTTTGTGCTCATACTCAAAGCGTTTCATGAAACTGTCTTCGCCCACGAACCCCACGTAAAGCATGCCCACCACAATCACTATGTGATACTTGAAGCGGTTGAACACCTTGATGATATGTCCGTTAATCTTGATCACGTTCGAAAAATGTTAGTGCAAAAGTAAGCATTTATAAGCAGACGGGGAGAAAACGGGGCTGCATTTTTTATCTATTTAACCATAAAATAGGAATGAACGCAGTGCCCGTAAACGACTTTTTTGTTACCTTTGCAAGCGTCATACAGTATTTCAAATACCTATACGAATGAACGAATACATTGTTTCGGCGCGCAAATACCGGCCGATGACCTTTGCCTCAGTGGTGGGACAGGATGCCCTGACCACCACGCTCCGCAATGCGGTCAAGAGCGGAAAGCTGGCTCACGCATACCTGTTCTGTGGCCCGCGAGGCGTGGGCAAGACCACGTGTGCCCGCATTTTCGCCAAAGCCATCAATTGCGAGGCTCCTACTGCCGATGGGGAAGCCTGCGGAGAATGCGAGAGCTGCAAGGCGTTCGATGAGGGACGGTCGTTCAACATCTTCGAGTTGGATGCCGCGTCCAACAACGGCGTTGACCAAATCAAGCAGCTCATGGAGCAGACACGTATACCGCCGCAGGTGGGAAAATACAAAGTCTTCATCATCGATGAGGTGCACATGCTCTCTGCCGCAGCGTTCAATGCTTTTTTGAAGACCCTTGAAGAGCCGCCGGCTCATGTTATCTTTGTCCTTGCCACGACAGAGAAGCACAAGATACTCCCCACGATTCTCTCCCGATGCCAGATTTACGATTTCGAGCGTATGTCAGTGCCCAACATCATCCGCCAATTGAAGATGGTGGCCGAGCGGGAGGGCATTGCTTGCGAGGAGGAGGCACTGGGCGTGATAGCCGAGAAAGCCGATGGCGGAATGCGCGATGCGCTCTCCATCTTTGACCAAGTGGCCAGTTTTTCCCAAGGCAACATCACTTTCCAGACCACCATTGAGGATCTCAACGTTCTTGATTCCGACAATTATTTCAATACGGTCGATTTGGCACTTGCCAACAAGGTGGCCGACATCATGGTGCTCTTGAACGGCATCTTGTCGAAAGGCTTCGATGGGGGCAACTTTGTTGTGGGGCTTGGCGCGCACATTCGCAATGTGCTCATGGCCAAAGATCCGCAAACTATTCCCTTGCTTGAAGTGAGCGAGCGGCAGCGCGAGCGTTTTGCCAGTCAGGCGCAGAAGTGCCCAACGGCATTTCTCTACGAGGCGTTGCGCTTGGCCAACCGTTGCGATGTGGAGTACAGGCAGTCGTCAAACAAGCGTTTGCTGGTGGAACTGACGCTCATTGAGATAGCACAGATAACCCAGGCCGATGATGCAAAGCCTGGTGCGGGGCGTAGCCCCAGGCGATTGAAAATCCTGTTTCAGAATCTTGTCCTTCAGGCACAACCGCAAAGAGGCTCGCAGGTGGCCTTGGTTGCGCAGCGTTCACGGCATCATGCCCCGCAGACGGCGGAGCCGGTGGCTGAGAGGACAGCGTCTGCCGAGATGGAGACTGCTGGCGGTCAGCAGCCGTTGGCAACGGTAACCGTCAAGACAAGCCGCCCGGCGGCCTCGCTCAAAGGCACGAAGCTCAACCTCGGGCGTATGGGAATGTCGTTCAACAGCATACTCCATCCCGAGAAGAAAAAGGAGGAACAGACTGTTGAGGCGGTCAAGATAGACGAGGACAAGCCTTTCACGGAGGATGATTTGCTTGTTCAGTGGCGTGCCATGTGCAACCGCATGCCCGACAATATGCAGGCCATGGCCGTGAGAATGAAGAACATACGCCCGGCCATCACGACCTATCCTAACGTGGAAGTGGTGGCCGAGAACCAAATCCTCTATGATGAGTTGGAGAGGATTCGCAATCGGATTCGTGTTACTTTGGCCAAATGCTTGCAGAACAGTAGTTTGCAGATTAGTATTCGCTTGGCGCGGCAGGAGGAAATCAAACCAATGCTTTCGCCAAGGGAGAATTTCAGCAAGCTGATGGAGGAGAATGTGGCGGTGAGCAAGCTGGCGCGGGGGTTAGGGCTCGACATTGCATAGCCGCTTGCGCAGGATATGGCATCATGATTTTTTGGCAATTATTTTGGCCAGTCAGAAAAAAAACACTACTTTTGCAGCCGTTAAAGACAGCAGGCTCCGTAGCTCAGTTGAATAGAGCGTCAGATTCCGGTTCTGAAAGTCAAGGGTTTGAGTCCCTTCGGAGTCACTTTTCCCGTTTGGGAAGATGCTTGCGGGTGCATTTCCAATAGTTTTTTTGAATCAGCAAGGGATATGGCGGATGCCGTTTGTGCGGTGTTCGGCTTCGCTTGGCTGTGCCTTTTCCGCGCTCGGCGTGCGTTGTTTGGCGCAGACAGCTTGTGTTGTGGGGAGGTGTTTTTGTTGGTTTGTAAGTGGTTGTGTGTCAGTTGTTTTGCAAAATGTACGGTTTTGCAGGGTGAAACCATACCTTTTGCAGGACGAAACCATACGTTTTGTTTGGTAAAAGCATACGTTTGATGTGCTTGATGATGGCGTGAGGCAATGGGGTGGGGTGCTTGTCTGTTGCCGTATAGGTTCTTTTGCGCGATGCCGAAGCATGTGTGGTTTCTTTTACGATGAGGCATGGAATGGAAAAAGCGTTGCCACGTCTGTCTGCAGACAGTGGCGTGGCAACGCTTGTGTGGTGTGTTTGTGTTTTGCGTGTGGTGAGGCGTTGCGGACATGGGGCTTTGTCCGCATGGCGGAGCTTAGTAGACGCGCGGCCCAAAGATGGCTGTTCCCACGCGCACGAGGTTGCTCCGGCACTCCACGGCAATGGCGTAGTCGTGGCTCATTCCCCATGAGCGCACGGCGAAGCGGTCGTCATCGGCAAAGTGTTTGGCCTTTACCTCATCAAAGAAGTCGGCCGCGAGGTTCATCTCTTGGCGTATCTGGCTCTCATCGGGCACGTTGGAGGCCATCATCATCAGCCCGCTGATGTGAATGTTCTCCATTTTGCGCCACTCTCCCTCGTCCAGCATCTTGCGGCAGTCGCTCAGCGAGAATCCGTATTTGGTCTCCTCCTCGGCAATGTGCAGCTCCAGCAGCACGTCCACCACGCGGCTGTGCTTGGCGGCTTGCTTGTTGATTTCCTTGAGCAGCTTCATGCTGTCCACGGCCTCAATCATCGAGATGTAGGGGGCGATGTATTTCACTTTGTTGGTCTGCAAGTGGCCGATGAAGTGCCATTCTATGTCTTTCGGCAGTGTCTCCACTTTCTTCTTCAACTCCTGCTCATGGCTCTCGCCGAAGACGCGCTGCCCCACGGCGTAGGCCGCCTCGATGTGCTCGTTGGGGTGGTATTTGCTCACGGCCACCAGCTTGACGCCCTCCGGCAGGTGGTTGCGCACCTCTTGCAGGTTCTTTGCTATGTCTACCATGATGCTTCCTCCTGCTCCCTTATTCGGCTTGCTGCTGTTCGTATTCGGGCTTGTCGTCAGGCTCTGCGCCTTTCTTGGCCTTGTTGTCGTGCTCAAACACGTCCATAATTTTCGTGTCGGCGATGGATGCAATCTCGTAGTCGATCATTGTAGAGCCCATTATCTCGTCCACATTCTTCACTGCGCCGCTCACCGATGCGGCCTGCACGAGGTAGTAGACGCTGGTGCGCTTCTCCCGCTCGCTCTTCTCATCGATGGTGATGAAGGAGAGTTTGCACTTGTACCACTTGTCATCGTTGTCGGCATCGCTGAAAAACACTTCGCCATAGGTGGCCGGGTTGATGGCTTTCACCTCAAAGTCGCCGCTGATGTAGGCACTTATCTCCTTGCTGATGGCTTCCTCGGCCTCGCCAAAGGTGTAGGCGTCCACCACGTATGTCTCTGTCACCTTCTTGTTTTGCCCGTCTTCCATTGTCTTCTCGTAGCGGACGCGGGTCTCAAACCAGTTGGCTGTTCTGCTTCTCATCTTTATTCTTTATTCTAAAAAGTTTCCGTTCCTTATTTATAATATGCGCAATGACAGCCGGATAAAGGCTGCCAATCGGATTGCAAAAGTAGTAAGAAAATCCCACATTCGGCAAGTTGGGCTAAAGTTTTTCTTCTTTGCCTTTGCCGTTTCCCCGAATTGCCGTAACTTTGCACGAAGTAATTATCATCCAAGCGCATTCCCCAGTAATGCGGGAGCCTTTTTATTTTAATATCTAAGAATATGCCGGAAATATCAGCACGCGGGCTTATGACGCCCGAATCTCCTATCCGCAAGCTCGCTCCTTTGGCCAACGCCGCTAAGGAGAGAGGAACGAAAGTGTATCATCTGAACATCGGACAGCCCGACGTACACACGCCGCAGTGTGGTCTTGACGCGCTGAAGCATGTTGATGAGAAAGTGCTGGCCTATTCGCCCAGCCAGGGCATAGCCAGCTACCGCGAGAAGCTGTGCGGTTACTATGCGAAGTATAACATCAACTTGACCCCCGATGACATTTTGGTCACCACGGGTGGTTCGGAGGCATTGCTTTTTGCCTTCATGGCCTGCCTGAATCCGGGCGATGAGGTCATCGTGACCGAGCCTGCCTACGCCAACTACATGTCGTTTGCCATCATGGTGGGTGCCAAGGTGCGTCCTATTCACACGAGCATCGACAATGGTTTCGCTCTGCCCAGTGTGGAAGAGTTTGAGAAACTCATCAATCCCAACACGCGTGCTATCCTCATTTGCAACCCGAACAACCCGACGGGTTATGTCTATACGCGCGATGAGATGAACCAGCTGCGCGATTTGGTGAAGAAGTATGGTCTCTATCTCTTTGCCGATGAGGTTTATCGTGAGTATATTTACACCGATGAGCCTTATGTGTCGGCCATGCATCTGGAGGGAATTGAGCAGAATGTGGTGCTCGTTGACTCGGTTTCGAAGCGTTATTCCGAGTGCGGTATCCGCATTGGCGCGCTCATCACGAAGAATGCGGAGGTGCGCAAGGCCGTGCTGAAGTTCTGTCAGGCTCGCCTTTCTCCCCCTCTTATGGGACAAATCGTGGCAGAGGCATCGCTCGATGCGCCCGACAGCTACTTCAAGGGCGTGTGGGATGAGTATTTGATGCGCCGCAATTGCCTTGTGGAGGGTCTCAACCGCATCCCCGGTGTCTACTCTCCGATGCCCAAGGGCGCGTTCTACACCGTGGCCAAACTCCCCGTCGACAACGCTGAGAAGTTCTGCCGCTGGTGCTTGGAGGAGTTCTCGTATGAGGGCGAGACCGTGATGATGGCTCCGGCGAGCGGATTCTATTCCACGCCCAACACGGGTACGGATCAGGTTCGCCTTGCCTACGTGCTCAACTGCGATGAGCTTCGCAAGGCTCTTGTAGTGCTGGAGAAGGCTTTGGAGGCTTATCCTGGTCGCATTTAGTCAACTTAACGGATAACGGGGAGTTAGATGCCGCCCGCTTGGCAGACCGCTTTCGGGCGGCTGGCGGGCAGCGTCTAATTCCCCTTTTCGTTCATTTCGCAGCGCGAGGGGCTGTCTTTGGCCGTCTCCCTGCTGCTTGTTTGCATTCCCAATCCAAGAATATTCCCTTTCGCCAATGAACTTACCCTTATTCATCGCACGCAGAATCTACGGCAGCGGCGCAGGAAGCCAGCGGGTGTCGAAGCCGGCCATCCGCATTGCCACGGCTGGTGTGGCCATCGGACTGGCCGTGATGATTGTCACCGTGAGCGTAATCCTTGGCTTCAAGCACACCATTCGCAACAAGGTGGTGGGCTTTGGCAGCCACATCACCGTGTCCAACATCATGAGTCTGATGTCGTCGGAGCAGTATCCCATACAGATGGGCGACTCGATGACCACTGTCTTGAAGCGCGTGCCGGGGGTAAGGCATGTGGAAAGGTTTGCCCTCACGCAGGGAATACTCAAAACCGATGACGACTTTTTGGGCGTAATGCTCAAGGGGGTAGGCTCGGAGTTCGACTCCACCTTCATCCATGAGAACATGGTGGAGGGAAGCATACCCAAGTTTTCCGACACGGAGGGGCAGCAGAAAATCCTTGTGTCGAAGACCATTGCCGACCAGTTGCGCCTGAAATGCGGCCAGCGCGTCTTCGCTTATTTCATCAATCAGCAGGGAGTGCGCACACGCCGATTCACCATAAGCGGCATCTACGAGACCAACCTCAAGCAATACGACCAGCAGATGTGCTTCGTAGACATCTATACGGCCAACCGCCTCAATGGATGGGAGGCCGACCAGTATAGCGGGGCGGAACTGCTTGTGAATGATTTCTCGCGGGTGGACGAGGTGGAAAGCCATATCGTGAAACGCGTCAACCGCACAACCGATGGCTATGGTGAGACCTATTCTTCGGCCACTGTTACGGAGCTGAACCCGCAAATCTTCTCTTGGCTCGACTTGATGGATCTCAATGTGTGGGTCATCCTTGGACTGATGATAGCCGTTGCCGTTGTTACCATGATTTCGGGGCTGCTCATCATCATTTTGGAACGCACGCAAATGATAGGCATCCTCAAAGCCTTGGGGGGCAGGAACGGTCAGATTAGGCGCGTGTTCCTGTGGTTTGCCACTTTCATCCTTGCCAAAGGACTGCTTTGGGGCAACGCCATCGGGCTGGGCATCGTGGCTTTGCAGCACTTCACGGGCTTGGTACGCCTTAATCCGCAAACCTACTATGTGAGTACTGTGCCCGTAGAGGTGAACTGGCTCATCGTTGTGGCACTCAATGTGGCCACGCTCGTCATCTGTGTGCTGGTGCTTGTGGTTCCGTCCTATCTCGTTTCCCACATCCATCCCGCCAAGAGCATGCACTACGAGTAGCCGTTCATGGTTGGGTGTTTTTGCCTTTGCCCAAAGTTTTATGAACCACGAGGTGAGCAGATAGTGGGGCGATAAAGGGCTACGGCTATGTGGCGCATATGTTGTTTGTGCCAGTTTTTTCTATTGTACTTTAGGATGGATAGTCATTATTCCCTTATATTGCGTATATACAGTCTTTTATGGAGTGTGCACAAGTTGGACAATAAAAGATTACGAAAGTTTCTTCTTTTATAATCCAACATCTGGTATATTGCATCCTTTATTTATTATTGGGTATTAATTTATCAATAGTGTTTAATGCAATTAAAGAATGTGTTAATATTTTAAAGTATAAATTTAATAGAAATTCTATTTAATATTTGCTGTGATATATGTGGAGTTTGCTCAAATTATTTAAATATTACATGCGGGCAATTTTGTATTATAGCATTTTGCTATATACAATCTATAATAATGATATTATGTGGATTAATGAATTATAGACATATTATTGGCAAAATAACTATAGTGGTAATGTCTATTTGATTGTTATTTTACATATATAACTACCCAATTTGTGACAAATCATTCTTTGTTATGTATAGAGATTTACATATTTGGGTATCCTATATGGGAATTTCATATATTTAAATTGTTTTCTTGTTGTATATTATAATTCCAATAGCTATTATTATGTTTAATAAATATAAAATAACTCTATATGGAATTTAGGGAGGTTCGAGTCCTCTCTAAGTACGAACTTTAATTCGTTTTGTAAGAGTAGAAGTTTTAAAAAAACATCCGTTTCAGGCTATTGGCTTGAAGTATTGATAGAATTGATTACCTTTGCATTGGATGTGAGTGCTTACAAGGCGCGATAACTTCAAGCTGCACCGTCCTAAATATAAGCAGTGGCCTCGTGCTGCTGCTTTTGTTGTTTGAGGAAGTTTGTCATTGTGTTTGTTGTATTTAATTTAATACTCTTCCTTTGTGCTTGATAAGCATGGGGCACAGAACGAAGTGTATAGTGGAGGGGTGGAGAATATGTTTGTATGTCAGCGAGTTAGGTGTGATGGTTCGATGGGCTGACTTAAAACGAAGCGTTTACATTGGTTTAATTTCAGTTTACTTTTGAGGGTATAGACGGGCGCATGGGTTTGCGTGTGGTTTACGTCTGAGGGCTGTGGGTTTGCGCCTGTGGCCTTTTTCTGTGTCTGGGCGGTAACTCCCTTTGTTTTATTGGGCTTTAGCGCAGTGTAGGGGCTTATATGGACTTTGTGTGGACGGCGTTTGAACGATGGCTGAATGGCGTTTGAATGGGGTGGGGAGGAGGTGTCTTTGTTTGGGGCGTTTTTGTGATTGAGGTTACAGATTGGGGTTACATATTGTTTGAGGGGGTAGCCTTCGTTTTGTATAACAATCGAA
>CAZASQ010000035.1:0-16830 GCA_964487905.1 uncultured Prevotella sp. | reverse complement strand
GACCTTGCCAAGGTCGAGGTCGCGGGTTCGAGCCCCGTTTGCCGCTCTTTTCTTTTATATTAGAGAAACATTCCTTTTACAAATGAATTTGTATGTAAGATATTTCGACAAAGAGGCTTTGGTTGGCAGTGTCGATGAAGTTTTAGACTTTTTAAGCTCAATCCCCGATATTCATGTTACTCCCGAATTGGAGGAGGATATTCGCGAATATGTGAAAAGCGAAGTCTATTTCCCCAAACGTTATAAGCTCCGTCCGCGGGTTTATTTTATCCTTATTAAGACAGAAGCTAAGACAATGCTTGATTTCAAGCAAAAGAAAGCTCTTCGCCCGGGCGGAGTTGATGGTTCGCGGCATGACAATCCTGTGATTCTTCATCTCAATGAGGAGCGTGCAGGGTGGTATGAGGGCGCGCTGACTTTCAAGAGAGTGGTTCTTGTGCCGTCTACAGGAAAGCATGAGTACCGCGATACGCGTTTTGTGGTCAGATGTAAGGCTTTGTCTGGTGTCGATTGCTATAACCGTATTGTAGATTATTTGCGTCAGCACGTTGATAATAGAAGCCAGTTCCCGTCAGCTAAGGGCAAGAATTTCCAGTTCTCTTATTTGGGAATGTGGAAATAATCTTCTTTAGATGTGGAAATAATCTTTTGTTGAAAGTGCGCAAATCTCTTTAGAGATATGGAAATCTCCTCTTGGGAGATGAAAGAAAGCTCTTTTTGGGATGTAGAAGTGGAATGTCTCCATAAATGGAATACAAGCATGGGGATGACAATTCCCCTTGCAGTGGCATTCAAATGAGGAGGCATCTTTTAAGGGAGTGTAAGTAGATTCATAAGAGTAGAGAAGGCTTTATGAACAAAGTGATGTTGATAGGCAACGTTGGGAAAGAACCCGATGTGCGCTATTATGAGCAAGATCAAGCTGTGGCGCAGGTTGCTTTGGCCACTACCGAGCGGGGCTATACCTTGCCCAATGGTACGCAAGTGCCTGATCGGACAGATTGGCATAATGTTATTTTCTATCGTGGGCTGGCCAAAGTGGTGGAGAAATTTGTCCATAAGGGTGACAAACTCTATGTGGAGGGTCGCTTGCGTTATCGTAGTTATGACGATAAGAAAGGCATGCGGCGCTACGTGACGGAGATTTATGCCGACAATATGGAGATGCTCACACCACGCAATGTTCATGAAGGCACTGTGCCCAAACCCGATGAGGGCGTTAAGGGCAATGCAATTGAGAAAGATGAGGAGTCTCCGTTCTGATGTTTTTCCTGCAAATACTTTATTCTTCGAGCTTGGTTGACATCAACGCAGTGCCATTTGGCGCGTTGGTGGCAGCTATTATTGCATTAGCTTTATTGTTTGTCTCGGGTTTTGCCAGTAGTTCCGAGATTGCATTTTTCAGCCTTTCGCCCAATGATGTCAATGTCCTTGATCCAGAGCGCAACAGCAAGGACAAGAGCATAGAGATGCTTCGGGCTGAAAATGAGCGCACGCTGGCTACTATATTGATTACCAATAACTTTGTCAACGTGATGATAATTATGCTGCTGAATTACTTTTTCAGCAAGCTCATCACTTTCAAAGCCGCTTGGTTGGAGATGCTCTGCATAACCGTTCTCCTCACTTTTCTGCTCCTGCTCTTTGGCGAGATTATGCCTAAGGTGTACAGTAGGCAGAATCCCTTGCGCTTTTGTCGCTTTGCCGTCAACGGTATTCTTGTCTTTAGAAAAATCTTTTGGCCGCTGGAGACGGTACTGATTCATAGTGGAATGATTGCCGAGCGCGTGGTGCAGAAGGAGAGTCGCCAGTTGTCGGTGGATGAATTGGAGCAAGCTTTGGAGCTAACTGACAAGAACGACATCAAGGATGAGCAAAGCATGTTGCAGGGTATCATCCGCTTTGGCGATGAGACAGCCAAGGAAATTATGACTTCGCGTCAGGACATAGTGGACTTGAGCATTAACAGTTCCTATGAGGAAGTGTTGAGGTGTATCGTTGAAAATAATTATTCCCGTATTCCGGTCTATCAAGACAGTCAGGACAACATTCGGGGAATCCTTTACATTAAAGACTTGCTTCCTCACCTTTCCAAGCCCCATAAGTTTCGTTGGCAAAGCCTGATAAGGCCTCCTTATTTTGTACCGGAGACCAAAATGATTGACGATTTGCTGCGCGATTTCCAAGACAACCACGTCCACATGGCCATTGTGGTAGACGAATATGGCGGTACAAGCGGACTTGTGACGCTAGAAGACATTTTGGAAGAGATTGTGGGTGAGATAAATGACGAGTATGACGAGGAGGAAAGGCAATATGTCAAGCTCAATTATAACACCTATGTCTTTGAGGGTAAGACGCTTTTGAGCGATTTTTGCAAGATTCTCCATATCGATGACGATGTGTTTGAGGAGGTGGCGGGCGATGCCGACTCTCTTGCGGGCTTGTTGCTTGAGCTGAAGGGCGATTTCCCCAGTATGCACGAGCATTTGGAATACAAAAATTATGCCTTTGACGTGCTTGGCATTGATGGTCGCCGCATCAGCCGCGTCAAGGTGACGGTGCTTCCCGCTAATGCTGATACGGAAAGAACAGCTGGATAAAGACCTTTGTCTGGGGCTTTGGCGTATTCCCATTCCTGAGGGACATGGGCAAAAGCGGCGTTTGGAGCAGGAGGCCGAGCGTGCCTTGCTGGCAGAAATGTTGGGCGGCGAGGTGGATTTGGCTCACAATGCGGATGGCAAGCCAATGATAGATGGCTATAATGTCAGCATCTCCCATACGCGTGGAATCCTTGCCATTATGCTTTCTCGGGGGTATAGTGTAGGTGTGGACGTAGAATATATGAGTGACCGCGTGACCAAGATAGCTTCACGTTTCCTGCGCTCCGACGAGCAACCTTCCACCACGCTTGATTTGCTGCTGCATTGGTGTGCCAAGGAGGCCATGTTCAAACTGCGTTCGGAAAGCCATCTCACTTATGAGCAAATGCGTGTGGATTTGTGCAATCGCGTTGTTCATGATATGTTGGCTGGCGATGCAGTCTCGTTTAAGTGTCAAACGACAGAAGAGTATGCCCTTGTGTGGATGAAAGAGCTTGATAGATAGGGATCTTGTGAGTGCGAAAAAATAGTTTGGATGTCCGTGGCTTTGGCCGTGAGGGCATCTTTTTTTGTTTACAGAGCAAGGAAATGCGAGGTTTTAGGGCTTTCTTGGGTCATCTTTGTATTGTGTTGATACAGTGTGGCTTGCGAAAGGTATGGTTTTGTGCAGCAAAAGGATACCTTTCGTCATGCAAAACCATACCTTTTGTCTGCCAAAAAAGGACATTTGGGAAACGGGTATAAGCGAAGGCCACAAGCGAACGGATGAAGGCTGACCGTTGCTGTGGCCTTTGTGTGTTATGGTTGTGGCCTTGCCGCTTTCCGCAGCAAGCATTTTAGGGGCGTGTGTCCCTGCTTTGTGCTTTTTAAAACTGCCACCAGTGTTTTTTCTTCCTGCGGCTTTCGCATCCGAACCCCTCCACTACGGTCATGTCGTGCCATGTCTTGTGGTTGTGAATCATGTCGTAGATGCGGCCCCAGTCGGGCAGTCCGCCAAGATTGCGGTCGTCAATGAACTTGTCGGCTTTGATTTTCCGCGAGTAGTGGCGGTTGGTTTCGGGTGTGTCTTCTTCGGGATGGTCTTTGTTCACCGCCCAAAATTCCACTCCATGCTTGCGGCACCACTCCACGGCCTCTTGCAGCAAGTCGCCCTCGCGCACGGTCCACAGGATGATTTGGTGCCCCTCTTGGATGAGCATCCGCAAGGTGTCGGTTGCGAACGGAATCTCGCTGCCTATCTTGGGGTAGCGGTCTTCCACAATAGTTCCGTCAAAGTCTACAGCTATAATCATGGCTCTCAGTCTGTTGGTTATGCGTCTACACTTTGGCTATTTGCAGCAGATACTGTCCGTAGCCGTTCTTCAGCATCGGTTTGGCTTCTTCCAGAAGTTGCTCTCGTGTGATCCAGCCGTGGTTGAAGGCTATTTCCTCGAGGCAGGCCACTTTCTGACCTTGCCGCTTCTCTATGCATTCGATGAACGTACTGGCTTCCGAGAGACTGTCGTGCGTGCCCGTGTCGAGCCATGCGAAGCCGCGTTGCAGTGTCTGCACCTTGAGTTGGTTGCGCTTCAGGTATTCTTGGTTTACGGAAGTAATCTCCAGTTCGCCTCGCTTGCTTGGCTTGATGTGCTTGGCAATGTCCACAACGCTGTTGGGATAGAAGTACAGCCCCACAACGGCGTAGTTGCTCTTGGGGTGCTGCGGTTTCTCCTCTATGCTCAAGCAGTTGCCTTCGGCATCAAATTCGGCCACGCCGTAGCGCTCGGGATCGTTGACATAGTATCCAAATACGGTTGCCTTGTTTGCCTTTTCCGCATCGGCCACGCTCTGATGGAGCAGTCCCGTGAAGCCCGCGCCATAGAATATGTTGTCGCCCAGCACCAGACACACACTGTCATCGCCGATAAACTCCTCGCCTATGAGGAAAGCCTGCGCCAGTCCGTCGGGACTTGGCTGCTCGGCATAGCTGAAGCGCACGCCCAGTTGGCTTCCATCGCCCAGCAAGCGGCGAAATCCGGGAAGGTCGTGGGGGGTGGAGATGATGAGAATGTCGCGTATGCCTGCCAGCATGAGTGCCGAGATGGGGTAGTAAATCATCGGCTTGTCGTATATGGGGATGAGCTGTTTGCTGATTCCCTTGGTGATGGGGTAGAGGCGTGTGCCTGATCCTCCGGCCAGTACTATTCCTTTCATGATGTTTTTTTTGTTAAGTTAAATGGTCTTGCGCTTGTTTTCCCATGTCGTTGGTTGATTGCTGACATGCGTTTTTGGCGCAATTCCACGTCAAACGATGGGGCAAAGTTAAGCATTATTTTCTGTAATCGCACCCTTGATGCGATAAAAAGACGCATACTTATCATTTTTCTAATTTTATTTAAGTAACTTTGCAAGCGAATAGGCAGTAGAAAGCCTATAAGAAAACAAAAATACATAAGAAATAATGAATTTCATTTCAAGATTATTCCATAAGGAAACCAAGGCTGGCGGAATGGAGGACTATATGACGCTCGTCAGAGTCTACTTTCAGTCAGC
The DNA here is from genome assembly GCA_964487905.1 of uncultured Prevotella sp. Lineage (GTDB taxonomy): Bacteria > Bacteroidota > Bacteroidia > Bacteroidales > Bacteroidaceae > Prevotella. The sequence goes on along the minus strand of CAZASQ010000035.1, from coordinate 11,695 downwards.
GATAGCCTCACAGGTTGGCATCACCAATTTGGCCATGCTTCCCGATCTCCGTGCGTTCAAGTCTACGTTCCATGTGGCCACCGTCAACAACAAGCTCGGTTTGGGGGAAAAGACTTATTGCAAGAAGATGATGAAGGACATCTATCATACGGACGATGATTTCTTTGACGAGATAGACAAGAGTATCCGCAAGAATTGCCGCAAAATGCAGGATGTTCAGATGTATATGTATCAGTTCCAAGGCTTCAGTCAGGAGTTGATGATGCTGATAGGCAACCTCATGAAGTTCAAACTGCGTATGCCAAGTTTCTTCAAGAAGGCGTTGTACACAATGACTACGGCCACCGTCAACGACATCTTCGACAAGAACGACTTTCAGGACGCTTCCGTACTGAAGTCGGTCATGGCCGTTCGTCAGTACGACAAGCGGCTTGGGTTCAGCCGGAAATGGATAAGCGACTTCGTGTTCCAAGTGGTGATGCTTGCCAAGAATGAGCCTAAGCCCACGGACAACAACGCAGACAAGAAATAACCCCTTGGCAGGAGGCTTCGCTTTGCATAAGGGTTTGGCATAAAAAACATTGGAAAAATTTGCTTAAACAAAAACTTTCGTGTAAATTTGTGGCCAAAATGTTGTCGTTATGAATGCCAATGAAAAGATATTGAACACGTTCTCAACTCGTGTGCGGCAGATGATTCTCCACTATGGGGAGTTGCGGGAGGAGAATGCCGCGCTGAAAACGGCGTTGGAGGAACGTGACAAGCAAATCGGGCAATTGGAAGCAATGCTCGAAAAGGCACAAAGCGACTACAACTCCTTGATGACGGCGCGAATGATAGAGATTTCAGACTCCGACATGGAGCACGCGCAGAAGCGATTGGCGAAGCTGATTAGGGAGGTAAATAAATGCATCACTGCTCTGAGTGAGAAATGACTGGGAAGATGAGTGAAGACAAACTACATATCAGACTTCATATGTACGACACCGAGCTTTCGGTGAATGTACCCCGTGAAGACGAGATCTACTATCGGGATGCGGCCAAGGTGGTCACCGAGGCGGTGAATACCTATGCCAGCATCTATCGTGGAAGAAAATCGGATAAGGAGATTTTGTATATGTCAATGCTCGATATTGCGCTCCGTTATAAGCAGCAAGAGACAAATAACGACACGGAGCCGTTTAATGACATTCTTGGAAAACTCACAGAGGAGATAGAGGAGGCATTGGCAGATAAGGCTTGAAGCTGTTAGGTTGCCAGATTACGTAAGAATGTTAAAGACAAAAGTCAAATCATGGTAAATATTATTATTGGGGTCGTGGCTCTGCTTGTCGGAGGCGGCATAGGATATGCTATTTTCAGATATATGCTGAAAGGGCAATATCAGGAGATGATGGACAAGGCACAGAAAGATGCCGATGTGTTGAAAGAGAAAAAGTTGCTTGAGGTAAAGGAAAAGTTCCTCAATAAGAAGAGTGAGCTGGAGAAAGAAGTGCAGCAACGCAACCAGCGCATTCAGCAGAGTGAGAACCGTTTGAAGCAGCGTGAGTTGAGTCTGAACCAGCGTCAAGAGGAGATTAGCCGTCGCCGTCAGGAGGTGGATCAGCAGCAGCAGCGTGTGGACAACGAGAAGAAGATGTTGCAGGCTCGCCATCAAGAACTTGACAAGATGCAGGAGCGGGAGCGCGCCAAGCTGGAGGAGCTTTCCGGGCTGAGCGCGGAAGAAGCCAAGAACCGTTTGGTGGAGAGCATGAAGGATCAGGCACGCCTTGACGCGGCAAGCTATGTGAATGAAATTGTGGATGAGGCCAAGCTCAATGCCAATCAGCAGGCTAAGAAAATCGTTATTCAGACGATTCAGCGCGTGGCCACGGAAACAGCTATAGAGAACTCCGTGAGCGTGTTCCATATTGACAATGATGAGGTGAAAGGCCGCATTATTGGTCGTGAGGGACGTAATATTCGTGCCTTGGAGGCAGCTTGTGGAGTGGAAATCGTTGTTGATGACACGCCGGAAGCAATCGTAATCTCTGCGTTCGACCCCATTCGCCGTGAGGTTTGCCGCTTGGCACTTCATCAGCTGGTGGCCGATGGGCGTATTCATCCCGCGCGTATTGAGGAAGTTGTTGCCAAGGTGAAGAAGCAGCTCGACAATGAAATTGTGGAGACGGGTAAGCGTACGGTCATTGATCTTGGTATTCATGGCCTCCATCCGGAGTTGATTCGCATTGTCGGTAAGATGAAGTATCGTTCTTCTTATGGCCAAAACCTTTTGCAGCACGCCCGTGAGACGGCCAATCTTTGTGGTGTAATGGCTGCTGAGCTGGGTCTGAATCCTAAGAAGGCAAAGCGTGCTGGTTTGTTGCACGATATTGGCAAAGTGCCTGATGAGGAGACTGAGTTGCCCCATGCCATCTATGGTGCCAAGATTGCCGAGAAATATAAGGAGAAGCCAGAAATTGTCAATGCCGTTGCTGCTCACCATGATGAGGTGGAAATGACAACGCTTTTGGCACCGATTGTGCAGGTTTGTGATGCAATTTCGGGTGCGCGTCCTGGTGCGCGTCGCGAGATAGTTGAGGCATATATTAAGCGTCTCAACGATTTGGAAGCTACGGCGATGAGCTATCCAGGCGTAGTGAAGACCTATGCCATTCAGGCTGGTCGTGAGCTTCGTGTCATTGTTGGTGCAGACAAGATGACCGATGATGAGGCAGAGAAACTCTCGGGCGAGATTGCCACGAAGATTCAGAATGAGATGACTTATCCCGGACAAGTGAAGATTACGGTTATTCGCGAGGTGCGTAGTGTGGCTTATGCCAAGTAAGCCATTCGCAGACGCGCGATAGTCTCGTGTTCGCTTGTTGATATCTGTCGATAGGGGCATTAAGATTGCCTCTTGGGCAAGGTTAACAAAGCATACATTTATCTAATTAAGGGAAAAAGGGCAGGACGCTGTTATGGTGTTCTGCCCATATTTTTATACCTTTGCCGTATGAAGAGACTGCTAAGTTTGTTGATTTTGTCTGTGGCATTGCCTCAATTGCTTCCTGCGCAGAGCCCGCAGTGGATGGCTGATTCGCTGGCGGCAGCCCGCAATGAGTTGAAAATGTATCCCGACAGTGTGGATTTGATATTGAAGAAAGCGGCATGGAACGTACAAATGGGCGATTGGGAATATGCCAAGGGTGAGTATGATCATGTGTTGCGACTGCAACCGCATAATCCGGCGGCTCTCTATTATCGTGCTTTTGTGAATACGAAGTTAGGGCGTTATAACTTTGCGCGGCTTGATTATACCCATTTACTTACCCTTGTGCCGGGTAATTTCGAGGCGCAGTTGGGTTTGGCACTGATGAACGATATGGATAACCGCAAGACGGAGGCGATGAATCAGATCAATATGCTGGTGGAGCAGTTTCCTGACAGTGCCATAGCCTATGCCGCTCGTGCCGGAATGGAGATGGAGCGCAAGCAATATATGCTTGCGGAGTATGATTACACGCAAGCCCTTATCCGTGATCCTCAAAATACGGACTATATTCTCTCCCGCGTGGAGGTTTATCTTGCGATGGGCAAGCGGCGGGAAGCTCGGCGCGACCTTGATTTGTTGGTATCAATGGGGATTCCTCGTGCTTCGTTAGAGGAGTATTATCGAAAGTAAACCCTTGTGTTAATGGGAATTCACATATCTACTAATTTCTAAAAATCAAGAGATTAGTTTTATGCGTCCATGCTTTCTTATTACCTCGCATATTGCCTTCGGCATCACGGAAATATGGCTCAGAGCCATCAGCACCAGTCAAGTAGATAGCGTCAATAAAGCCATAGTCGGCAAGAGCCTCGGCAAAATCATAAAGTGATTCTTTGTTGGCGGTCTCAACATAGTAAGCTGATGCAGAGCCAGGCTTGCGAGCTAATGCGCGGCGATGGACTTTGCCTTTCAGTGCAAATTGCTTGAGACAGATTTGACCAGCGGATACCAAAGCGAACTGACGGAACATACTGCCATGTTGTTCCAGAACATAGTTTCTTATGGAGTCGTTCTGCGAGATACCCATTTGCCAACCTTGACTGGTTATGATAACGAACCCGGCACGACCTTTTCCATGACTTGATTGGATACCATTGAGAATGAACTCGCCCAAATAATGTAGCTTGTTGTCTTCATCGGTATAATAGTCCCACGCCTGAGTTATAAGGACTGTCTTTGGGTCGTCAAACGATGGCATCCTTTCGGCTATACTCGCATGAAGGCCTTTAAGGTCGAAGAATCTCATGGGAACGCCATTGATGGAATCAATGACAAATGTAGCGTTTGCAGGCTTTGTTTCCTTCAGGTCTTTTTTAAGGTCACTGAAGATTCTGTCACACGAACGGGAAAGGGGATAGTCGAAATCGACAGCCCAATAATGATGTTTCAGATAATAATGTCCACAGAAAGCGGTGATTGCTATTACGGCGAAGGCCACGATAAATATTGAGACGTTCCTTTTAGTCCAAAAACGTCTCGTTGCAGGGGAAGCTGTAGGAGGAACATTGTCCTTAGCCTTAGGGATGTATTCTTGTCCGCCCAAGAACTGAATTTCATCGTCTTCGTTGTACATATTACTCCTTTATTTGCAGTGCGTTTGATAAATTCACAAGAGCTTTATGTGAAAGTTCCTTGATGATTATTGGTTCCACCATTCCCTTCCTCCACAAAGAGAGAGTGTCCTTTGATGTATTGATGCTGTTTATGTAATCAATATTAAGAACATATTGCTTGCCCGTGCGAACAAGGCATGGCCTTTCGGTCCGCATTTGTTCGTTTATTAAGCCTTCCATGGCTTTTAGGCTTTCCCATATCTGTATGGTTTCTTCACGACCGTACAGTCGCACTAAACAATAGTTGCCGTCCGATTTGATATACATTATCTCATCGGGCGCCAGCCTTATTAGACCGTCTGATTTGTTGTCTATTACAAGCAGCTTCTCCATTTAAGCGGAATTACTCCGCAAAGATACGGAAAATCAAGACAAAAAGCAAGAATCAAGTTGAGTTTATTCTGTTTCTGGCTTTTCGGCTTTATTTTAGCAGCATCCTATAATTGTTCTTCAGTAGCTCTTTGGCCTTTGCGGGACCAATGTATTTGAATCCGCGGTAATGCAGGTCGGCCGCAAGGAGTTTTGCATAGAGTGAAACATTTCCGTTGGGCAGATGTTTGAGTATGGTATTGTCCTCATCATTTATAAGTTTCCTAAAGTATGACTCGAATGAACCAAACTCATCAAGAATTTTGCAATAGACCTGCGCATTACTGATGACAGAGCGGATACGACTCTCTGAATGGATGATGGTTTTGGCTCTTTTAATTCTTTGCACATCATCATCGGTATATTGCGCAATCATGTTGGGAGCATAGTCGTCCAGCACCTTGCCAAGGCGGAGGATATATTGTTGTTTTAGTTTTCTGCTGTTCGTCTGTATACCGTATGCTGTCCATATCAGTGTGGCAAAAACTGCATCGTATTGAGGTGCAATCTTTCGTGTTTGCTCTTTGGTATAGTTATCCATAGGGGCTGTGCTTCCTTCAAGTAGATGATGACCATCACTTATTGCTTCATACAGATTTGTGCTAAAATCCTTGACGTAGCGGTTTAGAAAATAAAAGAATATGATGTTGAAAATTAATGTGCCGAGTATTGGCAAAATGAAATTTTGCTCAAGCACACAACCAGTTGAAGTTCCATAAAGTTCTGCCCAATTGTTTAAATGGTTCATTGTATTCTTATATTGCCATGGGATGCTCTTGCCTATATAATTGATGAGGAATCCGGCACTATCGTCAACGACATACCAAATATAGAACGCAATACTCATAATGCCTGATATGGAAAAGACGTTAAGGCCGCGGCAGCGAATGTACTTCACTACAGGCAACAACAAGCTGAGACAGCTCGTGACACAGATAAATGCTCCGCCATAAAGAACAAGCACAACAAAGGTAAGGTCTATTCCGATATTCTCATGCTGGCTGATGAGTTTCGTTGCAATTAAGGTCAGATCGCCAAGGTGGTAATTAGCGAATGGGAGTGGGAAAACGGTGAGGATCGTTATGATAGCAATGAATGCCAGCTCTACATATGCCAGTAACGATGATATGAAATCTGCCCATGATGGCAAATTGTCATATTTTGTAGCTTCATTCGATGCATCGTTGTCAGCAGAATTGTCGTCATCATATATGTGGAATATGTCAAGTATCCAGGTAGTACACACTACCGCAGTTAACCATACACCAGCAAATATCACTAGCGTTGTGTGATCTCTTTTGACTGTTATGCCAATAGTATCGGCAACAAAGGCAAGGATTCCGTTTAAAATCTGTGCAATAAATACTGCTACGATAAAGGAAACTATAAATTTTCCAATAGCTTTAATTTTCTCAATGCAGTTCTGGAATGATTTACTGATAATTGTAGTTAGTATCATTTCTTATCTTTTAATCATGATGTATTTCTTTGTAACGTATCAGCTTTATTATTGCGCGAGCCCAATAATAAAGCTGATAGGTCTTAGAATTAATTTAAACACACTGAATCAATTGATACGGTGTCTGTTTCAGTAGTATCTACTTCTGTATCTGTGTGTATGCTAACAACCCCATCTTTACTAGAAGTAGGCATTTCACAAGAAACAAACATTGTTCCAAATACTAACGCAAATGCAAAAAATAGCTTTTTCATTTTACTAAATTTTAATTAAATACAAGTTATCTATGCTACACTCAAATTTTAAGGCCTCTTATTGGATTCGAACCAATGCCCCCGAGATTACAAATCATCTGTAATATAGTGGGAAAGTATAATTAGAAAGAGGGCACTTTTTACTTTCAAGAGAAGTACCAAACTCTTATACAAACCATAATTTATGATTAAATAGCGTTTTCATTAAATGCTAGTTACGATATTTATTATTTGCTGATATGGTTTTTTTATCATAAGCATGCATAGAGCCATTACTACTAATAGTGTCTGAGTTCATTCTTCCCGAAGTGGAATACTGATAGCTGGTAGGTTGTCTCATCTCCATCGAAGAAGAACCATGGGTTGTGCAGCGGGTTCGGATTGCGTAGTATGTGGCAGTTGCGTGCCGGTGTGTTTCCCTCTGCAAGCATCAAAGCTATCTTGTTCCCCCTGCGTGCAACATCAACAACGATTACGGCATGGCCGTATTTGTGTCCTTTTCTTGCGGCATAAACGAACACATCGCCAGGACGCACATCCTTTATTTGCCGTGGTGTCGTCTCTTGATAAACCGATGCTGTACTGCATACACCATACGCATTCCTTAAATACTTGTTCAGTGCCTTTCGAGAAGCTCCACCATTATACCGCAATAGCTCGTTATTAACGGTATGGAAGCGGATGTCGGAATATCTTCCGTTGCTGAACAGCCATTCTGCACGCAACCGCATTGTCATGTCGGCACATTGCTCATAGTTGCTTAGCAGAGGAATATCTACTACAGCTGCAGACAGCCATTGAAAATTTGCCTCCTTGCCAGTGTAAAGTATCACTTTGCTGCCCTTAGGCTTTAGCGGGAGCGAGCGCAGGAACGCGGTCTCGCTTCCGTCCGACACATTATTGCGGGCATAGCCTGTAGGTGCGGGAATGTCGCCAATGGTCTTTGCGTTCCACGGATTGCTTGTACGGATGCTGAACCAGAGCCAAACTGCAGCAATGAGCAGCACTGCAAGAATAACTAATAACACTTTGAAAATCTTCTTCATTGTTGCGTACTTTTTTTTTGTTTCTTTTATTGGAGGTCATCAAGCCCGCCCTGTCTTAGCCTTGAAAGGGACGCTGTGTCCCTTCAGTGGCTTGTTGGGCTGATTTTTTCCCTGTTCATGTTAAAGTGATGCAAAGGTACTGCTATTATTTTCCGTTTTCAAGCAAAAACGGGGCTCATTGATAAAATACTCAGAGGCGATGATTAGATTCAGAAAACAGAGGATGAAGTTACTTTTCGAATGGCTGATAACTCATCCGTCAGGTTATAGTATGTCCCAGTTCTTATTCTTTTCTCATTTGCATAAAGTGATGGTGGATGCCATGAAATGAGGTTTTTCCCATTTAAGATATGGGCTGGGGCACTTTGTTATTTAATATAAATAAAAAGCGAGGAGTTGCAAGCGGATGAAATGATAGCTTGCAACCCCTCGTTTTATTATGGGCAGAACATTTTAGTTCTTTTTCAGTTCCTCGATGGTAGCCTTAATCATGGCAATCTTCTCTTCGGCATCGGTCTGCTTCTTGCGCTCTTTCTCAACAACGGCGGCTGGTGCGTGAGCAACAAAGTTCTCGTTGGAGAGCTTCTTTTGCACGCCATTGAGGAAACCTTCAAGGTGTGCCAGTTCCTTCTCGGCCTTTTCCAGTTCAGCTTTTACATCGATGAGGCTTCCCACGGGCACGGCCCACTCCGTTTTGTCCACCATGAATCCAGAAGCGTCAGCAGACTTAGCCCCAATGCTTTCCACCTTGTCCAGATTGGCCATCTTCAGCATTGCGCTTTCATAGTTGGCGATGGGGTTGTCGCCGATGCACTGCAGCGTGAGTAGCTGCTTGGGGGCGATGTTCTTTTGGTTGCGCACGGCACGCACGCCAGCCACAACTTGCTTCACTTGCTCAAACTCGGCGCAAAGTTGTGCATCGTTGTCTGTTGGTGCATCGATGGCAAGACGTGCCACCATGATGCTTTCTCCCTCCTTGCGGTCGTAGAGATGCTGCCACAGCTCCTCAGTGATGAAAGGCATGAACGGGTGGAGCATACGGAGCAAATCATCGAAGAAGCGCAGGGTGCTGTCGTAAGTAGCTTTGTCCACAGGCTCGGCCTTTCCGTTCACGTATGCGGGCTTCACCATTTCCAAATACCAGCTTGAGAACTCGTCCCAGAACAGACGGTAGACCGTCATGAGCGCATCGGATATGCGGTATTGCGAGAAATGGCTGTTCAGCTCCACATTGGCCTCGCGCAGTTTGGCCGCAAACCACTTCGTGGCGATGCTGCATTCGCGCGGTTGTTCTTTTTCGGCACTCACTTCCCAGCCCTTGATGAGGCGGAACGCGTTCCAAATTTTGTTGTTGAAGTTGCGGCCTTGCTCGCAAAGCGACTCATCGAAGAGGATGTCATTGCCAGCCGGGGCGCTGAGCATCATACCCATACGCACGCCATCAGCACCGTATTTGTCGATGAGCGCGAGGGGATCGGGCGAGTTGCCAAGGCTTTTCGACATCTTCCGGCCGAGTTTGTCGCGCACGATGCCCGTGAAGTAGACGTGTTTGAACGGCTTGTCTTGGCGATACTCGTAGCCGGCCATAATCATGCGCGCCACCCAGAAGAAGATAATGTCTGGTCCGGTGACAAGGTCTGCCGTGGGATAGTAGTAGCTTATTTCGGCGTTGTCGGGCTGGTTGATGCCATCGAAGAGCGAGATGGGCCACAGCCACGAGGAGAACCACGTGTCGAGTGCGTCCTCGTCTTGCTGGAAGTCAGCCTCTGTAAGCTGCGCGTTGGGGTATTTCTCCATGGCCTGTGCCATCACGTTGCTGATGTTCTCTGCCACAAACACCTCGCCGGCCTGTGGGTAGCCTTCCTTTGTCTCCTCCGTTGGGCGATAGTACCACGCTGGAATGCGGTGACCCCACCACAGTTGGCGTGAGATACACCAGTCCTTGATGTTCTCCAGCCAGTGACGGTAGGTGTTTTTATATTTTTTCGGATAGAACTCGATGTCATCGTCCATGACGGGATTCAATGCGATGTCGGCAAAATGCTGCATTCGCAAGAACCACTGTGTGGAAAGTTTCGGCTCAATGGGCACGTTGGTGCGCTCCGAGAATCCCACCTTGTTGTTGTAGTCCTCCACTTTTTCCATCAGCCCTGCCGCCTGCAAGTCTTTGCTGATTTGCTTGCGCACGTTCATGCGGTCTTGTCCCACATAGAGCCCTGCCGCCTCGCTGATAGTGCCGTTGTCGTTGAAGATGTCGATGGTCTCCAAGTTGTGCTTCAAGCCCAGTGCGTGGTCGTTGATGTCGTGGGCTGGGGTCACTTTCAGACATCCCGTGCCAAACTCGGTGTCCACGTAGCTGTCCTCCACAACGGGTATGGTGCGTCCCACCAGCGGCACAATCACACGCTTGCCCTTCAACCAAGTGTTCTTGGGGTCGGCGGGGTTGATGCACATGGCCGTATCGCCCATGATGGTTTCGGGGCGCGTTGTCGCCACTACGGCATAGTAGCCGCGCTCGTCTTGGTGCATCACGTTGCCCTCCTCTTTGCGTTCGGCGGTTGCCTGGTCTTCCTCACAAAGATAATACTTCAGATAGAACAGTTTGGAATGCTCGTCCTTGTAGATGACTTCCTCATCGGACAGGGCGGTTTGCGCCTTCGGATCCCAGTTTACCATCCTTGCGCCACGATAGATAAGCCCTTTCCTGTAAAGGTCTACGAACACCTTGATGACGCTGCTCGAACGCTTCTCGTCCATTGTGAATGATGTGCGCTCCCAGTCGCACGATGCGCCCAGTCTGCGTAGTTGCTTAAGGATGATGCCTCCGTGCTCGTGCGTCCAGTCCCAAGCGTGGTGCAGGAACTCATCGCGCGTGAGGCTGTTCTTGTCAATGCCCTGCTCGGCCAGCCGCGCCACAACTTTGGCCTCGGTGGCAATGCTGGCATGGTCGGTTCCGGGCACCCAGCAGGCGTTTTTTCCCTCCATGCGGGCGTGGCGCACGAGAATGTCCTGAATCGTGTTGTTGAGCATGTGTCCCATGTGGAGCACACCCGTCACGTTGGGAGGCGGAATGACCACGGTGTAAGGCTCGCGCCCATCGGGCTTGCTGCTGAAGAGCTTGTTGTCAAGCCAATACTGATACCATTTTGACTCTACCTCGCGGGGGTCGTATTTCGTAGCTAATTCCATGATGTCGCTGTCTGTTTTGTTTCTTGAGACTTTGCTATTTATATATAATAGGTGCAAAGGTACGCATTTTAGGGCGGAAAACCATAGAAACAAACGGGGTTGCTTTGTTAACGCGTGTTAACATTCGGCGTGTCGTAGTTTGCTTTTATGTTTTCTTTGGGTTGTGGCTCGGCTTACTGTTGGGTTGGTTGTCGCCGGTTAGACAGGTGTGTGTGTTGCGGTGGTGTGGGTGATGGAAGGCGTTTTGTGGCGTGTGGTTGCTTGTTGGGATGGTTGTGTTTTGTGAAAGGTCTGCTTTTGCGTGGTCAAACCATACCTTTCGCTTGGTAAAAGGTATGGTCTTAGTGGGTGAAAGGTATGGTTTTGTTTTTGAGGAATGTTATTGTGGCAATTGTTTGATAAATAAGAGGTCTTTGTGTATGTTTTGGGTGAGGCGGAATGGCTTGTTGGTTAGTGTGTTAGTATTGAGTTTGATAGTGGCGGTAGGAGGGGAGGCGATGATGCAGTAGAGAAGTGTTTGGGGGTGTTGTGGTTAAGGTAGGGCTGTGTTGTGTTTGACGTGGTGAGTGTGGGGTGTGGAAATACTGTGTTCGGGAGGAGGACGGCGGTGTCGGCGGCGCTTGTTTTGGGCAATAAAAAAGCAGGATAGATAATTTAATATTATCCATCCTGCTTAGTACACCCTTAGGGACTCGAACCCTAGACCCACTGATTAAGAGTCAGTTGCTCTA
>CAZASQ010000034.1:15439-17069 GCA_964487905.1 uncultured Prevotella sp. | reverse complement strand
TCTACGGTTTGTGAGATTTTGCCGTTGCCCTTGACGCTTGCCGTCCACTGATGACCATACTTTTTCTGATCCATATCATTGCAGGGGAAAGCGTTGCCCACATAGTAGCCCTGCTGTTCGGCTATCGTCCGGATGGGCGTATCGGGCTTCTTGTCGTCATTCTTCACGCTCTCCATGGTCAGCGGTGCATCATTATCGCCAGTTTTCCAGTCTTTCACCGCCGAGTCGTCACGTCCGAAGTCGGGATTGCTCAGCAAGAACGTGGCCAAAGCGGGATTGCTCTCGGCGGCATCCACCTGCTGAAAGTACTCCTTAAGCTCTTTCAGCGTCACGAGCATCCACTTCTGCGTGTCATCGGTGACAGACGACAGCGACGCAAAGCCGTTGATGCAGTCGGTACGGGTCTCGCTGTCGGTAGACTCTGCATTCCTGCCAGCCACCATGTAATAGCTGGGCGTACTACTGCCAGTGTGCACGCCAATGGTATAGACGTTTTTGCTGGCATCCTTGCTCATAAGGCACTCGGGCCAGGAGTCGTTAGTCTGGGTATGGCTCACACCACGATCAAGAAAATAACACAGTTTGTTGTTGGCATTGGCAGACGGCATGAAGCCCAAATAGCCCGTAGAGGCTTGTCCCTGCATCAATACAGACGTGGCAAACCGGTAAGCATAATACCTATCCCAAACATAGCCATGCTGCTCACTCGTCACCGTCAGCGCCATTGGGACGTTGCCGATAACGGCCTGCGTGCCCCACTCGCCGCCACGGGCAAGCCAATACTCATCGTTCTTGGTGGTTGTGGAGTTGTACTTGCCCACATTGAGCAAGAAGACGGTCTTCTCATCTGCGGCGGTGGCCGATGCGGCGGCCTCGGGGGTTGTTCCCGTCCACTCCCACTTCTTGGAACTCTGCGCCGAAAGCTGCCCAAATGACGACAGCACAGCGACAGACATTAAAAAAAGTCTGATACTTCTCATATTCAAATCTTTGATTTAATTAATTTTCCTTTTAAGCTACCCTACGCCACGGCACACCGCACGCAATGGCGGCACACCAAGGCTGCAAGCACAAAGCCCCACACACGAAAGGCAGGGGCACAAGAGCCTCAAGCCCCGCACGCCTCAACGGCGCGGCAGAGCCACACATCCACACGCAGACGCATACGGAGAAACGCGAACGCACACGGAAAATGCCGGACGCAATCAACGATGACGCACCGGCGAAACGAATATTCCACCTGCTTCATTGACTGATTTAATTAATTTTTCCCTAAACTTGTAATAGCGTCGGAGGCCTTGCGATGCCCCATGGTCTCTTCAGTGGCTTTTCGAGCAACGTGGTCATATGCTCTCATTCCGCCCTTGACGGGGTACGGGCGAAAAGGCCTTATTTAATTTTTCCACCTGCAAAGGTACAAATTAATGGCAAGAACAAGAACGCCATCCTAAACTTTTTCCCATTTTAACATTTTTTCTCACAACCCCATCCCGCCGGTATCAACAAGCGGCGGCGAAGGAAGCGGCGAGCAAAAGCAACACGGAGAGAAAACGGGAGCTGCGGGGGCGAAAAACAAAAGGTATGGTTTTACCTCGCAAAACGTATGGTTTTGCAAGGCAAAAGGTATGGT
>CAZASQ010000034.1:0-15339 GCA_964487905.1 uncultured Prevotella sp. | reverse complement strand
GGCAAAAGGTATGGTTTGGAAAAACGGCGCATAAAGACACGGAAAACAGCGGGAAAACGGCTGCGCGCCACCACCACGCCGCCACACGCCACGGGCTACCCGCGCGCGCCCTCGCGGCGGCGCCCCACAGCAAAGGGAAACCACGCATAGACCGCCCACACGGCCACCGTGGCCACCACGCACACAAGCACAAAGGCCAGCAACACGCGCCCATAGCCGCCCGCAAAGGGCAGACCGCACCGCTGGAGCAGACGGCTGACCAGCAGCGGAGCCGCGCCGCAGAAGAAATAATAAGCCAGCGAGTGGCTGCCCACCCACCTCAGCAAGCGCAGACGCGGCAAACGCTTGGCCACGGCAGCAAGCAGGGGCACGGCCACGGCCACATCGGCAAGGAACAAGGCGGGATGGCTCATGATGATGGGGTAAACGCACAGTTGCGCGCCCATGCGCAACGCGCAGAGCTTCAAAGCCACAAACAGAAGCAGCAGCATCGCCACGCGCCACGGGCGCAGAAAGCCGTCCACGGCGGTCTCGAAGCGGTGATAGCCCCACCCCGCGCCCAGCAGCGGCACGGCCATGAGGGCATTGGGCAGCTGCCACGGCAAGCCGGCCGACTCCTCGGGGAAGCCCGCCACGCAAGCCGCACAGGTCACGGCAGACAGCACGCCGCCAAACACCACCGCCAACGCTCTGCCCCGCCCCACGCGCAGCAGCCCAAGGAAGAGCAGCTCGGCCACGATGAGGGCGGCCACAAACCATGAGGCACGCCCCGCCGCCACGGCCAGCAGCCCATCGGCAAGCGAAACGCCATGCACGAGCGACTTGGGCAGGCACAGCAGGAGCGTGAAGAGGAAGTAAGGCACAACGAGCGTGCGCAGGATGGCACGCAAGCGGTGGTCGAAATAGTCACGCCCAAGGGGCAGGGGCTTGAAGAGGAGGTAGCCCGAAAGGAAGAAGAACACGCAGAGCGCAGTGCCCACATACAGTTCGTAGGGCACAATGTTGCATCCGGCATAATAAAGTTCCGTGTGGTCGAGGAGTATCCCCACCATACACGCCCCCCGGAGCGTGTCTATCCATTGCTTTCTGCCCTGCCGAGCCTGTTTTCCGCCCTGTCCCGCTGGCATTCCACCCTGCCTTGTCGGTATTCTGTTCTGCTTCGTTGGCCTTCCGCTTTGCCTTGCCTGTATTCTATTCTGCTTCGTCACGTCTCTTTGCTTTGTCCGTGTCCGCCCCCGCCGCGCGCTTCCGCCACCCGGAGCAGACACTTCTTACGCCACAAAGTTACCGCTTTTTGCCCAATCAAGCCACCACCGCGCGCGGTATTTGCAAAAAAGGCAGAGGAAATGCCCCACCCTTAGAAACCAAACCTCTTGCTCGTTTTACCTCAAAAGCTTCTTTAATTTTATGTTTATTGACACAACAGTTCACCCTTTTCAAATTAAATAAGTACTTTTGCATCTTGGATTGGAGTTAGTGGACAAAACTAACTAAAAAGTTTGGCAAAGGCTAAAATGTAGGAGTTTGAAAATGAGAGCTAAGATAAAGGCGACCCAAAAATAGCTATCACGCAAATGTGTGGCAACAACAAAGTTGCCATGCAGGTATTTGGCCCTCATTCCATGAACGAGGACGGAACTGTTATCCCTTTTGGAGAACAAATGGCAATCGTTTCCCACTTTCTCCATAACCAAGGATACAAATATGCCAAGCCTTACGAGAAGAAAGCTGAAAGACTGATAGAGGACATATACAATTTCCATCAAAGGCCTGCCGAGACGGATTGCCTTTCAGATGCAAACACAGTTCAATACTCATTATTCTCGGACTTATTTTCTGTCCCTTTCTTGCCCATAGACAACCCAAAAATGACCTTGAAAACTACCTATTCTTCAATACACGCTTTGAGACACCAAGCACTTCGCGACATCTTTTCGGAAAGATATATCAAGAAAATGGCGAGTACTTTTTGAAACTGAACTTACAAATAAGATTCAAATGATTGGTGCTTGCGTTTCGGGGAAGTGCAAAAGTTCACAGAGCTTATTTTGACAAGTCTATTAAGAAAAGGAATAAATGCCGTTCAAGCCTCTTTTCTAAGTGCGAAACATGGTCTATTAGAAGATGAAATATCCTTTATAGAATCAATAAAAACGGAGAGCAAGCGTTTCATGCGCTTGCCCCCCGTTTGAAGTTTTTCTTACGTTTTTAAATGGTGTGTTTCATTAGGTACGGAAACTTGATGTGGCTATTCGTGCTTCTTCTTAATTTGAAAAAACGTTAGTGATGGACGCTCGCAGTGGTCTATGGGAGTGAGCGTGATGGTTGTGTCAGCTTTTAGCTTGTTCACATTGTTGGTGATGGAGTGGTCGAAGCCTTTGTCATCGGAAGGCTCGATGATATAGTCTACGTGACCCAAGAACTCTGCGGGGAAGATGCCAAGGAAATAGCACGTGTCGCAAGCTGGCTTCATCTCATAGAACGCGGAGAAGGGGCAGACCACCGCATCGGAAGACTTGAAGTGCTGTCGTTGCACAAACGAGCGTAGGTTGTTGTAGTCCCAATGTTTGTCGGGCAACATCGAGCTAACCCCGAAGATGCTTAGCAGCACAGCCACCACGCCGAACACGGCGCGCCACACTCTGTGGCGTTCACTGACAAACATGATGGATGCCAGCAGAGGAAGGAAAGCCATCCAGCGATAGTAGATGGCGAAACGTCCAGCCAAGTTCATGACGATGGGTACATAGAATGCCAGCAGCAACAGCAGGAGTCCCTTGTCGCTTAGGAGTTTCCGCAGGTTGTTTCGGAAGCAGGTCGCGTAGGCAACCAGCGCAACAACAGACAGCATGATGAAACTGCGATGATGGCAGCGCGGGTGGCCAGTGACTTTGCTTTCAGATGGTAGTCAACGGCCAGTGCCGTGACAGTGAGCATCAAGGCGCATAGCATATCGGGACGTCCGTTGCGATACATCCATGCCATTTCGCTGGTGCCCCACAGTAATAGGGCAAACAGGGCAACCGTCCATGGTGTTAGGCGTAAGCCCGTGACGTTTCAAGAGTCGCAGGAAAACACCACCAAGCAGGAATACGATGAGCAGATTCAGCCCCCTGACGGCCAACAGGCTACCACCAAAGAGCCATATCCACGCTGTGGCCAGCAACTGATAGAGCGGAGGGCAGGTGGAGAACGGGGATTGCCTGGCCACCCGACACCAAGCAGTCGTTTCCCAAGTGCCATGAACTGCCGCATTGTAAGAAGTGTCGAGTATCATCACTTCATCAATCCAAGGTACAAGATTGCCCAAGGTGATGAGGTTGACAACGACAAATATTAACGATAATAGAATGTAAGTGTAGAGGGGGGGGGATTTCTTAGCTTTCTCTCTTCTGATTGTTTGTCTTGTAATCATTGGCCAATAGCTTCGCTTTCATTTTTTATAATAGACGAATTAAGTCTCATGCTGTGCCCCCTTGCATAGCAGGGAGCATTCTCTCACTTGCAAAGTCAGGAAATATTTTTGTGAAAGTATTCAAAAGGCGTATGAAAAAGGTAGCGGGGAAGGAAATATGCAGTTCCAATACATCCGAGATGTTGCGTTGCGGATAGCATGGAAAAGCGTTTGGGAGTGGATGGCATGGCGGTTTGGCATAAACGAAAATAAGCCCGTTGCCAGCCTTTTACACAAGCTGCCAGCCATGTTTTTCCCTCCTGTATTCTCAAAAATGGCTCTTTCGCTTTGTGCTTTATCAACTTCTTCGTATCTTTGCAAGCAAAGTAATTAATGCTAAACGTTATGAAAGAATTATCCCTTAAGTATGGGTGCAATCCCAACCAAAAGCCCGCCCGCGTGCTGATGGAGCAAGGAGAACTTCCCATAGAGGTGCTTAGTGGCCGTCCGGGCTACATCAATTTGCTCGATGCCCTCAACAGCTGGCAGCTGGTCAAGGAGCTGAAGGCCGCCACGGGCATTCCCGCCGCCGCGTCCTTCAAGCACGTAAGCCCTGCCGGAGCCGCCCTCGGACTTCCGCTCAGCGACACCCTGCGCAAGATATATTTCGTTGACGATGTCGACTTCGAGCTTACTCCCCTTGCCACGGCCTATGCCCGCGCCCGCGGTGCCGACCGTATGTGCTCCTATGGCGACTTCTGCGCCCTCAGCGATGTGTGCGATGAGGCCACGGCACTGCTCATCAAGCGCGAGGTGAGCGATGGCGTGATAGCACCGGGCTACACTCCCGAGGCTTTGGAGATACTCCGCGCCAAGCGCAAGGGCACTTACTGCGTCATTCAGATAGACCCCGACTACGTGCCTGAGCCTATCGAGCGTAAGCACGTCTTCGGCGTTACGTTTGAGCAGCATCGCAATGATGTGCGTCTTGACGATCCCGCGCTCTTCAATGAGATTCCCACGCAGAACAAGACGTTCACCCCCGAGGCCAAGCGCGACCTCATTGTGTCCCTCATCACTTTGAAGTACACTCAGAGCAACTCTGTTTGCTATGCCAAGGACGGTCAGGCCATCGGCATTGGTGCCGGCCAGCAGAGCCGCATCCACTGCACCCGCCTCGCTGGGAGCAAGGCCGATGAGTGGTGGTTGCGCCAGTGTCCCAAGGTGATGGAGCTTCCGTTCAAGGAAGGCATACGCCGCGCCGACCGCGACAACTGTATCAACCTCTATATTGGCGATGAGTGCGATGACGTGCTGCGCGATGGTGCTTGGCAGCAGTTCTTCACCCGCCAGCCCGAGCCGCTTACGCGCGAGGAGCGCGCAGCCTGGATAGCACAGAACACGGGCGTGTCCCTCGGCTCTGACGCGTTCTTCCCCTTTGGCGACAACATTGAGCGTGCCCACCGCAGCGGCGTGAGCTTCATTGCGCAGGCAGGAGGCAGCATCCGCGATGACCATGTGATAGACACGTGCGACAAGTATGGCATAGCAATGGCGTTCACACGCGTGCGCTTGTTCCATCATTAAATACCGTACGGGATGGCGGAAGTCCCTCGGCAGGGGGGCTTCCCCTCTTGCCATCGCAATCTTTCGCCATTCCGTTTTTCTTTTTTTACAAAGCTGTAATAAAGTATTCCCTATCATCATTACCACATGAGCGACATCAGTGAGATTATCGAGACAGGCATCGTTTTCCGCCCAGCCTCCAACAAGCCCAAGGACGACACGGGAAAGGTGAAGACCAAGGCCAAGAAAAAGAAGTATATCACCGGCGCCCACGGTTCCGGCTCGGCCAAGCAAAAGGCCAAGTACCGCCAGCAGCGCGCAAACAGGCATAAGTGATGAAGAGCATCAAGCCCGATGTGCGCAACATAGCTGCCTGCGGACTTTACTGCGGTGCATGCCGAAAGTATCTTGTCGGGAAGTGTCCCGGGTGCAAGCAGAACGCGAAAGCCTCTTGGTGCAAAGTCAGAACGTGTTGCATGGCCAAGGGCTTCAGCACCTGCGCCGAGTGCCCCCTCGACGTGCGGGAGTGCAAACACTTCTCCAACTGGGTGGCCAAGGTGTTTGCCTTCCTGTTCCGCTCCGACCGTCCCGCCTGCATTCGCTACATCCGTGAGCATGGCGAGCAAGCCTTCGCCGAGAAAATGGCACGGAGTGGCTGTCAGACCATTAAAAAGCAGAAATAAAAAATTCTGAATTCATACCCGATTGGGTGTGTTCCCCGAAGTGCAAGCACCAATCTTTTGAATCTTATTTGTAAGTTCAGTTTCGAAAGGTACTCGCCATTTTCTTGGTATATATTTCCGGAAATATGCCGCGAAGTGTTTGGTGACTCAAAACGTGTGGGATTGTCGGGCATGGGGAGGCGTTTCTTCCTGCCTTTCGCTTTTCCGGCCTCCTTGTAGAACATGGCCATGCGAAGCGCCACATATGCAACGTGACAGTTGAATGGAGCGTTGCGCCCCTGTTGTGTATGGGCGCATACGGGAGACCGTTTGCTATGACGACTGGTTCTGACGGCAAGGCGGGAAAACATAAAATCCGCACGGCTCTGATTTTAGCCATGCGGATTTTCTTTCCTCACGCACCTTAGCACCGCGCCTGCGACCAAATTATTCTGAGCATATTGCGCTGATGCTCCTGCATATCCTCGGCATTCCACTCCAATCCGAAACTTCTTTTGGCGCATTCGCCCTTGATGCCCCTTTCGTTATTGTCCGAACACATCTGTAACATAATTCTGAACTTTAAGGAAGCAACGCTAACAGGATTAGACTTCGTGTCAAGATAACGATTCTTCTTGTCGATGGGATTCCAGTTTGAGCCGGAACTATTTGCATCAGAGCCAATCATGGCAAAGTTGCCAAAGCAATTGATTGCCTCCGCGCTTATCGTTTCCTCACCTGCCTTTGCCTGAGGATAATAATGTTCCAAGCTCTTGCGGGTGCGGGAGAAATAGAAATACTGAAATGGATCAAGCCCAAAATCACTACATCCCAACTCCTCAAAGAACTTGCTTCGAGCCTTTGCCCCTTTCTTTGCCTTTTCGCCACGCAACCCATAGGCATATTTCTCCCACAGTCTGTAGTCGGTATAATTGAACACAAAGAGGGGAATATGGCTTGAACCTTGCCGATAAACCTCCTCAAAGTTGCGTTCTACATCCTCCAGCTCCACATTCAACTTTCCATCCTTTATTATTGTACGGTCAAAACTGTCTGGTGAAGGACGGTTTAACTCGTTCAGTTTCCCTTTATCCAAATACACATCAAAGAAAAACTTATCGGCCAGCCCTCTCAAAAAGCCTACATACTCTTCAAGGTCATCGTTCTCAAACAAATGGAACAAGCAATAGAACAAGTAATTCTTGCGCTGCTTTGCCGTAAAAGCCACCTCAAACATGGAAAGAAGCTGCACCAGCTCTGCATGCAACAACTTGTCTTTGTCTTTCAACGCAGGCCTCTTGCTGTCCTTATTATGGTAACGCTGCAACTTCCAGGGATTCTCCTCTGCCTTGTCCTCACCAACCGTGTGATGTACGACATAGTTGTCAAGATAATACTTTGCCCGCAACAGGTTGTAGGCAAACTGCTCAACCCATTGGGGCGTGAGGGAGACCTTATCAAACTCTCCGATAAGTTCCTTATCATCAAGCATAAAGTCCAACGGATCGAACCCTTCCTCCTCCATCCGCGTGATTTTCAACACGACAAGAAGGAAATTGGGGAAATCTATGATGGGCTGGAAACTGTCATTCTTGTCATAATCTGCCGCCTTTTTCATCTTTCCCACGGGAGCTTTCAAAAAGTCGGCAATAGTTTTCCCACTCAAAGAATCCCCCTCCTCTGCCCCTGCACTTGGGAAAGCATCAAACGAGTCCAAGCTAAAAGCATCCAAGTTGCAACCAAACACATCCGTCTTTGGCAACTTCTGCTGCACATAGAAGCTCATATCGCTGCACGCCTCCCATATCTGGCAGAACTTCCTCATAGCCTCGCCACCATTATCTTTCAACTGCTCACTGAGTTTGGCTTTCACTATCTCATGCTTCTCCAGCTGCTCGCCACGGGAGTTCATCACCTCAAAATAGTGATTTAAGTCTACATCCTTGGGCACTCGGTAATGTATGATATGGACTTTGTCCAAGAAATAATTCCTAAACTCTTCTTTCCTGTCCCCGACTACATCCTTCAGTCCGTCCTCTGCATAGCGGAAACCTTGCTTGATACCCAAGTCGTATTCCTCACCAAAGTTCGGCAAATTCTCTATCGTTGTGGCAGACCGCTTTCTTGCAGAATACGTCAGACGACTGGCTACGCCCTCATAGCCCATGGCTTTGAGGATGATGTAAATGGTGGTTAAACGCTGCTGCCCATCAATTACCTCGTAAACATCCTCATCTCGCTTGTAAGTAACCAATGTGCCAATATAATAAACCTTCTTTTCCGCCTCCATAGAGTCATAGACATCCTTGATGAGAGCGCATATCTCGTCGCGTCCCCACGCATAGTTGCGCTGATAGACCGGTATCTGATACAACACAGATGCTCCTCCATTGTCACAATAGATGTCTTTTATAGAACACTCTTCCAATATGGATTTCAATTCATTCATCCTCGTCAACCGTTATAATAACCGTTTACTTTGAAAAAATAAAGATAGTTTTCATACACCCCGTCTTTCACCTTCTTCTCCAGCGCATCACCCTCTTTGCTGTATTCACGGCACTTCTGCGCCCAGCGATCCTTAATGTCTCCATTCGTCAAGGGACAAAGCCTGTCCATAAGCACAGCAAGCAAAGATGCAGGAGAGTCTTGCCGGGCTATCAGTTTGTACATATTGAGTTGATTAACCTTGTCACTCTCCTCCATAATATAGTTTTGTGCGGAAAGCCACCCAAGGTTGGTGTATTGCGCCCTTAGCGAATAAGCCCAAATAAAGGCATAGACAACAAACTGCTCAAACAGTTCCATATCCTCTTTCGTTGGATACGTTTCGGGGCAAAACCTATCCACATAAAACAGCACCGAGGTGTCAAACAGCAAGCGCGCAATGCCATTCCCGATGCCTTTCTTGAAATGGCTGTCCAACGTTTTCACGATAACATTGCCATTGATGTAGAATCCCTCGTACTTGCTGTTGTCTTGAACATCCTTCAATATCGCGTAGTAATGCCTCGTGTACTCAAAGAAAGGCTTACCTGCTATGACTGGCGTGTTCAGCTGAAAGGCGTTGACATTGCGTGTTCCCGAAACAAACGGCATCGCCGATGAGTTTATCATGTCGGCATAACAGTACGCGCCCTTATAGAACTGGGCATAGGGGGCTCTCGCAGAACGCGTAATGCCCTTAAACATTTCTATATTGCGCTCATTCAATACGCCAGCCCTATTACCACTCGCCCATTCCTTAATACGATACAAGTAGTTTCCAAAGAAATTGGCCAATTTCTCTTGGGTGTTCTGCTCCCATTGCCTGACTATCCTTTCCGTTTCTTCCTCACTCACATCGCTCATTTCTCGCAAATGATACGCTTTCAGTAGGTCGTGAGGATAGAGGGCCTTGCCACGAGCATTCTGAGAATCGAAGAACTGGAATGCCTCCGACACGTCCGAAGTGATAACAACTATCAGCTCGCATCTGTTCTGGACATAATCTTTCAGCCTCTCCATCTCTCTTTTGTAGTCGTAGTTGGCATCCGTACTTGCAAACTGGGCACCAACCCTGCGGCGGAAAGCGTTATAGTTGTTGGCCACATTATGGTTGTTGTGCTCATTATCATAAATCTTTTCTTGCAGAAAAGGAATATCCTCTTCTCCCAAAGCATGCAACAACAAAGAAAAAGTAATTGTTCGCTGCAGCCCATCCACAATATTATATGAGCCATCTTGGGCCTCGTGCAAAATAAGCGTGCCTACCCTATACCTTTCCTTGTTACCATTCTTCGCCTCTATAATGTCATCAAGCAACTGTATTGCATTTCGGGCTGTCCATTTGTACGGTCGCTGGTAAACAGGCACAGAAAGCCTTACTTCCCCTTCCGTGTTGTCGCCATACGTTATCTTCTTACGAAGAAGCAAATCGCCTATGGTGGTAATTGACAATGTCAGATTGCTCATACTTTAGTTATTTTCCCTTGCAAAGATAGTCAAAACTATTTATAAAAGCAGCCAACCTCCCCCAATAATCCTCATCTGTTTACCGGGACGCATACTTTCCTACACGCGCATGCAGTACGGACGGTCGGAAAATCAGCATCAGACAGCCGCCCTACCCCCTGCCGCATCACGCCCTCCGCCTATCTGCCGAAAGGCTTTCTCACACCGAACGTTTTTCACACTCCCCGCCCCCGTACCGCAATATGTACCCTTTCGGCTTGCAAAAGGGCACATATTGCCACCCAAAACCATACCTTTCGCAGCGCCAAACGTATGGTTTTGCAAGGCGGCGTATCCCCAACCGCTGACAAGTAGGATAACTCCCTCAATATCAACAAGTTTTCACAACACTTCCAAAACACAAAGACGCACTGTCTGCTTTGTTTTAAACCCATCAAACTCACGTTAATCTATCAAGAAAAGGAGCACACTGCCCTTTTATGGGCAACGCACTCCTTCACTTCCTTTACTACTTACACCCTCCACACTCATGCGGAAAGTGATTATTGACCACAAAGATGGTGCTTCTTGCGGCCTCACGCCGTGCGCACCCTCTTCATTCAAGATGCCCGTTGGTACCTGCGCACTCGGCACTAATCGGCAACATCTTGTTTTGGTGTGTTTTTTTGTGGACCGTTTTCTCGAACTTTGAGACGACGGTCCACCTCCTGAGCAACAATCTCTTGGATTGTCTCAAGGAGTTCCACACGCTCTTCGGCATATTGCTGGCTTACCCCTATCTCGCGAAGTGGACTGTCGTTCTTACTCATAAAGTATTCTCGTACTTTTAAAATGCGCTGCTTTTACTTCAGAGGGAATGGCCCCGGATCTTTCGTATTGGAGGCCTGAATGGTGTAGGTCTTGCCATCGGGAGACTTGCCCAAGTCGCAATAGTGTATCACGTTCTTGCCTTCATCGTTCTTGGCCACAATCGCCACCGGCATTACGTAGACCACAATGCGGTAAGGCCACTTCTGCTCCTTGAACGGACGCCACTCATTGCTCTCGAAGATTACCTTCACAAACTTGTCGGCACCTACGTAGTCCTTCGCCTGCTCTATACCATTGGCCTTTGTTTTCGCGTCTACGCTCACGCCCTTCGGCTCGGCCTGTGCCGGCTTGTTGGCGTTGATGAAGTCGATGCTCAGCTGGCGCACCTTGTCATCGTTGAGAGTAAAGAGACGCTTAATCTTCTGATTGGCCTCATCACCCTCCTTATAGTCCTTGTGATTCTTCAGAATCCTGTCGTAGGCAGCAAGAGCCTGAACGCCACAGCACAGGCGGTATATCATGCGGTTCTTGGTGTTCTGGAAGTTGGTGAAGTTCTCAATGATGTTGTCCTGTACCACCTTTATCGGGGTCACCTCTGTTGCAAGGTTCACGCACATCTGCTCGCGCTCACTAACCCACTCGCGATACTTCTGCTGCGAACCTTTGTAAATGAACCAGTCGTTATGGATAAGTCCTTCCTCGGGGTTGTCCATTTGATACTCTATCTCCGTGCAGTAATACATCTTCGAGAAGCACAGCAAACGCACGAAGTTGTCGTAAGTGCCGGTGCCACAAGGATCGATGAGGAAGTCGGCCGTGTATGCACTGCGGAAAGTTCCGTCAAGCGGCATATAATAGTCTTTTCCGGGAACGGGGAAATACGTAGTCTCCATGAAAGCTGCGTTTACAGGTGTCTTGAAACATTTCTCCATGTAGTCCATCCAGCGGAGTGTGAGCTGTCCGCTGTACATACCATCGAAGGAATACCACATCTTGTTGTCTTCGGTATAATAAGGATGGAACGGGAAATAATACTCCGGGAGGTGATCCCATGCGGCGTGCAGTTCCTTCATCGTTTTGGTCTGATAGTCGAGCGCAGTGGTGTTGTTTGCCCAACCGTCATTCTTCAGAGCCTCTTCCGTTGGCTCGAAGCTTTTCTTCCAAAACGTCATATAATTGAAGCCATTCATCGTGCTGCCCATCTCCGTGCCATCATCAAGCCCCATGGCCGCAGCAGCCTCATCGCCAACAACGCCCTTTGCTGCTTTTCCAGCCTTCTTCTTGGCTTTGTCCACTCCTTTGTCTACTGCTTTTTCCACCTTACTCTTGACACGGTCTTTGAGCTTGCCAAGTCCGAACTGTGCGTGCGCGTTTCCTGCCACCATGGTAGCCAGCGCGAGCATAAACATTGTTCTTTTCATAATTCAAAATGATTAATTGATTTCGGCAGCAAAGTTAATGGCAAAGCCACCTATATGGCGTTGCGGATTCTTCCCAACATCTTGCAAAATCTGCCAAAATGCTTTTTAATATTCTTGCAAAATCTTGCAAGAAGTCTGTTTAACGCATTACACACAAGCAAGTTAGGCCTGACCTATTTACAGCATTTAACTTTCTTGGCTAACATTCACTTTCGCTTGGCTGATATTAAATAATGTATTACCTTTGCCTACGAAAACAACGCTCAAAGCTATTCTGCCATGACAGCTCGCAACATCACACTATCCTTTCTGATTATCTCCGTCATTGCCCTGTCGGTCTCTTGCAAACAAAACCATGGGAGTTCGTTCACACAGGAAGAACGTCACACGATCGACAGCATCGTGAAGTCGGCACGCGGCTCGTCCGCCCTTGACAGCACCTACAAAGTGATGGACAAGGGACAAAATATCCTCGGCAAGATTGTCACCTTGCGCGAAATGGGAAAAAGGCTTCGCAACGAGAGCCGCTTCGATGATGCGCTGAAGAAGCACGGAGAGGGGCTTCAACTCGCAGAACAGGCGGGCGACACGCTGGAATGGGTGCAGGCACTGAACAACATCGGCACCGACTACCGCCGCATGGGCGTTCTTGATGCCGCACAACAGTATCACGAAAGCGCACTGCAGATGGCCGAGGAGTGCGCCGACACTTCTTTTACGGCCAAGAAGAACCGCGTGGTTTCGCTCAACGGCCTTGCCAACGTCTATCTCACCATCAACAACCTTGCACTTGCCGACAGCACCCTGCGACTTGCGCTTGCAGGCGAGAAAGCCTTGCACAGCATGACGGGGCAGGCGATAAACTATGCCAACCTTGGTTCCATCTTTGAGACACGAGGCAAGACCGACAGCGCGTGGACATACTACCAAAAGGCGATGGAGCTGAACCAAAAGGACAGCAACTCGCTCGGAATAGCCCTCTGCCACACTTACTTTGGCGACCTCCATGCGAAGGCGCGCCAATACGACAAAGCTCTTGAGGAATACAATGCCGCCTACGGAATAATGAAAGAGTCGAAAGACGAGTGGCACACACTGAACACGCTCACAGCACTTGCCGACATATACATTGAGAAAGGCGACAACGCCCAAGCCACCAAATACCTTGAGGAAGCCAAAAGCATGGCCACAAAGATAGAGAGCACGGAGCACCTCGCGGAAATCTACACCTTATACTATAAGGCGAAGAAGCAAAACGGCGACTGGCAAGGCGCTTTGGCGGCATACGAGCACGCCACGGAACTGCAAAACAGCCTCATCGACATGGAGAAGGTGAACCGCATGCAAAGCATCAGCTTCAACATTGAGCGCGGGCAGCAGACGCGCCGCATGACCGCAGCCAACAACAAACTGCGGCTCGAACGCTCCACACGCTACGCAGGCTACATCATCTTCGGCATCATCGCCATACTGCTCATTGGCGTCATCGCACTGCTGATACACGCCCGCCGACTGCGCGCCCGAAGCCATGCCGCGCTGAAGAAGCTCAACACCATGCGCGAATCGTTCTTCACCAACATAACCCACGAGTTCCGCACGCCGCTCACCGTAATCCTCGGCCTAAGTCACGACCTGCGACACGATGAGACCAACAGCCACGAAGTGAGGGAAACAGGAGCCACCATAGAACGACAAGGCACACGGATGCTGCACCTCATCAACCAGCTGCTCGACATATCCAAAATGCGTTCAGCCATCGGCCAGCCCGAATGGCGCAGCGGCAACATCGTGGCCTACATTGGCATGATCATAGAAACCTTCGACGCATATGCCCAAAAGCGTGGCGTGAAGCTGCAATTCATAGCCCGCGAGAGCAATATAGAGACCGACTTCGTACCCGATTACACAAACAAAGTGGTCAGCAACCTGCTGTCAAACGCCCTGAAGTTCACCCCCGAGTTTGGCAAAATCACCGTCAGCACATTCCGCAAAGACGAATCTTTCTGCCTCCATGTGGCCGACACCGGTCGCGGCATACCCGCCACAAGCCTGCCACACATATTCGAACCTTTCTATCAGAGCGACAACGCTGCCGCCGACAACTGCGGAAGCGGCGTGGGACTGGCTCTCGTAGCCCAAATTGTGAAGTCGCTCGGCGGAACAATCAGCACGGAAAGCACCGAAGGCAAGGGCACCACCTTCCACATTGTCCTCCCCATAAAACACAACACAGCCACCGCCGCATACGACAACGCGGCCATCAGCAACGCCGAGCCATATGCAACAGAGCCAGACGAAGAACTTCCAGCCAACACAGCAGAACAGCCAGCCGCCAGCAACGAGACCTCAATACTGATTATAGAGGACAACGCCGATGTGGCCGCATTCATCGGCAAACGCCTCGGCAACAAGCACAACGTGCTCTTTGCGCCCAACGGCGAGCAAGGACTTGCCATAGCCAAGGAAAAACTGCCCGATGCCATCGTCACCGACCTGATGATGCCACAGATGGACGGCATAGAGCTGACCAAGAAGCTACGCGCCGACGTGCTCACCTGCCACATACCCATCATCATCGTGACGGCAAAGGTAACAGAGAAAGACCGCATAACAGGCTTGGAAGCTGGCGCAGATGCCTACATGACCAAGCCCTTCAACAGCGATGAGCTGCTCACGCGCGTTGACAAACTCCTGGAGCAACGCCGCATACTCCGGCAAAAGTTCACACAAGACTACATCATCAGCGAGCAGCAACAGCAAGACAGCCCCACGCCCACCGAAAGCCCCGCACGCCCGGCATCGCCAACCAGCCAGGCCACACCAGCCAACAGCCCGCTCGACCTGCGCTTCATCAACCGCCTCACCGACAGCATCTACCTGCTGCTCAACGCCAACAAGTCAGCCGACGTGAACGCCGTGGCAGAGAAAATGAACATGAGCTACAGCCAGCTCTACCGCAAACTCTCCACGCTCACAGGCATGACACCCGTGCAATACATTCAGCGCGTCAAGGTGGCCAAGGCCAAACGTATGCTGCGCCTCCACCCGGAGAAGAGCCTCAACTTCGTGGCCGAGCAATGCGGATTCTCCGATTATTCCAACTTCGTGCGCGCATTCCGCAACGTCCTCAACCAAACGCCAACACAGTACATCCGCAACATCGAAACAGAAGCATAACGCCCACCATCCAAAAGGTATGCTTTCGCCCTCCAAAACCTTACCTTTCACACGGCAAAAGGTAAGGTTTTGGAGGGCGAAAGGTAACCTAATGCAAACCGTCATTTCCACGCCAAGCAAAAAGCCCGCCTATTCCCCAATGACCAAGGGGGAAAGCAACGGTATCACCCACTCTGCACTCCCCCTCTTTACAGCTGCAGACACAGAACGAAATTAGGCCACGCCAGCAGAAACCAACGTGGCCTAACTTTATATACCTCTAATCATTACAACTGATTTTCATAATCAAAAGCCGTCATACGGGCTACAAGTTCCGCCTTGGCCTTGGTAAGAGCGTCCGCACATTCGGCCTGCG
>CAZASQ010000033.1:0-18430 GCA_964487905.1 uncultured Prevotella sp. | reverse complement strand
AGAGCACAACACTTTTAATGTTGGGGTCATGGGTTCGAGCCCCATGCGGATCACGGAAAAAGGGACTCTTTTGAGTCCCTTTCTTTTTTAAAATCTGTTCGTTTTAGTAATTTAGCTTCCTCACGGAAGCACGAAGGCCTAATTATTTGTGCTTGTGTATTTTCCGTTACGGCGTTCTTGTCGCGCCTCATAACATTCCGCTATGTTTTGGCGAGCAAACATTGTGCCCCCCCGGAGGAGCATTGGCGGGCATGAGCACTTCTTTCTTACCGTGTATCATCCGTTCTTCTTATTCCACTTTGAAGTTATAAATTCTTCCGTATTCACGCAGGATAGCAAGACGCACGGATTTCTCTGAAAGATTATAGAGAGCCGACCATTGCGTGAACGAAGTGGGATCATCGTCCTTACGCTTTTGCGACACAAGACTAAGCAATGACATTCCTGCACTGGAATCTAATGCGTAATTGTGATTTAAGAGCGTTGTCCTCATGTCGAGATAGCGCGTCCAGCCATGTGTGGAGCCCCATCCATCGTTTGTGCCTGCCATTGTAGGGGAAACATAGAAGTTGGTTACGCAGCGCAAGGTGTCATTGCCATTGAGCACCTCCATGCGCGTGGGATATTTCTCTGCCGGATTATTGGGGTTGCGGGTGTACTCCACAATAGCATAATTGCCCGTAGCATCGGCCATGAAGAAATGATAGTTGTGTAATTCGTCTGTGTTATACATCCTCATATTGTACTGCCGGAGCATTTCTATAGCCTCGTCAACGGTTGAAGCCCTATCAAGCAACAATCGAATGGCCACTGTTGTATTGATATTGACCTTTGTTGGGTCGCTTTGCATTGTCGGAGCCTCGTTGAGAGACAGCACGCCGATGGCGAAACCATCCTCATTGATGCCATCAAGAGCCGCGTATGGCAGACCGACAAGCATGGAAAGGTCGGTACTGTCATTGGAATAAGAGCCTTGAGTGTATCCGAAGTTCAAGCCGTCAACAAAGGAAATGGACTTCTTTCCACCAGCTGGAGCGGTGTGCACAACAAATGCAGCGATAGGAACATATGCATCATTGCCATTCTCGTCCTGCCCAACCTTTACGCTGTGCAGGAAGTCATAATTGCGCCCCATCATGTGATGGCCAGTTGATGAATCTGTGGTTGCGAAAGCACTGCAACCAGGCAATAGGGACATCTTGCTGTGGTTGGCGGTCTTAGGAATACTGTCGAACAGCCGTTGCTGCACAAAGCCCAACAGCCCATTTGTGGAGGAGATGTTGGCTTTCAGAGCCTCATCAAGCTTATAGTCGGCAGTGTAATGGACTTCATAAAGGCGTCCGTTGCCATCAAGGTCTTTGATGGTGTAAAGAGTGGCCAGCTTCTCCTTGTCCTTTATGAATTGAGCGGGGTTCTTGGTAAGAGCACCAGGAATAGGCTCTGGCGGCATAGGGAGTTCTGAATCATCGGAGCACGAAGCCGTGATTGCAGACATGAGCACGGCAATGGCAAACAGGACTGACTTGCCAAAGCGGTTGGAAACTTTATTATTCATCGTAGTATTGTATTTGTTTCAGATAATAAGGCTTAGAAAAAGAAGCCTGTCTTAAGCCCCAGCACCTTGCCCCTCTCCACTTCAACGGGTTCAGTGGACTTACATTCTGTGCCGTCAAGCTTGAACCTGAGATTATACTTGCCTACAGGCAGATACCTCTTGTACGTTTCACTCACACCGTATGCGCTGAAAGTTGTATCCCTGTACTCCTTTCGCGTGTTTATATTGGTGTAAACAATATCGTCCAGATTCATATCTTGATCGTTATTAAGCTCCACGCTTCCCGTTGGGACACGGTTTGGAAGTGGCAGTTCAAACTCCTTGGCAAACGTTTTGGACACTATGGTGTTGTCGAAATTGCCGCCGTTATTGCACTGATAAGTAAGGTTGTTGAGCTTTACTGTCATCTTATATCTCGTAGAAGTGTCATTTACTTTGGTATGCGGAACACGCCATACCCACGTGAAATGGAAGTCAAGGGTATTCCTGCTCACCAAAGGTGGCTCTTTATCGTAAGAACTTGGAAGGTTATTGACCTTAACATTATAGTTCACTATGCCTTCCTGCATATTGCAACAATTCCTTATAGAGACATCGCTGAGCGAATACGACTCCGTTTTTTTGTAATTCACACCAGTATCGACAGTTCCGCCTATACCCGACTTGCCTCCAGACACGCATCCATTGAGGCTCCAACTCATTCCCGAGGTGTAAGTCTTAGAGTTTATCGTTGTCATCGGGGTGGGAATCTCGCTAAACTCCACTTTGCGCGACATTTCGTCAACAGCATTAACACTGACTTCGAAATCAAAGTTATTAAGGAAGAAACCACGAACACTCGTGGTATGGCGGTTCCCATTGCCCCATTTCAAAGTCTGATGGCCTTTATACATCTCGTCAGATACTATGGATATCGTACCTTCTATGATGTAATAATCGCCATCAAGAGGGTTTTCCAAAGAATGATGCAAATAGAGAGGAGTGATGCTGTATGTCATGTTAACCGTTGCCTTGCCACTCATCCTGCACATTTCTTTCCCCTTTTTAAACAGCTCTACATTTCTGAAATCCACCACATCAGAAGATGTCTTAACCGTCTTTTCAAGAAGTTCATCTGCCTCAAGATTCGCAACAATGTTCTCTGACGAAAAGTTTTCTTCGACATCATCGTTGTCGCACGAACAGAATACGCCGCATGACAACGCCATCAGCACGGAGATATATCGAATTAGTTCTTTCATAACTTACCTTACATTTGGGGTTTAAATTTCTTCTCACTCGAATTATGATAGGTGGTATCGTATGCCGCAACCTTTATCAGCCCATCATACACATACGACTTCAACTCCTTATTTTCCTTTACATCGCAAGACAAGTTGTAGTTTCCTACAGGCAAATACACCTTATAGGCTTCGTCCTTGCCAAACTGACTCTTACAGACAAATGTCCTGTTGTTGCCCGTGAGCAGAATATTCGTCAGATAAGTGTTAGCTTTTTTGTTTGAGAGCCACAACATACCAGTCTGCCAGCGGTTAGGTTTCTTGATTGACAGTGTTATCTGCCTATCAGGAACTGGGAATTTCTCGCTCTTAAAGTCGGCACCAGAGGAGTAGAAATGTGCCGCACCATAGACGAAATTGCTGATATCTATCACCATTTTGTATTCGGTGGCATCGTCTTGGTCTTTCGTTGGCACAGCCCATATCCATTCATTGAAGAACGTAGCTGAAGAAATGGATATATCAGGAGGGCTGGTGATTGCCAAGTTCTTATATTTCGGCAAGTTCCTCATACTGTACTCATAAATGACCGTTGGACTTTTTGAGCGGCTTACTATCTCGCAATCACTTATCGTTCTGCTTGTTGAAGACTCCAAAGTTATTCCACCTTTGAGGCTTGCGCCAAAGTTAGTACCTACCGTAGCTCCCGTTGTGATGCCATAACTGTATCCGGAAGTATAGCTTGTGGCGCCAATGCTCGTCTCTGGCTTTGGAACGGACACAAAGGCTGTCCCTTGTGGCACTTTTCCATCCGAATCCACAAGCCTTGCCTGAAGATTCAATGACCGCAGGAAGTAGCCGCAATAGCGGGCATGAACGCCACCATACTTCTTTGTGTGGCTACCATGATACATGCCTTTTGACTCTACGGTAGTCCGCAATGTCACAACATAATAGTCTTTCGCTTCTTGATTGCCATTCCTAAAACTATGCAAAGGCTTTACATCGGCATGCACATTGATGCTATACTTGCCTTTTAGCCTTAGCTCCTTTGACAATGCTGGTTTGAGAATCCTATAATCAACTTCTCCCAAGTAAGTTGCGCCATAATTGCTTTCTTCCATAACCACCGCGCCAGACGCGCCATTGGTTTGGGACGTGGCATTTACCCAAGCCACCAATGAGTTCAACGATGCTGCCATATCGCCGTCATCACCGGGCTTGCTGACAAGGAAATGCCCGCCACAGAGCTTGTCTATACCGACACAGAGCACATCCACATCATCATATTCCCCTAAAGAATCCACTATTTCATCAGAAGGTGCATAAACAATGGCCATCTTGCCTTCGGCCACCTCGCCCCGCCTGTAGCCATCGCTGTCGATAACAATTACTTCGGCAACATCTGCTGAGCTTACAACATAATCCATACGCGCCCTGACCGCCGCAGCAAACTTCGATGGGACAGAAGGGCTAATCCATGTAGAGGCCGCTATCTTTTCATTACTGGTCCATAATTCAGGCTCTGCACCATCCTCCTCCACAACTTCCTCTTGCATGATTTCATTGTCGTCTGAGCATGACGCCAAGAGGAACAAGAAGAATGGAAGCAGCAACCAGCAATTCTTGAACAGGTAAAAAACTTTTTTTGACATTCTGATATTTTTGATTTCCCGTGGCAAAATTAAACTGAGAAATGAGCCGTTCCAAAGAAACCAACCCTTTAATGTGGTCAATACGGGCAAAAAACACCCTTTAAAAGGGTCAAAATCCGTTTTTTTTCTTAATTTTGCAGCGTTGTTTACACCAAAACCAAGACTTGATGAATACGAGAAACTTATATACAAAACTCACCCAACCTGTCAGGAAATTGTATGAAAAAGAGCATACAACCCTCAACAGGCAGCGTCTATCCCTGCTCTTGTTCTGCTATCTGCCCATACTGTCCATAGGAATCCTTGCCAACATTCTTGGCTTGACAGCCCCATCGGCACCTTTCTTCAACTACACCCACACGCTCGTCATCTTGGCGGCAATAGTGTTTTTCGGACTGTATTGCAACCGCAAAATCAGCATCGGCACATGCCTGTCGGCTTTCATCATCATCGGGCAAACGGTCATATCCATAGAAATGATTTACTGCGCCCTCCGCCCCACCACTTATTATATTATGCTGATCATGGCAAACATGGTGCTCCTCACCATGAATATGTTTGTGTCGATGGCCGCATCGATGAAGACAAACATGCTGATACTTGGATTCGCGACACTGAGCATCTACATTGCCTGCTCTATTCTGGCCGGCAATGCAGTCATGAAAACCTTCATCATCATCTTCATCATTGCTTTCATCTTTGCCAGCATGATTGGCGTATGGATGGCAAAGAGCGTCAACAAGATGGAGGCCGAGAACGAGCAGATAAAGAAAGAAGAACTGGAGCTACTGCACATCCTGCGGTTAAAGAAAGACGAAGTGAAAGCATTCATGTCGCTTGCCTCTGAGAAAAGCCCTCACGATGGCACAAAATTGCTGCTGGAACGCCTCGACCAAAAGTCGAGACACAACCTATTGGCAAATGTAGAGGAATACATGAGAACAAGGGACACCGACTTGGACATTATAGCCCAAGTGTTTCCCGAGTTCACCCCATCGGAAAGGGAAATATGCCAACTCATCCTGCAAGGACAGAAGCTGAACAACATCTGCATGGCACTCAACAAAAACGAGTCAAACATCAACAGCCAGCGTGCCAATATGCGAAAGAAACTGGGCTTGAAGCCCTCCGACAACCTGCAGACAGCTTTGCAGCAACGCCTTGACGAGGCTAAATAGTTTGCCAAAACTGCCGAAATAACGATTTGGGGGCTTCATTCTTGCCAAGAGAGATGATTTCTGCAAGCCTGACGCCATGCCCATAAGATTACGAAAAAGGGACTTCAGAGAGAAGTCCCTTCCTTTTTTTTTATCGGTTCGTTTAGTAAGTCCGCTTCCTCACAGAAGCACGAAGGCCTGTCATTCTTCTTCGTTTTATTCCTCTACGGTGTTCCTGCCCGTCTCGTAGCTGTCCGTCATGTCCCGCAGAATGCCTATCATCTCTTGGCGAAGCCTGTCGGGACTCAGGACAATAATCTTTCTGCCGTGCCACAGCAGCTCTTGGATGAACTCGCGCGTGGGGCTTACCATCAGCTCATAATCCGCATACGAATCGTCATCGGCCACACTCACAATACGCTGCGAAGCGTGAAGCGGCACCTCCTCTATGTAATTGTTCTCGGGATAAAAGGCGCGTATGCGTATCGGTTCTGGCGGAACATCCTCCTGACGGATCACCCCGAAGCAACCATCATAGAAGTTTTCCGGCCTCATCAGCACCTTGGCTTTCTTGGACAGAACCTGCTTCTTGCACACCACCTCTATGTAGCTGATGCGGTCGAAAGGCAACACGCGCGGCGCCTCGTCCTCCGTGCGCGTGCCAATGACATACCAACGCTGATGAAACAACCGGATGAAGGCAGGGACTATCTCCATGTCGCACTCTTTTCCGTAGGCCGTGCGGTAGTGGAACTTGATGGCATAGTGCTTGTCGATGGCACCAAGGATGTCGTCAAGATACTCGGTGTTCTGCGGCGCGGCCTCCAGCATAACCCCCTCATGATACTTCAGCCGGTCGCTAAGCGAGGCGATGCGCAGCGAACTGAGCAGCCAATCGGTTATTTCCGTATTGACATACTTGTCGCGGCGAATGAAGTAGCGGTAGCCGGAAGCCTTGTCGCACTCTATATCCAGCCCGAAGATGCTGAAAATCTCCCCACGATAGCGGTGAAAGGTGCGCACGCTCAGTTCCGCCTCCTTACGATTGCTCGACGACACCGCCCACTCGTCACATATCTCCTGCAGCGTCATGCGGCGGCGTTGAAGTTTGCCGATGAGCCAGCAATAGAATTTACTACGATTGTCCATAATCAATAACTTTCACAAAGGTAATGATTCTTCCCCCTTTAATCCTCACTTGCCATACGTTTTCCCTCTTCCGGGCATACAGTTCCCGCCCAATACGCGTCTTTCCCTGCGTCATGCGGCGGCCAAGGCACGGCTTTTTCACTTCTCCCTGTATTCCTCTTTCGGCCAGCGCATCACCTGCCGATACTCCTCCGTGTCCTCATCGGCAATGCCGCCGTTACGCTCCTCACGCTCATACGTGGCTGTCACCCTGACCAAGAAGTCGTCCATGCGCAGGATGTCGGGGCCGGAATAGAGCTGATGATCCCACAAAGCGTGTATGGCATGGCAAATGGTGATGCCGTCGAAGGCCGAATTGCGAAACACGCCCTCATTCCAGGAGTGGCCATCATCGAGGCTGTCTTCGAGCAGATCCCGGTTTCGCTCCTCATCATCATAGAAGAAATAGCCCGAGGCATCGGCTATGCCCCGCAGTTTGCCGATAGTTCCGTCCTCAATAAGTTCCGAAATGAGCTGAATCATGTACGAGAAGTCTGACGCGTAGTAGCCATCGTTCTCCATCTCGATTACCGCATCATCATCGCTGTACGTAAAATCCAGTATTCCCTCTACCTCATAGGCTGCGCGGTCGTCTTGCTTGTACGGCGTGTTGCGCACCATGAGCCACGCCAGCCGCGTGTTCTCATAAGTCTCTTTGGTCATACGCAAGAGCTTATCGTTCAGCACCCTAAGCCGTTCCACCTCAAAAGGCTTAGGCTCAGACATCATATTGTCAAGAATGCTGTTCCTCAGCATGATTAAGCAATGCAGCCAGTCTACTTCAGACTCGCTGAAACTTCTCTTGCGATTGTCGCTATCGCCGGCTACGGCCTTGATTTTCCGCTCCACGGCCAGCAGCACATTGCGCTTCGCGTCTGCCCCCTCCTGGCTCCGCACATAATCCAGCAAAATGGAAAACGCGTCAGAGTTCCAATCCTCAAGCTCGTTGAGAAGTTCCTTAATATTGATATTTGCGCTCATCTACTTCAAAAATTCTTCGATGACCCGATGCCACCAGTCCCACGAATAGCCCACAGAGGGGTGATACACAGCCATAATCCTTGCCTCGCCGGCACCGCCGCCAAGCGCATAACTGCCGGTGGCCGCCTCATAGCCATCAATCATGATGGGCTTGCCCGCACGCCAGCGGCCATCCTCGGGGAGTTTGCCCCACAACTGCTTGCCCCACACGATGACGCGCTGCGGGCGATACATGTCGATAAGCTCATAGAAGGCGGGGGCGGACAAAGCATACTGCTCGCTGGTGCCGGCCTCGCGCGAGCCGTCCACAGCCACTTGCAGGTAATTGCAGAACATCACCGACTGCCAAATCCGTCTGCGCTCGGGCCAATCCGTCTCGTGCCCCACCAAGCTGCGCTCAAACTTGAGAAAGGTGCTCATCCAAGGCTCGCGCGCCGAGCTGTTTTCGTCAAGATATGCGGCCACTGCATGATTCGTGAAAGCAGCACACTCCGCATGATTCGTCAAGCTGCCACAGTCGGCACAGCCTTCGCCGCAGTAGTGGCTCTCGCCAAGCACCATGATGCGCTTGCCAAAAATACCACCGCTGACATAGTTCTTGCCCACAAAGGGCTGAAAGAATACATTCATACCATTACTCTTTAATTGTTCTTTTTTTCATTCTCACTTTCCGATACGTCCCGCGCTCGCAACCCGCTGACCCTAAGCCACTCGGCACACTGTGCGCCGCTGCACTGCGAAACGTATCCTTTCGGGCGGCAAAACCCGCCCTTTCGCAACGCCATACGTGCCCTTTTGCCATGCCAAAGGGCACATGTGGTACCGCTGTAAAACTATTTCGCCTTGTCCGCACTGCCCTTCATCGCCCTAATTCCTCCGAAGAAGAACTTGATTTGACTCAGCAAGGAAGCCGTGCCTGTGTGGTAGCTGCCACACTTCGGGCACTTCACCGGCTGCGAAGCCACAGTGGCCTGCCACTCAATGTCTGCCCCGATGAACTCATGTCCGCAGTCGGCACATACGTATTTGTAAACTCCTCTCAACATAATTTTATTCTGTTTTTGTGTGAAACAAACTCTTGACTCATTCGCAGCAAACTGCTGACAGAATCAATACCAAAGCAAAAAGTGGTTCTTAGCAAAAAGCAGGAGCCCCTCGCTCACCCTCTCCTTCTGCGCATCGCTCAGCCCGTCCAACACCGAACTATGGCAACCGTAGGTATTCACCTCCATGGCATCGAAAGCATACTGAATCTTTTTCAGCACCTTGTGCCAGCCCTCCCATGCTGCGGACACGTCATCATTTATATCAGTAAAAGCTTTCATCTCCACAAAATTCCCATCGAAGTCGATGCCGTAATAGCCGCTGGGCGTTGCGCCACACAGCTCACTGCCCTCTACAAACGCACGGAAGCGCGGGGCAAGCAATACAGGCGTAACGACATCTATGTTCCAAGACTCCACGCCCATTATCTGGTCGTTGCTCACGCGCAGACGCCTGATTTTGTCTACCCTGCTGACGTCCACAGGTTTTGCAGGGCGGGTAAGGTCGGCAAGCCTTCCCGCCTTGCGCCTTCCGGCTATCGCCCTCCTGTAAGCGTTTGCAAACAGTCGTCTTTCCGCCTTCCGCTTGTTGTTGTTTCCCTTGTTCTTTTTCATGCCTCTTGAACTTTTACGGCTGCAAAGTTACCCCGAGGCTGTGCCAAAAGCTGTCATCGGCATGAGTATTTTAAAAACTTCCGATACATTTTTTCTTTTTCCTTCCCCAGCCTGCGTCTCATCCACATCCGTTCTAACACATAAAGAGGGAAAGAAACTGCCACAAGCGCAAATGCTAAAGTGTCATTTCTGTACTATTTGCGCTAAAGCCCTGCCACCGTTATGGGTACAAGCACTATTTATAAAATCAGGAACTACAAGAATTGTTGTTCCATCCCAAGTTTCATGATATGTATTGCGACACCCTCTTTTGTACTTACCATCAGACGACATATTTTCAATCACGTCACGCGTGGGATTTATCACATCGTTACGCTGATTCTGACGCACCCAACCCTGCTGACCAAGCTTAACAGTCGCTTGGTCATGTAACCCTTTAAGGTCTTTGTAATCAATATCATCACGGTAGTCAACCTTAACCTTTCCTATTGCATATTTACTAAAATCAGGTTCTCCATCATGATATGGAATCACTATTGATTCTTTTATATTATACTTTTTCCTTAATTCACCTACGGTCATTTTTTCACGCGTCTTAGGGTCTGTCCAAATATAATCATCACTCAGCACAAAGTTACTATTACCTTTTTCACCCTTAAAATAGCCTTTTTTTAAAGACGGCAGACGCGTTGACATTAACCTTTTTGTTGCCAACACCTTTTCTTTCATCTCTGGAGACAATTTCGCCAACGCATTTTCCCGCTCTGCCTTAGGAAGACTATATATGTGTTTTGTAAGTTCTTTTATTTCAAGCATACGCTCCTGTACGCTCATCTTCATGAATGTCTTATATCCTTTTTCCCCTGTATATTTTGCAAAACTTTTCCTAAATACAACCTTGGGAACATATCCACTCCCATTACGCTTAGAAAAACTTTCAATTGCCGCATGATAGGCACTGGGGCGCGTAGCAGTTGCAGTCTCTTTCACAAGAATTCCTTGCTTAACATTTGATATGCCTAACCGTTGCATATCCTTCAAGGCTTCACTCTTACCCAACATCAAAAAGGACTCTATCCCCTCCTTTTCCATCCTTTTCAGAACATTTTCGCGCATAGCCCTCTTAGTTATCTGTTGCCCAAGAGCCTCTCCTGTGTATTTGCGACCCGTGCGGGCTATACCCTCCTCAAGCAAATCTTTGGCTGTACGGCGTTTAGCGGCCTCAAAGGCAGCTTTCTTAGTAGCTTTCGTGGAAATCTTCGTGGCTATTTTACTTACCGCCTTAGTCTGTCCTAAGACACAGAATGATGGCAACAAGAAGACGAATAGTAAAAACAATAGTCTTTTCATAGTTCTTTTAAGATATGATTATAAAGAGATTCATTGGATTTCTTGACTTGCTCATAAACTTGGGATGTCCATTTATCCAAATAATACGTTTTAATTTGATACGACAGGTCGTGTGAGCAAATATACTTCACCATGTCGTCCTCATCAACTTTTGCCTCTTTGATGTCGTCTATCAGTTCTTTAGCATCATACGCAGTGTTTCCTATATCATACACGACCGAAGCTCCGCCCGATGCTACGGCCAAAGCGAGAGGGACAGCATAATCTTTTATAGCTTCTCCTACAATTTCCTTAGTTTGCTGAGACGTGTATTTCGAAACGTGTTCCAATGTGCTTTGCGACAAACCGATGGATATGCGCGGAGTGACTATTTTAAGATCATACTTAAATGGCATTCCTGTTAAATCTTTCGAATAACCATTTTGTTGCTCTTGTACTGACGCATAGAAAGATTCCACATAATCCTTTATTTGCCGCTGATACTTCAGCGTATCGAATTTTTCCCAAAACATATCCTTGAAGTCGTTTCGCCCTCGACCAAACAAGAAATGGAGCTTTCTGAAATTTAAGATTCCCCCAGCATAATTGTCCATAATTTTATCAACATCCTCATCAAGCATGGAGTCTATGCTCATTTCAAGATATGGCAAAAAATACTTCTTATACACTTCCATTTGCTTTGAAGTATTAAACTCAAGCTCATTCTTTATCTTCTTGACAACCTCTTCCCGCCGAGTTTCACACACAGGCTCTATGTCTGCATTGAAAGGCGTACTTTTCAAGACATTACGCACGCTGTCAAGATCAAAATAATTACATTGAAGAACTGCCGGCATAATAGAGTCTTGATAAAGCGTATCAAGAAACGTATATTGTTCGCGGTTTTGCATATAAAACTCCGCCCCCTTCTTAGGAGAAAGTTCTCTGAACTTGCTCATCGCATCAACTTCCGACAACGCGACTTCGTCCGCTCCACAACTTGCCAACATCGTTGTAAAAATGACGATCCCTAAAAAGTACCATAAGTGTTTCATCGTTTGTTATTGTCTTATTATTAAGTCTAAAAGACAAAATTAGGAAATGTATCCCAATATTGCAAATAGAACACGGAATATTTTCCACCAAAGTCCTTTTATCTCGCTCGAATCATTGTTAACACACTAAAGGGAAAGACATGGTTGTTCCAAGTATGATTATTGTTCCTAGCATATATCTATAAATTGGTAGAAATAACCTTCCGTTGACGAAGAGGCTATTTCTACCAACTTATGAATTATTTAAATTCATTCAATTGCTTCTCTATTACAAGCTTGTCAGCTTTGAGCTTTTCAAGTTTTACCTTAGCCTCAGCAAGCTTTTGCTCCTTTTTGTCCCTATTGACAACAATCTCATCTAACTGCTCCTGAATAGGCTTTAGCATTTCATCAATGACTTTTTTCTTGACTTCATTGATGATTTTTGGTTTATTATCCATAATGGAATCAACATACTCGGATACGTCTATGGATCGCATTTCGTCAATGCTCTTATGAAAGGAAATTTGTACATCCTTGTGTGAAAGAACTGATATAATTTTTCCAAACACACCCAAAGAAATGCCATTAAAAAATTCATAGACGAAGTTTTCCAAACCTTCTGCCCTATCCCCATTGAACGTAAATACATTATTGTTCTCAATGTTGAAAGAAATATCGTGTTTCAAACTCGTGATAAAATCTTTAGTATCGAAACCTTGCACATATTTCAGCATGAGTTCTTCGACTTCTCCAAGGAATCCGTTTACGCATTTTTCAATAGTCCGTTTGGCATTGTTGCCAATCTCTTCTGTATCACGTTTGAGGGTACGTTCCACAAGCCTGCGAATCTCACGGTCAATCTTGACTTCAATTTCAGCGGCTTTTTGAAAATATCCCATGTTATCAACAATGTGATCCATTCTCTTGCAAGCGCCGTCAATATCGTCTTCCAAAGTGTTTTTACCACGGCGAACCACAATAGCCAGTTCAGAGTCTATCTCATCACCGAGGGAGTCAATTTTTTTATTGATTCTTCTGCTTGCTTTTGCAAGACGTTCTTGACGCTCTTCAAGTTCATCATTAGGAAGAGATGCATCGCTAACAAACTTATTACAAAGATTAATCTGCGCTATAAGTTCAGATTTTTTCTTCATACCTGCATTTATGATTGCACTGAGAGGCTTGCGCAACAGAATTTCCATCTTTTCCTGATCTATAACCTTGCGAATAGCTGCAACAAGCTTATTAAGATGGCCTTTTTCCTTCATCTGTAGTTGTGAACTTATCTCGAAGTCATCACAATGACGCTTCCATGCCTCACGGTAAACTTCGCTGTTATTTATCTTCGACATAGGAAGTTCAGACAGTAAAGCCATTTCCGCTGAAAGCGGAATAGGTTCAGTATCACGCAGAATTTCCACAAGGGTAGAGTCATCACAATCTCGGCAAGCCTTCATGATCTCAGATTTTACGTAGTCCTTGATTTCTTCCTCACTTTCACCATTGTGGTATGGAATGTCGTACTTATTAATACCAACAAGTACCTTACCGACTCCACATTGTCTGACATTCTTGAAAAGGATGTCGCGGTCAGTAGCATCAAATGGGCGACCTGCATAAAGCATGAGCAATACCACGTCAGCCTTCTTAAGGAATGCTTTTGTACGTTCTTCGCGTGAAACAATAGGATCATTAAATCCAGGAGTATCTACTATCTCCACTCCTTTAAGATAATCCTTGGGGTAATAAATAGTAACCGACTTCGTTATGGAAACATACTTTCCCTCAGCACCAACATATTCCACAAGATTATCGAAAACATCTTCCTTTGTCTTGCCCAAGTAACTGTTAATCGTCCCACCGAGTTTGGCAGATTTTTCAACTAACTCCTTTGCGGCTTTCACCTTAGATTCTTCAAGTGTATTGCCCTCAACCTCGCTTAATGAACGTTCAGCCTGCATCTTCTGTTCTGCCCATTCTTCGGACGTATAGAATTCAACCTTTAGTTTCTTTTCCTTTCCGTATGTGATGACGGACAAAGCTGCTGTCATAGGGGTTGTTGCAGAAGGCAAGACATCATCCTCAAAGACAATCGCATTGAGGACTGTTGACTTGCCACATTTCATTTGTCCGATGACACCGATGGTGAGCACATCGTTCTCTATCTTCTTACGAAGTTGTTGCGCTTCATCTTTAGTTATCCACCCATATTGAGTGGCTTTATCGGCAAGTGAAAGCACACGTTGTTTCCGCTCTTGTAATTCTTCGAATATATTCTTCTCCATAGCAAATAACTATAATAAAATTCAACGTTCTTTCCTTATCATGTTAACTTTCTTCCTTAATATTTCAACACAATTAAGCAGTTCCGTGTAAATGGCCTTTCCATTACGTGCCTTTATCCAAGATTCTTCCAATTCTTGGGCAGTATCCCACTGATTGTTAAATCCGTCTGCTAGGTTCTTGGAATGTTTCACAGATATTCTTTTCAGTAGCTTCAAAAGCCTCTTACCTTCACGAGCATTCATTTCGTAACGACCCTTGCTGAAAAGGTGCTCTTCCCAACGTGGAATACCAGACGCCTCCTCGCAATCATCACGAAGCCTAGTAAGAGAGCTATTATAATCATCCACAAGTCGGCTAAATTTGTTTTCTAATTCTATGGCCTCTTTTTCAGCATCTTTCACATCCTTAAGCTGGCTTTCAAGCAGACCGCTGGCAAAATTAATCAATTCATCAAGATACTCATCCTTAGCCTTATTATGCTTTACCTGTTTGATAGGCTTCATAATGGCATTGATGTCGGCCTTTGCTGAAAACCTAATAAAATCCTGCACATCAATGCCTGCACTCTTCAAAGTCTTTCTGATTAATGCCTCAACCTGCTCCACCTCTACTTTTGATTTCGTGTCAGTTTTATTAATAACGACATATAGAGGACGGGAGAGATTTTTCTTGATAAGTTCTATTGATGACCTATTAACAGTACCTGCATTCACATCGAACACCCAGAATAACACATCACACTCATTGATTACATTAATTGTTCGCTCGGCGTCTTCGGGGTCATTAGAGTTAAAACCTGGTGTGTCAAGTATGCTTAACTGCGAGAGGTTAGGGTTTTTGTATTTCATAACGAAATACTTAATCAAAGAGGATACACCCTTGATTTGCCCCAACACTTCCTTGTCCACTTTTTTAAAAGCGGCTTCCGACAGAGACTTGATTTCATCACTCGGCGTAACAAATCGATAACTTGGGCTGTCAGCACCAGATATGTAAGTAGGTATGGCAGTCGTAGCTTTCGTGCTTACTGGTAGTAATGGAATCGAAGGATCGTCCATGGAAAGGATTCTATTCACAATGGATGTTTTACCAGCAGAGAATTCACCAACAAAGGCAATAGTCGTTTTCCCGTTCAACCAACTTTTCTTGGCCGTTGCAGCCCAGCT
This sequence comes from uncultured Prevotella sp., assembly GCA_964487905.1. Lineage (GTDB taxonomy): Bacteria > Bacteroidota > Bacteroidia > Bacteroidales > Bacteroidaceae > Prevotella. Next base: position 3,198 of record CAZASQ010000033.1, on the reverse strand, counting down.
ATCAAGGTTCATTCCGAAAATCGGGTCATCCTTAAGTTTATCATTTTCTATGACCGATATTTTGCCAATGATTTCCTTAAAGTCTGCTCTAACATATTCTTTGAGGGCGGCCACCCGTTGTCCAAGCATTTTCTCATCTTTTCCATTGGCAACTTTTGCCAAAAGTATTTCCTGAATGAAAGCAATGCTCTTCATCTTCATGTCAAGGTCTTCTGTCTTCTTTGCCAAATCGTTCTTGGTTAGACTCAATTCCTCCTTCAAGTTCTTGGCTTCACGGGAAATATTGTCATACCCTTCTTGCACTTGACTAAGCTCGGCATCCTTGCTCTTTAGTTTCTTCTTATAATCGCCGATCTCATCCTCAAGATCATCAACATCATCTTCGAGGTCGGAGATATGCTTCTTTAATTTTTCTACGCTTTCAAGTTTTTGCATTACAACTTCGTCTATTTTTCCTTCAGTGCCTTTCTGCAGCTGCACCTCCAATTCGCCAATCCTCTTTTTCCGTTTGAATGGCAGATATCTTCCTCTTCTGTTCATCGATTTTTGCCCTTAGGTCATTTAGCTCACCTTGTGCGTATGCAGTTGCTCGTCTTTTTCTGCCAAAATCGATTCGTCTACAACTGACGATGGAGGAGTATTTATACTAGTCTCCTCTTGGGTTTCAGAAGCTTTCTTACCCCCCCCATAATACCCACCCCAAGCCAATGCCGATGACAAAAAGCACTATGGCTATAATTTATAGTAGCAATACTCATAACTTACTTGTCTTTAAGTTGTTCCTCATACGAATCAAAAGTTGCCTTATAATCAGCTATCTTCTGTAAGAGACTGTCGTTCTGAGCCATAAGTTTCTTCACCTTGGCCTTAAGTTCGTCAAGTTCATCTTCGACATCATCGCTTTCGGCATCTGACGACTTGATTTGTCTTTGCAGTTTTTGAACCAATGCCTGCAGATCGTCCACTTGCCTTTCAGCATCCTTGTTACGCTTACGCAGTTTCTCATTCTCGTCACTGAGTTCATTAAGTTGACGTGTTAATTCATCAGACTTTGGCTTCTTGTTTAACACTTGATCCTTTACAACCATGCAGCCAGCACCTACGGCCACACCAATTAATAGTTCTACCATATTCATTTTCTTTTTTAGATTAATGCAAGTTCATTTTTATAATCGCGAAGCATCGTTATGCGACTTTCGTAGTCTGCCTTATGCTTCTTTTGAGCATCACGCAGACTCTCTATGGCGTTGGTCATCTCTGTCATAGCGTTCTCAGCTCCTTGGTTCAAAGTTTGTCTTACGCTATCTACCACCGTATTGGTCATCTGCTTTAATTGTGAATTGAATTGAGGCATGAGCGTATTGTCCATGTAGTCGTGGATAGCCCTTCTACGCTGAGGCTTACCCATAGTCGTGTCAGTAAAGAAACCTACCATAGAGTTTACAAGCCCCTTGCGATTGGCTGCTTGATACACCTTGTCTTCAACTTTTTCTATCGTTTTATATTTTTCTTCTACTTTAGATACTATTTCTTCAGCTTTCTTCATACGAGATAGCAACTTGCCAGTGGCTACCATACTACCAACATCTGTTGCCGTGTCTGCTACCGATACAACCGTAGACACAGTGGAAGCCGTTTCAGCTGCTCCGGCAGCAGAAACAGCTGCCGTTTCAGCTGTTTCTGCAGCTCCGACTGCCCCTGCCACTCCTCCAGATGTAACAACAGCCGTAACAACGGCTGCAGCAGCGACAACCTTTACACCTGTAGATATGTAACCGTCATATTCATGTCCCAAACTGTTCAAGTCAAGATTATAGCTCATTCTTTCTATGCCAAGGCCTGAGACATCAATGCTGTCAAGCACGCTCATATCAATTCCTGCTTCTGTATTTTTAGCGGCTTGAGCATGCAATGTCTTGTACACATTATCTTTGTATTCATTAAGTATAAGACTTGCCGTACCATTGATTGCAGACAAGGCATCATTATCATAGTCATTACTCTTGCCTGCTACAAGACCTTCAAGTCTTACAGAAATGGTATCCTCAAACTTGCGTGAACTCTCTCGCTGTGCGTCTTCTATTTCCCCCTTTGCAGCTTCAATGGCATTATTGATCTTTCGCTGAATCTTGTTCAGTTCTAATTTCTTTTGGGTTATCTGCTCCTGTATGCCATTATCATTGTCTGGCATATTGAGCAGTTCGTCAATCCTTGCTGACATCTCTTTGACAATCATGCGGAGACGTTGCTTATTGACCTTTGCCAATATCTGTGATTTGTCCCGCTGTATAGCTCCGAACAAAGTTAATAGTTCGTTTACATCGCCATTCTCCGCAGAAATACAGGCTACGTTGTCTTTACTGAAATGCAAGTTTTCCACTATATACTTCTTTGAAGCCTCTACCTCAGCCTTAGACTTGGCGTCCGTCTTGGTTAGCACAAGAAATAACTGTTTTTTAGTGAGCGACATCGTTTTGACAAACTCTGTCAGCGACCGTGTGAGTTGAGCGTTGATGTCTGTAACAAGCAGTACAGCATCGGCATTAGGAAGAAAATCTATGAGTGTCTGACGGTGACGTGGGTCTGGAGATGACAAACCCGGAGTGTCAACAAGTACAATACTTGACGGTACTTTAGTTGATGTATCGAAGACGGTCACAACTATGGAGTCGCCCAATTCACTATTCTTCAAAGAAACGATATCATCTATTTCCTTTAATTGTCCATTAGCTTCCATAACGACTGCCTTTGAATGTTCAGAACCAAAATGTACCTCGAATATGGTTGCAGTGGTTGGCCTAGTAGCCGTTTCTAATGCTTTGCTTTCAGTTAAGGAATTAATCAACGTTGTTTTTCCCGAACTGAATTCTCCAACCAAAGGCAACACAAGTGGGCAATCTGCTGTATTTTGTTTTACAACAATCTTAGCTAATCTACTTGAAATCTCCTTGAAACCAAGATCATCAGAGATTTTCAAAAGTCTGTTTATGTCTATCTCCATAATAAAATAGTCTATTTTTTGATTATTCTTTTGACAATATAGCGATTAAAAATCGTGAGCAGACTTCCGTCCAATCTGTTTACGAAAGCTCAGATAAATCCCGAATCGACAAATTAGCAGAAGTTGCTCGCACTTATTCTACTTATCTTCTCACCCAGCTTCTGCCGCCATTGGTGGAATAGTATAGTCCGCGGCTT
>CAZASQ010000032.1:0-22274 GCA_964487905.1 uncultured Prevotella sp. | reverse complement strand
CAAAAGGTATGGAATCATAACGCAAAAGCATACGTTTTGGAGGGCAAGAGATATGGTTTTGCTGTCCAAAACGTATGCTTTTGTGTGGGATGGGGGAGAGGCGGAAACAGAATGAATGAGTACGCGTGCTTATGATGCTGATTGACAGTATGAAAGAGGGCTATACAAGCGACTTTGGGGAGAATGGACGATTAAAGCAAGCCCGTGAAATATGCGATGCCCAACAACACAACCAGCAGGATAATAGACACAACAATGCGCAAGAGGCAGGAGGCTACTTTCTTGATGATGACTATGCCGATAATGATAACGGCTATGAGGGCGAGATAGTTTTCTATTTGTTCCATATTCTTTTCTTTATAATCTGTTGCTGATTTGCGCCCAATGGACATCAAATGCTTGACGCAGTTTGTGCTCGTTGTCAATGGTTTGGCGTATGCTTTCTAAGTTTTTGGCATTTGGCGACTCGGGAATCCACAGGCGGATGTACCCTGTGCGCCCGTACTTTTCCTTCATGTGCTGTCGAAAGCGTTGCCATTGCTCTTCTTGATTGAGCTTGGGATAGTTTTCCAATCCAAACTCAATAGCGCGGCCAAACACGATGCCAGGCTCAAGATCGCGGTCGGCCTCAGCTATGATTTTCCCATAGAGACTACGTGGCGTTCGGCTGGAAGAGGCGCGATGATCCTCCACAGCTTCTTTCATAAACCGAATCTGAGCAGGCGAGAACCACTTGCGCAAACGCGTGTCGGCGGCGAGAATCTTCCCACCCGTGATATGATGTATGGCACGTGGCCCCTCCATGCCCAAGTCATGATAGGCCGCTATGGTGTAGACCATATTGATGTCTGCGCCCGTGAGGCGAGCCAATTCCAGTGAGTTCTTGATGACGCGCTGCGCGTGCTGCAGTCCATGGCTGTGTCCGAAATTGTTGTAACGCGGCAGTATGTCGCATTCGATGAAGGACATCAGCTCCAGATTGACGTTTTGAAGCATATTCGTTATGCGATGAAAAGGATGGCCAATGCCGATGTGACGCCAAAAACGAGGATGTTGCGCGCCGTCATACCAAGCACTTGATTGAGTTCACGGCCTTTCCCGATGGCTTTCATACGGTTATAGGCTTTGTAGTGAAGAATGGCGTATGGCAAAAAAGCCAATCCAAGATAAAGATACGGTAGCAAACCAGATGAATCGTAAAGGATGGTGTTAACTATCATGAGTGCGCCCAACAGTCCCAAATAAACGTACAAATACTCTCCCCCGTGTTGGCCGATACGCACAATGAGTGTGTTTTTGCTCGTCTGACGGTCGTTGTCTATATCACGGTAGTTGTTGACAACGAGTAACGTGTCGATAATTACGCCGCAGGCGATGCTGGAAAAGAACACTTGCAGAGGGATTGTCTGGTTGATTCCTGACAGTGTGACATAATACGTGAGACAAACGGGAATAATACCGAAGAAGACAAGTACAAGCACATCGCCTAAGCCGTGCTGGGCAAACAAGGTGGTGTAGAGAAAGCAGAACACTACACAAGCCAACCCAACCAAAATCATCTCCCATCCGCCATAGGCCACCAATGGAAGCCCTAGCAAGCAGGCTATGGCAGTGGTAATAACCAATGCGATGCGCATGGCTGGCAATGTGATCCACCCTTCTGCACAAGCGCGGCGCGGGCCAAGGCGTGTGGCTCGGTCATCGCCCCCTCGCACATAGTCGAAATAGTCGTTGACGAAATTGGCATCCACTTGCATTGCAAAGGCAAACAGAAAGCACAACAATGCAGGGACAATAGGGCAGGAGAGCCAAGTGGCGCCCGTTGGGGTGACAAACTGTCCCCATCCCATATCGTGGATGGCAAAAGCAACACCAATCATCACGGGAACGGCTGCACCAGAAAGCGTTTTGGGACGCGCGGCAAGCAAAAAAGCCTTTGCTCCGTTGACCTTTACATATTTCTCTTCCATCATTTCTTTATTTTTGCCAGAGAGAGAAGTGTTTGCTCGTCTCCCAGTTAGACTTATTCTAATTGAAGAAATTCCAGCTTAACCCGAAACGGAAAATGCGGCCGTTAAGAGGGTAGTGGGGGGTGAAGAAGTAATCACCACCACTGCTGCAATTAACATGGCTCATCATGACGAAGAAACGGGTGTGCTTGAGCAGGAAATTGGCGTAGACGTTGACTAGAGGGTAGCCGCCAACTTCCGTTCGGCTGGTTTCCGTCTCTTGTACGCCAAAGGTGCTCAATCCGGGAATGTATTCTGATGCGTAATACTTCGTGAACCAACGCAAGTCGCCTCCAAAATCGCACTGGAGAACACGCGCTATCTTGAAGCGTATGAAGAGGTTGCTGTACACATTGAAGCTGGGCACGGCAAGAGCAAACTGGTTGCCAGACTTCTGATAGGTCAGGCGATTGTTCCAATGCAGGATGCCCATGCGAAGGTTCTGCTCCAACTGAGCTGTGAACAAGCCGATAGTCTCATCAGCTTGTCGCACATTCACAGTAAGTCCGCGCGTAAGATAGTTGTCGCCGTCCAACTCACGAGTATTTTGCACCCCCAAATAAGTATAGTTTTTAAGCACATCGTATCCCACACGAAGGGTTGTTCCCGTTTGGGGAATGGCCAAACCAGCCATTATCCGCGAGTGTATGCTTTGGTCTAAGTCTTGATTGTCCCACCAAAAATGGCGCGCATGATAGGTGCGGAAAAGAGCCGATGGCTTTGTGCGATGGAGGAACGCGTTAGCGGTTATCCGCGCCGTGTCACCCATCAGGCGGAAACAGTAGGCGGCATTGCCATCAATGTTCAGTTGCCCGCTATAATCACCTTCCAGCCAAGCCTCTGCACTAACATTGTAATTCAGCTTTTTCCCCTGTGTTTTCAGCAGCTGCCCACCAACGCTGACACTGTGCTCCGTCCATCCGCTCATTCCATTGAATACAGGCAATGTGGTTGTAGGCGTGACAGAAGGCATAGAGAAGTGGCGCAAGTCAATTGAGACGAATGCTTTCAAACCCGCTTTGGCCCATTTGTTGAATCCTTCCAGCAATGCCACAGCGAAAGTATTCTTCAAGGTCCACGATTTACTCTTATCGTAAACGGAATCACCTGTGAATGTAGTCGGAGTATAGAAATCGTTTCCGTAATATCCGTCTGGCGTTTCATAGGCTTGATAAATGCGTCTCCAATTATCAAACTTCACACTATGGATAAAACTTGTTACAGGCACATACTCCCGCTTCATCCACTGAGTGGTGTCGCCCTCTGCCTTGTCCTCTTGCAACAATGCCGCCATCTGGTCGGCATCTTGCAAATTTACTTTAATGCGTGTGGTGTCGCTGGCTTGCTCTGATTTTGAATGAGCAATTCTTGTTCTCCGAGTGCTTTGCGCCTTGCCCGAATTATTGTGCAAACGGTCATACTCTTCCTCGTCAAACTCCTCTCCATTGCGTTCAGCTTTTCGCCTTGCTTTGGCCTTGGCCTCTGCTGCGGCATTCTCTTGCTGTGAGCGTATGGCAAATTTGCGAGCCTCTATCTCCTCAGCCGTCATAGGTACTTGGCGATAAAAACCTACGCTATAACGATGATTGAAGAAAGCGTGCTGATTGTCATAACGATTCCAGTTGTGCTGCAAGACTGTGGGTATCTCGTCTGTAGCAAAAGATTCGTTGAACATTTCGGGATGGGTGATATAAGCATCGTTGCTAATACCACCGTTCTCCGTTACCTTTTGATGATTGGTTGACAAGAGGAGATGCGCCTGATAACGTTCCCCCAAGTAGCTTCCCCACATGGAGTAATTGAAATGGGAAGTGCTTTGGTTGTCGTAATATCCACGGCCATACAAGTAATCAAATTTAAAGCCAAATCCCCACCTTTTCCCTGCATTGACAGCGAAAAGTGCCTTAAAATGATCTTCCCCGTTAACACGGTCTCCCGCCGTATTATAGCTTAACACGGTGATAGGGGAGAGGGTTGATGTGAATTGGAAATCGGATGGGCGAACGAGAAAATAGTCGTAAGCGTCCATGAAAAAGAAATCGGATGTGGGCATCCGGTCTGTAAAAATGCGGCTTTGACGTGGTGAACCAAGATTTCCTAAGGTGTTGTATTCTCCATACAGTCCCGTTGTGAAGATGGAGTTCATGTACATATAGGAAAGCGTGTCGGGAACTGCCGGCGTACGGTCTCCAAACAGTTCATCGACAGTCCACACTTTCACCCCACGCGGTATTTCCTTGTGTTGGCTTTGTATAGAGTCAGAACCACGCTGGCGGTTCTCTTCATAACCTTCAGCCGTAAATGTGCCATCGGAAAAGACTTGATTATTGATGTCTTGTGCTTGTGCGGTGACATTCAGACAGCATAAGGCACATAGTGCGAGAAGAAGTCTTGTCATCTGTTGATAATTCGTAGGATGCATTCAACTATTTTAAAGACAATGGCCGCAAGAACTATAACGGTGCCAATGGTGCGATCGGAGGCAAGATAAATGATAACACCAACAACGGCTCCTAACATAAAAATGATGTTAAGCCATTGACGTACATAATCTGTCAGTGTATGTGCTTTGGGGGCTTTGTGCCGATGCGGGGCACGTGGAGTTATGGGATTATTGTTTTGTTCTGTCATATGCGTTTATTTTGAAAAGACAAACAGATATTGCGATCCCAAATTAATCAAGAAGCGCAATATCATTACTGTCAATTGATTTTACATTATATCCTTTAATCTTTGATTGCAGCTCGGAATTGCTTGAACACCTCGTCTTTCCGATCAATGGTCTTGCGACGGAATTTACCTGCAAGCGGCAACAAACGAGTACGCTTCTTATTGACAGCTCCCTCGTCCGTAATCCAATCTTCCGCTTTAAAAGACGTAACATGACCTTGCTCATCATAATTGTAAGAGATACGACTCATCGTAAGCGTAGCAAGGCCATCAACGCAGGAGGCTTGGAGAACATAACAGAACTCCGTACGGTCAAGGGACAAAAAGTTGCTGGAGAACACAAGCCATTCACGCATTGTCGCAATGACACTGTGCGCTTGAGGGTTGAGCAAGGCTATTTTACTGCCCTTTAAGGCATTCTCCCCACGTGCCCACTGCTCCAGAAATCTCATGCTCTTTGTGTATAATTCCTCCGCGCTTAGCCCAGAAGCATCAACTGTATATGTCCATTCGACCTTACCATCAACAACGGGAACAGCATCGGGAGACAAATAAGGGGCAAGTTCTTCTTTCTTTGCCAGCTTTAAAGCCTTATCCTCCGAAATCTTTTTATGCTTTTCCGCCGTCGTTTTGTCTTCAACAGGCACGATCCAGCCACCTGTCGTGGTTTTAATTCCCCGTTCTTCCCGAGCCTTTTCTTTAGCTTTGCGGGCATTTTCTTGCGCTTTGGCAAGTTTCTTTTGCGCTTCTTCCAATTCTCTTTGCGCCTTTTCAACTTGCTGTTCTGGTGTTAATTCTGCTTGTGCTGAGGCCAAGAGGGGCAGCAAAGATAGCAGCGTGATGATGATACTTCTCATATTATTCTATGGTCTCTATTCTATTGAATGTACAAAGTTAATAAAAAAGCTCGAAAAAGTTTTGCCACATAAAGGAATATTAACCTTTCCTTTTTATAAGATTCACGCTTAACATCGCCCTTTGCCGTGCCTTCTATAAACAGCGAACACTCAATTTTCCTCATTTTTACTTTCTTACTTTTATTAATTCATGTACCTTTGCACTCAAATTAGTTTTGCGTAAACAAGGAATGGGATATCTTACGACTGATAGTAAAAAGGTTACGGCCAATACGCTAATAGACATGAAGCGTGCAGGTGACAAGATAGCAATGCTCACGGCTTATGATTACACTACGGCGCGCATTATTGATCAGGCTGGAGTGGATAGCATTCTCATCGGAGACTCTGCTTCCAATGTAATGCAAGGCAATGCGACTACACTTCCAATAACATTAGAGGAGATGATTGTATATGCCCGCGGAGTGGCTCGTGCTTGCCAGCATGCTTTAATCGTTTGTGATATGCCATTTGGCTCTTACCAAACTTCCCCCGAAGACGGAGTACGCAATGCCATACGGCTGGTCAAAGAAACGGGCGTTGATGCGGTGAAATTAGAAGGTGGTGAAGAAATCACCAGCACCATTCAGAGAATTATTGCGGCAGGCATACCTGTGATAGGACACTTGGGACTTACCCCTCAAAGTGTCAATAAGTTTGGCGGCTATGGGGTGAGAGCCAAGAGTGAAGCAGAGGCAGCCAAACTTATTAACGATGCCAAAGCCTTAGAGAAAGCTGGATGCTTTGGCATTATCTTAGAAAAGATACCAGCAGCTTTGGCCAAGCAAGTTACGAAACAACTTCAGATTCCAACTATTGGCATTGGGGCTGGCTGTGAGACCAACGGACAAGTGCTGGTCTATGCCGATGCAATGGGGCTGACAGAAGGCTTCCGCCCGAAATTCTTGCGCCGTTTTGCCGACATGGGAGAGGTATTGAGAAATGGTGTAACTGCATATTGCAACGCGGTGAAGAGCAATGATTTTCCCAATAAAAGTGAAAGTTATTGATTAAGCCTATGGATACGCAAAATACTTTCGTCCATATCCGACAATGGAATAGCCATTTTTGGCTATTGGTTTTGGCCAACCTTCTTTTCACCATATCAGTGTATGGCCTTGTGCCATTTGTTCCTTTAAAGATGGAGGCAAGTGGGTATACGTATGATGCCATAGGATTGGCGTTTGCCGCTTTTGGCATTGGCATTTTTCTCACAGGTCCAATGGTTTCTTACCTTATCGAACGTTTTCGACGCAACCACGTTTGCATTGTTTCCATCTTGGCATATATCGCCCTGTCTGCGCTCCTATACAAGGTGGAAGCACAAGAAACAATCTCTTTGGGGCTTATTGGCATTGGAATAGCGCGATTGTTGCAAGGACTTTGCTACGGCCTTACAGAGATGGTGGTATACAGTACTTTGGTGCTTGACACTTGCGAGTCGCTTTACCGAACAGAGGCCAGCCATACTTTGTCATGGTTCAGCCGCTTTTCCTTAGCATTAGGCCCGCTGTTCTCTTTGCTGGTAGCACATTTTTGGGACATAAGCTTTGTTCCGTATTTCTCTATTGGCTGTGCGGTACTGGCCGCAATCTTTATCTACATGATTCCGATTCCTTTCAGAAGTCCCAATGAGGTTGTGACACCGTGGAGCTTAGACCGGTTCTTTTTGCCCCGAAGCGTGCCCCTTGTGGCAAACGTTGTTGCTTTCTGCATTGTTCTTGGCCTTTTACTTGCGTTGCCACTCAACACTTCTTTTTTTGTTTGGATGCTGCCCGGCTTCTTGTTGGCTTTGGTTGCAGAGAAATATGTCTTTGCCAATGCCAATTTAAAGAGCGAGGCTGTCACCGCGCTGTTTTTACTCCTCTTGGTCTTTTTACTGTTGCTTACACGCGATTACCAATGGATTTCATCATACATTGCGGCTATGGTCGGCTTTAGTTTGGGATTGCTCGGAAGCCGCTTCTTGCTGTTCTTCATCAAGCTGTCCCAGCATTGTCAACGCGGTACGGTGCAAAGTTCATTCTTCCTCAGTTGGGAAATAGGTATTTGGTTGGGTGTCTTCTTGGGCTATACGCTCTTTAACAGGAATATTGAAGCCATCACCATTTGCGGACTTGCATTGATAGCAGCCGCATTGCTCTACTATAATTTTGTATTGCACCCTTGGTATGTAATTCACAGGAACAGATAGATATGGAAAATCAGTTTGTTTATAACGATGAACGTTTCGCAGACATTGAGATGCTGCGTTACCGTCTGCCTAATTTCGAAAAGCTCTCCTTACAACAGAAACTCTACATATATTGCTTGTCTGAGGCAACGCTTTACGGAAGAGACATTACATTCGACCAGTTTGGCCGATACAATATTGCTATTCGTAAAACGCTGGAGGCTGTTCTTGAACATTATGACGGCGCTTTGGATAATGCTGATTATCAAGCATTCCAAACTTATCTGAAGCAAGTTTGGTTTTCCAGCGGCATCCACCATCATTACGGATGCGAGAAATTCAAGCCCTTATTCTCTGAGCATTTCTTACGCGAACAAATCCTTGCTGTTCCTCAAGCATCTTTACCTTTACAAGAGGGGCAAACGGTAGAAGAACTGCTTGCAGAACTGCTGCCCATAATCTTCAACCCCGACTTAGAGCCCAAGCGGGTGAACATCGCCTACGGGGAAGACCTCGTGCAGACTTCCGCATGCAATTACTATCAGAATGTTACCCAAGCAGAAGTGGAAGCGTTTTACAGTGCCTTGCGTACCGATGCGCCCGAACAGCCTTCGTGGGGGCTAAACTCCACTTTAGTTAAAAGGAATGGGCGTTTAGAGGAGGATGTGTGGAGGCTTGGCGGAAAGTATGGTACTGCTATAGAGAAGATTGTCCACTGGCTACGCAAGGCACGTACTTACGCCGAGGGGGATGAGCAACGGCGGGTGATAGACCTTCTGGTGGAGTATTATACCACAGGCGACCTTCGCGTTTTTGATGATTACAGCATAGCTTGGGTGAATTGTCATGAAGGCATGGTGGACTTTGTCAATGGCTTTATCGAAGTTTATGGCGACCCGTTAGGGCTGAAAGGGTCATGGGAAGGCATTGTGGAATATCGTGACGAAGAAGCTACCCGGCGCACGCGAGCCATTGCCGAAAACGCACAGTGGTTTGAGGATCGCTCGCCCGTAGCCCCCCGTTTCCGCAAAGCAAAAGTCAAGGGCGTAACAGCCAACGCCATCTGTGCAGCCATGCTGGGTGGCGATGAGTATCCCGCCTCTGCCATTGGCATCAACTTGCCCAATGCCGACTGGATACGTGCGCGCCATGGCAGCAAGAGCGTAACCATCACCAATCTTACTCACGCCTATGACGAGGCTGCCAAAGGCAATGGATTCCGCGAAGAGTTCATCCCCGATGAGCAAGTGCGCGGTATGATCAACCAATACGCCGACCTGTGCGATGATTTGCATACCGATTTGCATGAATGTCTCGGCCATGGCAGCGGACAATTGTTGCCGGGCGTGGCCACAGAAGCACTGCGCAACTACAGCAGCACCATTGAGGAGGCACGAGCAGACTTGTTCGGGCTTTACTTCCTTGGCGACTCCAAACTGGTGGAGTTAGGGCTTTTGCCTGACTGCAAGGCGTTTCATGCGCAATACTATACCTATATGCTCAATGGTCTGATGACACAATTAGTGCGCATCAAGCCTCAAAAGCAGCTGGAAGAGGCTCACATGCGAAACCGTGCTCTCATCGCTCATTGGGCAGTGGAGTTGGCAAAAGAGCGCGCTTTCGAAGGAACACCTGCAGTAGAGTTAGTTTGTCATGAAGGAAAAACCTCTCTTGTCGTAAACGACTATGATGCCTTGCGTGAGATATTCGCCTATGAGCTTGCCGAAATTCAGCGAGTGAAGAGCGAAGGCGATTTTGAAGCAGCAAGGGATTTGGTAGAACGCTATGCGGTCAGCGTTGATCCAAAGATTCACCAAGAAGTACTGGCACGTTATGCAAAGCTAAATCTCGCCCCTTACAAGGGTTTCATCAATCCTCGCATGACGATAGTGAGAGACGCAGATGGCAAGCCCGCGGATGTGGTGCTGGACTACACAGAGCGCTATTCGCATCAAATGTTGCGCTATGCCAAGGACTACGGCACTTTGTAATGAAGTTTTAGCCTATGAAAGCGGTAGAAAAAGAGAGAAAAAAAAGCGTTGTATTTGTTATGCGAAACAACGCAAGACACTATACATCAACATTTTACTTTGCTTACCGCAGAATGTTTTTGGCATCAAGTGCTTCTTCATACAGTAATAGGTATGGTATTGCGTTATAAAACCATAGGTTTAGCCTTGCCATATCATACGTTTTACAGTTCAATATGTAACGTACTGAGTTCCGCTGAAAGCATCGTAAAGAATTATGGCAACTAATAGGCGTTGACACGGCTGAGTTAGCGGAAGGTTGACAAGCTCTGCTTTGTTCGCACATCGCAAAAAAGCAACAAACAGAGACTTTTGATAATCAAAACGTTGCACAGCGTTATTTAAATAAAAAGATGAACAAATGGAACGGGAAATAGTAGATAAAACAGTTAAGGACATCAAGCGTTCTTTTCGGGAGGTGATGAATGGCGTCACAGCACAGTCGATGCGAGACAAAGGAACACATTACAAAATCAACTGGGGAGCCTCCTTGCAGCATCTTCGCGAAATGGCCACTGAGTATGGTAAAGATTACGACTTGGCCATTGCTTTGTGGAAAGAGCCTATCAGAGAATGCAAAGTTTTGGCTACGCTTATTATGCCTGCCGAAAAACTCTTGCCCGAAGTGGCGGATATATGGATGGAGCAGACCGAAACGCAAGAAGTGGCAGAGCTGTTGGCTTTAAACCTCTTCCAGCATGTAGCATTTGCACCACAGATGGCCTACAAGTATATTGCGACAGGCAAAGCACTGTATGAAATATGTGGCTTCCACGTGCTTTCCCGCTTGTTTGCCGCAGGTCACACCCCCGACGAGAGGGGAATCTGTGAACTTTTGGATCAAGCCGAGGCAGCCCTTTGCGGCGACAATACAGCAGTGCGCCATGCGGCCTACAATTGCTTGGTTCGTTTTGCAGAAAGTGGAGAAGGCTATGAGGCATTGGCCAACAAGGTGCTTCGGGCGGCTCATCTCCTTTAAATGTGCAGGTGGCTGCATACAAAAACCGCCCTTAGTCCTCTTAAGGGCCTAATCTATGCACGCACTACGCGCCTTTTAACTTTTTTTATTCCCCATAAAATCCGATGCTCGTTAAAAACTATTAACTTTGTAGCTTATAAAGCAAAGCAACAATTGTGACACACGACGGAATCAAGCGGAAAGCGCACGAGCTACTTGACAGTTACCTTGTGGGGAATGGGCATCGCCGCACCCCCGAGCGTTATGCCATTCTTGATGCGGCGTATGATTTTAATGGTCATTTCACGCTTGACGAGCTTGCAGAAGTCTTAAACGTTCGCAACTTTCCCGTCTCCCGTGCTACGCTTTATAACACCATGCGGCTTTTCATCAAGCTTCGTTTGGTGGTGCGCCATCGGTTCATCGGAAGAACCAGCTATGAGGCTTGCTATGCTAATGGCGAACACATTCACCAAGTGTGTACCGTATGTGGCAATGTAAGGGAGGTGAACACTCCCGAAGTGCTTCAAGCCATAAACAACGTAAAGCTGAATCGCTTTCACCGCGAGGGGTTCACCCTTTACATTTATGGCGTATGCACACGGTGTCAGCAGCGAATGGCACGACATACAGATAAACAGAAACAAGAAAACAAGCAAAAAATAGATGAAAACAGGTAAAGTTGATGTCCTTTTGGGTCTCCAATGGGGAGACGAAGGAAAGGGAAAAGTGGTTGATGTACTTACACCACGCTATGACGCCATAGCCCGTTTCCAAGGAGGGCCTAACGCTGGTCATACATTGGAGTTTGGCGGGGAGAAATACGTATTGCGTTCCATTCCTTCAGGTATATTCCAAGGAGGAAAGGTAAACATTATTGGCAATGGTGTAGTTCTTGCCCCTGATTTGTTCATGAACGAGGCAAAGGAGTTGGAAAAGAGCGGACACCCCTTGAAAGAGCGTCTGCATATTTCCAAAAAGGCTCACATGATTATGCCCACACACCGCATCCTCGATCGTGCCCTTGAGGCAGCGAAAGGAAAAGACAAAGTGGGGACAACTGGCAAGGGCATTGGCCCCACTTATACGGATAAAGTGTCGCGCAATGGTCTGCGCGTTGGCGATATTCTTGAGAATTTTGAAGAGAAATATGCAGCCCACAAGGAGCGTCATATGGAGATGCTCAAGGCAATGGGGTGGACTGACTTTGAAGGATTTGAAGAAGTAGAGGCACACTGGCTGGAAGGCGTGGAGTACCTTAAGTCTTTCCATTTTACGGATTCGGAACATGAAATCAATCACTTGCTCCGTGATGGAAAGAGTATCCTTTGCGAGGGTGCTCAAGGAACGATGCTTGATGTAGATTTCGGTTCTTATCCTTTTGTGACCTCGTCCAATACTGTTGGTGCGGGCGCTTGCGTAGGACTTGGAATTGGTCCTAACAAAGTGGGTAATGTTTATGGAATAATGAAAGCCTACTGCACCCGCGTTGGAGCAGGGCCATTCCCAACGGAACTGTTTGACGAGACGGGAGTACGCATGCGCGATATTGGCCATGAGTATGGTGCTGTTACTGGACGTGAGCGCCGATGTGGCTGGGTTGACTTGGTTCAATTGCGTTACTCTATCATGGTTAATGGCGTAACAGAGCTGATCATGATGAAAAGCGATGTGCTTGATAGTTTCGATGTAATCAAGGCTTGTGTCGCCTATGAGTTGCCTGATGGAACACAAACGGACGAATTGCCATTTAATCTGGAGGGGGTTAAGCCTATTTATAAGGAGTTCAAGGGTTGGAAGACTGATATGACCAAGTTCACAAGCGAGGAGCAATTCCCTGCTGCGTTCGTTGATTACATCCATTTCTTGGAAGATTTCCTTGAAACCCGCATTGGCATCGTGAGCATTGGCCCTGATCGTAGCCAGACCATTGTAAGAAAGTAGTTTAACCGAGAGCTTTTAACTTAGATATGGCAAATAAACCATCCATCCCTAAAGGTACGCGTGATTTCGGGCCAGAGGAAATGGCAAAGCGAAATTACATTTTCAACACCATCAAAAGTGTGTACCAGCTTTATGGATACCAACAGATAGAGACTCCAGCCATGGAGACTCTCCACACACTTATGGGCAAATATGGTGAGGAGGGAGACCAACTGCTTTTCAAGGTGCTGA
The DNA here is from genome assembly GCA_964487905.1 of uncultured Prevotella sp. GTDB lineage: Bacteria > Bacteroidota > Bacteroidia > Bacteroidales > Bacteroidaceae > Prevotella. The sequence continues at coordinate 9,363 of CAZASQ010000032.1, read as the reverse complement.
ATTCGGGAGACTACTTGAAGAAGGCTTCCGATGAGGAGTTGAAAGACCGGGATGTGCGCAAGTTGCAAACCAAACTGTGTGAAAAAGGTTTGCGCTATGACCTCACTGTTCCTTTCGCACGATATGTAGTAATGCACAACGATGAGCTTCACATGCCATTCAAGCGTTACCAAATTCAGCCTGTTTGGCGTGCAGACCGTCCTCAGAAAGGGCGTTACCGCGAGTTTTATCAATGCGATGCCGATGTGGTGGGGTCTGACTCGTTGCTGAACGAGGTAGAACTAATGCAGATTATTGACACTGTGTTCTGCCGTTTCGGCATACGGGTAGCCATTAAAATAAACAATCGCAAGATTCTTACGGGTATAGCTGAGGTTATTGGCGAAAAAGAGAAGATTGTCGACATCACTGTTGCCATTGATAAACTTGATAAAATCGGATTAGATGGCGTAAACGCGGAATTGCGAAAGAACGGCATTTCCGAAACAGCCATAGAACAGCTGCAACCAATCATCATGCTGGAAGGAAACAATGATGAGAAATTGCAGACCATAGCCGATGTGCTGAAAGCAAGCGAGATTGGGCTGAAAGGCGTGGAAGAGACCAAGTTTATCCTTGATATGCTGAAACAGTCGGGCTTGCACAACCCTATAGACCTCGACCTTACGTTGGCTCGCGGCCTCAACTACTACACGGGAGCAATATTTGAGGTCAAGGCTTTGGATGTGGAAATTGGCAGCATAACTGGTGGTGGGCGTTACGACAACCTCACTGGCATCTTTGGCATGCCCGGACTTTCGGGAGTTGGAATATCTTTTGGTGCAGACCGCATCTATGATGTTCTCAACACACTCGACCTTTACCCTAAAGAAAGCAAACAAGGCACTGAGGTTCTTTTTGTTAACTTTGGCATGTCGGAAACAGCTTATTGTCTTCCCATTATTGCACAACTCCGACAAGCCAATGTGGCAACGGAGATTTTCCCAGACAAAGCAAAAATGAAGAAGCAGATGAGCTATGCCAATGCCAAGCACATCCCGTATGTGGTCTTGGCGGGAGAAAACGAAATGGCACAGCACAAGGTAACGCTTAAAGACATGAATACAGGAGAGCAATTCTTGCTAACAGGCGAGGAGATTATTTCAAAACTTCGCGCATAATGCTCGAAAAGGCAAAGAGTTTCTTTGCATCAATTAATAAAGAAAGCAAGTACGGCTGCGATGAGAAATCGCAGCCGTACTTGCTTAAACATATTATCTGCACCATTTTTATCAGCCGAACAGTAATCGGAGAGCCTCTTCCACCTTTCTTACAGGGTGAATGGTTATTTGATATTTGTTGAGGTCTAGCCCTTGCTGGTTATACTTGGGAATAATAATATGCTGGAACCCTAACTTCTCTGCTTCTGAAACACGAGCCTCGATTCGACTAATAGGCCTCACCTCACCACTAAGTCCCACTTCGCCAGCCATACACCAACCACTTTCTATTGGAGTGTCGACATTGGATGAGAGAACGGCCGCAATAACACTTAAGTCCATTGCCATATCGGTGACGCGCAAACCGCCAGCTATATTCAGAAACACGTCTTTCTGCATGAGTTTGAAACCAACTTTCTTTTCCAAAACGGCCAACAACATATTGAGCCTTCGTTGATCGAACCCCGTCGTGGAACGCTGTGGAGTACCGTAAGCAGCAGTAGAGACAAGAGCCTGAGTCTCCATGAGGAACGGACGAATGCCTTCAATAGCACTGGATATGGCCACTCCAGACAAGCCATCATGGTCTTTGGTGAGTAATAGTTCTGAAGGATTGCTAACTTGCCTTAAGCCTTCTTGCAACATTTCGTAAATTCCAATTTCGGAAGTAGAGCCAAAGCGGTTCTTGACACTTCTAAGAATACGGTACATGTAATGCTGGTCACCCTCAAATTGTAATACCGTATCAACGATATGCTCTAAGATTTTTGGACCAGCAATAGAACCTTCCTTGTTAATATGTCCAATAAGGATGACGGGGATTCCGCTGGTTTTGGCAAAGCGCAACAATGCTGATGCACACTCACGTATCTGTGTAATGCTTCCGGGAGAACTATCCACTTGCTCTGTGGCTATAGTTTGGATGGAATCAACGACAACAATGTTGGGCTTTTCGTTCTTGATTGCGTCAAAAACATTTTCCAAAGATGTCTCTGAAAGTATTCGCAATAAATCATTGGTAGCCACATTATCCCCTAATATGCGCTCAGCTCTCATCTTGATTTGGTGTGGGCTTTCCTCGCCACTGACATAAAGCACTTTTTGTGGAAGCTTTAATAGACATTGTAATGTAAGGGTACTTTTGCCAATACCAGGTTCTCCTCCCATCAACACCATACTACCAGGCACTAATCCGCCTCCCAACACACGATTAAGTTCTTGATCGAGCATATCGATACGAGGTTCATCTTTAGACAAAATATCCCCCAATTTCAATGGGGCGTTTTGTCTTGAAAGCGTTGTTCTTATCGTGTGAGCGGCATTACGGGCAGCAGCTTGGCCACTGTCTGAGGCAATGCGCATTTCCTTAAAAGTATTCCATTGCCCACAGTTTGGACATTTTCCCAACCATTTTGCGCTCTCTTGCCCACAATTAGAGCAGACATAAGCGATTTTTTCTTTAGCCATAGTATTCTCCCTTTTCGTTACCGAGCGACAAAAATAAGAATAATTTTCCGTGTTACAAAATTTATGCTTAACTTTGCGCAAGTATGAAGAAAACCATTTGGGTCGTCATGACGGCAGTCTTTTTGTCCATTCTTATAGGATGCGGACAATCTGACAGCGAGAGAAAAAGAGCAAATGAATTGCGTCAGAAAGCAAACATTCAGGCGTATCAACTTGCATTCAAGGTTGGGGTAATGCCAACGTTGGATTGCCTTCCCATTTATATCCTGCACGATAGTTTGCTTTATGATACAACACATGCAGATATTCGCCTTGTTCATTATACGGCACAGATGGATTGTGACACCGCGATGGAGAAAGGCCGTGTGGATGCTTGCGTTACGGATCTTGTGCGTGCCCAACGTCTTAAGCGCAAAGGCGTTGCGCTGCGATGGTTTGCCTCAACCAATGCCTATTGGAACTTATATGGGGGTAAGCAAGAGAATCTAAAGTCTATAGAGGGATTGGCCGACAAGAGCATTGCTTTGGCGCGTTATTCGATAACAGACTATCTAACAACATCCATCTTGCAACGTGCCAAGCTGAAGCGACCTGCATTGCGGGTGCAAATCAATGACGTATTTGTTCGTATGAACATGGCTGAAGGAAACGAATTAGATGCGTTTTGGTTCACCGAGCCAATGGCTACAAAGATGAAACTTAATGGAAACAAAATGCTCTTCTCCTCGCAAGATTTGGCACTTCGGCCAGGAGTGATTGCTCTTGTGAGTATTCCCCAAAAAGACGCAAAGCGTTATGAGGCGCAACTGGCTGAATTCAAAAAATCATATAACCGCGCGGTTGAGCTTATCAATCAACATGGGCTTGTCTATTATTCTGATTTGATCCTTAAATATATGGGAGTTGATAGCAAAACTGTTATGAACCTTCCCAAGATAGCGTTCGAACTGGCTCAAGAGCCGAGAGTTTCAGATCTTAAACGGCTGCAAAAACAATGACATCGAAAGTTGAAGACATCAAAAGCGCAGTTTTCCGTGCACTTTTTAATGAGCGTTTGTATGAGGCAATCACCTTGATTAAGCCTATTTATGACGGTCACCCTTCACTAATAGGGTACGATGAACTAATGCGCATAGAACAAGATCACACTATAATGTGTGATTATATGCTTCGTGGATACGCAGACCCACAGCGTAAACAACTTTATACTCGTTTACTGCATGACCTTTATCGGCTTACGGCTAATTTGATGATTTCTTGGCGATGCAAAAATGTGGCCGTTTATGCTTCGGCTTTCCGCTCGGATGACAAATTGAACAGAAGCCACGATTTTCTCAAAACAGTTTTAGAGCGTTACGTGTCTGACCAAGGAATGCTATCTTTGCGAAAGGAAGAGGAACGTTTGGAGGCATCCCAAGAACTTTATGGTCGCCATCAGACATTTATGGAACGGCTTTTCAATGCTTTGTTCATTTCGTTGCAATGGACAGAGGCTGATGAAAAATTTTATAGTAAGCTGTTGATCTCGCCTCTTATAGACCGTGAGGATTCACAACTTATACTCAGTGCCTTAATGCTTGCGGTGATGAATGTTTACGATGAGCGCAAGTGGGCAACCATGGCTTACGTTTATCAGCATACCACCGATGAGGCTATACGGCAACGCGCCTTGGTAGGGTGGGCATTGACGATGAATAGTCATGTAGCTTTCTTTGTGAGGCAGACTTCTATTTTTAAAGAACTTACAGCCAACAAAGATACGCTATCTGAATTGTTGGATTTGCAAAAGCAAGTCTTTTTCTGTATGAATGCAGAGAAAGACAACACTACCATTCGGAAAGACATTATGCCCGACATGATGAAAGGCTCTCAATTCCGTATGGGGCAATTTGGTATTATTGAGCATACGGATGATGAATTAAGTGACATCTTTAACCCCACAGCCAACGAAGAAGCCATGGAGAAGGTGGAGCAAAGCGTAGAGCGGATGCGAAAAATGGAGCAACGCGGAGCAGACATTTATTTTGGTGGCTTTGCACAGATGAAACGTTTCCCTTTCTTCCAATCTATATCCAACTGGTTTGCTCCTTATAACCCATCACATCCTGAAATTGCCACTGCGCAAAAGAAAGTTGGCGACAGCCAAATTATCAATATGATAGTCTCGCAAGGCACAATGTGCGATTCCGACAAGTACTCTCTTGTGCTGGCTATGGGACAAGTTTTTGATAAACTGCCTGCCAATTTGCGGGAGGCCATGCGCGGGGAAAACGCATGGGGGGCATTCCCTCCTTCAACATGCTCCACCTCTTCTCCAGCGTTTATCCGACGAATGTATTTGCAAAACTTGTATCGCTTCTTCCGTATTTGGCCCTCACGTTCTCAAATAGCGTCTTGTTTTTCCGATGAACCGAAAGATACGGCATTCTTTTTTTGTGCTCCTTTGTTTGCAGAATACGCCGACACGAACACTAAAGTGTCCTTGGGCGAATTTCTGTTGCGCCATGGAATGTTTGAGCGGCTGGAACGATTGCTGCAAACCATAAACCATCAAGATGGCAATGAAAGAACCAAGATTCTTCAAGGCCATATGCTCATGCACAAGGGCAAATATGCCCAAGCGTTGGATATGTTGAAAACGCTATTGGGTACAGAACACGAAACTACGCCTTTATTACGTAGCTTTGCCAAGGCCGCCATGGCTGCAGAAGATTACTTCTTAGCGTATGAATGCTATACCAAACTTGCAGTATTGTCTCCCAACAATCTGCGTATGATTCTTAACAAAAGCCTTGCCGCACAACGCATAGGACAGGGAGATAGTGCCATTAAGGATATTTACGAACTGTATTATCATCATCCCGACAACCAAATGGTGCAGCGTGTCCTTGCCTGGTTGTTGCTGAACAGCGACATTCCCTCCAAGGCCAAGCCCTTTTATGCAAAGATTCTTTCGGAAAGCCCTACACCAGAGGATTATATTAATGCGGGCTATTGCCACTGGGTTTTAGGGGACGTGAATGAGGCATACCAATGTTTTTGTCATTATTCTGATGTCAGACAGATAGAAAAAGAGTTCCACAAGGACAAAGAATTACTAGCTCGTCATGGAATCTCCACTACCGATTTTATTCTAATGGCTGACATGCTGTGCAAGAATCAAGGCTAAGCCCAAACTCATCACAACATCAAGCAAGTTTTAGCTTAGCGGGTATGCCGATGATTATCCAAAACAAGAAGTAAATTAAGTTTAAGCAAATTAAGAAGATGGCCACAAATAATAGTACAAAAAATACGTCAGAGGGCAAACGTCCTACTCGCAGCAAGGCTCCGATAGACAATACCTATGGGCATATTCAGCCACAGGCATTGGACATAGAGCGTGCGGTACTTGGCGCACTGATGATAGACAAAGACGCTTTCACTGTTGTTTCAGAGATGTTGCGTCCAGACACTTTCTACGAGCCAAGAAACCAGAAGGTGTACAACGCCATTCAAACCTTAAATATGGCGGAGCATCCAGTCGACATTATGACCGTTACGGAACAATTACGCCGTACGGGCGAACTGGAGAGCATAGGGGAAGCGCCCTACATCGTTGAGTTGAGTGCCAATGTCGCCTCATCGGCTCATATTGAGTACCATGCCCGCATTTTGCAACAGAAGTATCTTGCCCGACAACTTATCAGCTTTGCCTCGATGATAGAGACAGGTGCTTTTGACGAAACGGTTGATGTAGACGAACTGATGCAAAAGGCAGAGGGCAGCCTGTTTGAACTGTCTCAACGCAACATGGCACAGGACTACACACAGATAGACCCTATATTGAAGCAGGCTCATGAAGTTCTCTTGAAAGCCGCCAATAACAAAGGAGGACTGACGGGAGTTCCCACGGGATATACCAAACTGGACGAGATTACTGCAGGATGGCAACCATCAGACCTCGTAATTATTGCAGGGCGTCCTGCGATGGGTAAGACATCCTTTGCGCTGAGCATTGCAAAGAACATAGCCATTGACCAGCGGAAGCCCATTGCCTTTTTCTCGTTGGAGATGAACAACGTGCAATTGATCAACCGTCTCATATCCAATGTGTGTGAGTTGCCAGGAAGCAAGATCCTTAGCGGACAGCTCGCACCAGACGAGTGGGAGCGTTTCGACATTGGACTTCCCAAGATGCAAGGCGCACCTCTCTATATTGACGATACGCCGGGACTTTCCGTATTTGAGTTGCGTACAAAAGCACGCCGACTCAAGCGCGAGCACGACATACAGCTGTTGATGATAGACTACTTGCAGTTGATGAATGCTAACGGTATGCGTTTCAATAGCCGCCAGGAGGAGGTGTCTACCATATCCCGCTCCCTCAAAGGACTTGCCAAGGAACTTGACATCCCCATACTCGCCTTGTCGCAGCTTAACCGAGCCACGGAGCAACGCGAGGGGCTTGAAGGGAAGCGGCCACAGTTGAGCGACCTCCGTGAGTCTGGAGCTATTGAGCAAGATGCGGATATGGTGCTGTTCGTACATCGCCCGGAATATTATCATATTTTGCAAGACAAGGAAGGAAACGATCTTCGCGGACGCGCGCAAATCATTATCGCCAAGCATCGTAAAGGTGCCACGGGCGATGTGTTGCTCGACTTCAAGGGCGAGTTCACGCGTTTCTCCAATCCTGATGAGTATGCGAATGCAGCCATGCCCAACGTGGGAGGAGAAATCATTGGGAGCCGTATGAATGGCGGCGAAGTACCGGACATGCCACCTTTTCAGCCGCCTATGATGGACGCGCCTCCTTTCTGATGTATTTTTTCAAGTTAAGGATGATTCTGGTTTTATATAAAGAGAAAGTAAATGCGTATGCGAATAGAGAGAGGCGCACACGCATTTACCGTTCAATTAATATTAATTACCCTTTTACAATCTCCGTTTATATTTGAACTAATTACCTCAGATTAGAATGTCCTGAAACATCTTCACCTATTTTAAGTACTTTCACCTATTTATTGAATGACATTGCAAAGATACATCTTTAGTACTCATTGGAATTGATAAATTTACCGAAGAAGTTACCAATTTTACAGAAAGAAGCATAAATGCGCGTTGTTGAAGACTAAGAGTTACGTTTTTATTCCGTTTCCTGTCACTTATATACGCTATGAAACAGCATCCGATCGATCATGATATTCTAAGTTTGGCCATTCCGTCCATTATAAGCAACATTACTGTTCCGCTTCTTGGCCTTGCCGACTTAACCATCGTTGGCCATATAGGCGATGCCAAATACATCAGTGCTGTGGCCATAGGAACAATGGTCTTCAATTCCATTTATTGGCTGACGCTTTTCTTGCGCATGGGAACGAGTGGATTAACGGCGCAGGCTTTTGGCGCGAAGGATAGGGGAGAGGTTGTCCTCACTTTGCAGAGAACACTTTTCGTGGCGTTTCTGCTCGCCTCCATTATTTTGCTTTCATCCCCAATGCTTCTTCCGTTTCTCATTCAGTTAATGAATGCGCCAGCAGAAGCCATCTCATATGTTCATGAATACACCAACATTGTGATTTGGGGTGCACCAGCCATGCTGGCTCTGTATGGTCTGACAGGATGGTTTGTGGGGATGCAAGACACGCGAACGCCCATGTATGTGGCTATTTTTCAGAATGTAGCCAACATATTGGCATCCTTGGCTTTTGTCTTTTTACTTGATTGGAAAATAGAGGGTGTTGCTGCCGGAACGCTCGTTGCCCAATGGGCAGGCTTGCTTCTGGCAATGGCCGCATTAAAACGCAAGTTGCATTCTCCATTTTTAGGCTATACTGTTTGGCAGATGATTTCTGATTATAGGCATAACTGGCGAATTATTTTAAGCCGTCAGGCATTACGCCGCTTCTTCGTTGTCAACCGCGACATCTTTTTGCGCACACTGTGTATGGTGGCAGTGAATGTTTCGTTCACATCATTTGGTGGCAAACAAGGGGCTACGATATTGTCAGTTAATACTTTATTACTGATGTTCTTCACATTTTTCTCTTACGTCATGGACGGTTTCGCTTTTGCCGCAGAAGCACTATGCGGCAAATACTATGGCGCGCATGACACCCCGCAACTTCGCATCACCATACGCCATCTATTGGGTTTTGGCATTATCATGACCCTTATTTTTACCTTTGCCTACATGACAGGAGGTAAAGAATTTGTAGGATTAATGACCAACGATGCCACCGTTATAAGTGCCTCCTTGGAGTTTTTGCTTTGGCCTTGCTTGATTCCCGTTGCAGGTTTTGCCGCATTCATCTATGACGGTGTGTTCATTGGAACAACCAACACGCGTGCCATGCTGATCACCACATTTGTGGCCGCTTCTGTATTTTTTGCCATCAACTTAACCGCTGGTGCGTTTGGCAATCACTTTGCTTGGTTGCAACAAATCAATGCCAATCATTTCTTGTGGTTGGCCTACATTTTATTCTTAGCCACGAGAGGTGTTGTGCAGTCTCGTTTGGTGAAAGGACTGTATGCGGAAAAGAATTAACTATTTGCGGTTGCTGAGTGACTGAAAAACGCAAGCACACTTAGTGTCTATTTTATGTGGATGGGAGCAACTATTACTTTGCTTGGTTGCAGCAAATAAATGCCTATCATTTTTATCAGATAACCAAAGGGGTAGCGTTACACGGATAACGCCATTTATCATAAT
>CAZASQ010000031.1:0-26761 GCA_964487905.1 uncultured Prevotella sp. | reverse complement strand
AAAAGGTATGGTTTGGTGGGCTAAAACGTGTGATATAGGCTAACACCTGTGAACCAAGCAGTTACAAACTTGCACACAACTACTTATTCACCCTATGTTTCCAGAAGGGACTCTATTGCACTTCTCTTCCGCAACCCCTTCTTAGTTTCCTCTAAATGATGAGCTCTCACCCACCTTAAGAAACAGAAAAAGGAAGCCCTTGCCCCCGAAGCCAGCAAAAAAGACTACAATTTGGCCAGTTCCTCCGCCATCTGCTCTTGCAGTTCCTTGGCTTTCTGAGCCGCTACTTCTGCAAAATCAAGGCCACCCGAAGCATAGATGATTCCACGCGAGGAATTGACAAGCAGTCCGCAATCTTTGGTAATGCCGTACTTGCATACCTCCTGCAAGCTACCACCTTGCGCGCCTACGCCAGGAACGAGCAGGAAATGGGTGGGGGCAACCTTGCGTATGTCGGCAAACATGGCACCCTGAGTAGCACCAACCACATACATCATATTCTCATCATTGCCCCACTGCTGCGAGGTGCGTATCACTTTCTCAAACAAACGCTCGCCATCGGAATCGGCCGTGAGCTGGAAGTCGTGGCTTCCTTTGTTGCTTGTCAGAGCGAGCAACACGACCCACTTGCCCGGATAGCCCAAGAAAGGTGTCACACTGTCCTCTCCCATATAGGGTGCAACGGTGAGCGAATCGACATTGTATTCCTCAAAGAACGTGCGCGCATACATCTGGGACGTATTGCCTATGTCGCCACGCTTGGCATCTGCTATAATAAAGTGGTTGGGGTAAGAAGTGTTGAGATAGTCTACCGTCTTCTCAAAAGCAACCATGCCCGCCACGCCCATGCTCTCATAGAAAGCGAGGTTGGGCTTGTAGGCCACACAATAAGGCGCAGTGGCATCAATGATGGCCTTGTTGAATTTGAACACAGCATCTTCCTCACCACGCAAGTGCTCGGGCAACTTGCGCGGATCGGTATCCAATCCTACACACAAGAATGACTTCTTCTCAAATATCTGACTGACTAATTCTTTTCTGTTCATTGTATTTATAACGTTGGGGATTAAATTAAAAGCCGACGAGGGTTCGTCGGCTTCTGAACTTTCTTCTTTCTATGCAGCCTGACCAAAAGCAAGGAAGCACATAGCCTTTACAACTCGTTTTCCTTCAGCTTCTCGGCATTCTCTGCCACGGTAAGCGCATCTATCATGGGCTGAATGCCGCCATTGAGGAATCCCTGCAAGTCGTGCGTGGTGTAACCAATACGGTGATCGGTCACGCGCCCTTGCGGAAAATTGTAGGTGCGTATCTTTGCCGAGCGGTCGCCCGTTGAGACAAGGCTCTTGCGACGGCTGGCTATGTCGTCCACATACTTTTGGTGCTCACGGTCGTGGATGAATGTGTACAAGCGGCTCAACGCGCGTTCCTTGTTCTTGGGCTGGTCGCGCGTCTCCGTACACTCAATGAGGATTTCCTCCACTTCGCCCGTGTTCGGATTCTTCCAAGGGTAACGGAGGCGAACGCCGGACTCCACTTTATTGACGTTCTGTCCGCCAGCACCACTGGAACGGAAAGTATCCCACTTGATGTCGCCCTCATTGATATTCACTTCAAACTTATCGGCCTCGGGCAACACTGCCACTGTGGCCGCTGAGGTCTGCATACGACCGTTGGACTCTGTAACGGGAACTCGCTGCACGCGGTGTACACCGCTCTCATACTTCAATATGCCATAGACACTCTGACCGCTCACGGCGAAATCTATCTCCTTGTATCCGCCAACGGCACCCTCTGAGGCATCAGTAACGCTAAGCTGCCATCCTTTGCTGTCGCAATAACGCTTGTACATATTGAACAAATCGCCCGCAAAAAGGCAAGCCTCATCGCCGCCCGTTCCCGCACGAATCTCCATTTGCACGTTCTTGGCATCCTCGGGGTCTTTCGGAACAAGCAGCAACTTGATTTCCTCCTCCAATTTGGGACGCAAAGCCTCGTTCTCTGCCAACTCCTCGCGCGCCATCTCTTTCATGTCGGCATCGCTCTCATTGGCAATAATGTCTTTAGACTCCTCTATTGTATTAATGCACGCCACATAACGCTTACGCGCGTCCATAATATCGCTGAGGTCTTTATATTCTTTCGTAAGTTTGACGTATCGCCCTTGATCGCCAATTACTTCGGGGTCAGTAATCAACGTAGACACCTCCTCAAAGCGCGCTTCCAAACCGTCAAGTTTTTCCAATATGTTGTTCTTCTCTGCCATACTCTATAACGTAATTTGCATTGAAATGCCGTGCCCTTTCCCACACAACGCTTGTCCGAAAGGGCAAAGATTAAAGGGAACTACTCGTAGTCAAACGTGCCAAATTCAGAACAGATGGTCAGCGAACGTTTTCCTTCCTCGATGTGTCCTACTACCTGTGCATCAATATTGAACGACTTGCTCACCTCTATAACCTTGTCGGCAATCTCTGGACGAACATAAATTTCCATCCGATGACCCATATTGAACACTTGATACATCTCCTTCCAGTCCGTACCGGAGCTGTCATGAATAGCCTTAAACAAAGGAGGAACGGGGAAGAGGTTGTCCTTGACCACCTTGCAATTCTCCCCTACGAAGTGGAGAACCTTGGTTTGAGCACCACCAGTGCAGTGAACCATTCCATGAATCTCTGGTCTCAGCTCGTCAAGAAGACGCTTGATGACCGGCGCATAAGTGCGCGTGGGCGACAAGACCAGCTCGCCCGCATTAACGGGGCTTCCTTCCACCGCATCCGTGAGCTTATACTTGCCACTATAGACTAACTCATTGGGCACATCATGGTCGTAACTCTCTGGGAACTTCTCTGCCAAATACTTGGAAAAGACATCATGACGTGCAGAGGTGAGGCCATTGCTTCCCATTCCACCATTATAACAGTGCTCGTATGTGGCTTGCCCGGTGGAGCTAAGCCCAACTATAACATCGCCTGGACGTATGTTGGCGTTGTCTATCACATCGCTTCTACGCATACGGCAAGTAACGGTGGAGTCGACAATAATCGTCCTTACAAGGTCGCCCACATCGGCAGTCTCTCCTCCCGTAGGCCAAATGCCAATTCCCATGTCACGCATTTCAGCCAACAGCTCATCGGTGCTGTTGATAATGGCCGAGATAACCTCGCCTGGCACAAGATGTTTGTTGCGCCCGATGGTAGAAGACACCAAGATGTTGTCGACCGCGCCCACACACAGCAAGTCATCGGTATTCATCACTATGGCATCCTGGGCAATGCCTTTCCATACGCTAAGGTCTCCCGTCTCTTTCCAATACATATAGGCGAGGCTTGACTTTGTGCCTGCGCCATCGGCATGCATGATGTTACACCATTCGGGATCTCCACCAAGGACATCCGGGATAATCTTGCAAAAAGCCTGCGGGAAGATACCTTTATCAATATGCTTGATGGCGTTGTGGACATCTTCCTTTGCCGCACTTACGCCCCGCATCATATATCTGTTGTTCATTTCATCAATTAAATCAAATGGATATTTTGTTCTAACGTCTATTATTCCTTGCCATTCCAAAAATCCCAAGAGGCAAACGCTTGCAGCAATAGCATCTCCAAGCCATTCTTTGTGGTTGCCATACGGGCTGCTCCTTTCTTCAAGAAAAGCGTCTCTTCGGGATTATAAATAAGATCATAGAGCAACGTTTGACTGCTCATGGCCTCATAAGGTAAGTCTGGACAAGCCTCAGCGTGCGGGAATTGACCAACCGGAGTGCAGTTAACAATAACACTATACTCTCGTATCAACTCCGGAGACACTTCCTGATAAGCAAGACAGCCCGCCTTTTTGGTTCGTGAAACAAACCGCGTCTCCAGCCCTAGTTGCGTCAAGCCATAGGACACAGCCTTGGCCGATCCACCTGTGCCCAACACCAATGCTTTCTTATGGCTGCTCTCCAACAGAGGCTCAATGCTCTTTGTGAATCCAATAACATCGCTATTGAACCCCTTCAACATCGCCTTACCTCCCTGATGGGTCACCCGAATGACATTGACTGCCCCAATAGCTTCTGCCTCGGGACTAATTGCATCAAGCATGGAAAGCACTTTTTCCTTATAAGGAATGGTGACATTGAGTCCACGCAGTTCTGGCGTGGTGTCTATTATCTCCGCCAAACTGTCAATGGAGGGTATCTCATAATTGATATAAGTCGCATCAATACCCTCGTTCTCAAACTTCTCGTTGAAATAATCGCGGGAAAAAGAATGCCCCAGCGGATAGCCTATCAGTCCATACTTGTCCATCGTTGCTGTTTCAATTTATTTGGTTGCGAAATAAAGGGTGCATATCCCAAAGGTCATACGCCGGAACGTTGCCTCGGCAAAACCTACACTCCGAAGAATATCCACCATGACTTCACCTTGCGGGAATGCCTCTATCGTATGCGTGAGATAGCTGTAAGCACTCGCATCCTTGGAGATAAGACGACCATAAATGGGCAACACCGTATGCGCATACACATAAAACAATTGCCGCATTGGGAAACGGACGGGCGTTGTCAACTCTATCACACAAAGATGACCGCCTTTGCGCAGTACGCGACACATTTCCCGAAGTCCTTGCTCCAAATTTTGAAAGTTACGGATGCCAAATGCTGCCGTCACCGCATCAAAAGTGTTATCGGCAAAAGAAAGACCGAGACAGTCCTCACGCTGAAAACGGATTACGCCATCAAGCCCCATTCCTGCGACTTTCTCGCGCCCCACCTGCATCATTCCCTCGGAGATGTCAACACCTACGAGCTGGCGCGGGTTAAGCATACGAGCGGCCTGAATGGCAAAATCGCCTGTTCCCGTGGCTATATCAAGAACGCTGTGGGGCGAATGCGGACGCAAAAGTTCTATGGCCTTACGACGCCAATACTTATCTATATCCCACGACAAGCGATGATTGAGCGTATCATAGGTGGAGGCGATGTTGTCGAACATCTCCTCCACCTGTTTTCCTTTCTCACCCTCACCGTAAGGGTTTATCTTCTCTTGCTCGTACATAAAGGTTTTTCCGCGTCCTATCCACGCTGGGCGAGATAGCCGCTCACATTGCGCTCTATACGCTCCGCAATATTGCCCTCATCGGCAGCCCCATTGAACTTCTCACCCGTGATATGCTCGTAAAGTTCAATGTATCTTTCGCTTACGCTCGCTGCATATTCATCGGTTATCTCCGGCATCATCTGCCCAGGCTCGTTCATGAATCCGTGCTCTATGAGCCACTGACGCACAAACTCCTTGGAGAGCTGACGCTGTGGCTCGCCTTTCTCAAACTTCTCCTTGTAGCCATCAGCATAGAAATAACGGCTTGAGTCGGGCGTGTGAATCTCATCAATGAGATAAATCTTGCCGTCACGTTTGCCAAACTCATACTTCGTGTCCACAAGGATAAGACCGTGCTTGGCCGCAATCTCCTGACCGCGGGCAAAAAGCCGACGCGTATAATCCTCAATAACTCGGTAATCCTCCTCACTGACAATGCCCTGACGAATGATCTCCTCACGGGAGATGTTCATGTCGTGTCCCTCATCAGCCTTGGTTGTAGGAGTGACGATAGGCTCGGGGAAACGCTCGTTCTCGCGCATTCCCTCCGGCAGTTTGACACCACACAACTCGCGCACACCGCTCTTATACTCACGCCAAGCCGACCCCGTAAGAATGCCACGGATAATCATTTCCACACGGAAGCCCTCGCACTTCAAACCCACCGTCACCATGGGATCGGGCGTGGCGAGCTTCCAGTTGGGACAAATGTCGCTGGTCTGATCAAGCATCTTTGCGGCAATTTGGTTCAGCACCTGCCCTTTGAAGGGAATGCCCTTGGGCAGCACCACGTCAAAAGCCGAGATGCGGTCGGTGGCAACCATCACCATCAAGTCATCGTTGATGTCGTACACGTCGCGTACTTTGCCGTGGTACACGCTCTTCTGTCCATCAAAATGGAAATCAGTCGTTGTCAATGCTTTCATTGGATGTATCGTTTTTAATACGTTTTTCGTTCTTTTCCCTTTCCCCCAAGGCTTTGTCGTAAGCCTCATAGGCGTTAACGATGCGGGTAACCAGCTTGTGGCGCACGATGTCCTTTTTCGTCAGTTCCACCACACCAATGCCCTCTATACCCTGCAAAATGGAAAGAGCCTCGCGCAATCCGCTCTTTTGGCCACGCGGAAGGTCTATCTGGGTCATGTCGCCCGTAATAATCATCTTCGTATTCCAGCCCATGCGGGTAAGGAACATACGAATCTGCTGCACCGTAGTGTTCTGCGCCTCGTCCAAGATGACCACCGCATCGCTCAGTGTGCGGCCACGCATAAATGCCAAAGGAGCTATCTGTATCTGATGTTTGTCCATCATGTCTTGCAAGCGTGCCTGCGGCAGCATATCCTCCAAGGCATCATACAGCGGTTGCAAGTAAGGGTCTATCTTGTCTTTCATGTCTCCCGGCAGGAAGCCCAGCTTCTCCCCCGCCTCCACAGCGGGTCGGGACAGGATTATCTTTTTGGCGGTCTTCTCCTTGAGTGCCTTTACGGCAAGGGCTATGCTCAAATAGGTCTTGCCCGTGCCCGCAGGCCCCACCGCAAACACCATGTCATTGTGCTCGTAAGCATCAATGAGCATCTGCTGGTTCTCCGATCGCGGCTTGATGGGACGCCCAGACATACTGTAGACCAACACTCCTTTAACGGCATCGGCCTTGGTCATGCGCCCTTTCACAATATCAAGTATATCCTCCTCCGTGAGCGTGTTATACTTCAGCACGTGCTTCCTCAGCGCAAAGACGTTTTCCTCAAAATGCGCCATTTCCTCCTCATCGCCAAGCACGCGGATAACATTGCCACGCGCCACGATGCGCAGCTTGGGATAGAGCGACTTTATCATCTGAAGATGGCTGTTGCCAACGCCATAAAAAGTCACGGGGTCAATATCCTCTAATACGATATGCTTCTCTATCAATGTTGTCTTTCCTTCTAAATCGGTGCAAAGATACGACAAATCCATGAATCCCACAAATAAAAGAATAAACCATTCTGTGATATTTTATTTTTTCGCGGAATCCCAAATTCTTTCTTACGCAAAGGCATTCATTCCCTCTTTTTTTGTAACTTTGCCCTCCAAATGAAAGCAAAGATAACGAAACGGAACTATTTAAAAGGCTTTTTTGCCATCACTGCCCTGCTGGCTCTCGTCAGAGTCGTCTTTCCGAGCGTGGCAGACACCCACTATTCCGACCAGATACCAACACAGCCCGACACCCAAAGCACGGTCAAGGCCACCGACACCATCCCCCAAGCAATGCCTACGGCCGACCCTTCGAGCCGCATTGCAGCCACAAGCACAACCGAAGCCTTTGCGCCAACCACTTTCTATAACCCCGATGGCAGCGAAAAACGCACCCGGGTGAGGGGCGTGGCAAGCTATCGGGAGAGTTTCCCCGACCTGCAAGACGTGCAGTTGGAGGCAGCCAAACGTTATGGCGTATCACCTGTGGCCAACAGGGAAGATGCCGAGCACCGCAAGAGCGAACTGGTCTACATAGGCAGCAATCCTTACTACGATGTTCGCAAACTGAGCCGCAGCATCCCCTACCTCGTCCCCCGCGCGGCAGTTTTGCTGCAAGACATTGCCTGCAACTTCTTCGACAGTCTGCAGGTGAAGAATGTTCCCATCAACAAGTTCATCATCTCAAGCGTCCTCCGCACCAAGGAAGACGTTGAGGCATTGCGCCGCTACAACCATAACGCTACGGAAAACAGCTGCCATCTGTATGGCACTACATTCGACATAGCCTACAATCACTACACACCCGTTACCCGGGCGGTGCGCAACGACACGCTGAAATGGGTGCTGAGCGAGGTGCTTGACGACCTGCGCAAGCAAGGGCGCTGCTACGTGAAGCACGAAAACAAGCAAGGTTGCTTCCACATCACCGTGAAATAGCCCCCACCCTCTGGCTGCGACAAAGCCTACGGGACACACTGCCCCTGCGCTCCCTCAGCATTCAAGCATCGGGCGCGAAATCCGAAAGGTAAGGTTTCGCCTTGCCAAACCTTACCTTTTGCCTCACAAAACCATACGTATTGCCACGCAAAACGTATGGTTTCATTATTAAGCGAACATATTTTTCTAATTCAGTTGATAATCAACCATTTGCATAAATGCGAATCATGTAAAGCAAGAACTCTTTTTCCCGCAATTCCACCCTAACTTTCCACACAGCGACTTGGCCTTCCCACGCCCGCACCTTTGCGCTTTTCTACCATAAACATTCCCACAATCGCCACCACAACAAAAGTTGCGGGTGTTCATACAACCAGCTTTCACCAGTTATTAAAAAGCTCAAAACCAAACTTCAGCTCCACCCCCTCAAAGTGGTGGGGAGCAAATCCCGTGAAAATGCCCATGGAAAAGAGACGATTGGTGAAGCTATAGCCCAGTTCAACATAAGGAACATAACTACTTACGGCCAACGCACTGAGATACAGCCGTTCCTTTTCCACCATGCTGCCCAAAAGGGGAACATAAGAAAGCAGCAACATCGGACTTTCATAAGCTGCATTGGCACGAACATAATATTTGGAGGCATTGTACCAATTGGAGTTGAGCAACTCGAAATCTCCCGTCCATTCATCATTCCATCCACCAGGAATATACTCTTCGCGGAAGTTATGATAATCAAGGAAATAAGTAGCCCCCGCCCTATCCAAGAAGAATCCGCTGCCCGCACGCAAAGATAGTGCCCGCACACGCGAAAGCTGACGGACATACTGCGCGTCAAACTCTAAGCGGGAGTAATGAAAATTGCTGGAAAGCCACTCCAATCCCTGATCGTACTGCACGGTTACGACAAGCGGAACACGGTCAGTGAGCGGTCGCCAAGAGAACTTCACGAACGGGGCGAATGAACGGTAGGTGTCCGGATGCCCAGCCTGCGCAAACCCAAGGTGATTGACTGCGGAACGCCGGTGGAAGACGCTGCCCACCTCCACGCCCAAGCGTGAGGGCAAGACATCGTAGCCCGCTGATATTTGAAAGCGCGTATCCTTGAAATAATCCAGCCCAAGACTGTCCCAAGCTATCGTGTCACGCGTGGTTGTGCCCTTGATGGCATCGAGCACACGCGAATCGGTGATGCGATTTCCATTGGAAAACTGCAAGCCAACAAAGCCATTACGCCGTTTATTAAACCTCCATTCCAATGGAAGGTTGAAGAATATCTGGTTTTGCTTGAACGAATAGCCCAGTCTGAGCAGGGTCGACAGCTCTTGATTGTCGTCAAAGCAATAGCTTCCTTGCATTTTGAACTTATAGTAAAGTCCCTTGCGCCCACTGTAACCCATATAAAGGGGGTTGAAAAGCGGACTAAACCGCACGTATCCTTGATTCTCATCGCCCAGTTTTGCCGTGATACGATTGAATATATTGTCGCCCACCATATCCCAAAACACACGCTTAGCCCAACTGCGCTGCGTTTTTTCCGCCCCTCGCGCTGCTTCCTGCGTGTCGGTATGTTCCACCTCATAGGTGCTGGCAAGTCTTTGCTCGGCACTATCCAACGGTAATGGGCGTATGGAGTCCATCAATGCAGGCGAATTGCTGCCCCGCACACTGTCGGGCAACAAGGCCGGAAGCCGGAACAATGCAGAGAACGTGGCGCGCAGACGGTTGCCAAGAAACCGAAAACGGGCTTGCACCATGCATTCCTTGGGAAACAAGGAAGCCTCTCCCTCACGTCCCATCTCGCCAGTAACAACAAACGACACCATGTCATATTCTCCTTCCAAGCGGAACTGGCCTATACGCCCCGTCACTGGGTTGATGCGTGCCCAGCCACGGCGAAGCAACTGCGTGTTCTTCTGTCGGCTTCGGAAACTCAGCCGCAGCACGCTGTCATTCTCTTGGAAGGCCGTATAACGGTAATAACGTGTGTTTTCGTACCAAAACGGAGACACCACCCTGTCGGCAAAGAGTTGGGGCTGATAAAAGGTAGGTACGGCGTAGGTGCGCAATGTGGTCAGTGCACGCTTACGATTATAGAGCGTTGAAAGGTAAACAACAGGCTCAACGCTGTGCGCCTGGTGCTTTCTGTAAACACGGCGGGTGTAGCTTTCCGTGAGGAAATCACGTCGGTTGTCGCGCATCAAATAGAACATCGTAGGCACAGAAGCAAGCGTGATGTTGCGTTTGTCCACCTGTATGCGCATTTTGGAATAGCTGTAAGTGACCATGGAATCTGGAAACTCGGGGCAAACGCGCGATGGATAAGAAGCCATAAGGCGCATAACGGAGTCTACCTTGGCTGGCAACGCCATGACATCCGCACACACCACCAAGGCAAACACGACCGCCCACATACGGCGCATCACCCACAAGGAGACAATACAATTCCGAAGACAACTATTCACGTTGGCGCAAAATTACCGCTTTTTACCGACAACGCTCCGTTTTCTTTCAAAAAAAATTAAATGTTTGCCCTCTCTGCCCGTCTTTTTCTTAGTTTTGTATACCTTTGCACAGATATTACGAAATAATCATCATGGCAAAGAAAAGGAAAAACAAGACGAAGAAGAAATGGAAAACACTGGCCGCTATCGCCGTATTGGCTTGCGGGACGACATACTACACTTTCTTTACCAACATGAGGAGCGATGGCACAGTCTATGTAGACATCGATGACAACGACAACATCGACTCCGTGCTTGTCAAAGTAAAGCGTGTGTCGGACAACCACCCCTATCAAGTGTTCCGCCAGCTTCTTCTGCTCTCCGATTACCGTGACCATATCCGCACCGGACGCTACCGCATTGGCCATGAGGGCGCATTGCAAACCTACCGCCACGTTCACAATGGCGCGCAGGCATCGGTAACGCTTACGCTGAAACCAGTACGCACCAAGCAGCGACTGGCCGAGGAGGTGTGCAAAAAGATGATGTTCACACCAGCCGAACTGTTGGATTCCTTGAACAACAGAAAAGTTTGCGAGAAGTATGGCTACACCCCCGAGACCATCATAGGGATGTTTATTCCCAACACTTACGAACTCTACTGGGACATGAGTGTGGGCAGCTTCCTCAAACGAATGCACTCCGAATGCCAAAACTTTTGGACAACGCAACGCAAGGATAAAGCCAACGCCATCAAGCTGACCCCGAATGAGGTAATGACACTGGCCAGCATCGTGGACGAAGAGACCAGCAATGAGAACGAGATGCCCATGATTGCGGGAATGTACATGAACCGTCTCCAAGCCGACATGCGTCTCCAAGCCGATCCAACGGTGAAGTACGCAACTCAAAACTTCAAGGCCAAGCGCATTTACCAAAAGTGGTTGTCGACCGACAGCCCCTACAACACATACAAATACCGCGGCCTGCCCCCTGGCCCGATACGCATTCCATCGGTCGCAGCCATTGATGCCGTGCTCAATTATGCCCGCCATGACTACATGTACATGTGTGCCAAGCCCGACTTCAGCGGCACGCACAATTTCGCAAAGACCTACGAGGAGCACCAAGAGAACGCACGGGCATACGCAGAGGCACTGGACGAAAAAGGCATAGAATAAGAGGATAACAAACAAAAGATTACGCAATGGAAATCAGCAATACCAAAAAGGAACAGATATTAGTAAGCATCACCGGCCTTGACCGCCCCGGCCTCACCGCCTCCGTGATGGAAATACTCGCACAGGGCGATGCCCAAATACTCGACATCGGACAGTCCGACATACACAGCACGCTCTGTCTGGGCATCCTCATCCGCATAGATGACCGCAATTCGGGCAATGTGATGAAGAATTTGCTCTTCAAAGCCACCGAACTGGGAGTGAATATCGACTTCAAACCCGTTGGAAACGAGGAATACGAACAGTGGGTAGGTCGACAAGGCAAGAACCGATACATCCTCACTATCATAGGCCGCGGCTTGTCGGCACGGCAGATCGCCGCCACCACCAAGGTGGTAACACGCCAAGGACTGAACATTGACTCCATCCTGCGCCTTACCGGACGGCAGAGCATACACCATGCCAGCAAGCACGTGCGCGCCTGCATTGAGTTCTCTTTGCGCGGAAATCCCACCAACCGGGAGGAAATGCAACGGGAGTTGATGAAACTGTCATCGGACATGGAGATGGATTTCTCTTTCCAAAAAGACAACATGTACCGCCGTATGCGCCGCCTGATATGCTTTGATATGGACTCCACACTGATACAGACAGAATGTATTGATGAGCTGGCACGCCGCAACGGAGTCTACGAACAAGTGGCCGCCATCACCGCCAGTGCCATGCGCGGCGAGATAGACTTCAAGGAAAGTTTCACCCAGCGCGTGGCCTTACTCAAAGGTCTTGATGCCAGCGTGATGAAAGACATCGTGGAGCACATGCCGATTACGGAGGGTACAGACCGCCTAATGAAGGTGCTCAAGACCTACGGCTACAAGATTGCCATCCTAAGCGGTGGATTTACCTACTTCGGAGAGGCACTGCAACGCCGCTACGGTATAGACTACGTGTATGCCAACGAGCTGGAAATAGGTGAGGACGGCAAACTTACAGGACGCTATCTGGGAGAGATTGTGGACGGAAAGCGAAAGGCCGAGCTGTTGAAACTCATCGCACAAGTGGAGAAAGTGAACTTGGCGCAGACCATTGCCGTGGGCGATGGAGCCAACGACCTGCCCATGATCAGCGAGGCCGGACTTGGCATCGCCTTTCACGCCAAGCCCCGCGTGGTGGCCAACGCACCGCAAAACATCAACACCATCGGCCTTGATGGTGTTCTCTATTTCCTTGGATTCAAGGACAGCTATCTCGGAGAAGAGGGAATATTGTAACAGACCACCCCATGCCGCTCCATTGCAGACGCAACAGGCGATACTCACATGAGAAAGACTATCCAACCATAAAGTCACGAATCCCCCTTGTCTCCTCAATTATGGACAAGGGGGATTTGCTGTTTATGCTTTTCCACACCGCCTGTCATTTTTACTTCTGCCCATCCTCCTCCCCCATCCCCCCTGCGTTCAGCCAATAAGTGCTCATTTGCAAGCTATCACATTCTGCAAGAATAAGCCTTACGCTTCCACACGTTACCCTTTGCCTTGCAAGAGGTAACATTTTGCCCTGCAAAAGGTATGGTTTTGCGAGGCGAAAGGTAACCTCCATGCAGACAGCCGAAAATATAGTGTATCGCCACCCACCAAAAATTGAATTTAGATGTTGGATTAACATGAAAAATAAACGATAAAGAACAAGGAAAAGGAAGAATGACTTACACACTTTTGGGGGGACAGTACCTACAACAGTTTGCAACAAATAGGAAATACCACATACTCTTCACCTCAAAGCCCATCTATATTTTACCCGACAAGGAGCATAAAAAACCTCGTCCAACAACTTCCCACCACAAAAAAATCGGCTTCAAAAACCATGTTTTGAAGCCGATTCCATATTTTTATGTTAATGGGTGCACCATAAAACTGTGCGTCCTAATTCCCATCATCCATAACTCCAAAGCCCTTTCAAGGCTTCAGAATGCCTTTACGGGCTTATGAGTTCGTAACGCGCTCAAGCCACTTCACCATGCCGAACATCACGGCCATGGACACGAAGCAGACGAGGGCGAAGACGAGCCAGCACTGCCAAATCGGCCACTTGTTGTACATCAGCGGGCCAATCCACAGCAGCATATTACCCACGGCGGTGGCACCAAGCCACAAACCTTGGCAAAGACCCTGCAAGTGCTTCGGAGCAACCTTAGAGACAAAGCTCAGGCCGAGCGGAGAAATGAACAACTCGGCAGCGGTGAGGAAGAAGTAAACTACGATGAGCACCCAAGGACCAGCCTTCATGGCATTGCGCGTGGTCGGATCAAGCGCAAGGAAGTTCTCCGAAGAAGGATAGCCATAGACCATGGAAACAACCATGAGGATAATGAATGCCAAACCGGCGATGAACATACCAATGGCAATCTTGCGCGGAGTGCTGATAGGCTTGCCCATCTCGGTGAACTTGGCAAAGAACCACATGATAACCGGAGTGAGGAAGATCACGAAGAACGGGTTGACAGACTGCCAAATCTCGGGAGCAATGGAGTCGGTCTTCACGAAGTCGCGTGCGAAGAAGCTCAAGCTCTGTGCGTTCTGATGGAAAGAGAACCAGAAGAACACCACGATGCCAAGCACTGCGAAGAGCGCGTACATACGCTGCTTGATCTCCTTGGCCATCGTAGCCTTCTCCTCCTCGGTGTATTTCTCAACAACCACTTCCTGCTTCTTGCCCGGCATGGGGAAGAGGTGCTTGGAGGTGATGAAGATGACAAGCGATACAAGCATCATCAGCACGGAAACGATGAAACTGTAATGGATACCCGTGTTGAACACATCGAGATACTGCGGACAGAAGTTGGCCAAATCGGCAGCATTGCCACCTGCCAGCGTGGTCAGCTCAGTGAGGTTCTTGAGACCATTGGCATCAATAGTGTTGTTGATGTAGTCGTGGCAGAGTTTGGGCAGATCGGCATTGTAAATAAAGCCGTTGTGCTTCAGCCACCAAGAGCGCAGCAAGGGAGCCACGAACGGTGCAATGAGAGAACCAACGTTGATGAACACGTAGAAAATCTGGAAACCAGCATCGCGCTGTCCCTGTGCCCACTTCAGTTTCTCCTCACCTTCCTTGGCCGCCTTGGCCTCGAAGTCGTCATACATCTGGCCGACAATGGCCTGCAAGTTGCCCTTGAAAAGTCCGTTACCAAACGAAATCACAAAAAGAGCGAAGATGGTGAAAATCAACAGATAGGTGTTGTTCTCCGGTGTGGCAAGGATAGGAACGGAAAGACCCACATAGCCCAAAGCCATAATGAAGATACCACTCTCGATGGTACGCTGGTAATTTTGCGTTTTGTCGGCAATAACACCGCCCACAAGGCTCATCACATAGATGGCCGCGAGGAAGAACGCATAAATCAAGCCACTCGTTTGATCGCTGAGGCCGAATTTACTACAAAGGAACAGAACAAAGACGGCGTTCATGATGTAGTAGCCAAAACGCTCGCCCATGTTGCTCAAGGCTGCAAGAAGCAGACCTTTGGGATGATTTTTGAACATAAATTAATTTGAAATTTTGTTTCCTCCCTTTCGGTCGGAATGGATTAGTAATTGATATTTTTAATTATTGCTATCTCTTAATGATGTCAAACAAATAGGACGCCTTGACAACTATGTTGCCATGATTGGACTTTCCAAAGTAATCGCGCTTGGAACTTCCGTAAATATTGCCAAGTCCATAATAATAACGTGCCTCCAACTGAAAGTGCCCCATCCGAGGATGACTCCACTCCGTGCCCAAGCCTGCGGCTATACCATAGTCAAACTTATGCTCCACGGGCATATTCTCTTGCGCCACAATGGTGTTGGCGCGGCCCGTGCCATCCGTTGCAAGATTGGCGGCATCATAGTTTTTAGTTGTTTTCTCATTCAAATAAAAACCTATTTGCGGGCCGAGCTTGAAGAAAAAGTTCCAACCGCACGTCTCGCGCCCCCATGCCAAATGTGCAAACACCGGCACTTGCAGATAGTTTATCGTGCGCTCATATTGCTCCGTGCAGCCATTGGCATTAACAACAGGCTGATCCGCCCCCGTCAATATATCCTGTTTCCATCCGATAGACGCATAATTGACCTCGGCAGAAATGGAACAAATCGTTGAGAAATACTTCTCACTCGTGTAGCGGAACGAGAGTCCACCTGTGAATCCGCCGTGCATTTTCTGCGGCACACTTGGGTCAAAGCCCACATTTGACAGGACATACCCGCCATTAACACCCATCGAAAGCACATTGCGGTGTTCCCCCACCTGTGCCGACAAGGCCATTGGCACGATTAATGCCCACACTGTCGCAAAAATATGATTGAGTTTCATCTATTATTGTTGCCTCTGTATTTAATAAGTAAGGCTTTCCATCGTCTGGTCGGCCTTGAAATGGATGAGCTGGAACTGCGTGTTTTGATGACCACCACCCTTTATGGGCTTAAATTTGAGCCGCGTTTGCAGGGGCTTGTATCCCGTATCATCACTCACACCATTAAACTTACGTCCATATTTCTTCAACCCACGCACAAAGAACTCGCCATGATCGTATCCCGTTATGGCAATGCGGGGAATATAATTCTTATCCATTGGCGCACCATAGGTGGCCGTATAAAGTTTCTCCAAAGCCTCCGTCCTATCCGACACCTTATTATAATAGTAAGTTGAGGGTATGTAGACATTATACTTAAAGTACCATGCCAAATCGTAGTCTTGATAAATAAACCAATCGTTATAGCCAAACAAAGACACAGCCAACCCGGGACGGCTGGCAGTCAACGAGTCTAACTTATGAAAAACCTGCGTCAATTGTGGGCTTTTCTCTGAATTAAGCACAATGGCATTGGGTTGCTTCGAAGAGAAATGCTTGGTAAAGTCAGACAATGGCGAATTTACGTTGGTCAATCCATAAGGGATTTTGGCCGCATCAAGCTGATGACGCAACGTTGAAGTGAACTTCCCGACACGCGAAGTGGGGTCGTTACAATCTATAAATATGGGGTGATGGCTGTTCTGATAACGCTCCAAGAAGCAGCTAACTGCCATTGCATTGAGCGTAGAATCGTTCTGATAAATCTGAAAGACATTAGGATTGACACTCACCTCATTACCTCCGATGGAGAAAGGTATGACCAGCTTGATGTCATGACGGCGGCAAAAATCAGCCAAGGGCTTCACCTGCGATGTGTAAAGTGGGCCAAAGATAACGTCAAGATTGGCCACATTCGCATCCAACAAAGTTGTTCTTATATCGGCATCCTTGGGAACATTCCAAGCACGCACATCGGTATTAATGCCCTCATTCCTCAAATTGTTAAAGGCGAGGAGCAATCCTCGATAGTATTCCACCATACGGCGGCCATCGCCATCCTCATCATGAAGCGGCAACATTACCCCTACACGAATGGAATTACTCACAGGAGCTTTCGCGCTTTCTTTGGAATTGCCTCCAACCGTGCTTGTATTCTGCCTCACCGTTGCCTTATTATCAGACACTTGCTTACCTTCCGCAGACGATACTGCCACTTTTTCAGCCCCAGCCTTACGCTTATCCCCTTTCAAGGCGAATGGAACCATAATCCACTCACCCTTTTTAAGCTCATAACCCTCTTTCTTCATTTCCGGGTTTGCATCAATGAGCTGCTGTATGGTTATATTGTATTCCTTGGCAATGCCGAAAAGCGTCTCTCCCCGTTTCACTTTATGCATATCCTGCCACGTCTTACTCTGTGCATTCGCACTCAGGCAGAACATCCAACATACGAAGAAGAGTCCCAATAGCCTCAAGCAATGTCTCATATTTCTTCCATTCATCATTTTACCACTTGCAAAGATAATAAAAAAAGGAGAGTTTTGCCATCGGAGTAGAAAGAATTTTGTAAATTTGCACAAATAATTGACAATGGCACAGCAATTCAAACACATATTGACCGCATTCTTGCTTGTTTGGTGCGCACAAGGTTTGTGGGCACAATCGCTTTCCCCCGCCGCCACCTACTCTGACGAGAATGGCGATGAACAGTCTTTAGATCCGGGCGGAAGCTACACGGGATCAGCCCCTTTGGTGGTAAACTTCACTGCTGGAGCAACCGAAACCGGCAATTATACAGTCCATTACGAATGGCGGTTCTACGAAAACTCTGACGAAGAGAATCCCTATCTCATTCGTTATGACGAGACTACCGAGTTTACTTTCACCAAAGCTGGCGTTCACCACGTGGCCCTTTACGCCACATTCGTCAACGGAACAGACACCATAGCCTTCACTCCCGATGACTTCCCGCCCTTTGAATTTTCCATCAGCGAGAGCAAATTGGAGTTTCCCAACGCTTTTTCACCCAACGGAGATGGCATCAACGACATCTTCAAAGCCAAAGACACCTATCAGAGTATCGTAGAATTCAAAGCCACCATATTCAATCGCTGGGGGCAGAAGATACACTCTTGGGAAAACCCAGCCGAAGGATGGGACGGTACTTTCCATGGTAAGCCCGTAAAAGATGGTGTCTATTATGTCAACGTAGAGGCCAAAGGAGCAGACGGACGCATTTTCCACATCCGCAAAGCCGTCAACCTGCTCAGAGGATACACTGAAAGTTCGGGCACAACTATAGAATAACAAAACTCCCTTTACAGGCATTTTCCTTAACAAGGGGAAACCTTTCCTTTGCCAAAGGCTCTCTTTTCTTTTTAAAGAACCAATAACAAGGATTGTTTTTAGAAGCAGGAATGGATAAAGAAAAAATAGAGGTGCTCGGCGCACGCGTCCATAATCTGAAGAACATAGACGTTACCATACCGCGCAACTCGCTCACCGTGTTCACTGGGCTTTCCGGTTCAGGAAAGTCCTCACTGGCTTTCGACACCATCTACGCAGAAGGCCAACGCCGCTACATAGAAACTTTCTCTGCCTACGCGCGCAACTTCCTTGGAAACATGGAGCGCCCCGATGTAGACAAGATAGCTGGTCTGTCGCCTGTTATCGCCATCGAGCAGAAGACAACCAACAAGAATCCGCGTTCCACTGTGGGAACAACCACCGAGATTTACGACTACTTGCGCTTGCTTTTTGCCCGCGCAGCCACAGCCTATTCTTATCAAAGCGGCGAGAAAATGGTGAAATACACCGAGGAGAAAGTCGTGGCGATGATACTCCGCGACTACCTCGACAAGAAGATTTACATCCTCGCCCCACTCATTCGCAACCGTAAAGGACACTATCGCGAACTGTTTGAGAGTATGCGCCGCAAAGGCTACCTCTATATACGCGTTGATGGAGAAATCAAAGAACTTGTTCGCGGAATGAAAACCGACCGCTACAAGAACCACAACATTGAGGTGGTGATTGACAAGATGAAACTCTCCGCACGCCAAAACGAGACGCTAGACAACCTTTTGCGCCGCCTTCAGCAGACCGTAGCCACGGCCATGCGGCAAGGCGATGGCTTGGTGATGATTATTGATGCCGACACAAACGAGGCAAAGTTTTTCTCCAAACGCCTCATGGACCCCATCACGGGACTTTCTTACAAAGATCCCGCCCCAAACATTTTCTCCTTCAACTCACCGGAAGGTGCCTGTCCTCATTGCAAAGGACTTGGCACAGTCAGCGAAATAGACCTGAAGAAGGTTATCCCTGATGACTGTCTCTCCATTCACGAGGGGGCGATAGCCCCCTTGGGGAAGTACAAGAGCCAAATGATTTTTTGGCAAATTGAGGCCATACTGAAAAAGTACGGCTGCGAAATCAAGACACCGGTAAAGGACATCCCGCAGGAAGCCATGTCGGAAATCCTGTACGGGTCGTTGGAAAACGTGCGCATTGACAAAGAACTCGTACATACCAGCACCGACTACTTCGTTGCGTTCGATGGAGTAGTGAAGTATCTGCGCACGGTGATAGAGAATGATGAAAGCGCGGCAGGAAAGAAATGGGGAGGACAGTTCATTGCCGACATCACCTGCCCCGAATGCCAAGGACATCGGCTCAACCGCGAGGCACTGTCATACAAACTGTGGGACAAGAACATTGCCGAGCTTGCCGACATGGACTTAGGCGAGCTATACCAATGGATGGGCGAGGCCGAACAGCATCTCGACAGCAAGCAACAACGCATTGCCAGCGAGATTATCAAAGAGATACGCAAACGCATCCACTTCCTTTTGGAAGTGGGTCTCGACTATCTTTCGCTCAACAGGCAGTCGGCATCCCTCTCTGGTGGCGAGAGCCAGCGCATCCGTTTGGCCACGCAGATAGGCTCACAGCTTGTCAACGTACTCTACATACTCGATGAGCCAAGCATCGGACTTCATCAGCGCGACAACGAACGCCTCATCAACTCCCTCAAGGAGCTACGCGACTTGGGCAATACGGTCATTGTCGTGGAGCACGATGAGGACATGATGCGTGCTGCCGACTGGATTGTAGACATTGGCCCTCGCGCCGGACGCAAGGGCGGCGAGGTGGTGTTTCAAGGCACTCCGGAAGAGATGCTGCGCACACACACACTCACGGCACAGTACCTCAACAGCGAGCGCACCATCAGCATTCCGACTACGCGACGCACGGGCAATGGCCACAGCATTTGGCTGAGAGGCTGCACGGGCAATAACCTGAAAGATGTTGACGTGGAATTTCCGCTGGGCAAATTGACTTTGATAACGGGAGTGTCGGGCTCTGGAAAGTCTACGCTGGTCAACGAGACGCTGCAACCTATCCTCTCACAACATTTCTACCGCTCGCTGAAAAAGCCCATGCCCTACCGGAAAATAGAGGGCATGGAGCACATTGACAAAGTGGTGACCGTAGACCAAAGCCCCATCGGCCGCACACCGCGCTCTAATCCCGCCACCTACACGGGGGTGTTTTCCGACATCCGCTCACTTTTCGTCAACCTGCCCGAAGCTAAAATCCGAGGCTACAAGCCAGGACGCTTCTCATTCAATGTCAAGGGCGGACGCTGCGAAGCCTGCGGGGGAAACGGCTACAAGACCATCGAAATGAACTTCCTGCCCGATGTGATGGTGCCCTGCGATGTATGCCACGGCAAACGCTACAACCGCGAGACGATGGAGGTGCGATACAAAGGCAAATCCATTGCCGAAGTGCTCGACATGACCATCAATATGGCTGTGGACTTCTTTGAGAATGTGCCACAGATTTTGGGCAAAATCAAAACCTTGCAGGACGTTGGACTGGGCTATTTGAAACTCGGCCAGTCATCCACCACGCTCTCTGGCGGCGAGTCGCAACGCGTGAAGCTCGCCACGGAGCTGTCGAAGAAGGACACGGGGAAGACGCTCTACATCCTTGATGAGCCTACAACTGGTCTCCACTTCGAAGACATCCGCATTCTCATGGACGTTCTGCAAAAGCTCGTAGACAGGGGAAACACCGTCATCATCATTGAGCACAACCTCGATGTCATTAAACTGGCCGACCACATCATAGACATGGGGCCAGAGGGAGGACGGCGTGGCGGGCGCATGCTCTGCACCGGCACACCGGAAGAAGTGGCCAAGACACAAGAGGGATTCACACCACAATTCTTGAGGAAATACCTGCCGGAATAGCCCAAACAGGAACTTTTGCCCCAGTCGCCTCCCTCGCTTGATACGGCGGGGAACACATACAGCTAACCCCTTGTCTGTCAACCGACAGGCAAGGGGTTACGTTTTGCCGTGCCATAGCATACCTTTTGCCCGCCAAAACCTATGGCTTTACAAGGCAAAACCATAGGTTTTGAAAAGCCAGCCGCAACTATGAGCATCCTATAAGAAAAGGGCACAAAAGCAATCCGCCCCCTTCTCCTCTTTTATTCTCACGCCAAGCACTCGTCCAAGAGACTCTCTATCTCCGCGCGATTCATATTTTGGCCGATAAACACCAGTTTCTCCATACGGTCTCCATACTCCTCATCCCAATCGCGAAGCAGGGATGGGTTCTGCTTCTTCAAGGCATCAAGTTCCGCTGGGGGCATGGTGGCATACCATTTTCCCGCATTACGTATGTTGAACTGCTTGCCCGCTTGCTCAAAGACGTAGCAAGAATCCTGCTCGTCTTGGAAGTAGCAGATGCCCTTGCAACGGATAACGGAGGCTGGCCATCGTCTGGCCACAAGCTCATCGAACTTCTCCAAGCAGAGCGGACGGCGACGGCGATAGACAAACGTGCCAATGCCATACTCCAAAGCCTCGCCCGACTCCTCATTTTCCAAGTCATCCTCATCCTCGTCCATGGCTGCCATCCATGCCGAAGAAGTGATAACCTTGTCGAAATCGAAAGCCCCCGTATGGAGCAACTTGTCCAAATCCACGTTGCAATAGTCGCAGACCACGACCTCTGCCTGTGGCTGTATCTGCCGCAGGATGGCCTTGATGCGCCCCAACTCTTCCGCGCTCACCTCCGAAGCCTTGTTCAGCAAAATCATATTGCAAAACTCCACTTGCTGGATAACGAGACTCTCCAAATCGTCCTCGCCCATCTCTTCTTTCAGCAGGGCGTTGCCTTCGGCAAACTCATCACGCAGGCTCACCGCGTCAACAACGGTTACGATGTTGTCGAGTTTGGCCACTCCATCACGCGCCATATTGGGATAGAGTTGCGAATAAACGCTAATGGTTTGCGCTATGGGCGTAGGCTCACATATTCCGCTGGCCTCTATCACGATGTAGTCAAACTTCTTGCGGCTCACCAATTCGCTGATTTGCTGCACCAAATCCATCTTCAGCGTGCAACAGATGCAACCATTCTGCAAGGGAACAAGGCTTTCATCACCCTGCCCCACTATGCCATCACGCGCAATCAAGCTCGCGTCTATGTTCACCTCACCAATATCATTCACTATCACCGCGAACTTGATACCACGCTTATTGCCCAAAATACGGTTTACAAGCGTTGTTTTACCGCTTCCCAAGTAGCCGGTAAGCAGCAGCACTGGGGTTATTTGCTTTTCCATTCTTCTCCTTATTATATATAATACTTGCTCCCGATATGTTCCGAAGCTGTGTGCAAAGTTACAAAATCTATACCGAACCTCCCACGCCAGCAAAGCCAAAATATGAGGACGCAACACCTCTTGCCCACAGAGCGGCCACTCACGCAGCCGCTCATGCCCCTACCGGGCTGCAGCATCTTGCACCGTACGTGCCAAAGGCTCAAATCACCTGTTCAGGAACTGAACTTTTTTAAGTGCCACCTATGTTTTTGGACAGTTTGTGGCATATATTTTGTTGGCAAAACACATAGAAATTAAAAATTAAGGACATGGCGTTTATAGATTATTACAAGATTTTAGGTGTCAGTCGCGACATTCCACAAAAAGACGTGCGTGCCGCTTACAGGAAGAGAGCCAAACAGTTTCATCCCGATTCCAACCAAAACGACCCGAAAGCCAAGGCCAAATTCCAAGCACTCAACGAGGCTTACGAAGTGATTGGAGACCCTGCCAAGCGCGAAAAGTATGACAAATACGGCGAGAAGTGGCGGGAGGCCGAAGCCTTTGAGCGAGCTGGAGGGAATGGCGGAGCCGGATACGCAAACTGGGGAAACGCCGGCGGAGGCAATCCGTTTGGTGGATTCGACTTCGGCAACTTCGGTGCTGGCGGAGGCGGATTCAGCCGTTTCTTCCAAGATTTGTTCGGACAAGGCGCGGGACGGAGCAGAAGCGGCCACTGCGCGAGCAACCAACGAGCCGACACGGGACAAGTGGAGAACAACATAAACATTGATCTCTACACGGCACTGCTGGGCGGCGAGATTATCCTGCAGCTTCCTGCGGGGCAAAGAATTAAGCTCAAAGTGAAGCCATGCACTCAAAATGGCACGAAAGTGCGCCTAAAAGGCAAGGGACGAGACCGAGGCAACGGAACGTTTGGCGACCTAATCATCACTTACAACGTTAAGTTGCCCGAGCATCTCTCGCCAAGACAGGAGCAACTTTTGAGAGAAATGCAAACTTCTGCCTAGATAATCCAGCCTTTTGCCTTTGCGCTTACCACGCCAACCGCAAAAGGCTGAATTGCTTTCTGACCGCTTTCTGCCCCCATCCACACTTCTCTCAGTGGCTCTTCCATTTCCTCAAAACTCAACAAACATTCTCTCCACCTTTGCAACACCGCTACCCCAAATAGCCAACAAGTTGCATAAATCCCACAGCAAATAAGGCATGACACGCTGCCTCAAAAGTAGCAAAAACAAGCTGTCAACTATCGTACACCAAAACTTTAACATTCATTTAACAACAATAACCTCCTACTAATCAAACACTTACAACAAAGTTACAAAAAACAAGCAAAAATTTAGCCTAAAAATTGAACAACGTAGCAAAAAAATATATACCTTTGCAGTCGGTTTTAGAAACCAAATGATTGTTTTACAGATTTAAATAAGCAAAGAAAATGAAGAAATTAGTTTTGATGTTCGTAGCTATCGCAGCTATCTCTTTCGCATCTTGCAACAACAACAAGCCGGCTGAGAACGCTGACAGCACTGCTGTTGACACGGCTCTCGTTGACAGCGCAGCTCAGGACAGCACTGTTGCTGACTCTGCTGAGGTTGCTGAGGCTGACACCGTTTCTGCTGAGTAATCGAAGAGATTCGAACTGAAAAAAGAGAGAAATTACCGCTGGACTCAATGAGTTCAGCGGCTTTTCGTATTATATAACCCCTTCCCACTCCTTTTTCATCATTCCAACAAGCCAAACAAGACCAACCCTATAACCTTCCTACATATTCCTTGCTACTCTTCCACACATACTTCCCAATGGAAGCACAACGAACGGACAGAAAACAAAAACTCCGACCAAGCGGAAACACCCTGTTTCCCGCCTGACCGGAGCTAAATGTTTTACGATACGATACCGCTTGGCTTTACCCCAAGACCTCTACCGAACGCTTGATGAAGTCATTGAGCGCAGCACCTTTCAGCATACCGTTCTGCAACAGAGCCAAATCAATGAGCTGATGAACAAGCGTATTGCCCTTGGCATAGCTGGCTACAATCTGATTTTTCTTCTCACGCTGCTCGTCAATGGCCTTCTCCGTGTTGCTGACATCGTCTTTCTCCTCTTGCGTAATCTCCTCTGCTTTCTTGTCGCTTTGGCTCTGACGCAACGCGGCAAGACGCGCCTGCAAGCCTTTCAGTTCGCTCTCCACGGGCTTCAGTTCCTCGGCCGTGGCCGCAGTCTCATCGGCAAGCACCTTCTGTATCAACGGATGGTCGGCATTGAGCACCAAGGAGTAAGCATCCGGCATTTGAGCGTAGAAGCCCATGCCTTGCTGGAAACGGCTCATGTCCTTCATGCGACGCATATACTCGTTCTGCGTAATCACAGTAGGCTGCGCGCCCTCGCCCAAAGCCTGCACCTCTACGCCAAACTCGGCTTTCTCCAAATGCGGCATTTGCGACTGGAACGCCTGCGACAAGTTGTCACGCTCCTCCTGCGAGAGTTTAAGTTCATGCTTTTCATCCTTGGCGATAAGACGATCGACTGTGTCTGAGTCAACACGCACAAAGCGGCTCTTCTCCAATTTCTGCTCCAAAAGCGAAAGCGTAGGCACATCAAGCTGACCATCGCAAAGCAAAACGCTGTAGCCTTTGGCCTTGGCAGCCTCAACATAACTGTACTGCTCGTCCTTGCTGATGGCATAAAGATAAATCAAATTGCCATCCTTGTCGGTCTGATTATCCTTGATGAGTGTCTTATACTCCTCAAAAGTGAAGTATTTACCCTCCGTATCCTTCATCAACGAGAAGTCCTTGGCACGGTCATAGAACGTCTCCGGCTCGGAAAGCATACCATAATTGATGAACAGCTTCAAGTCGTCCCACTTCTCCTCAAAGTCCTTGCGGTTCTCCTTAAAGATGGCTTGCAAGCGATCGGCCACCTTCTTGGTAATGTAAGTGGAGATTTTCTTCACGTTGGCATCGCTCTGCAAGTAGCTGCGACTGACGTTCAGCGGAATGTCGGGTGAGTCAATCACACCATGAAGCAGCGTCAAGAACTCGGGCACGATGCCCTCTACCTGATCGGTGACAAACACCTGATTGGAATAAAGCTGAATCTTGTTGCGCTGCAACTCGATGTTTGATTTAACGCGAGGGAAGTAAAGAATACCCGTAAGTGTGAACGGATAGTCCACATTGAGATGAATCCAGAACAACGGATCATCGTTCATCGGGAACAACGTGCGATAGAAGTTCTTGTAATCCTCGTCCTTCAATGCCGATGGAGACTTTGCCCACAACGGCTCCACGCTGTTTATGATGTTATCCTCCTCCGTATCAACCTGCTTTCCGTCCTTCCACTCGGTCTTCTTACCAAAAGCCACAGGCACAGGCATGAACTTGCAATACTTGTTGAGCAGCTGGCTGATGGTGCCCTTTTGCAAGTATTCCTTGCTCTCATCATCAATATAGAGGATAATGTCTGAGCCACGGTCAGCCTTCTCGGCCTCATCGAGCGTGAACTCGGGACTACCGTCACACGACCAACGCACAGCCTGACTGCCCTCGCGCCAGCTCTTCGTGACAATCTCCACCTTTTTGCTCACCATGAAGGCCGAATAGAAACCCAAACCGAAGTGACCAATGATGGCCTCGGCTTTGTCTTTGTACTCATTCAAGAAGTCGGTGACACCCGAAAACGCAATCTGGTTGATATACTTGTCTATTTCCTCCGCCGTCATACCAATGCCGCGGTCGGATATTGTGAGCGTTCCCGCCTCCTCGTCAAGCGTGATGCGGACAGCCAAGTCGCCCAGTTCACCCTTGAAGTCGCCCGTTGCGGCGAGTGTTTTCATCTTCTGCGTCGCATCAACGGCGTTACTCACCATTTCGCGAAGGAAAATCTCGTGGTCGGAATAGAGAAATTGCTTGATGACAGGGAAAATATTCTCTGTCGTCACTCCAATATTACCTTTCTTTTGCATATATACTTGTATTTGCTTTTAAACTTATTCTTCAACGTTAAAAGCAAATACTGTGCCAAAGTACGCCCCTTTTCGGCTCATTTCCCAAGCATTGGCACACCACACCACCGCCCAAACCTCTCCGAACAAGGCACCTTGCAAATAAATAAAGAAGCCCACGGTTGCCACGAGAGCCACCCCCAGCTTCTTCTTTTT
>CAZASQ010000030.1:24287-27244 GCA_964487905.1 uncultured Prevotella sp. | reverse complement strand
AAAAAGCGCGTCAAGCACAATGCTTGACGCGCTTTTCCTTACGCATCACGCATCCACATACGGTGAAAACAATCCCAAAAACACATAGCGCACAACACTTTGCGCCACGTTTTTTGCAAGCCAGCAAGCAAAAAACACTACAAACATTTGGCAGAATGGAGGAATGTTCGTAACTTTGCACTCCGTATTGTGCGCCATCATCTCCGCGATGATGTGGCCAGCGCAGTCAAGAAACATTATTATAACATTCAAATAAAGAAATGAAACAAGGTATTCATCCCGAAAACTATCGCCCCGTCGTATTCAAAGATATGTCCAACGGCGATATGTTCCTTACAAAGTCTACGTGCAAGACAACGGATACAGTAGAGTTTGAAGGCGAAACTTACCCAGTG
Source organism: uncultured Prevotella sp. (assembly GCA_964487905.1). Classification (GTDB taxonomy): domain Bacteria; phylum Bacteroidota; class Bacteroidia; order Bacteroidales; family Bacteroidaceae; genus Prevotella. The sequence continues at coordinate 26,849 of CAZASQ010000030.1, read as the reverse complement.
GTAAAAGTCGAAATTTCCAGCACCTCTCACCCGTTCTACACTGGTAAGAGCAAGCTTGTTGACACTGCAGGTCGCGTTGACCGCTTCATGAACCGTTACGGTAAGCTGAAGAAGTAATCGATTAATACCCTTTAAGCTAAATAGCGTGTGGTCAGACGTAGTTGCATATGCGTCTTACCGCACGTTTTTCATTTCATCACACAACACTTTCACTCAATAGAACGCCCCATTACGCATCCATTCATGCACAAATACATTTCCACCCTGCTCTTTTTTGTAGCCACACTGTGCCTCGCCAGCTGCGGAAGCGATGACAACGAGGACTATGGTGGCACCTCCCCCACGCCCGACACTCCGGGCACAACACCCAACAACGCCAACTCCAACTTTGACAACCCCAACTCTTACACGCACCGTTTGGAATTTCCCAAAGTGAAAGGCGACAACGAGAACCTTATATTGGTGCACACCACGGCACAATACGGGGTGAACTACAGCGTGGAATGGGACACCAAGAAGCACGCCCAACGCTGGAGCTGCTACGTAATGGATGCCTCCAACTCCATCCGGAACACCGATCGCTACGTGGACAAGGAGAACCAATACCCCCAAGACCCATTGCTGGATGCCCAATACCAGTTTGCCAGCGACCCATTTTGGGGAAGCGGATACGACCACGGACACATTTGCCCAAGCGCAGACCGCCTCAATTCGAGAGAAGCCAATATTCAAACGTTCTACCTTACCAATATGCAACCGCAGCTGAACGGATTCAATGCGGGTGTGTGGCAGAACATGGAGAACTGGATTCGCGGAAAGAATATCAGCTCATTCCGCGACACGCTCTACATCGTAAAGGGAGGAACGATAGACAACGCCTCACAGGTGCTGCCCGAAAAGGTACACGGCATGACAATACCCAAGTATTATTTTGCGGCCATACTGTGCAAAAACCACATCGACGACCTTGGCTACAAAGCCATCGGACTATGGTTTGAGCACAAAAACAACCAAGGCGCACTCAATGCGAGCTACGTTGTCAACATCAAACAGCTGGAAGAGCTGACCGGAATAGACTTTTTCTGCAACCTCCCCGACGACATTGAACGCCGAGTGGAGAACTTGGACGTAGAGAAAGTGTGCCGGGCATGGGGAATCAAATAGCCCCCAGACACGCCAAAGACCCCCAACATAGCAACCCACCCTATGCTCATCATCACGCGAAACAACAAAGACTACGGCCCGTATGAGGAATCCACCGTTGCCCGATTCGTGGAAGAGGGACGGCTTTTGCTGCGCGACAAGGCGCGGGACGTCAACTCCGGAAAGGAAGGAACCGTAGACGAGTTTCTACAGCGAGCCGGATGCCGCCCGCGCATCAAGCACAACGGAACGCTTTTCCAGCAATTGAGCCACATAGGCGGAGAATTCATCTTCCCAAAAGAAGAGATACAGCGGCACAACCTCATGGACGACAAGCGGCTACTCGTCCTTGCCATCGTTGGCCTCGCGCTGTCTGTCATCATCATGCTGCCCGTAGGCGATTTTCTCGTGTTCTACGCCATCAGCCTCTACTTCGCCACCATCTGGGGACTGCTGCTTGGCTACTTTTTCCGCACACGGCAAGTGACCGTACGCACCACCGTCACCACCTTCTTCCTCACGCAACTTGGCGTGTTCATCATCTTCTCGGGACTGAACGAGCTTAATTTTTTCTACCTATTCACATCTGCCGGCTTCCCATTCAGCATCATCGGCTACATCTTAGGTGTGGGACTGACCGAGGAATTTGCCAAAATACTACCCTTGCTCCTCATTGAGCGCAAGTCGCGCGAGCCATTACTGCCCCAGACGCTCGTCTACTACGGAATGATGTCGGGCATTGCGTTCGGCGTATTCGAAGGAGTGCAATACCAAACCACCGTCAACGTGCAGGCCGACTACACCACGGCATTCATGCTCAACGTTGCCCGCCTCACCTCACTGCCTTTCCTCCACGCCGTATGGGCAGGCATAGCGGGCTACTTCGTGGGTATGGCCAAGCTCTATCCACGCTACCGCAAGTCGCTTTTCGCCCTTGCCCTCGCCATTCCCGCCACGCTCCACGGACTCTACGACTCCTTCACCGAAGTGTCCTACCTCGTGTCGCTTGCCGTGGCATTCCTCAGCGTCTTCCAATTGATGGCATATCTCCGCAAAAGCAGCAACTTCCGCGCCCGACTGCGCAGCTAACAACCAAGCCAACATTACACGGGGACACACAGAACGTGTGCCCCTTTTTTATAGCCTTTCAGCAACCACCGCCACAAAAAGGCCATGCAAGAAAAGCTGCATGGAAATATGGCAACGAAACACAACCACAGCCGAAAACCATCCTTGGAGAATAAGCCGCCCCAAAAAGGCAGAATCCCCTTTGGCAATATTTATTTGCCAAAGGGGATTCCGCATCCATCAAACGCCCAAATCTGCCAAGCCATCCAGCAGCTTGAACCTCAATGATTTACAATAAACCAAACAAGACGTTACAAAAGGATACATACTGCCCTCTAAAAGCTATGGTTT
>CAZASQ010000030.1:0-24187 GCA_964487905.1 uncultured Prevotella sp. | reverse complement strand
AAAAGCTATGGTTTCGCAACCCAAAACCATACATATCATCCGTAACGAGACATCCCACCCCACAGTTATTCGCCACAAGACGACACGCCATGGCGAAACACCTCCAAGGCATTGGCGAGCAACGCCTCTTGCGGCTGGGAAGCATCCACCCAATGAATGGTCAGTCCGCGGCGTTCCATCCCACGAAACCACGTCATCTGACGTTTGGCAAACTGATGGATGGCTATCTCCAAGCGGGAGAACATCTCTTCATAGGTGGTCTGGCCAAGCACATACTCCGTAACGTATTTGTATTCAAGACCATAGTATATCAAGTCTTCCGCCGGGACAGTGCGCAGCAATTCCCGCACCTCATCGGCCATCCCCTCCTCCAACCGCTGCCGCAAACGGCGAGTGATGCGCGACCGCCGCACATCGCGATCCACCATCGTACCAATAATGACGGAGGGAATTGGCGGCACTTCACGCTCGGGCATCGGCGTGTGCAGATTGTACTCCTCAATCTCTATGGCGCGAATGGCACGCTGGCAAGAGTCCACATCAGTGCGGTTGTGCATCACAGAATGGTTCTTGCGCTTCAACTCCCGAAGCATTTCCGTCAATTCCTCAAGGCTCTTTCCCTCCAAGCGCGCCCGCAAAGAGGGATTCTGCGGCACAGGCGACAAGCGGTATCCCCGCAAAACAGCCTCTATGTACAGACCTGTTCCGCCACAAAGAACTGGCTGCGCGCCCCTGCGGCACACATTCTCATAGGCTTGGAGAAAATCACGCTGATATTCGAAAAGATTATATTTAGTACCCGGCTCGCAGATGTCTATCAAATGATAAGGTATCTGCTTGCCATTCACCACATAATCCGACAGGTCTTTGCCCGTACCGATGGTCATTCCACGATACACTTGTCTGCTGTCGGCCGAAATAATTTCTCCTTCCAGCTCGCAAGCCATCCGTGCCGCCAGCGAGGTTTTGCCGCTTGCGGTGGGACCCAAGATGGTCAACAATTGCTTCATGGGCACAAAGGTACGAAAAAAAGGCCACCCCACAATGTGGGATGACCCGTTTCGTAATGAAGTGTCGCCTCAAAGGCGATATGTCATTTATCTTTTCGCCAAAGATTAATTCTTCTCTGCGAAGAACTTGATGGTGCGAACCATCTGCGAAGTGTAGGAGTTCTCGTTGTCATACCAAGAAACAACCTGCACCTGATAGGTATCCTCATCGAGCTTGCTCACCATGGTCTGCGTAGCATCGAAGAGCGAACCGTAGCGCATACCGATAACATCGGAAGACACGATCTGATCCTCGTTGTAACCGAAGCTCTCAGTCTCAGCAGCCTTCATGGCAGCATTGACGCTCTCAACAGTCACATCCTTGCCCTTAACAACAGCCACGAGAATGGTGGTAGAACCTGTCGTAACTGGAACACGCTGTGCGCTACCAATCAACTTGCCGTTAAGCTCGGGAATAACCAAGCCGATGGCCTTGGCTGCGCCAGTAGAGTTAGGCACAATATTGGCTGCGCCAGCACGGCTACGGCGAAGATCGCCCTTGCGCTGAGGACCATCAAGAATCATCTGGTCACCCGTGTAAGCGTGGATGGTGCTCATGATACCACTCTGAACAGGATAAGTGTCGTTCAGAGCCTTAGCCATCGGAGCAAGGCAGTTGGTCGTGCAGCTTGCAGCACTGATAATCTTATCGTCAGCGGTCAGCGTCTCGTGGTTCACATTGAACACGATGGTGGGCAGGTCGTTGCCAGCAGGAGCAGAGATAACAACTTTCTTGGCACCAGCCGTCAAGTGAGCCTCGCTCTTAGCCTTAGAAGTATAGAAGCCCGTGCACTCAAGTACAACGTCAACACCAAGCTCACCCCAAGGAAGCTCTGCGGCATTGGCCTTCTTGTAGATGGTAATCTCCTTGCCATCAACGATGATGGAACCCGGAGTGACAACGGTCTTGCCGTCCTCACCCAGCACATCGTCCTTGTAATCGACAGTGTGCTTGCCCTCGCCAATCTTACCAGCGAAGCCACCCTGTGCGGTGTCATACTTCAACAGAAATGCCAACATCTTCGGGCTGGTCAAATCGTTGATGGCAACTACCTCATATCCCGGGGTTTCAAACATCTGACGGAAAGCGAGACGGCCGATGCGGCCGAAACCATTAATTGCTACTTTTACCATTTTTCTATGCTTTAACTAAGTTTGAAAATACCTATTTTCTTGTTGTTATGAATATTTTATCCTTTTACGACCGCAAAGTTACGAATTATTTTTTAATTTTGCAGTCGCATTGAGTATTAAAAATACTAAAAACAGCTATTCCGTAACGATTGAGCCTTACGGGAATGGTGCGGGAACAATGCCACACGTCAAGCGTCAGAACAATTATTAAGGTATAAAAAGAAAATGAGCAGTTTTTTGAAAGAGTTCAAGGAGTTTGCCATGCGCGGCAATGTGATGGACATGGCAGTGGGTGTTATCATCGGCGGAGCCTTCGGCAAAATCGTCTCATCACTCGTTGACGATGTGTTCATGCCCATCATCGGCGTGATAACGGGCGGTGTCGACTTCACCGACCTCAGCATCAAAGTGGAGGACGCGACCATCAAATATGGCCTGTTCATCCAAAACGTCATCGACTTTATCATTATCGCCTTCTGCATCTTCCTGATGATTAAGGCCATGAACAAGATCACCAAACGCAAGGAGGCCGAGGCCAAGACTCCCGCACCAGCAGAGCCGACACCAACGGAGAAGCTTCTGGCCGAGATTCGTGATGAGCTGAAGAAGAGCAACCAACAGTAACAAATGTTGAATCCGTAACCAAAAGGGCGTGGCTTCTGCCACGCCTTTTCCATATACAAGAGACAACGCCACCCTACCCTTGTCCCACCATCAAGCCACAGTATTTCCCGCACTTGGCCGACACTTCCATGGGTTTTTGCAAAATCGCGTCTACTGTTAGCGAGCACAGCGGAAATCGGCGAAAAAACTTTGAAAAACTTTTGATGCTTCAAAAAAGATATTGTATCTTCGCATCCGCAATCAAAAATAAAATTTAAGACCTTTGACAGATATGACTGATTGGAAAAAACTTCAGAACGGCTCTGACATCCGCGGCATCGCGCTCGCTGGAGTCGAGGGCGAAGAGGTGAATCTCAATGACGAGGTAGCAACCATCTTGGGACGCACGTTCGCCACATGGCTTTCCCAACGCCAGAACAAGCATAATGTGAGCGTCAGCGTAGGACATGACCCGCGCCTGTCGAGCAGTCTGCTCAAGAACGCCGTGCTCGATGGCTTGAAAGCAAGCGGCGTGCAGGCCTACGACTGCGGATTGGCTTCAACGCCAGCCATGTTTATGACCACTATTGACAAGGACACCCCCATGGACGGCGCAGTGATGATCACCGCCAGCCACCTGCCATGGAACCGCAACGGTCTGAAATTCTTCACCAAGGAGGGCGGCCTCAACAAGAGCGACATCACCGAACTGCTCGAAATGGCCGAGAAAGGCTTATATAATAAGGAGAAAAGAGAAGGCCACATCGAGACGTGGGACTTCATGGACAAATACTGCGAGACGCTTCGCAACTACATTCGCCAAGACGTGGCCAAGGGCGACCAACCTCTCGCCGGCCTTGATGTCGTGGTCGACGCAGGAAACGGCTCGGGAGGCTTCTTCTCTGAGAAAGTGCTCAAGCCATTGGGAGCCGACACATCCGGCAGTATCTGCCTGAATCCAGACGGACGCTTCCCCAATCACGCGCCAAACCCCGAGAGCAGCGAGGCCATGCTGTCCATCTGCCAAGCCGTTACGCGCCATCATGCCGACTTGGGCGTCATCTTCGACACCGACGTGGACCGTTCGGCCATCGTAGACCACTACGGCGACCCCATCAACCGCAACTCTCTCATTGCCCTCATCAGCGCCATAGTGCTGCGGGAGCACCCGGGAACAACCATCGTGACCGACTCCGTCACCTCCGAGGGACTGGCCAAGTTCATCAAAGCCCACGGCGGCATACACCACCGCTTCAAGCGTGGCTACAAGAACGTCATCAACGAAGCCATCCGCCTCAACAAGGAAGGCCAGGAGTGCTGGCTTGCCATCGAGACTTCGGGACACGCGGCACTGCGCGAGAACTTCTTCCTTGACGACGGAGGCTATTTGGCCGCCAAACTCATCACCGAGGCCGCACGCATGAAACACGAGGGCAAAGACCTTGCCGACCTCATCAAAGACTTGGAGAAACCCGCCGAGAGCAAAGAGTTGCGCATCAAGCTCAACCCGGAGCGATTTGTGGAAGAAGGCAAGGAGCGTCTGGAGCTGCTGCGCCAAAAAGCCGCCGAACAGCCCGACTGGAAAATCGTGGAGCCAAACTACGAAGGAATCCGCGTGAGCTGCACCGGAGAGTTCGAGCAAGGCTGGTTCTTGCTGCGCCTGTCGCTCCATGACCCTGTGATGGTGCTCAACATTGAGTCCAACACTTTTGGCGGCGCAGCCATCATCGAAGAAAGAATCAAGAGCTTATTAGAATAATATTTGGCAAAAAAAGGTTAAAAGGAGGCTCAAAACCTCCTTTTCCTTTGCCCAATTCAGAAATTAGACGTACCTTTGCACCCGCTTTCGCAAGGAAGCTGTTATGGGCAAGTCTCATACGGCCAGCTCCCTTCGAATCCCCCAGGACGGGAACGTAGCAAGGGTAGTAGGTTGTAGCGGCGCGATATGAACCGCTTGCCCACCCCGCCTCTTTAGCTCAGTTGGCCAGAGCACGTGATTTGTAATCTCGGGGTCGTTGGTTCGAATCCGACAAGAGGCTCTTCAAATCCTCATAACTTAACTAACTATCAGCACCGCGGAAGAATTCCTCTTTCGCGGTGCTTCTTTTATTACGCGAAGCCAGCCCTCCACCACACTACGGACGCGATATGACGACCCGCATCGCATTTTAACACCCCCAGAACCAGCCCTCATCTACCACGCCTGCCGCCCCCTTCACGGCAAGCACACAAAAAGCAGGCACACACCAAAGCGAGAGCCACCATTCCCACCATACTCCCCGTTACAGCATTTACGCCATTAACAAACCCTGCTTTATACCATTAAACACTCCGCCATCAACACCCAAACCACCGTTTCCGCAACACTTCCGCAACTAACGGCAGAAAGCACGCCAACCCATTGACTATCTTCCTTTTAGCAAAAGCATACCTCTTACCCTCTAAAAGCACACCTTTCAGCCCACAAAAGCATACCTTTCACCATGCAAAAGGTCACATGTTGCCCAACAACACATCTCACGCCATTGCCCTCCTCATCATCCGCCACCAAGCAGCCCACCCACAAGCTGACACAAACCCGAACCACACGGAAGCCAAAGGCGCAGAGCGAATCGCCCAAAACAGCGAACCGCCCCAAAGCACCATTGCCCATAGCAACGGCAAAGAAGACGAAAGCAACGGCAAGCAACCAACGCCACACGCCGCGAACGAAACGCCTCAAACAACAAAACAAAAAAGGGGGAAAAACAAAAATGCCCTTCGCTTCTCAGCGTGGGGGCATTCAATCTCAATAGGTATTAGTCTTTTAAGGTAAAAAGATTGTATTCAGGATAACGACCGCAAAGGTAAGGCTTTATTTTTTCCCCACCAAACTTTTCCCTTTCTTTTTTAATTATTTTCTGAATAAACCCTAAATTTACGCCTTTTCACCCACAATAGAACCCCTGCTTGGGGCTAAAAAGAGAAAAAAACGCTATCTTTGCACCATTATTTAGAATACACAAGATATGACAACAGTAGAAAACAAAACGGACGATACCAAGCGTAGTCTCAGTTTCGTTGAACAATTGGTTGAGGAAGACCTTGCCGAGGGCAAGAACGGCAAACGCATTCAGACTCGTTTCCCGCCCGAACCAAACGGCTACCTGCATATCGGGCACGCCAAAGCCATCTGCATGGACTTCGGCGTAGCCGAGCGGCACAACGGCGTGTGCAATCTCCGTTTCGATGATACCAACCCCAGCAAGGAGAACAATGAATACGTGGAGAACATTCTCAACGACATCAGTTGGCTGGGCTTCAAGTGGGGAAACATTTTCTATGCCAGCGACTACTTCCAGAAGCTGTGGGACTTCGCCGTATGGATGATCAAGAACGGCCATGCCTACGTGGACGAGCAGACGGCAGAGCAAATAGCACAACAAAAGGGCACACCCACCGAGCCGGGAACGGCAAGCCCCTACCGCGACCGACCCGCCGAGGAGAGCCTGCGCCTCTTTGAGCAGATGAACACGCCGGAGGCCGTGGAAGGCAGCATGGTGCTGCGCGCCAAGCTCGACATGGGCAATCCCAACATGCACTTCCGCGATCCCATCATCTACCGTATCATTCAGACCCCGCACCACCGCACGGGCACGAAGTGGCACTGCTACCCCATGTATGACTTTGCCCACGGGCAGAGCGACTACTTCGAGGGCGTGACCCACTCCATCTGCACGCTGGAGTTTGTCCCCCACCGTCCACTCTACGACAAATTCATCGATTTGCTGAAAGAGACCGACGGGACAACCGACAACCTTCACGACAACCGACCGCGACAGATTGAGTTCAACCGACTCAACCTTACTTATACGGTCATGTCGAAACGCAAGCTCCACACGCTCGTTGACGAGCACTTCGTCAGCGGATGGGACGATCCGCGTATGCCGACACTCTGCGGAATGCGCCGCAGGGGCTACTCCCCGGAAAGCATCCGGAAGTTTATCGACTCAATTGGCTACACCAAGTTCGATGCACTCAATGATGTGGCCCTGCTTGAGGCGGCCGTGCGCGATGACCTCAACAAGAAGTCGTGCCGCGTAAGTGCGGTGCTCGACCCCGTGAAGCTGGTCATCACCAACTATCCCGATGATCTGACCGAGGAGATGGAGGCCGTAAACAACCCGGAAAACGAGGCCGACGGCACCCACACCATCACTTTCTCCAAGGAACTGTGGATAGAGCGCGCCGACTTCATGGAAGACGCGCCGAAGAAGTTCTTCCGCATGACCCCCGGCAAAGAGGTCAGACTGAAGAATGCCTACATCGTGAAATGCACCGGATGCACCAAGGACGCCGATGGCAACATCACGGAGATTCAGGCAGAATACGATCCCGACAGCAAAAGCGGCATGCCGGGAGCCGACCGCCGCGTAAAGGGCACACTCCACTGGGTGAGCACGCGCCACTGCCTGCAAGCCGAGGTGCGCGAATACGACCGCCTGTTCGATGTGGAGAACCCCTCCGCCGATGAGCGCGACTTCCGCGAACTGCTCAATCCCGACAGTCTGCACGTCTATCCGAACTGCTACGTGGAGCAATATCTTGAAGAGAAGAAGCCCGGAGACTACTTGCAGTTCCAGCGCATCGGCTACTTCATGATGGATCCCGACTCCTCCAAAGAGCATTTGGTCTTCAACAAGACCGTGGGCTTAAAGGACACTTGGAACAAGAAGCAGACGAACAACAAATAACGCAAGCGCACCCGCTCACGCAGGGTGCTCCAAGAACAAGGAATGCTGTGGCGGGCGAAGCCCCACGCGCCCGCCCGCCACAACGACAATGCCTATATGGACAAATATTATCAGTCAGAGGAGTTTCTGCAACTGCTCGCCCGATACGAAGAGGCTCTGGACAGCCATGCCGCCATCTATCTGGAAGTGGACGAGTTTGCCGACATCATCCAGTACTATGCCACGCTCGGCCAGAACGACAAGGCCACGCAAGCTGCCGACATGGCGCTGGAGCTGCACCCGGGTGCGCTTGAGCCTTGGGCGTACAAGGCGCGCTACGCCATGATTATCGATGGCGACACGCGGAAAGCAGACTGGTGCGCCGAGCAGATAGCCGACAAAGCCGACAACGATTATTATTATCTCAAGGCCGAAATCCTGATCCAAAGAGACGAATTGGAGAAGATGCAGAACTACTTGATGGCACGCTTTGACGAACTGGACCAAGAGGACAAAGACGACTTTGCCCTCGATGTGGCCGACATGCTCAATGATTACCGAATCACCGAGTATGCCCTTGTCTGGCTCAATGCCGTAAGCGACAAGGCAACTGCCGACTACAAGACCATCAAAGCCGACTCACTCATCCACTCCGACATACAGGATCGCGACGGAGAGGGGGAGAAACTGCTTGAGGAACTGACCAATGAAGACCCATACAACGTAGAGCATTGGATTTCCCTGGCCGATGCCCAAAGGCTCAAAGGCGACTACGAGGAGAGTGCCAACTCGTGCGATTACGCACTGGCCATCGACCCCAAGAGCGACGAGGCACTATCCATCAAGGGCGATGTTCTTATCTGCATGGAGAAATACGAGGCGGCCGCGGCTCTCTTTAAACGCTATTACGACACGTGCGAAACCGACCGCAAGGCCACAGCAGCCGCAAGGGTGGGGCTTTGCCTCGTGGCCATGAATGAGTATGAGCAGGCGCAAAGCTGGTTTATCCGAGGATTTGACGACACTACGGAGAAAGCCGCACTGTTCATATCCATCTTCGTTACCATCGCCGATGGATGCCTCAACGAAAACACCTATAAAATATTGAAAGAGATTTTCGTCTCGCTGGGAGACGAAAACAACAGTGGATGGGCACACATGGCACTCATCAGCTTGAGCATGAACCGTATGGATGATTTCCAACACTACCTGCAAGAGGCCATCCTACGCACCCCCAGAGAAGCCAAGACCATGCTTGGCGAATTTTATCCCGCAGGAAGTTCACTGGCAGAATGGCCCTACCTAACCCCAAGACAAAATACAAATGGATAATTTCAACTTCTTCCAATTCATCATAGAACATCTCAACTACACTTGGGTGTGGTTTCTGATGTTGCTCGAAAGCACCGTCATCCCCGTACCCTCCGAGCTGGTGGTCACCCCGGCGGCCTATTTTGCCCATGCAGGAAAGGAACTCAACATCTGGCTCGTCATCATTTTCGCAACAATAGGTGCCGACTGCGGTGCCACCATCAACTACTTGGCGGGCTATTATCTTGGCCGTCCCATCATCTATCGCTTCGCCAACAGCCGTTGGGGGCATTTGTGCCTACTCAATCAGCAAAAGGTAGAGCAGAGCGAACGCTACTTCGACCGCCATGGAATGGTGGCCACCATCAGTGGCCGACTGCTTCCAGGCATCCGACACCTCATCTCCATACCCGCGGGACTGGCGAGAATGAATTTCTGGAAGTTCCTTATCTACACCACCATCGGTGCCGGAATATGGAATTGCATCCTCGCCGGGATGGGATGGTACCTCTCCACCATCATCAAGCCCAACGAACTGGAGTCCAAGATTATCGAATACAGCGGCCATATCAAAACCGCCCTGCTCTTGTTGCTTGCCGCCGTTGTGGCCTACTTCTTTGTTAAGTGGCTCATCAAGCGCAGCAAAAGCACAAGAAACCAAAAAGATTAACAAGCCAAAACTACACGCATATGGCAATGAACGAGAAATATTTGGAAAGCATTGCACAAGAGCAGCTGCTCAGCGATGCCGAAGAGCGGCAACTGGCCGACCGAATTAAGATAGGAGATGCCAAAGCCTTGGAGAAGCTAACAAAAGCCAATCTGAAGTTTGTCGTATCCATAGCCAACCAATACCGTGGCCGAGGTCTCAGTGAAGACGATCTTGTGAGCGAAGGCAACATAGCCATGATGCACGCTGCGCAGAAGTTTGACGGCTCACGCGGCACACGCTTTGTAGTCTTTGCCGCACCGTTCATCCGCCAAGCCATGGAGGATGCCATCCAAGAGCAGCAGGAACTCTACAAAGTTCCCAAGAACGGTAGCGACAAAAGCGACCACCTGCAGGCGCGTGCCCTCTCCATCGACCAGCCCATCCCCGTAGGAAGCAAGAACAACTTCACGCTGCAAAGCGTGATTGAAGACCAAAACTCACCTCATGCCGATGCAGACATCAACCAAGCCATCATCAAAAACGAACTGGCAGAGGGCTTCTCGGCTCTCAACGAGCGTGAGCGGCAGGTCATTGCCTACATCTATGGGCTGCACGGCGAAAGCCACACGATGGCAGAAGTGGGCTTGCGCATGGGACTGAAGCGAGAACGCGTCCGCCAAATACGCAACAAGGCTCTGAGAAAGCTCAGCCGCAGAATCAAAAGATGAGAAAAGGGCGAACGAATGCCGCACTTTGGGAAGAAAACACCCATACGGCGACAAACCTTTACCGCCCTGCTGCGTCAAAACAATAAAAGAAACTAAAATAGAAAGGAAAGATAAACATGAAAAGAATTTTATCATTGACCATGCTGCTTGTCTTCGGACTGACGACAATCATGGCACAAGCAGAAATCAAATTCGACAAGCTGACACAAGACCTCGGCACATTCTCCGAGGAGCAACCTGTGCAGAAAGCCGTGTTCACTTTCACCAACGTGGGCGATGCGCCACTTGTCATCAACCAAGTGGTGGCCAGTTGCGGATGCGCCGTACCCCGCTACGACAAGAAACCCATTGCTCCGGGACAGAAGGGAAGCATCAACGTTACCTATAATGGCACAGGAAAGTTTCCCGGACACTTCAAAAAGAGCATCACCGTGCGCACTAACGCCAAAACGGAGATGACCCGCCTCTACATCGAGGGGGTTATGACGGAGAAGAAATAATCCCATTCTCCTTATTATTACGAGAGCCCTCACCAGTTTCGAGGTGGGAAACCACCAAGCGTCAACGCCCTTGAAACACTCGTGAGGGAAGCCAACGGGGGCACACAAGTCGCACTGCGGCACAAGAAGCCAAAGCGACAATCCCCCACCAAAGACAATGGCAGGACTGACGAAGCAACCTTGACCAAGAACTGACTACATACCGAAAAAACAAAGACGCAGTCCTGCCAACGTCATTCGAAATTCTGACAAGGCAGAATATGCCAAAACAAACGCCCTGCAAACCGTTCCACGCGAGGAACACTACCTAAAAAGAAGACCAAAAGCGAGCCTTTAACGCCCAAGAGCTGCCCCGCCTCTTGCCCACAACAACGTTACCGACTCGCATCCTAACTTTAGAAACGACCTAACTCTGCCCCCAAGGAGGCACGTTAGTTTTAGTTTTTCAATCCCTTAAAATAACTCAAAGTTTAAATTAATGATGAATATGAAGAGATTTCTTACCATTCTGATGACACTGCCGCTACTATGTCCGGCAGCAGCCACACCCACAGCAAGCGACACTATCACCGTGATCAACGAAGACTTCTCGCTCCTTACAGCGGGCAGCGAGGAGACACCATCATCCGAAACCCTTGTTGGCGATTTGGGCTATGTGAAAGACGCCACACTATTTGCCTCCACCGACACCACCTGCACACGCACATGGGGCGGCAACAACCTCTATGCTGCAGGCGGAAGCCTCGCCATCCTCAATGGAGGAAGCCACGGATTCGGATTTCTCAACACACCGGCAGGCAACATGTCCGGCCGTTTGTCCATCACTTTCCGCGCCAAGCTCCTGCCCGGCACAACGCCCGCCAATGCCAGTATCGATGTTATCCTGCTCAGCCGCAAAGTGCTTATCGACTATGGCCGGTGGAACATCACGCTGACACCTGAATGGCAAACTTTCACCATGGAGGCTACCAACGGCTGGTTCAACGAGACGGGCGTGCAGTTCATGCCCCTTGGCGATGCCAGTTTCCTCATTGACGACATCCGCGTGCAGCGCGTGCAAACCTCCATTATCCCCCCAGAGACCAGCGCGCCCACAGAGATGACCGAAACGGGCTTCACCGCCCAATGGACACCCACCGCAGAAGCGGAAGACTATCTGCTAAGCGTATACAGCAAGGAAGACAACCCAAGCGCACTGGAAGTTTCGGAAGACTTCGAAGGCATTCTTGCCAACGAAGATGGCTCCATAGCCGACCCTGCCAGCCTGCCCGAAGCATGGGACTTCGCATGGAACGGCACGCCGGAGGGTCGCATAGCCACCGAGGAAAACACAGAAGGACGCAAAAGCATCAGACTGAGCGAGTGGGGCGACCACGTGGAAACCCCGACTTACGCCAATAGCCTTACCAAATTTTCCATCAGCCTGAAAGCCGAGGCCGACAGCGTGCTTGCCGGCACCGCACTCATCTACGTGAGGGAACTGAATGGATGGTTCCCGTGGCAATACGTCAGCATGGAAGCCCTGCGTCAATTGGGCGAATGGACGGAGATTGACCTGACGCAACAACTCCTCATGTTCGACAATGTGCTTGGCGTGCGCGTGGAATACCAACCCGCGAAGGGCGACAACGGCGCATTACTCGTGGACAAGCTCACCTACACCATACCCGGAGAGCCTATCCTGCACTATGCCCTCAAAGACGAAGTAGTGGAAGGCCGCAGCACCGACCACTACACCGTGGACGGACTGGATGCCGACACCGACTACTTCTACAGCGTCAAGGCTCACAACGCCCGCTTCACCTCCGCCGCATCAAAAGAGATTGAAGCCTACTACGTCACCCGCCCCGAGGCTTTGGAGGCCACCGACATCACTGAAAACAGCTACACCGCCAATTGGAACGCGGGCATCAAGGCCGACTACTTCCGTATCGACCAAGTGCAAGAAACGCAACTCACAGAAGACACAGACTCGTTTGTGGTGCTCTACGAGGACTTCTCGAAAGTAACGGCCGAGCCGGGTGCTGACATGGATTGGCCCGACTATGGCCCGCAAACCTCAACATATATGCCCATCGACCAGTACACACTCGTTGGCGGCTGGAAAGCCTCATCATGGCAATACGTGGACGGCTGGTTTGGCGGAGCACCGCAAATGGAAGAGGGAGCCATTCCCGGAGCCATCGCCACGCCCGTCATTGACTTGAGCCACAACGACGGCACTTGCACGGTAACCATACGCGCCTATGGCTACGGCGGCGACTGGCTCATCATCCAAGGCGTGGGCGCAGCCACGCGGGCATACTTCGAGTTTCCTGCCGAGGGCGGCATTGTTGAGAAAACGCTCGACCTGCCCCTCTGCTCCAGCCGCGAGTACCTGACGTTCTACAGCAACAACTACTATCCGTTCCTCATCGACTACATCAAGATTACCCAGAAGATGCAAGCCGGCGAAACGGCATCAGTCATCACCAAGTCGCTGACCACCAATGACGCGAGCGCACGGTCGGCCCACATCAGCGAGGCTAACTTCAACGATGCGTCCGACACACGCTACAAGGTGACCGCCTTCCGCTATTATCATGGCGATGAAAACGACATTTGGTCATCAGAGGCTTCAAACTTTGTCACCGTAAAGGCCGCAACCACGTCCGTATCCTCTGTCTCCGCGCCAAGCGGCATCACCGTCAGAGGCGCAAAGGGTGGTATCATTGTCAGCACAAGCGGAACGCCCCAGCCGATAGCTGTCTACAACCTTGGCGGCAGCATCGTTATGCAGCGCACCATCGCCTCAGGCACCCACTTCCTGCCCTTCCCGCCGGGCGCATACGCCATCAAAGTTGGTGGACACGGCGTGAAAGTGATGGTTGATTAGTCATTTATCCCCATGGCCACCCCGTCTCCTCGCCCCACACGGGGAGGGGGAACGGGGTGGCTTATTTTGTCAGAAACACGGACAAAAGTGCGGTGCTGAAAACCCGACAATCCGCCGCCAGCCCACCGACATCCAGCCCGCAGAATCCCAAACCTATCCTTTTGCCTCGCCAAACATGACGTTTCGCGCTCCGAAACCATACATATCGGAACGCAAAACGTTACGTATCCATAACCCGCTGATGGCCAGCCAAACGCCCCGCCGCCATCCGCACAAGCCGTTACTTTTCAAACGTTTTCTTTGTTCGTTCATGAATTCTTTGTAAATTTGCACTCTTGGAATATATACGATTACAATAAAATTACGCTATGCTTACATTAAAGCTCATCAGTGAGGAAACCGAGCGTGTGGTGAAAGGGTTGGAGAAGAAACACTTTGCCAACGCACGTGAGGCCGTGGAGAAAGTGCTGGAGTACGACCGCGTGCGCCGCGAGACGCAACAGCAGCTCGACAGCAACAAGCAACGGCAAAACCAGCTCTCACGCCAAATAGGCAGTTTGATGAAAGAGGGAAAGCGTGACGAGGCCAACAGCGTGAAGGAAGAAGTGACAACGCTGAAAGCCTCCGACAAGGCACTGCAGGAAATCATGCAGAAAGCCCAGGCCGACATGCGC
Organism: uncultured Prevotella sp.; assembly: GCA_964487905.1. GTDB lineage: Bacteria > Bacteroidota > Bacteroidia > Bacteroidales > Bacteroidaceae > Prevotella. Next base: position 9,949 of record CAZASQ010000030.1, on the reverse strand, counting down.
GAGGTGCTTCTCACCATCCCCAACATTCCCAGCAACGATGTGCCGGAGGGCAAGGATGCCAGCGACAACGTGGTGGTGAAAGAAGGCGGAGTGAAGCCGGAGCTGCCCGAGGGTGCTCTCTGCCACTGGGACTTGCTGAAGAAGTTCAACCTTGTAGACTTCGACCTTGGTGTGAAGATTACCGGCGCGGGCTTCCCCGTATATATTGGAAAGATGGCACGTTTCCAACGCGCCTTGGAGGCATTCTTCCTCGATGAGGCACGCAAGGCCGGATACACCGAGATACAGCCGCCGTTTGTCATCAACGAGGCCAGCGGACTGGGCACGGGACAGTTGCCCGACAAGGAGGGGCAAATGTATCATGCCAATCTCGACAATCTCTATCTCATTCCCACGGCCGAGGTGCCAGTGACGAATCTCTTCCGCGATGAGATCATTGAGGAGGAGAAGCTGCCCATCAAGTGCTGCGCCTACTCGGCCTGCTTCCGCCGCGAGGCTGGCAGCTACGGCAAAGACGTGCGCGGACTGAACAGGCTTCATCAGTTTGACAAGGTGGAGATTGTGCGCATCGACACACCGGAGCACTCCCCTATCTCCTATCAGGAAATGATAGACCACGTGGAGAATCTCCTTATCAAACTGGAGCTTCCCTACCACATTCTGCGCCTCTGCGGAGGCGACATGAGCTTCACATCGGCCATCTGCCACGACTTCGAGACATGGAGCGCGGCACAGCAACGATGGCTGGAAGTAAGCTCTGTGTCCAATTTCGAGAGCTATCAGGCCAACCGTCTGCATTGCCGTTTCCGTCATGCCGACACCAAAAAGATAGAATTGTGCCACACGCTCAACGGCTCGGCACTTGCCTTGCCGCGCATTGTGGCCACCATCATTGAGAACAACCAAACGCCGGAAGGCATCCGCGTGCCAAGAGTGCTCGTTCCCTACTGCGGATTCGAGATGCTCAACGACAAAAACGATTAGCACTCAGCTACCTTGCAGAATCCCTCCACAACCAACAAGAGAGGGATTCTGCAAGGACTAAAACATCCTAAACGAATTAAATCCAATACAAAATACAAGACCTCTAACTATCATGAACAAGATTATCAGCAAGCGGCAACTCTCCAGCCACGTCTACAGTTTCGTGGTTGAAGAGCCTCAAGTGGCTCGCAGTAGCCGTCCGGGCAACTTCGTTTCCGTCAGAACCGATGTACGCGCAGAGCGTATCCCCCTCGTCATCTGCTCCACCGACCCGGAGAAGGGCACCATCACGCTCGTTGTGCAAGAGGCCGGCCTCTCCTCGAGCAAGTTCTGCCAGCTGGAAGAGGGCGACCGCATTCTCGACATCGTTGGCCCGCTGGGCACTCCCTACTCCATTGGCAAGGTGGGAACGGTACTCTGCGTCAGCACAGGTGTTGGCACAGTAGGCGTTCTGCCCATAGCCCGCGCCCTGCATGAGGCTGGCAACCGCGTCATTGCCATCGTAGCCGCACCCACGGCTGACAGACTGGTACTAGCCGATGAGATGCGTGCCCACACCGACAAGACCATCGTCATGACCGATGACGGCTCGGCTGGCGAGAAAGGACTGCCCACTCTGGCCGTAAAGGAAATCTTATCTGGCGAGCACGTTGATCGCATCGTTGCTGTAGGTTCTGGCAAGATGATGGAGGAAGTGTGCCTTATGGCCAAGGAGGCCGGCATAGAGACAGATGTGGCTCTGAACGCCATCATGGTGGACGGAACGGGCATCTGCGGAAGCTGCCGTCTGACGATTGGCGGCAAGACACGCTTCGTCTGCATCGATGGCCCGTTCTTCAAGGGCAACGATGTAGACTGGAAAGAAGTGGAGACGCGCGGCAACATCTACAACAAGATGGAGAACGATGCGCTGGAAAGCATCGGCATACACCTTAACAAAGAAGCCACGCTGGATCAGACCGACACACAGAAGCCCACTATCGACTCCCCCATAGGCAATGGCGCAGAGAACGACTCCATAGAGGAGCTGACCGACCGCAACGCGCCTTGGCGCGCCGACCTGCGCAAGGCCATGAAGACAAAGGAGCGCATGGCCATTCCGCGCAACCCGATGCCCATGCTCGACATGCACACCCGCACACACGACCGCATACAGGAAGTGGCACAGGGCTTCACACTGGAGATGGCCATGAACGAGGCACGCCGCTGCATCGACTGCGCCAACCCCACTTGCCGCGAGGGATGCCCCATCCACATGAACATTCCGGCATTCGTGAAGAACATTGAGCGCGGCGAGATTCTTGCCGCCGACAAGGTGCTCAAGCACTACTCTTCGTTCTCGGCCATCTGTGGTCGCGTGTGCCCGCAGGAGAAGCAGTGCGAGGGGCACTGTATCCACATCAAGATGAAGGATGCTCCTGTGGCCATCGGCCCATTGGAGCGCTTCGTGGCCGATTACGAGCGTCAGTCGGCCAAGAAAGTGACGTGGGATGTAGCCCCCGCCAACGGCATCAAGGTAGCCATCGTTGGTTCTGGCCCCTCAGGCTTGGCCTTCGCCGGCGAGATGGCGAAGATGGGATTTGAGGCTCACGTGTTTGAGGCACTGCATTTCATCGGCGGTGTGCTCTACTACGGCATTCCGCAATATCGTTTGCCCGATGAGATTGTCAACCATGAGCTTGATGTATTGCGCAGCTTGGGAGTTCACTTCCACACCAACACACTCGTGGGCAAGACTGTCACAGTGGAGGAATTGCGCCAGCAAGGCTTCAAAGGCATCTATGTGGCCACGGGAGCTGGCAAGCCCAAGTTTATGAACATCCCCGGCGAGAACGCCATCCACATCCTTTCCGCCAACGAATTCTTGTTCCGCGTCAACGTGATGGATGCCGATCAGCCCGAATCAGAGACACCACTCTTTGTGGGCAAGAAGATTCTCGTGGTCGGTGGTGGCAACACGGCCATGGACTCGTGCCGCACCGCCAAGCGACTGGGCGCAGACGTGACTGTGGTTTACCGCAGAAGCTACAACGAGATGCCCGCTGGACACGATGAAATCGAGCAGGCACAGGAAGAGGGCGTAAACTTCATGAACCTCCACAACCCGCAAAGCTACATCGTAGGCGATGATGGCAAGGTGAAAGGTGCCGTGCTCGAAGTGATGAAGCTCGGCGAGCCTGATGAGTCTGGCCGCCGCCGTCCTGAGAACACGGGCGAAACCATCACCGTTGAGTGCGATGAGGTAATCGTAGCCGTAGGCGTTCAGCCCAATCCGCTCGTTCCCAACTCCATCGAAGGACTAAAGCTGGGATGGGCAAGTGCCATCGAGGTGGACGAGAACGGACAAAGCTCACAACCGGACATCTATGCCGGTGGCGACATTGCCCGCGGAGCAGCCACGGTGGTGCTGGCCATGGGCGACGGACGACGTGCCGCTGCCGACATGGCCGCACGTCTTCTTCAAGAATAATCACAACCAAGGTGGCGTGCCCGTTGCACGCCACCTTGCATAAAACTCAGAGATTATGGCAAATAGGACTTATCCACCCTCGGAATTGATCATTAACGCCGATGGAAGCATCTTCCATCTCCACCTCAAACCAGAGCAACTGGCCGACCGGGTAATCCTTGTTGGCGACCCAGGACGCGTTTCTCTTGTGGCACAACACTTCGAACGCCAAGAAGCAGAGGTGCAGAGCCGAGAGTTTCATAGCATCACTGGCTGGTACAAGGACAAGCGCATCACTGTTTTGTCTACGGGCATCGGCTGCGACAACATCGACATCGTGATGAACGAGCTGGACGCACTGGCCAACATCGACTTTGCCACACGAGAGGACAATCCGCAACACCGCACGCTCACGCTGGTGAGAGTGGGCACTTGCGGTGGTCTGCAACCCGAAACACCCACAGGCACTTATGTGGCCAGCGTGAAGAGCATCGGTTTTGACGGTCTGCTCAACTTCTACGCCGGACGCAACGAAGTCTGCGACTTGCAATTTGAGGAGGAGTTCAAGCGGCAAGTGAAGTGGAATCCGCAAATGGGAAACCCCTATGTGGCTTCTGCCGATGCCGAGCTTATCGAGCAAGTGGCCAAGGAGGATATGGTACGCGGCGTGACAGTGGCTTGCGGAGGTTTCTTCGGTCCACAAGGGCGCCAGCTCCGACTTCCTCTCATGGATCCGATGCTGAACGAGAAGATAGAGGCTTTCGAATATCAAGGCCTTAAAATTGCCAACTTTGAGATGGAGTCGTCCGCGCTGGCCGGGCTGGCTGCACTCATGGGACACCGCGCCATGACCTGCTGCATGGTCATAGCCAATCGGAGGTCGCACGAGGCCAACACTGGCTACAAGAACACCATTGATGGTCTCATCGAAAAGGTGCTCGACCGTATATAAAAACATTTGCCCAAACTTTTCAAAAACAGTATCATTGATTCACAGCGAGAACAACACCATCTGCGCCCTCGCCACACCTACGGGCGGGGCTATTGCCATTGTGCGCGTAAGCGGCCCGCAGTGTTATCCCATTGTGGGAAAACTGCTGCACGAAGATATTACTGACGCATTGCCCAACACTCTGCGCCATACGCGAATATATGCCCCCGATGGCACCACCATAGATGATGTTGTGCTCGCTTTCTATCGCCATCCCCACTCCTATACGGGAGAAGATGCCATCGAAATTTCCTGCCATGGCTCACGCTATGTCGCCCAGCTGCTCCTCAACGCGCTGATAGCGGCGGGATGCCACCAAGCCGAACCCGGAGAATACACACGCCGGGCATACCTTAACGGCAAAATGGACTTGAGTCAGGCCGAAGCCGTGGCCGATCTTATAGCCTCTGCCAACCGCGCTTCTCACCAACTTGCGCTCAGTCAGCTCAAAGGGCACGTGCGCACGGCACTGGAGGAGCTGCGCGAAAGACTGCTCAAGCTCACCACTCTCTTAGAACTTGAACTTGATTTCTCCGATCACGATGACCTCACATTCGCCGATCGCTCCGAGTTGCTCGCGCTCTCGCACAGCATCCTGTCGCATATCGCCCGCCTTGCAAGTACCTACCAAATGGGAAAGGCCATCAAAGAGGGCATTCCCGTAGCCATCGTGGGAAAAACAAACGTGGGAAAATCAACGCTGCTCAACCGATTGCTGGGCGAGGAACGTGCACTGGTGAGCGACATACACGGCACTACGCGCGACAGCATTGAAGACACCACCACCATTGGCGGACTTACCTTCCGCTTCATCGACACGGCGGGCATAAGACAAACTGAAGACACCGTAGAGAAAATGGGCATAGACCGCACATGGGACAAACTGGCGCAAGCCACCATTGTACTGTGGGTGGTCGACACATTGCCAAGCAATGACGAAATAACACAAATGAGAAGCCGCTGCGAAGGGAAACACCTCGTCATTGCCCACAACAAAGCCGACCTGCGCAACACAACGGCATCCCTCGAAGCCCCATCCGTTATCGCGGAAGGCCTCACTTTCCACCCCATCTCCGCAAAAACAGGAATAGGAATGGACTCTTTGGAAGCAGCCATCCTATCCGCTGCCGACATTCCCGAAATTCATGAGGCCGACATTATCATCACCTCTGCCCGACAATACGACTTGCTGAACCAAGCATTGGAAGAGCTACGCCGCGTAACCGAAGGACTCTCCTCTTCCCTTCCCACAGATCTTGTTGCGGAAGACCTCCGTCTTGTGCTCAACACGCTTGCCAACATCACGGGCATAGACCGCATCACGCCAAAATCCACCCTCGACAACATTTTTAGCTCGTATTGCATCGGCAAATGACCCTTTACTAATAAACTCTGATCACCTTGGAGTAATTAGAAGGCACTTGTTTACATCCTCTAATGGAAACAGGGGATTCCCGTTTCCGCCGCCAAGAGATACGAAGGGATATGGAAATTAAAATGACTCAAAACTTGAAAAATCCGCAACCTCTGCCACAATCTTGCGTACCATTGGCGTAACTTTGCAGAAAAATCAAAGAATATGGCTAACAACGACAGAGGACAAACGTTGACAAGCAAATATGTCTGGGTGATAGAAACCATCTATCGCAGGAAAAGAATCTCATTCAAGGAATTGAATGAAAGATGGGTTAATGATATAGACATTAGCAGAGGTGTTGATATTCCTAAACGTACCTTCGATAATTGGAGATATGCCATCCAAGATATGTTTGGCATCATCATTTCGAATGAAAACCGAGAGGAATACCGCTATTTCATTGAGAACGAAGATGACATAAGCAAAAACGGGCTTCGCTCATGGCTCTACAACACCTTTTGCATCAGCAATGCTTTAGCCAACGTCAAAGCATCAAAGACCGTATTTTACTGGAGTATGTTCCGTCCGGGCAGGAACACTTACAGACCATCCTTGATGCGATGAAGGAGAATCGGGTCTTGAACATTACTTATTACAACTATTGGAAAGATCAGGAATATAACTTCGATGTACAGCCATATTGCGTTAAATTATTCCGACAGCGTTGGTATCTTATTGGACTCAGCACATATACGTATTTCCGTGAGCAAGGATCAAGAATCTATTCCCTTGACCGCCTCAGACAGGCTCATGCGAAAGAAGAAACGTTCGTGATGCCAAAAGGCTGGGATGCAAAGGAATATTTCGCTGGATGTTATGGAATTATTGCTGGGGAGAACAAGGAAATAGAGCCCATCAAATTGAAAGTCTCTGCTGGTCAAGCTAATTACATCCGTGACCTTCCGCTACACGAATCACAAGAAGAGATTGAGCGCAATGCAGAATACAGCATCTTTACTTATCAAATGCGTAACACTCCCGACCTTCTTACAAGAGCTACTGTGGAACAGGGGCGATGTGGAGGTTTTGGAACCCGTAACTTTACGCAAGGACATGGCAAACATGGTTAAACGGATGTGGGACAAATATAAGAATGACAAGGAATGAAAGATTTTGCAGCAATAGATTTTGAGACTGCCAACAATGAGCGCAGTTCTGTGTGCAGCGTTGGTATTGTCATTGTTCGCGGAGGTGAAATAGTCGACTCTTTCTACTCTCTCATCCAGCCTGAACCTAATTATTATAACTACTGGTGCAGTCAGGTACATGGGCTGTGTTGTGACGATACGGACGAAGCTCCTGTGTTCCCCGAAGTGTGGAAACAAATAGAGCCTCTGATAGAAGGATTACCACTTGTGGCACACAACAAGCCTTTCGATGAAGGATGCCTAAAATCCGTGTTCCGTGTCTATCAGATGGACTATCCCGACTACGACTTTTACGACACACTGTCTGTGGCGCGCCGCAAGATGCCAGAATTGGAAAACCATCAGCTTCACACCGTAGCTGCAGCCTGTGGCTATCAGTTAAAGAATCATCACCATGCACTGGCCGATGCAGAAGCTTGTGCCTGGATAGCCAGAGAGATACTATAGAAGATGAGTAAAACATCAAGTCTCTTAAGGCACCAAACGACTTGCAGACAACACGCTTGTTGCACTCACTCTAATGATAGCCGAGAGTCGTACAGAGGAAAAAGATGTTATGGTGAAGGTGGTGGTGAACTTCATTAACCAAAGAAATAATTGATAATACATTAATAGCATAGAGAAGATGAACGATAGAATCATATTCCTCGACTTCGATGGTGTCTTGAATACGGAACACTATCAGAATTTTCTCTACTATGAAAGAAAAGCATGGCAGGATGAGCATGGCGCACTCTTCGACCCCGAAGCTGTTGAGCAACTGCGCAATATTATCAATGCCACTCATGCGGACATTGTGGTTGAGTCATCATGGAAATATCTTGGGCTGGAAGCCATGCAAGAAATATGGCAAGCCCGAAATATGCCAGGACGTGTAATAGACATCACGCCTTCGACTGTAAGTGACAATTGGCTGCTCACTGCCAACCTCAATGATCTTGACCCAACTATGGGACACTGCAAGGGAATGGAAATCGCATCTTGGCTGTCTGACCATGCGAACAAAGACACACGGTATGTCATCATAGATGATGAATACGTCATCTTAGACTCTCAACTCCCATACTTTATCCTGACAAAATCATACAATGGCATCACAGAAGATGTTGCAAATAGGGCCATTTCTATTTTAACGAGCTAAATCAACCATTTTTTCAAAAAACATCACTTTTCTCTCAGACCCCTGCCACAAGTTGGCGGAGGTCTGTGTTAATTTTGCGCCATAATTTGAAACAAAGTAGTATTATGGTTGACTTACACGACTATAACATAGAACTCATCGAAAAAGAGAGCCTACGGAAAAACTTCGCCATCACGGATTTCATCCATGTTCGGAAGTTCGAGACAGAAATCAACATTGACGTGTTGTTAAGCTTAGACGAAAAAACAATTAAAACAGAATGATATGACATTCAAAGAACTTTTGAACAGCATAGAATTTGAGAACGTGGCACTTCATATTGTCAAGATGGACGGCATTGTTGTCCGTCTCGTCACAGGAACAGCGCATGAGATCCTAACAGAAGACGAAAAACGTCTGCGTAATCTGTTGGCAGAAGGACGAAAGTACAGCGACCTTATCCTTGATTATGATCCGACACTGGGCAATCAGGTTGTCATCAGTTATGCCGCATACAATTCAAATAACCCATTAATAAAGTAACATGAGTTCGATGAAATATAATTGGTCGAACTCACATCAAAAAAAGACTTTCCCAAAAAGTATCAATCTATAAAAGACAAATAACATGGAAAAAGAAATACGAGTAAGAACAATTTCAAAATACTTTGAAGAAATCAGAGCGCAAGTTGTCCGTACAACTGCATCCAAAGAGGCATGCCAATCAGAACCACTTCTACATGCTTGTACTGCTATAACAGAACCTATAAGGAATACATATTATGAGTAAGAAGAAAAAGACAAGGGAGTATACAGACCCAAAAGAAAAGTGGAGCTATAAGCATGTATATCCCATAGAAGAAGTATGGAATACTGACAACACCATTGCACAGCTCATCGTTCCACGTCTTCAAGCGTTCAAAGCACTTGACAAACATGGCCACAGCACAGCATTTAAGGATATGCGGGAATGGGACAAGACCATCCAAAAGATGATTGATGCCTTTGACTTGATGAAATATGCCGGTGTCATACACACTACAGAAGAAGAAAAGACTATTGCAGAAGGTTTGGAACTCTTCTGCAAGCATTTCCGTAGCCTTTGGGATTAACAACAAAACAATATACATATTATGAAAGCCAAACAATTTGTACATCTGAATGTGCATTCGCATAACTCCATTATGAACGGATGCAACACTGTTCCACAACTAGTGGATAGAGCCATCAAGAACCGAATGAAAGGCATGGCACTCACAGACGCAGGCAGCATGTACGGCATCATGGAGTTCTTTGACTATGTAAGCAAAGTAAACTCTGAAAGGATTGAGAACGGACAAAGGCCATTTAAGCCTGTCATTGGCTCTGAGCTGTGCTTGCTGTCAGAAAAAGGAGAAAAGGCTTATCCTCTGACAATACTGGCAAAAAACATTTAACCGCTTAGACGTCATTATCAGTGTTGAAAACACCAAAAACATTCATATTGTACCAACACCATTAATTTTCATTGGAAAAACATCCAAAAATAATTGTCTATATGGGGCTAATTTACTAATTTTGCAAATATAAAGCTCTTTGATATATTGAACAAACTTAGATCAAGCAAAAATATGCATCTAGGATGTTTTATCCTCATTGGTGTAATTTGCTTTCAAACTTCCTTTATGGATATAAGATAAACACCGTAGAACCTTTCGAACGCCGCCTCGTCCATGTTGTGATTTGCTTTCAAACTTCCTTTATGGATATAAGATAAACACCCTGTCGTAAGAACGAAGTTCGAAGTCTTTTGTTGTGATTTGCTTTCAAACTTCCTTTATGGATATAAGATAAACACCTC
>CAZASQ010000029.1:21996-27591 GCA_964487905.1 uncultured Prevotella sp. | reverse complement strand
CAAACGGAATTATTTTTAATTTATTTTTCTCCAATTTTTAATTTAAAAATCTCACATTTTTAAATTAAAAATATCTGCAAAAGGTAACGTTTTACATTGCAAGACATCATCCCCTGCCTCGCAACCTCTCTGCGCACGCCTTGCCATTGCGCAAATCCTGCCCCGCAACACATCAAGAAACGGCATACAGCGCCCCTACCATCGTACTGTCAAGGCAAGCGCAACGGACTGCAAAAAACGGAACGGCGGAACGCGCCAAACAAGCTACGAGGGGATAAAAAAAATAAACGCCGAGACTTTCACAAGCCCCAGCGTTAAGCCTATGTTTAACTAAAAATCTTTCAAAATGAAATGAATCCTCGCGGACTCATTCGTATCCTGATTGAACCTGTTAAACTTTTACCTTAATAAAAAACTAAAAACCTAAATCTATTACTACTAACCTAAACAATCTATTAACCTTTTGACAATGCAAAGGTACGCATTAAGCCGCAATCCACCAAATATTGCAGTGCAAAAAATGAACTAAATATAGCTTTCTTGATATATATCAACCCGCTGTGTGCGCAAACAGTTATTATTATACAGTTTTACTTGTTGATTCCATTCTTTTCCATTACCTTTGCGGATGAAAAGAAGCAAGAGGCATGAGAGTACTTATCATCAACACAAGCGAGAAGACAGGCGGCGCGGCAGTGGCCTCACTGCGTCTGAAAGACGCGCTGAACAACAACGGCGTGAAAGCCAAGATGCTGGTCATGCACAAGGAAACCGATGACATCACGGTGGTGCGGGCCGGCAGCGGGCGCAAGCATCCGTGGTCGTTCCTGTGGGAACGGTGGTGCATATTCTGCTCCTTGCACTTTTCCAAGACGCATTTGTTCGACATCGACATAGCCAACGCGGGCATCAACATCACGAAGACAGCCGAATTTCGCGAGGCCGACGTCATCCACTTGGAGTGGATCAACCAAGGGATGCTCTCCCTGCGCACGCTAAGGAAGATTCTGGACAGCGGCAAGGCCGTGGTGTGGACCATGCACGACATGTGGCCGGCCACGGGAGTGTGCCATCTGACGATGAACTGCAAGCGTTACGTGTCGGGATGTGGCAAATGCCCCTACCTCCCGGGAAGCAACGCCAACGATTTGTCGGCCAAGGTGTTCAAGCGCAAGCAAAGTATCATTGGAAAGCACAGCATTTCCTTCGTGGCTTGCAGCAAATGGCTGGCCAGACAAGCCTCGGCCAGCGCGCTGTTTCACGACCAAAAGAGGGTGACGGCCATTCCCAACCCCATCGACACGCACCTTTTCCAGCCCCAAACCAAGGCAGAGGCACGCCGGCAGATGGGGCTTCCCGAAGACAAAAAGCTGATATTGTTTGCCGCACAGCGCGCCACCAACGTGAACAAGGGCATGGCCTACCTCGTGGAAGCGTGCCGAAAGATGGCCGAAGAGCACCCGGAGCACAGGGAAAACACAGGCATCGTGATTCTGGGCGGACACGCCAAGGAGTATGAGGACGCATTCAGCATGCCCGTCTATCCGCTGGGATACGTCAGCGACAGCCACACCATCGCCAGCATCTACAATGCCTGCGACCTTTTCGTGCTCCCGTCGCTCTCGGAAAACCTCCCCAACACCATCATGGAGGCGATGGCGTGCGGCGTACCGTGCGTGGGCTTCAACGTGGGAGGCATTCCCGAGATGATAGACCACAGGCAAAACGGCTACGTGGCCAAGCTGCGGGACGCCGAAGACTTAGCCTGCGGCATCCAATGGGTGCTTGGCGAGGCCGACTACAACGCACTTTCCAGCGCGGCAGTGCGAAAAGTGCAGCGCGAATATTCACAACGGTCGGTGGCCAGACGCTATATCGAGGTGTACAACCAAGCCCTGGCCTTTAAAAAATGCGGACTATGAGCATCGTTTTCTCTGTCGTGACCATCACCTACAACGCTTCCGCCGTGCTGCAACGCACGCTCGACAGCGTAATGGAGCAGCAATATGAGGGCGTGGAGCATATTATCGTGGACGGAGCATCGACAGATGGCACCGTGAGAATGGCCATGCGATACAAGGAAAGGTCGGATGCGGCGGGCAACGGGCACACCGTAAGCGTGGCATCAGAGCCAGACCGGGGGCTCTACGATGCCATGAACAAAGGACTGCAACGCGCCTCCGGCCACTTCATCATCTACATGAACGCGGGCGACACCTTTGCCGATGCGCACACGCTGAAGCGCGTGGCAATAGCGGCGGAGGACACTCCGGGCGATGAAATGCCCGCCGTGGTCTATGGCGATACGGACATCGTGGACTCCAAGGGACGCTATCTGCGCCACAGAAGGCTGCATCCGGACAACAAACTCACGTGGAGATCGTTCACAAGGGGCATGCTCGTGTGCCATCAAGCTTTCTATGCGCGCCTCGACTTGGCCAAACGCACACCCTACGACACCCGTTTCCGCTACTCAGCCGATGTGGATTGGTGCATCCGCATCATGAAACTGGCCGCACAACAGCACCTTCCGCTCACCCGCGTGTATGCCGTGACAGCCTTTTACATGGAGGAAGGGCAGACGACAATGCACCACAAGGAGTCGCTCCGCGAACGTTTTGCCGTCATGCGCGACCACTACGGGCTTCCCCTAACGGTGGTCATGCACGGCTGGTTTGCCTTGCGCAATCTCTTTTCAAGGTAATCCCGCAGTCCAAACAAGCTTACCTTACCGCCAGGACAAACCTATCTCGCAATCCAGACAAGACAATTTCGCAGTCCAAACAAGCTTATCTTACTGCTGGAACAAGCTTATCTCACAGCCCGAACAAGCACCCTGCAGCTCCCCACCGCCACCCACGGCAACCGGGCAAGCTACTTTCTCTGCCCCAAACTTGCCAAAAAACGGAGCAACTATTGCCCCTACAACTATCCAACAAGCCACCATCAACAGAAAAGGGGAGCTGGAATGCGCTTCCAACTCCCCTTTCCCATATCACGAAAAAGCACGTCCCGGCAGCCTTTTCCGGCTTGCTTGCGGGCTTTCTCCTTATTTCTTATATCGCCAAGAGGCACATCCCGCCCTGCGAGAGCTGCCCCACAGCATTACCAAACCAAATGCATCAACGCTTCTTGGGATACCTTCTGGCCCATCCTTCCTCCGAGAAATCAGGCTCAGCTCCGCGCAACTCCCTGTCGCCACCGCCATTCATGAGCCGCTTCCAGTCATCCTTTCTGTACTGTTGCTTGCCCGGACGCTCATTATACATGGGCACCTGACCCGCGCGGCGCGAGAATTTGTCGCCCTGACGCGGCTTGCGGTCGGCATAGCCCTTGCGGTCTGCCACCGCCTTGCGACCACCATCGCCTCTCCGTCCCTCACGCGGCGGACGGCTCTCGTTGGCATCATTGCAGCGCACCTTGCGTCCCTTGTAGAGCGCACCATCCAGCGCGCGCATCACCTTTTGGGCATCTTGCTGCGGCACCTCTATGTAGCTCTGCTTGGCAAGCAAGTCAATGTGGCCTATTTCTTGACGTTCGCGCAAATGCTTGTTGACAAACTGCATCACCTCACCGGGATAAAAGCCGTCCATCTTGCCCAAGTTGAGGAACAAGCGGGCATATCCTGCCTCCGGCGATGCGCTCCGCCCGCGCTTGGGCTTGCTTCCATCGGCGGCGCGATCCTTGCGCGAGGCACCCTTGAGCAGCGGTTTCTCTATCTCGGGCGCGTCCTTATAGTAGTCGAGGAAGCGACCGAAGGTCACCGTAACCACCTTCTTGATGATGTCTTCCTTGTCAATATAGTCGAACTGCCGCTTGATGTCGACCATGTAAGGGGCGATAAGCTCATCATCAACATCGGTTTTCAGAATGGTATCCATCTGCTTGTAGAGCTGCTTCTTGCAGATTTCCTCCGGCGAAGGCAACGTCTCGTCCACAAAATCCTTACCTATCTCCTTCTCTATGGTGCGTATCTTCGACCGCTCACGCGTGTGGATGATGCTGATGCTTGTGCCTTTCTTGCCCGCGCGTCCCGTTCTTCCACTGCGATGGGTATAGCTCTCAATGTCGTTGGGCAGCCCATAGTTGATTACATGGGTGAGGTCGTCAACGTCCAGACCACGCGCGGCCACGTCGGTGGCCACAAGCAGCTGCGTGAGATGGCTGCGAAACTTCTGCATCGTCAGGTCGCGCTGCTGCTGGGAGAGGTCACCATGCAGCGACTCGGCGTTGTAGCCGTCATGTATGAGCTTGTCGGCCACCTCCTGCGTCTCGCGCTTCGTGCGGCAGAAGATAATGGCGTAGATCTTCGGATAGAAGTCCACGATGCGCTTCAAGGCCAGATACTTGTCCTTGGCGTTCACCATGTAGTACACATGATTGACGTGCTCCGCGCCCTCATTGCGGCTTCCCACCACAATCTCCTTGTGGTCGTGCAGGTAACCCTGCGCCACGCGCTCCACTTCCTTGCTCATCGTGGCCGAGAAGAGCAGCGTGTTGCGCTCCTCGGGCACTCCTTGCAGAATCTCGGTGATGGATTCCTGGAATCCCATGTTAAGCATCTCGTCCGCCTCGTCCAGCACCACGTTGCGGGCATTGTCCAGGCGCGCCTTGCCGCGATGCATCAAGTCGATGAGACGGCCGGGCGTGGCCACGATAATCTGCGCGCCGTGGCGCAGAGAGCGTATCTGCTCCTCTATGCTCGCGCCGCCATAGACGGGCACAACGTGCACATGAGGAATGTAACGGGCGAAATCCTTAAGGTCATCGGCTATCTGAAGGCACAGTTCGCGCGTAGGCGAGAGCACAATAGCCTGCGTCTCCTTGCTGCCGGGGTCGATGCGCTGCAAGAGGGGAATGCCGAATGCGGCCGTCTTTCCCGTTCCGGTCTGCGCCAAAGCGATGACGTCGTTGCGATTGCCCAAGAGATAAGGGATTACCTCTTCCTGTACGGGCATAGGGTGCTCAAAGCCCAACTCGGTGATGGCCTTGATAATGGGCGCGGAAACGCCCAGTTCTTCAAATGTCTTCAATGTAAAATACGTGAATTGATATTATCCTGCGAGATGCCGCCCATCCACCATTATGAACCCACTGAAGAACCCTTTGGATGGCCTCGTCCCGCTTTTGGGCTGCAAAGGTACTCAATTTCAAGCAGATGGCAAAGGAAATAATGCTTTATTGCTCTTCCCCACCTGCCATTTTCCGCCATTCCGCCTCTCACAAAGCCCCTTGCAGCGGGCAAAAGCCATGGCAAAGAGCCACAAAACACGATGGCGGCGGGACGGAAAAGCCACGCCCAGCCCAACACACACGCAGACCGGACACGGCATAAGGAAACACGCCCACTGCAAGCGCCACCGCCCAACATTCTCCAACCACACGCCACAGAGTCCTTTCAAAAACATATCACACAGCAAACTGTCAAGAGCTGCCACTCCCCAACTCCCATTCACAAAAATGTTAGGAGACGCGCGAAGCGGCAAACAACAGTCCTTTCCATTCCAAAAACTCATGCTTCGAAGGCATTCAAAGCAC
Source organism: uncultured Prevotella sp. (assembly GCA_964487905.1). Classification (GTDB taxonomy): domain Bacteria; phylum Bacteroidota; class Bacteroidia; order Bacteroidales; family Bacteroidaceae; genus Prevotella. The sequence continues at coordinate 22,053 of CAZASQ010000029.1, read as the reverse complement.
CATCAGACGGCAAGCCGCTCCCCCAAGGTGCTCCCTAACCTCATGTTGCGGAGACAC
>CAZASQ010000029.1:0-21896 GCA_964487905.1 uncultured Prevotella sp. | reverse complement strand
TAACCTCATGTTGCGGAGACACCCGAAAAGGCAGCGCATAGCGAGCCATAAGCCTTTAAAAATCAATAGATTATATTTCGCGATTATTTTTAAATTAAAAACCCAAGATTTTTAATTTATTTTTCCCGCATTTTTAATTTAAAAATTTCAAGTTTTTAAATTAAAAACAATCACCAAAGAATACCTTTTGCCATACAGCACCCACTTTTTTGGCCGACAAGGGAAAAAAGACGGCAAACGCAAAGGAACAACGCCAGTCCTCCGCGCCCTCTCCAACGCCCTTGCTAAACCCAACGAATAAAGAGTTTATATGCAATAACCACCAGCCCACACGCTCTCAAACACCTGAGCAAGCGCAACAGAAGAATCAAGAATATTGCAATGACACCAGCCCATACACTCTCAAACGTCTGCGCAACCCACAACAAAAGAATGAAGAGCATTGCGACGCCGTCTGCTCACGCCTACAATATGAAGACGTGAAAACAAAAAAACGTGCGGACTATGACGACCATAGTCCGCACGATATTGTTCATTTCCCCCACAAAACTTTCCGTCCAGTATTGCCATCCGGCAAGGAACGGGGGCTATTAGCTCGGATTTACTTCACGACAATCTTCTTGCCACGAACGATATAGATGCCCTTCGGCAAGCTGGACAGCTGCTGCTCCACGCCCACGCGGCGACCCTGCAGGTCGAACACGGCCGCATTGGTCAGCGTCTCAGCCTTGGTGTCCACCTCATGGATGCCCGTCGGATCGAGCTGGGGCACGCTCACGGCGTTCGACACCAAGCTCTTGCGGTCGCCATCGCGTCCAACAACGGTGTAGCTGTACAGAACGCTTGCATCAAGGTCAGTGAACACGCAGCTGGTCTGGTCGCCGTCTACGCTGACAGTCTTAATCGGCGTGTGCACCTCATAGGGATAAGTGATGCTCACATCGTCAATCAGCAAGTAGCCACTGCCCAAGGGACAACCAAAGGTGATGCGCACGCTGTCGGCAGAGTTGATGCTAAGATCGGCAACCACTTTCTGGGCACCTACAGGATTAATCGTTTCGCCCACCTGCTGCCACTTTCCGTCAACGAACTCGCTCACAGTGAGGGTATTTCCGCTCTTGCTTGCACGATACCAGAACTTCAAGTTCAGAATCTTGTTGCCCGGAATGGCGGCCTGAAGGTACATTCCCTCGTTATTGAGGCGCAGCGACGGAGCAGCCTCACCGTAGTAAGAGGAACTGGTAGTGTTGGAGTTGGTCTCCCATCCCTCGGGAAGGTTGTCCACTCCCTCGTCAAATCCGCACACTTTCTCGGCACGGCCGTCCTGAGTACGGCTGTACAGCGTCACGTCATAAGACGTAGCCTTGGCCAAACGCTCCCAGTTGGCACGGAAAGAGCTGCCGGTAATCTCGCTGGCAGCGGTCACATTGACCTTGCTCTCCTCAAGTTCCAGCCCCGTGGTGGTGAAGTTGGCCTTGGTGGGATCAGACGTATAGCCCGACAAGTTGGCCACTACGATGGCCGTATACTCCGTCTCGGCCTCCAAGCCCGTGACTTCCATCTCGCGCTCGGTGGTATTCTCGGTGAAGACAACCTTGTCGCCCACCGCAATGCTTACGGTATAGCTGCTGGCATACTTCGATTCCGTCCAGCTGATCTTGGCAGAACGTCCCTTCACATCGGTGACACTCACCTGCGGGCTCTCCAGTTTCAGCTCCGTGCCTGTGAGCAAGAAGTGGGCATCGCCGCCAACAATCTCGTCAAGATAGGCGAAACCGAACACTGCCTTGTCGTACCAGCCATTGAAAGTGAAGCTCGTCACGCCGTTCGAACCGGGGAACGAGTCGCCAGAATCGCCAGAAGCAGACGCGCGGCGGTCGGCCTCCACAACGTCAACACGCTGGTGTGTGGGGTCGCCGTTGGGATTGTTGATGTCCCAATAGCTCTTATCCTCCTCTATATGCCACACCAACAAGCCGTGACCGGGCAGGTGTGAGTCCCAGCCCTTGTTCTGACGGTTCTCGATAACGAAGTACTCGTTGTCGCGGCTGGGCACGCTCACGCGGTAAGCCTTGCCACTTTCGGCATAATTGGGCAGAGTTACGAGGCTGTCGGCATTGTTTGTAAGCTCCGTATACTCCATCCAGTCGAGCGAGTAACGCTCAAACGCGCTGAAAGTACACGGTGTGTTCTGGTTGTCATTGTAGGAACCGGATGCCATCAAGTCCCAATCACCGGGCTGATTGGTGGCACTTGAGTTCAGCGTATTGTAGTGATCGGCAAGTCCGAGCACGTGTCCGAACTCATGAACGAACGTTCCAATGCCCACGGGACGATTGGTCTGGCCGTTCAACTCCTGCGATGTGGCGTAGCGATCTACCGTCACACTGCCCACCTTGATGGCCTCACCAGACTGCGACATGGTCCAGCTGTGCGGCCAAATGGTGTTCGAGTGGTTGGAGTCGGCCTGTCCGTAGCCGGCGTAGATTACGTAAACGTTGTCCACCTTGCCATCGCCGTTGGTGTCGTAGGGAGAAAGATCCACTCCTTGCTGACCCAACAGGCGGCAAGCCTCCTGCACCATCTTGTAAGCATTCTCCGTTCCGTCGCTGCCGGCGTAGCTCTGGTAAGTGCCCGACACGGTAATGGGGCCGTAGCAGTCGATGTCCGGATCGTAAAGCTCATTGGAACCATAATAATAGAAGTCGTGCACGGAACCGCTCGCGCCGTTCTCGCTGAATCCCTTCTCATGGAAGAACTTGTCGTAGTAGGCTTTCGGATCGCTCATGGAGAACTTCTTGTTGGAGAACTCCACCAAGATGTTGAGCACCTTGAGCTTTCCCACGGTGGGAACATCAGTCATACGCATCTTCTGCGAGGCTTTGGCGGCCTTGGCAGGACCGGCCATGCGTGCCCGAGCCGTCTTCACGGCAGCGGCAAACTGCTGGTTGGCCAGTTCCATCATCGCGCCCTTGTCGAGCGTTTGCAGATAAGCCATGGCGCGGGAGTCGCGCTGCGCCATCTCCGTAGCCACGATACGGCTGCTCTTCAGACCATCCGCCGTAAGCTCGGCATACTCATAATTGTTGGTTGCAGCATTGAAAGCGAGAGGATAACCGTCCTCCGTCACCAACATGTGATAATGCTCATCGCCGAGACGCTGCACGGTAATGACCGTGCCATCAGCCTGCTTGAAGAGCATTTTGCCCGGATATGCGGGCACGGCCATCATCTGTCCTGCACAGAAAACAGACAAGGCCAACGTTAAGACCTTCTTTTTTAGGTTCAGCATAATTATTGATTGAAATTTGTTTCGGTGAATTTTCACGCCCGCAAAGTTAGTCATTTCCGCCTAAATTATGCCTTATCAGCCCTTTTTTTTTGTTCTTTTTCGGAAATTAGTATTTTTTCTCCGTCATAGCCGCTTGCATATCGCACAAAAGAGCATCTGCCGGAGCCGCACGAAAACGACCGCAAAACAGGGCGGGAAGACAAGCAGACACGGCGGAAGCAGAATGACGGCAACAAAAACTACGAGGACAAGAAGCCCCGAGACAACAAAAAGACACGGCTGAAGCGGCCGCAAGGCATGACGGAAGGGCAAACAAGAACGCCATCGCATGATGGCGATGGCGTTCGTTGCGTTAGATATGTTATGAAAAATTTGAGAGAATTGAAACTTCACAGTTTCATAATTGTTTTACTTGTTTTATATTGAGAAGCATTGAAATGTCTTGTCCTTGCGCCCTGCGGCGCGTCCTTACTTGACCATCGGCGCAGCCACTACCGCGTCTTTGGCCAGCGTATCCACCTTGACGGTGTCGGCCTTGGCCACCGATGCGCCCCGGTGAGCCTTGTTATAGGTCTCCATCACCTCCTCGGCGGTCATCGTGGGCGGCGTGTCGAACGCCATCTGCATGGCATTGCCCAGCGTAAGGGTGATGGCCACCACAGCTGCGGCCTTGAAAAGGGGCGACAACCTCTGGCGCATCGTTATCACCTGTGCCCGGACGGGCTTCTGGCCTTCTATCAGCGCCATCATGCGGTCGTCGAAATCCGCGCCAAGCGCGGCTTCCTCCATTTCCTCCCGCTGGGCCACAAACAAGTCGCGGTAGGCCAGCAGCTCCACGGGCACTTCCTCTTGCGAGAAAAACGCGCGCAGAATCTCCTCCTCCTGAAGGGTGGTCTCGCAACGCCAGTAGCGTTCCAGCAGTTGTTCTATGTATCTATAGTCCATATTGGTCTAACTGTTCAAACTTTGTTTTGATGGCCTGACGGGCGCGAAAGATGTTCACTTTCACCTGGCTCTCGCTTATTCCCATCACCTCTGCCACTTCCTTGTAGCTCTTTCCCTCGAAGTCGCGCAGCTGAATGCACGTCCTTTGCTTCTCGGGCAACGCGTCCACAAGCCCCCTCACTATGCGCACCCGGTTGCTCTGGTCGGTTTGCCGGTAGGGGTCGGTGTCGCTCTGCGGCTCGCCCACGCCGCCATCTTCAATAGACGCGGTCTGACGCCCCTTGCGCCTCACGAGGTCGAGCGAGAGATTGCGGCACACGGACAAGGCAAATGCCTCCATAGAGTCTATCGCCGACCAGTCGGCGCGCCTGTCCCACACCTTCATCAGTGTCTCCTGAACGACATCCTCTGCCTCTTCCCTGCTCGCAGTGATGCGCAGGGAGAGCCTGAAAAGGACATTCTTCAACGGAAGCACATCGTTCCGAAAACTGATTTCTCTCATCTTTACTCTCTATATGCAAGACGAACAAAGGGGTGGTTTTGTTACACGGATTAACCTTTGTTAACCCTTTCGGGCGCGCAACCGCAAGATTGGGGGGAAGCGAAACGCCCTGTGGCCGCCACACCAGCCATGCTTTCCGCACACGGAGGAATGCCCACAGCCTCGCTCATTGAAGCCCAAATCATCTCGCCCAATGCGCTTTGCACACGCGGAAGCACACCCGCCGCGCGCGGCGCAAAAAGGGGCGCGGTGCAAAACCATACCTTTTGCACGATGAAACCATACCTTTTGCACGCCAAAAGGTGACCTTTTGCGAAGCCAAACCATACGTTTTGCCTTGCCGGCGCCGCAAGGACAACAGTCAGCCCTCATCGCCCGCACCCAAAGAATGCAGCAAGAAGCTGACAAACAAGCCTTTACATAAAGCACCAGCACTTCTGTTATCTATAAAAAGCAGCAACGGGACAAAAACAAACGTGCATCTCCGCCCTCGAATCAAGACAGAGATGCACGTGCTTACCGCCCCCAACATTTGGCCTCCGATGTGCCCCCGGCGCGAACAAGACGCGCCACGGCCAGTCAAGAGCGACGGGAGCGAATGGGCGGACGGGGCTTCCGCCGCGCGATTACTCCAAATAGGTGTAGCCGTAAAGGCCGTTGCGGTAGTTGGACAGGAAGTTCTTGCCCTCCTCCAACGAGATTTTGCCCGCACGGACGCTCTTCGTCACCCACTGTTCCAAGTGGCGGACGAGCTTCTTGGGGTCGTACTGAACATACTTCAGCACCTCCTCCACGGTCTCTCCGTCAAACACTTGGTCGATGTGATACTTGCCGTCCTTTATCGAGATGTGCACGGCGTTGGTGTCGCCAAAGAGGTTGTGCAGGTCGCCGAGAATCTCCTGATAGGCTCCCACAAGGAAAACGCCCAGATAGTAGGGGTCTTTGCCGCGCAGCGGATGCACAGGCAGCACGTGGGAGATGTGATTGTAGGTCACGAAATTGGCTATCTTGCCATCGCTGTCGCACGTAATGTCCTGTATGGTACACTTGCGCGTGGGCCGCTCGGCAAGCCGCTGGATGGGCATGATGGGGAAAAGCTGGTCCACGGCCCAACTGTCGGGCAGCGACTGGAAGAGCGAGAAGTTGCAGAAGTACTTGTCGGCCAAGAGCTTGTCGAGCGTGCGCAGCTCATCGGGCACGTGCTTCATCGTCTTGGCCAGCGTGTTCACCTCGTGGCAAACGCTCCAATACATGCTCTCTATCTCGGCACGCGTCTTCAAGTCTACAAGACCGTGGGAGAACAGCTCCAGTGCCTCCTCGCGTATGTGCTCCGCATCATGCCAGTCTTCGAGCATCGTGCGGGTGTTCAGATTGTCCCAGATGTCGTAAAGGTCCTTGACGAGCTTGTGGTCGGAGTCCTTTGCCTCAAACTCCTCGGGCATCTCGGGCAGCGAGGCCGTCTCCAGCACGTCGATGACGAGCACCGAATGGTGGGCGGCAAGGTTGCGCCCGCTCTCGGTGATGATGTTCGGGTGCGGGATATGGTTCTTCTCGGCCGTCTCCACGAATGTGTCCACACAGTCGTTGACGTACTCCTGAATGCTGTAGTTGATGGAACTCTCGCTGTTGGCGGAGCGCGTGCCGTCGTAGTCTACGCCCAGACCGCCGCCACAGTCCACGAAGTCGATGTTGTAGCCCATCTTCCGCAGGTTGGAGTAGAACTCCGCAGCCTCGGTAAGGGCGGTCTGGATGCGGCGTATCTTCGTGATTTGCGAGCCAATGTGGAAGTGGATGAGGCGCAGGCAGTCGTGCAGGCCGGCCTTCTCGAGCTTGTCGAGCGCGGCAAGCACCTCCGACGCCGTCAATCCGAACTTCGACATGTCGCCGCCGCTCTCTGCCCACTTGCCGGAACCGCTGCTGGCGAGCTTGATACGTATGCCGATGTTGGGGCGCACCTTGAGTTTCTTCGACACCTGTGCAATGATGTCTATCTCATTGAGCTTCTCAACGACGATGAAAATGCGCTTTCCCATCTTCTGAGCCAGCAGTGCCAGCTCTATGTAGCTGTGGTCTTTGTAGCCGTTGCAGACAATGAGCGAGTCGCTTTGGCACTGCACGGCGATGACGGCGTGAAGTTCGGGCTTCGAGCCGGCCTCCAAGCCTAAGTTGAACTTGCGGCCGTGGGAGATGATTTCCTCCACAACGGGCTGCATCTGATTGACCTTGATGGGATAGATAATGAAGTTCTCGCCCTTGAAACCATACTCCTCCCTTGCCCGGTCGAAGCATTTGGCCGTCTCCTCAATGCGGTTGTCGAGGATGTCGGGGAAGCGCAGGAGCACAGGCGACGTGACATCGCGCAGCGCCAGCTCCTCCATCACGTCGTGGAGGTCTATCTGCTGGGTCTTGTCCTTGCACGGTGTGACGTAGACATTGCCTCGGTCGTTGACTCCAAAGTAGGAAGTGCCCCAACCATTGATGTTGTACAGCTCCTTCGCGTCTTCAATTGTCCATTTCTTCATTGTTGATTTATCTACTCTTTCTGTTCCTTGTGATGATTTATGTCTTCCTGTTTTTTGGCGCGGCAACGCCTCCGCCGCCTTTTTGCTCCGCAAAAAGCGGACGCGGGACGGCACTGAGCGCAAGGCAAGCCCCTATATGCCAAGCAGCGTTCGAAGCGCGCCGACAGTGGCTTCTATCTTCTCGTAGTTGTCGAGCAACGACACATCGAGCGTGTATTTGGCCTTCTCGTAATACGGCGCACGCGCTTCCAGCTGCTCATGGATGAACGCACGCACCTCTTCGTCCGGCTTTCCGAGGAGCAACGGACGCACCGTGCGCCCCATTTTGAGGTGCTGGCAGAGCACATCGGGGTCGGCCTTGAGGTAGACCGTGGCTCCTTGCTGGTTCATATAGTCCATGTTGTCGAAGAAGCAAGGTGTGCCTCCGCCACACGAGACCACCACATCCTCAAACTCCGCCACCTCATGGAGCATGTTGTGCTCCACCTTTCGGAATCCCTCCTCGCCGCGCTCATCAAACATCTGACGCACCGTGCGGCGCATCCGCGACTCTATGTACCAGTCGAGATCGTAAAAACGGTGGCCAAGACTGCGGGCAAGCTGGCGGCCGATGGTGGTCTTGCCGGCTCCCATGTAGCCTATGAAGATGATACGCCGCCCACCCCACGCGGCAATATGTGCCCCGGTGGGGCAGAAAGGTTCTTGCGGGAGGGCTACCTGATGTCTCACGCCTTCTTCTTTCTTCCCCTTGCCTTAGGCTCGGGGGCATGATTGACTATCTCCAAGCATTGATCGTAGGTAAGCTCGGCGGCTTTGTCGTGCTGTGCCTTCGGAATGCGGTAGTTCTTTCCCTTATATGACACGTAGGGGCCGTAGCGTCCGTTCATCACCTCCATGTCGTCATCAAACTTCTTGAGGTGCTTCTGCTCCTCCTGCTTGCGCTTCACGAGGATGAGCTTCATGGCCTCTTGCAGCGTAATGGTGAGCGGATCCTCGGCCTTAGGTATGCTGACGTACTTGCCCTCGTGCTTGACGTAAGGCCCGAAGCGTCCTGCGCCAACCACAACCTCCGATCCCTCAAACTTGCCGAGCACCCTTGGCAAGCGGAACAGCTCCAATGCCTCTTCAAGGGTGATGGTGCTGATGGATTTGTCGGCAGGCATCTGGGCGAAACGGGGTTTCTCCGCATCGCCGGCAGAACCAATCTGCACCACAGGGCCATAGCGGCCGATCTTCACGGAGACGGCCTTGCCCGTGGCGGGGTCGCTGCCAAGAACGCGCTCGCCCACTTTGTGCTCGCTACGCTCGCTCATCACCTTCTCAATCTCTGGTTCAAGGTGGGCATAGAACGTGCGCATGTCTTCCGTCCACTGGTCTTTGCCCTCGGCTATCTTGTCGAACTGCTGCTCAACGCGCGCCGTGAAGTGATAGTCCATGATGTCCGGGAAGTTCTGCATGAGGAAATCGGTCACCACCGTGCCCACATCGGTGGGTATGAGCTTGCCCTTGTCGGCTCCGGCCATCTCGGTTTTGCTCACCGACTTGATGCCATCTTCGGCCAAAGTATCTACGGCGTAGGCGCGCTCATGGCCGTTTTTGTCGCCTTTCTCCACATAGTCGCGCTGCTGTATGGTGGATATGGTGGGCGCATAGGTGGACGGACGGCCAATGCCCAGCTCCTCCATCTTGCGCACAAGGCTTGCCTCGGTGTAGCGGGCGGGGGCTTGCGAGAACCTCTCGGTGGACACTATCTCGTGCCGCAAAAGCTCATCGCCGTCCTTTATCGGCGGCAGAATGCCCGAAGCGTTGTCGGCTGTCTCATCATCGGTCGACTCACGATACACCTTCATGAAGCCCTCGAATATCGTTACCTCTCCCTGTGCCACGAAGTGCGTGCCCTCCAAGCAAGCGGGCGCTACCGCGCCGGGCGGCAATATTTCTATGTTCACCGTCGTCTTCTCCAGTTCGGCATCGGCCATCTGCGAGGCGAGCGTGCGTTTCCACACCAGCTCATAGAGGCGGCGCTCCTGAAGCGACCCCTCAATGGTCTTATGGTTCATGTAGGTGGGGCGGATGGCCTCGTGAGCCTCCTGCGCGCCCTTGCTGTGAGTATGGAACTGGCGCGGCTTGCTGTACTCCTCGCCATAGAGCGCGGCCACTTCCTCCTTGCTCGTGTTGATAGCCAGCGAGGAAAGGTTCACACTGTCGGTACGCATATAGGTGATGTTACCGCCCTCATAGAGCCGCTGAGCCACCATCATCGTCTGCGACACCGAGAAGCCCAGCTTGCGGGCGGCCTCCTGCTGCAGGGTGGAGGTGGTGAAAGGCGGCGCGGGCGACCGCTTCACGGGATGCTTCGTCACCGCCGAGACGCGGAAACGGGCATCCTTGCAGGCTTCCAGAAAAGCCAAAGCCTCGGCGTGCGTGCCGAAGCGGTGGTTGAGCTCGGCCTTCACCTCGACAGGCTCACCGGCAGGAGTGGGCAGGGCAAACACCGCGTTGACACGGTAGAACGGCTCACTGACAAAGTCTCTCACCTCGCGCTCGCGCTCCACGATGAGCCGAAGGGCCACGCTCTGCACGCGGCCGGCCGAAAGCGACGGCTTCACCTTGCGCCAAAGCACGGGAGAGAGGCCGAAACCCACGAGTCTGTCGAGCACGCGGCGCGCCTGCTGCGCGTTGACGAGGTTCATATCCAAATGCCTGGGCGTGTCGATGGCGTGGACGATGGCGGGCTTGGTAATCTCGTGGAAAACAATACGGTTGGTATGCTTCTCATCCAACCCGAGCACCTCGCACAAATGCCACGATATGGCTTCCCCCTCGCGGTCTTCATCGGATGCGAGCCACACTTTCTTGGCCTCCCTGGCATTACGCCGAAGCTCGGCCACAAGCTGCTGCTTCTCCTCAGGAATCTCATAACAAGGCTCGAAACTCTCCAAATCGATGCTCAGTTCCTTCTTCTTCAGGTCGCGGATATGGCCATACGAAGACATCACCTTATAGTCCTTGCCCAGGAACTTCTCGATGGTCTTCGCCTTGGCGGGGCTCTCCACAATCACTAAATTCTCTTGCATTTGGCTTCTCAAAATTGATTCTTGGGGTGCAAAATTATGAAAACTTTCTGTTACACCTTATATATAAAGAGGCTTTTTTTATTTTTTTAATATCGGATTGCTCACTCCTCGCAGCACAAAACATCCCCCCCCACACACAAGCAGCGCGCGCCCTGCCCCACAGCAAAAGCGCACAGAGCATGACGATGAAGGCGCACAACCGCGACCACATCACGTTTTTTGACAAGCAGCAGACGCACACCGCCACATCAGACAAAAGCCATGAGGCCACGTAATATTTCGATGCAAAATTGAAAGAGGCAGCCACCTACTCTCCGTCAAAAGCCATGAGACCACGTAATATTTCCCGACAATATCCAAGAGGGCACACACTGTGCGCCCCCACTCCACGCACCCTACAGCAAGAGCAACGCCACGCACGCCGCAATAAGCCCACACAGAAAACCATCCCATAAACCATTTGACTATCAACTCTTTGCAACGAGAAAGCAAATACAAAGCTACGGCACAAAATTTTAATTTATTTTTCTCTGGTTTTTAATTTAATTTTTCCGAGTTTTTAAATTAAAAATCTCCGCAAAACCATACCTTTTGCCACGCAAAAGAGAAGAAACCAGAACACGAAAGAAAAGCCATCATGAAATATTTTGTCACAACACGGGCAAGCAAACACCCAAAAAGCATCTATCAAAAAACAAAAAAAGCCGCCAAAACTTTTCCTTTTGGGAAAAGCCTTGGCGGCTTTCAATCTCTATTTAAAGCCCTCTCCACACGCGCTGGCGCATTAGAGAGACCTCTTTCTTATTAATCAGCAGAGAGCGAGAAGCGGCAGTAGTTCACCACCTTCAAGTCCTTGCTCTGGCTCTTGAGCCACTCGGCAACGCTCTTCTTGTCGCCATCGCCGAACTGGAACTCCTGGTCTACAAGACAGTTCTCCTTGAAGAACTTGTTCAAACGACCCTTGGCGATGTTCTGAACCATCTGCTCGGGCAGGTTGGCAGCCTTCTCCTCAGACACGGTCTTGCGAATCTCGCGTGCCTTGTCGGCCTCCTCCTGAGTCAGCCAGCCCTTGGCCATGTTAGACTCGATGTGATCATCGCTGTCAACAAGGTTCGGGTTGATGCCCGCTTTCTTCAAAGCGTTCACCACGGCCTTCTCCACCTGCTCTTCCTTCGTCTTCTCGATGGCTACCTTCAGCTCCTCGTCCTTCACCTTCTGGGGCACGGATGCCTCGTCAAGGGCGATGGGCTTCATGGCTGCAACCTGCATGGCCACCTTGTGACCAGCATCCTCATTGGCCTCGGAAAGGTCAACGATGGTGGCAAGCATATGACGGTTCATATGGTCATACACATAGAGGTTGCTTCCCTCCACGAAGTTATAACCATCCAGTTCCATCTTCTCGCCCGTGATACCAGAACGCTGTGCCACAGCGGTAACAGCGTCATCGCCATTGGAGAGCTTCAGAGCCTTCACCTCATCAATGCTCTTGCAGCGGTTCTCAACAGCGAGGTCGAGAATCTCCTGCACCAGTGCGATGAAGTCTTTGCCTGCGGCCACGAAGTCGGTCTCGCACTTCACGGCAACCATTGCCGCAAATCCTTCAGCCTTCTTCACGAGCAAGCAACCGTTGGAAGTCTCGCGATCGGAACGCTTGGCAGCGATGGCCAGTCCGCGCTCACGCAACAAGTCCTTAGCCTTGTCGAAGTCGCCTTCGGCCTCAACAAGCGATTTCTTCACGTCACCAAGTCCTGCGCCCGTCATGGTGCGCAACTTCTTGATGTCGTCCATTGTTGGTTTATATGCCATAATGTCTGATCCTTATCCTTAATTCTGAATTAATATTCTTAAGCAATCTCGATATTGGCGATGCTTACTCGGCCTTTGCCTCCTCAGCAGCAGCCTCAGCGGGAGCATCCTCACGGCGGGCACGGCGAGCGTTGCGACGGGGACGAGCCTCAGCAGCCTCCTCGGCCTGCTCAGCGGCGGCCTTCTCGTCGGCCTTCTCAGCCTTGCGCTCCTCCAAACCCTCAGCGATAGCCTCGCAAACGGCAGAGAGGATCACCTCTACGCTGTCCTTGGCATCATCGTTGGCGGGGATGATGTAGTCCACGTTGCGCGGATTGGAGTTCGTGTCAACGATAGCAAACACGGGGATACCGAGACGGTTGGCCTCCTTCACGGCGATGTGCTCCTTCATTACGTCTACAACAAAGAGCGCAGAGGGCAGACGGGTGAGGTCGGCAATAGAGCCAAGGTTCTTCTCCAGCTTAGCGCGCTGGCGGCTGATCTGCAACAACTCACGCTTAGAGAGGTTGTCGAACGTGCCATCAGACATCAGCTTATCAATGTTCGTCATTTTCTTGACGGCCTTGCGAATGGTGGGGAAATTGGTGAGCATACCGCCTGCCCAACGCTCGTTGACGTAAGGCATGTTGACGGACGCAGCCTTCTCGGCCACAATATCCTTCGCCTGTTTTTTAGTAGCGACGAACAGGATCTTCTTACCGCTCTTGGCGATGCCCTTGAGAGCCTCTGCGGCATCGTCAATCTTGGCAACGGTCTTGTGAAGATCGATGATGTGGATGCCATTGCGCTCCATGTAGATGTAGGGAGCCATAGCCGGATTCCACTTGCGATGGAGGTGGCCGAAGTGGCAACCTGCCTCCAGTAACTGGTCAAAGTTTGTTCTTGACATTGCTTTTTTCTTTTTGTTTTGTTTACGTTCTTTTTAATTCTCTTGTGTCCAGAATCAACTGGCAAGTAGTCGGCGCATTGTTTTCCGCCGGGTCTTGCCAGTTTAGATGCTAAACAAATCCCCTTCCGTTTAACGCTTGCTGAACTGGAAGTGGGCACGAGCCTTGGGCTGACCCGGCTTCTTGCGCTCCACGGCACGGCTGTCGCGTGTCAGGAATCCGGCGTCCTTGAGCTGCTTCTTGTCCTCGGCGTTCACCTTGACGAGCGCACGGGCAATGGCGAGGCGCAAAGCCTGGCTCTGTCCCGTGAAGCCACCGCCATCGAGGTTGACCTTGATGTCGTACTGTCCCTCCACGCCGAGCAGCTGCAACGGCTGCTTAACAACGTACTGCAGGATAGCCGATGGGAAGAAGACGCTGAGGTCTTTCTTGTTGATGGTGATTTTGCCGGTACCCTCCGACAGATATACGCGAGCCACTGCGCTCTTGCGGCGGCCGATAGCATTAATGAGTTCCATGCTTTCTTCTTAATTTATTTATACTGGTTAATGTCAATGGCCTTCGGCTTCTGTGCCTCATGACCTTGCAGGTCGCTTCCCTCAATGACAACGAGGTTGTCCATCAGCGAACGGCCCAACGGACCTTTGGGCAGCATGCCCTTAACGGCGTGACGCAGGATCTTGTCAATGCCATTCTTGCGCTTGCGCAACTCCTCGGGCGTATTGAAACGCTGACCACCAGGATAGCCAGTATAACGGGTATAGACCTTATCCGTCTCCTTCTTGCCGGTGAAGACCACCTTCTCGGAGTTGATAATGATCACGTTGTCACCGCAATCGGCGTGCGGCGTAAAGTTGGGCTTGTACTTACCGCGAAGCAACTTAGCCACTTTGGAGCAGAGGCGACCGACAACCTGATCGGTAGCGTCGACGACCACCCACTCTTTCTTTGCTGTTTCCTTGTTGGCGGAAATAGTCTTGTAACTTAAAGTGTCCATACGAAATTGTAACTACTAAAAAACGTCTTTTAATGAATGAATTGGTAAAGCGGAAACCTCACGGCGCCTCCAGTCTAAAAGAGACCATCCAGCATTATTCCCGCGCGATTTGCCCAACAGATTCACTAACCGTCATGCCCGGCCAAAGACATAACTATTAACACTGCCGTGCTCGAAGGCTTCTAAGCAAGCCCTCAAAATCGGAGTGCAAAGTTACATATTTTATGGTAGAGGGCTTTCTGCCGCGATTTCTTACGACCTATTTTTACGTTTATTTAACAGAAAATTCCCTCCGAAACCACTTTTGCGCAAGACCGCCTTTGGAAGAATGGGGAAATAGCCCTACCTTTGCAGACAGGATAGGATGCTTGCCTTGCCGTTGGTCACTGACGGTGCAAAGGAATCATTCCTAACTTTACAGACAGAACAGGCGACCAAACGCACAAGAAACGACACAGGGTATGGCAACGAGCTTGAAAGAGAAGACAGCCCGCGGGCTGCTTTGGGGCGCGATAGACAACGGGGCGATGCAGTTCATCGGCCTTGCCTTTGGCATATTGCTGGGCCGCCTGCTCACGCCGGGCGACTACGGAATGATTGCCATGCTCACCGTGTTCAGCGCCGTGGCCTCCGCCTTGCAGGAGTCGGGGCTGGGGCGCGCCATCGTCAACCTCAAGCAACCGACCGACCGCGACTGCAACTCCGTGTTCTGGTTCAACGTTGTTGTGGCCCTCTCCTGCTACGTTATCCTCTTCTTTCTCTCCCCCGTCATTGCCCGCTACTACCACGAGCCGCGGTTGATTCCGCTGAGCCGTTTTGCCTTCCTGTCGTTCGTGTTCGGCTCGCTGGGCGTGGTGCAGTCGGCCTTGATGCAGAAACGCCTCATGGTGAAGCAGCGCACGAAAGCCAATGTCACCGGAGTGCTCTGCTCATCGGCCCTTGGCGTGCTGATGGCATGGAGGGGCTACGGCTACTGGGCACTGGCCACGCAGACCAACACCTACATTCTTATCAACACGGTGCTCTACTGGCACTACGCCAAATGGCGACCCTCGCTGTCTTTCGATGCCGAGCCGGTGAGGCGGATGTTCCGATTCAGCTGCAAGATTCTGGCCTCAACGATTATCACCCACGTAAACAACAACGTGCTCAACATCCTCCTGGGCCACTACTTCACGGCGCGCGACACGGGCAACTACAACCAAGCCTACCAATGGAACTCCAAGGTGGTGTACCTATTACAAGGAATGCTGGGCGCGGTATCGCAACCCGTGATGGTGGACCTGCGCGACAATCCCGCCCGACAACTTGCCGCCTTGCGCAAGCTGGTGCGCTTCACGGCCTTCCTCTCCTTCCCCCTCGTGCTGGGCTTCGGCCTCGTCTCCCACGAGTTCATCCTCATCACGCTCACGGAGAAATGGCTTCGCAGCGCCGACTACCTGCGCATACTCTGCATCGGGGGCGCATTCCTGCCCGTGTCCACCCTTCTCTCCGACTTCCTCATCAGCTACGGCCGCTCGGGCATCTACCTCGGGAGCACCGTTGCGCTGGCCGCGCTGCAACTCACATCGATGGCCGTGCTCTATCCGCTCGGCATACACACGATGGTGGTGGGCGCCGCGGCCATCAACATCACATGGCTCTTCGTGTGGTTCTTCTTCTGCCACCGGCTGATAGGCTACGGACTCATCATGTTCCTGCGCGACCTGCTGCCCTTTGCCGCCGCAGCCGCAGCCGTCATGGCCGCCACGGGCGCGCTCACCAGCCCGTTCAGCAACCCGTGGGCACTGCTGCTGACGCGCATCGCCACGGCGGCCGTGCTCTACTATGCCGTCATGCGGCTGGCCGGGGCGCAGATTCTGAAGGAATGCACCGACTTCATCCTGCGCAAGCACAAGCGCAAAGGCGGCGCGAAACAAGACGGCGACAGCGAAGACTCCGAAAAACAAACTCCCTGAAAGCTCATCATGCAGACAGTATCCATCATTCTTTGCACATACAACGGCGCGCGCTTCCTGCGCGAGCAAATAGACTCCATACTCCAACAGACCTACCCGCTGCTGGAGATAATCATCCAGGACGATGGCTCCACAGACGACACTGTGGCCATCTGCCGGAGCTATGCCGGGCAGCACCCGAACATCAAGGTGTTTGAAAACGAACACAACCTTGGCTTCAACCTCAACTTCAAGTCGGCGGCAATGCGCGCCAAGGGCGACTTCGTGGCCATCAGCGACCAAGACGACGTGTGGATGCCCGACAAGATTGAGACCCTCGTGGGCTGCATTGGCAACCACGACATCTGCTTCTCGCCCCACCTGCGCGGCAAAAGTCCCGAGCAGAGCCACACCGTAAGCCCGCAATACAGCCTGGAGGCACTGCTCTTCGGCGGATTTGCCGGACACACCATGCTGCTGCGGCGCGCATTCATACAAAAGGAGGAGTACTGGATAGACCACATACACTACGACTGGAGCCTTGCCATCTGCGCCCAGCTCAACGGAGGAATAGTCATGGCCGACAAGCCGCTCAACTGGCACCGCGAGCACGATGCCTCGGCCTGCGCCGTGGAGAACAAAACGCACGGCAAACCCGCCGGCAAGCCCACATGGCAGCCTTACTGGTACGGGCTGCGCAACTACCGCCGGCTGCAGGAGAAGCCCAACTGGAAGGCACTCTACACCTACATATACTTCCACACGAAGACCCCACGCCACCGCCGCGCCCACGCCATGGCGCGCTGTCTGCTCAGCCGCCGCATCACGGCCTTGCTCCAGCTGTGCACCATCTGCATGATATACCGCAAGAGCATCTACTACAGCAAGGACCAGCGCGGCGCAAAAGGACTGCTGCGGGGCTTCTTCTATCCTTTCATCTTCGCCTACGGCAACATTCAGTACGACTTAGACTGACCCGCGGCCACGCCGCGCCGCGCAATACGTATGCTTTGGCACGCCAAAACGTGCCCTTTCAGCCGCCAAAAGGTATGGTTTTGCAATGCGAAACCATACCTTTTGCTATCCTCCTGACGCTCAACCGCTTGCCACCGTCTCCCATTCTTCTTTCCCAAACCGCCTCCATCCACCCCCAAAAGCTCGGCCAAGCCCGCCCGAAAGCTCCCGAAAAGGGAGAGCCGAGGGGCAAGAATGTGGGCAAACGCTTGGACGGACGGAGTTTTTTGCCTAACTTTGCGCAAAACAATCAATACGACTATGAACATCGCACTATTGACAGCCGGCGGCGTCGGCAACCGCATGGGACAGGACATACCCAAGCAGTTCATGACCATCGACAACATACCCGTGATCATCTACACGATGCGGGCCTTCCAACAGCACCCCTTGATAGACGGCATAGCGGTGGTGTGCCTCAAGGGATGGGAAGTGATGCTCCAGGCATACGCCAACCAGTTCAACATCACCAAGCTGCACTGGATATTCGAGGGAGGCGACAGCAACCAGCACTCCATACGCAACGGACTGCAAGGACTGCGCGATGCGGGCTGCAAGGACAACGACATCGTGCTCGTGCATGACGGCGTGCGCCCGCTGGTGTCGGAGAGAATCATCAGCGAGAACATCGACCTGTGCCAACGCTACGGCTACGCCGTGACGGGAATGACGTGCAAGGAGGCCATCATGGAGAAGGTGGGCGACTGCGTGGACAACATCACCATCCCGCGCGAGAGGCTCGTGCGCACACAAACGCCCCACACCTATCACCTCGGCGACCTGCTCCGCGCCCACGGGGAGGCCGAAGAGAAGCACGTGGAGAACACCGTGGCCTCGTGTACGCTCATGGCCGCGCTCGGCATCAACGACCAGCACCTCGTCATTGGGTCGGAGAAGAACGGACTGAAGCTCACGCAGACGGAAGACGTGGAACTGTTTAAGGCTCTCATCCACACATCGAAGGAGGAATGGCTGAAATGACCCCATACGCCAGCGACATACGCCGGGCAGCGCAAACGGCACTCCCCTGGCACACGCTCGAGGGCAAAAGCGTGCTCGTGACGGGAGCCACGGGGCTGATAGGCGGCGCGGTGGTGGACTTGCTGATGGCCTGCGGCGCACGCTGCACGGTCTATGCGGCCGGACGCGACACGCAACGGGCAGAGCGGAGGTTTGCCGCCTACGCCACGGACAGCCGGCTGCGCCTTGTCAAGATGGACGTGACGCAGCCCATCGAGGGCGATGCCACATTCGACTACATCATCGACGCGGCGGGCGGAGCAGCCCCACGGCTCTACAAGGAAGACCCCGTGGGAGTGATGATGTCCAACCTTGCCGGCGTGGACAACCTGCTCTCCTACGGCGTGCGCCACGGACTGCGCCGCTTCGTCTACGTATCCTCCGGCGAAGTGTACGGCGAGGGCGATGGCAGGGCTTTCACCGAGGACTACAGCGGCTATGTCGACCCCATGCAGGTGCGGTCGTGCTATCCGTCGGCCAAGCGCGCGGCGGAAACGCTGGCCGTATGCCACGGCGCACAGCACGGCGTGGAGGTGGTGGTGGCCAGACCGTCACACGTTTACGGCCCGGGCTTCACCCCAACCGACAACCGCGTCTACGCACAGTTCATCCGCAACGTGCTGCAGGGCGACGACATCGTGCTGAAAAGCAAGGGCGAGGCTTACAGGTCGTGGACTTACGTGGCCGACTGTGCCACGGCGTTGCTCAGCATCTTGATGAAGGGAGAGAACGGCAAGGCTTACAACATCGCCGATGAGGACTCGAACATCACCATACGTGAGCTGGCCGACCTCACCGCTTCGATAGCGGGGCGGAAAGTGGTGATGCAGATTCCCGACGATGCGCAACAGGGCGTGACCACGCCGATAACGAAGGCCGTCTTCTCCACCGCGCGTCTGCAATCGCTGGACTGGCAAGCGCAATGGCACATCGCCGAGGGACTGCGCCACACCATCGACACGCTGCGGAAAGAAGCACGATAAGGCGAACAAAGGACAAAGGCTTTGGCCAAAGCGCGATTCACACGCGCCTTGGCCGAAGTTCCCCCTACACATCCAAACGGCTTTCAAAAAACTGAAAAACAACTATTATCCAACAATAACACCACAAATGATGAAACAAATTCTCGTATCACTTGCTTTAACGGTCATTGCTTTGGCCTCGTATGCGCAAAACAGTTCGGAACATCTGGCCTTTAAGGGAGTGCCCATCGACGGAACTCTCCATAAGTATGTGACCAAAATGAAAAGCGCGGGGTTCTGCTATATAGGGGAAAAGGATGGCACGGCCATCCTGCAAGGCGACTTTGCGGGATTCAAGAATTGCACCGTTGGTGTCTCTACGCTCAAAGCTGTCAACGTAGTAAACACTATTGGCGTTATATTTCCTGTGCGCGAGGACTGGAGTTCCCTTGAAAGCGACTACGAGCACTTAAAATCCATGCTGACAGAAAAGTATGGCAGTCCGGCAAATGTAGTGGAAGAGTTTCAAGGAAGAATTGCACCCAACACAAATAGCACTAAATTCTATGAGTTATGCCAAGACAGATGCACGTGGTACACAACGTTTGAGACACCAAAGGGCGATATTCAGTTGTCAATGCAGAAAAAAGAGTTCGGAGAAGCCTGCGTTTTGCTGAAGTACTTCGACAAAATCAACACAGCTACTGTCCGCTCAGCAGCTATCGATGACCTATAACAACAAATCACGCTTGCACTCATGACCGAAGACTCCATCACAACAGCCATCTCAGGTATTCTATTTGTACTCTTCTTTTTATGGCTTTACATCTTCCTCCCCATCAAAATGGCAAAGAAGAGAGGACGTAGCGAGCTGGGGTGGGTTCTGCTTTTCTGGCTTATTTCTCCACTGTGGGGCTCAATCTTGCTGCTTGTTTTAGGTGACAGCAAAGAGAAAATCATAAAAGACCTCGCCGAAGAGTTTCACCAAGACAGATAAAACGGACTAACTATTGAGTCTTTTGCTTGCCATTTCGGTAAGCTTTGCCGTCATGTCCTTACCTCATCTTCAAGCAAGATGAGGTAATGGCTTGACAAACTGTATCAAAAAGAACACCCAAAGGAGCTATCCTACAACACAAAAGGCATACGCCCCGTTATGCCATGTTATTTTTCACGGTTTCTGTACTTATCCAGCGGATTACCATCCAAGTCTTTCCAATCCATCCAGCCATTAGATGAGCCACCTATACAAAACCGCGATGCGGTAGAGGGAGCAGAAAACGGAATGTCATCGCGAACTATCCGCTCACCATTATCCACATACGTATGCTCCGACATCAACCTTTCACGAGTCGCAGCAAAGCTCTTCGTAAGCGAACTAAGCTCACGAGGATTGATTTTGCTTCCTTTCAGAACGACAAGAGAATGGTCTTCCATATTGAAAATACCTTTTGCATCAAAGCCTCGCGCAATATGGCACTCCACCAACGAACTTTCTGATGAACGCGCGGTCACTCTTTCTGATGCCACATTCTTTTCCCCATCCCCCCTTGGCTCCTTCCTCACTTCATAGCCAAATTGCCTTGCCAACGCCTCTATATTCCCAACATTTCCCTTTCCCCATTGGGTTGTAACCGCAAATACAACGTTGTCGGCACTACGCAAAAGATCATCCTCCTTCATATAATACCGTTTGCCGGCAAAACCTTTTTCTTTAATCCACTCAACACTTCTTATCACACCATAAGAACCTTGATATTCAGGCCTAAACACATGTTCCAAGTCTGCGAAAGTGGCCTCGGGATGCTGCTTGACATAAGTGGCGACAAGATGAAGTACAAAGCGACTTTTTCCCATATACGCCCCATTGCCAAGAGAATACCATGTGTTGTCCACCGAACGCTTCTCGTCCGTGAACAAAAGTTCCTCTTTCTTTACCTTATTATTAACAGGGCACTTTTTCTCTCTTCTTCTAATCTGAGACTTACATTCAACTTCCTTTGCTTCATTATTAACAGCACACTCCGCCACAGTTTCCCGGTCGGTAGCCATAAAACAAATTTCAGAGAGCATACTCTTTATTTCCTCCTCCGTGAAAATACCCTTATACTTTTCAGAAATAAACCCTGCAAGGTTAACAGAAAGCCAATTGTTGGCATCGGCGATTATTTTTGCCTTTATTTCTTTCAGTTTATCCAGCCTTTCCAACTCCATGAGACGCTGTTCACAGAACTTCTCGACCTCCTCTTTGCTAAAACCGTCTTTCGAAAACAGCCCCACAAACGTTACGCCATTATTATCTTCCACATCCAAAGCGACCCTCAGCACCGACCGTATGCCCCCATCGGCATCCGATTTGTCATAAAACACCTCTATGTGCTCACCAATATAAATGCCCACATTAACCTTTATCCTACGCATATAGGACTCCAGCTGTTCCAAATCTTGACGCGTTTGATGATGGCAAGGACGCTTCACCTCAATTACAAACTGCCAGTCATTCTCTTTTCCTATAATAATATCGGGCTGAATCCAGCCATGCCCAGAAGAAAAGTTTCTCTTATGATGAATCTCCTTCAAATGCTTATACCAGCCTAACAGCTGAAGCTGGGTCTCCACAACCTCATGATAGACATCCTCACGAACATCTTTCCGCTTGTTTTCTGAAAGTTCATAAACGAAACCTCCCCAAATTTTCTTCATCAAATAGAGTTTTAGATTTAGAATTGATAATGGCGCGATGCCCATTCTGTTGCAAAGGTATGAAAAACACGGCTAAAGGAAAAATAATCAATTGTATTTTTCATGCCCCAACGCATTCCCAGAGAGAATCACAAACATTACAACTCGGCTTGCTACCCTTTGGCTACCCGATAAAAAAACAAAGGCTGACAATCAAACGATTATCAGCCTTTTTGCGTACCCAGACCCG
>CAZASQ010000028.1:0-32957 GCA_964487905.1 uncultured Prevotella sp. | reverse complement strand
AAAAACAAAGGCTGACAATCAAACGATTATCAGCCTTTTTGCGTACCCAGACCCGGGCTCGAACCGGGATGGGTTGCCCCACTGGTGTTTGAGACCAGCGCGTCTACCTATTCCGCCATCTGGGCTTACAAGAAACAAATTGCGGGACACGGGGAAGAACTTGCGGGAAAGCCAAAAGAAGCCCACCCTTTGCAAGCACCCGAAACCCTGCTTTCGGTTTTTGCGCTGCAAAGGTAAGGACTTTATTTGAAGAAAACAAATTTTTCTTTGATTATTCTTAAATAATTTGTCCGCACGGGCGATATTTAGTACTTTCGTGTGCTCAACAGAAACAATACAACCGTTATGAACACACGCAACCACGACTATTGCGTAATCCTTGCCGGAGGCCGCGGACTTCGCCTGTGGCCATGCAGCCGGGAAGACAGTCCGAAACAATTCCTCGACTTCTTCGGCACCGGACGCACGCTGCTGCAACAGACCTTCGACCGCTTCTCGCAAATAGTGCCCCCCGACCACATCTTCATCTCTACCAACCGCAGCTACCTGCCCCTTGTCAGGGAGCAGCTGCCCCACATTGCGCCCGACCGCATCCTTGCCGAGCCAGTGCAGCGGAGCACCGCGCCGAGCGTGGCATGGGCCACCCACCGCATCCTGCGCTTCGACAGCGAGGCCAGCATAGCCGTAACGCCCGCCGACCAGGTGATTTTCGACAAGGCGGCCTTTGCCGGCTGCATCACGAAAGGGCTGCGCTTCGTGGAGACGCACAACGCGCTGCTCACCATGGGCATACGCCCCACAAGGCCGGAGACGGGATATGGCTACATCCAGATGGGCGACCAGACGGGCACGGAGCACATCTACGGCGTGAAGGCATTCACCGAGAAGCCCGGACGCGACTTTGCCCAGATGTTCATGGACAGCGGCGAGTGGCTCTGGAACACGGGGCTGTTCCTGGCCAACGGACGTTTCCTGCAACAGTGCATGTACAAATATATGCCTGCCGTGCTCCGCCAGTTCGACCAGAGCAACCCCCGCTGGACAATAGCGGAGGAAGACGCGTTCATGCAGGAGCATTTCCGCGCCTATCCCAACCTCTCCATCGACCACGGCATACTGGAGCAGAGCGAGAACGTGTGCGTGGCCCACTGCTGCTTTGGATGGGCCGACGTGGGAGCATGGCACAGCATACACGAGGCTTACGGCAAGGACGGCGCGGGCAACGCCGTGATAGACTCGGAAGTAATCTTCGACGACGCGCGCGACAACGTGGTGAAGATTCCGCGAGGCAAGATTGCCGTCATCGGAGGCCTTGAGGGCTACATCGTGGCCGAGCGCGGCAATGTGCTGCTGGTGTGCAAGAAGGAAGACTCCTCGGCCTTGGTGCGCAAGTATGCCAACGATGTGGCACTGCAAAAGGGCAAGGACTTCGCCTAACCCCCTCCCGCCGCCACCCCGCAAGCCGCCCGCGAGGGCTGGAACGCCCGCCCGAGGGTGCCACACTAATTCCCCCGAAAAACAAAAGGTTACCTTTGGCCATGCAATATGTATGGTTTCGCAAGGTCAAAGGTAACCTTTCGCAAGGCAAAACGTAACGTCTCATTCTCAACGTTTAAACACCTAAAAAAGCCTTATATGCGAAAAATCTCACGAGTACCTCTTTTTACCCCCCCCCGAAACTCTATCAATAACGAAAAAATACTTAAATTTGCAACTGCAAACGACCCAACGACACCACTCACTGCCACTTTTTCCGGGTTCGCTGCAAGGGAGAATATATGAAAAAAAACAAAATCACCGCCCTCTCGCGCATCACAAAGTTTCTCGTGATGGCAGCGGTCTCGCTGTTCACAGACTGCTCCGCCCCCAACCGCGAGGCCGACAAAGAGGAGCAAAAAAGCATCGCCATCGATGATTCCATACGTCATCAGTCGCCCCACGCGCGAAAGATGATAGCCGATGCCATGCGGACGGCGCGCGACAGCACAGAGTACTACAGCCATGCCACGCGGCTGGGCTTCTACTTCACGCTCTCCCCCACCCCCGACTCAGCCCTCACGTGGCTCGCCCGGTCTGAGGCGTTCGCCCGGCGCAACCCGTCTGATAAGAGCAAACTCCTGCTAATCAAGACCTATAACGCACAGGCCGCCTACTACCACCACCTCCACATCAACACCGACAAGTCGATTGCGCTCTACGAAAAATCCTACCGGCTGATGATGGAGAGCGGACACAACCAAGAGGCACACAACGTTTGCGCCAACCTTGGCGACGCCTACATCTACAAGGATCGCCTCTACACGGCCGCCTCGTGGTATCGCCGCGCGCTGTTCCTCACCGACTCGCTCCGCCTGCCCATACGAGAGAAAGCATCGCTCTACACGGGGCTGGCCTATATCTACCGTCTGATGGGCGACAACGAGCAGGCACTGAAAGCATACCAGTCGGCAGACAAGTACTTTGACGAGATGACGACCACCATGCAGGCCAATTTCATCAACAACTACGCCGTCTACTACTATTACCAGAAGAACTACCGCCGCTCGGAGCAGCTCTACCACCGTCTCGAACGCTTCCTCACCAGCCACGGACTGGACAAAAGCGTCAACATGAGCCTGTGCCATCTCAACCTCGCCGACATCTATCTGAACCTCGGCAACACCAAGCTGGCCACGCAATACCTCAACAAGGTGGAGCCTTTCTGGGTCAAAATGGGCGACCCCACCGCCTTATACTACATCACAACCATACGCCTTGGCATCGCCGTAACCGAAGGCAATGTGGCCGAGGCCGGACGCATCCTGCAAGCGGAGAAGCACCATGGCGACACCGGCCAGGACATGCGCCACATCAGAAACCGCTACCTGCGCCGCTACTACGAGCTGCGCGGCGACTGGCGCAACGCCTACCACAACCTGCAGAACGATGTTCATGAGAACGACTCCTTGGAACACAGGCTCATGAAGATGCGTTCCTCCGACATCATGGCGCAATACGCGCAGGACACCTTGCGCCTGCACAACAGCCTCGCCTTGGAGCGCAAGGCCGCAGAGGTGAGAAACACGCGCACATGGCTGGCCATAGCCATCGCGGCGGCACTGCTGCTGACGGCCACATGGATTCAGCTGGCGCGCCGCCGCAAACGCAAGGCGATCGAAGAGATTATGCAACTCAAGCTGAAAGGGGCACGCAGCAAAATCTCACCGCACTTTGTGTTCAACGTGATCAACAATCAGATAGCCGACACCAGCGGCGGCAGCACCGAAAAGCTGCTCGAACTGTCGAAACTCATCCGCGCCAACCTCGACATAGCCGACCAAATGACCATCAGCCTGACCGAGGAGCTGGCCTTTGCGCAGAAGTATGTGAACGTGGAGAAGGAACTTTTGCTCGACGACGACTTCACTTACAGCGTGCAACTGGCCGACGACATCGATGCCGACAAGCTGACAGTGCCCTCCATGTTCATACAAATCATGGTGGAGAATGCCTTCGTCCATGGCCTCATGGGGCGGCAGGGGCACAAGCAACTCACCATCACGGCCAGCCGCGAAGGCTGCGGCGTGGCCATAGCCGTGCGCGACAACGGTCCCGGATTCGACATACGGCGCAGCCGAAAAGGCAGAACCGGCATGAACATCATCAGGCTCACCATGACGGTAATCAACCAAACTAACTGGCACAAGATGGATTTTGGCCTGCGCAACATCCCCGGCTCCGATGGCAAAAACGCGGGATGCGAGGCCAGGCTCTTCATTCCCAACGACATCAAATACCCTAAATAACTCACATGACACGACCTTTTGCACATAAAAACATGAGAGTGGTCATCATCGATGACAGCAAAGCGGCCTGCGACGAACTGCGCGCAAGGCTGC
The DNA here is from genome assembly GCA_964487905.1 of uncultured Prevotella sp. Taxonomy (GTDB): domain Bacteria; phylum Bacteroidota; class Bacteroidia; order Bacteroidales; family Bacteroidaceae; genus Prevotella. The sequence goes on along the minus strand of CAZASQ010000028.1, from coordinate 29,079 downwards.
AAGACGTGCCTTCCGTACAGGTGGAAGGCGTGGCTCACAACGGCTTCGATGGCCTCGACCTCGTGAGCCAAACCCATCCCGACGTGGTGTTCCTCGATGTGGAGCTGCCCGACATCTCCGGCCTCAACTTCCTGGAACGCTCCTCCTACCTGCGGGAGTCAGACTGCCGGGTGGTCATCTATACCGCTTACGACAAGTACATCCTGCCCGCCCTGCGGCTGAAAGCCCACGATGTGCTGCTCAAGCCCATCACCAACAAGGAGTTCGACATCGTGATGAGCCGCCTGCAAGAGCCGGGCAGAACCACCATAGAGGAGCGGCAGAAGACACAGCACGAAGATCCGCGCTACGTGCTCTTCACCAACAGCGTAGACTTCACCATCATCGGCACGAGCGACATCGGCGTTTTCCAGTACGACCCCGCCTGTCGCTGCTGGTCGGCAATGGTGGCCAGCATCCCCCACCCCGTGCGTCTGCGCAGCAAGATATGCGCCAAAGACCTGCTGCAGCTCGGCAGCCAGTACGTGCAAGTGCACCAGCGGTTCATCGTCAACATCGACTACCTGCTCAACGTGGTGGACAACCACTGCCACTTCTTCCCGCCTTTCGACAAGATAGACCATGTTACGGTGGGGCGCGTGTTTCGCGAGAAGCTGCTCAACCGATTCAACAGCCTCTAACAACCGATGAGCCGGCTACCCAATTGAGTAGCCGGCCCGGGATGGTATTGGCCATTAGACGAAGCCAATACGCATTGTGTATATTTTGATTTTAGTAAATAGAAGAACCAGAAGCAGACTTTCCGCTTCAACGTCTTAGCAGATGCAAAGTTAATCTTTTAATTTCAAACCCGCGAACCACTTTTTCCGCACTGTTGTGCAAACGTTTTCGCAATGCGCAAAATCGTTGAAAAACGAGCCACAAACGCACAAAAAACGATTGAATTTTCTTCCCCCACACGGCCATCTCCCCTCTGCCACGGCGCGTTGCCCCGTCTCCCGCCTTGCAGCCAGCACCCTTACCCAGCAAGAGAGCGGCCACCCAAGAAGGCCACAAGCAAGAGAGCGCGAGGGCGCGAGGGCAGATCTCACAACCAATTGGAACACAGTGGATTAACAAACTCTTCGACATCTCACTGCAAAACCATACCTTTTGCAATGCGAAACCATACCTTTTGGACGCCAAAACGTTACCTTTCGGCAGACGAAAGCATACCTTTCACCAGACAAGAGCCGATGACGGGCGGAACAAGAGATGACCCACCGCACCATGACGCTCCACATTCTGCCCACAAAAAAATGCCGCCCGCAAACGCGAGACGGCACAAAAGCATTCGAAAAAATCATATTGTCAAGCAGCGCAAGCACTCATCCTGCCATCAGGCAAAGCTTCCTGCCGCCACGGCAGAGGCGAGGCAAGGTCAGTTGAGCTGCGTCTTCTCAATGTTGAAGCGCGGGCGGTGCTTGCTCTCAATGTATATCTTGCCAATGTATTCGCCAATGATGCCCAGGCTGACGAGCACGCATCCGAAGCCAAACCACACGGAAAGCATCACCGAGGCCCACCCCGCCACAACGTTGTCGGTGACGTATTCCCACAGCACATAGGCAAGAATGCCCACCGCAATGACGAGGAACATCAGCCCAAGGAAGAAGACCATGTGCACGGGCTTGGTGCTGAACGAGGTCACACCATCGATGGCGAAGCTGATCATCTTAGAAAGCGGATACTTGCTCTCGCCCGCCGTGCGCTCGGAGCGGTCGTAATAGACCATGCCCACCTTGTAGCCAATGAGCGGCACGATGCCCCGCAGGAAGAGATTGCGCTCCACATACTCCTCAAGCTGTGCCACGGCGCGGCGGCTCATCAGCCGGAAGTCGGCATGATTGTAGACCGTTTTCACACCCAGCGCGTGCATCAAGCGATAGAAACCAAGGGCGGTGGTGCGCTTGAACCATGTGTCCGTGATGCGTTTTTTCCTCACTCCGCACACAATGTCGCAGCCCTCGCCATACTTCCTCACCATCTCCGGTATCACGTGGATGTCGTCTTGCAGGTCGGCATCTATGGAAACGGTGATGTCGGCATGCTCCTTGGCCACCAAAAGACCGGCCATCAAGGCATTCTGATGCCCCGAATTGGCCGCGAGCTTCACGCCGCAGAAGCACGTCTGCTCCTCCGCAAGCCGCGAGATGATGCTCCACGTGTCGTCGCGCGAGCCATCATCCACGAAGAGCACGCGACTTCTGTCGCCCACAAGTCCGTCTTCCACCATCGACTTCAAGAGATTGCCCAGCCGTTCCGACGTTTCGGGCAACACTTCGTGCTCATTGTAGCAAGGCACAACAAGATAAAGGATAGGTGCTGATTCCATTTTTTGATTGTATTAGGTAGAAATTAAAATGCTTTTATGATTGGTCTTGGCTGCCATCGTTGGCCTCCGTGGCGGTGGCGGCAGCCTCCCCGGCGGGCAAGGAGCCAACGGCTGGCGTGTCTTCGGCCACTTCCTCGCCCGCAAGCGAGAGGATGTAGCGGTGCAGCCGCTTGTAGAACGGGTGGCGGCAGAGCGTGGCCACATCGCCAAGCACGATGAGTTTCATGCGGGAACGTGTGATGGCAACGTTCATACGGCGCAAATCGCGCAGGAATCCTATCTCTCCGCCAGCGTTGCTGCGCACGAGCGATATGACGATTATGTCGCGCTCCTGCCCTTGAAAGCCGTCCACGGTGTTCACGCTGATGAGGTGTCGGAATGGCTTGAAGAACTGTTCGCGCCCAATGAGCGACCTTAGGTACTGCACTTGGGCACGGTAGGGCGAGATAATGCCCACGTCTATCCGCTCATCGAGCACCCTTTGCTTGCCAATCTTCGTGTAGTAACGGCGCAGGACATCGAGCGTGAGGCGGGCTTCGCGCTTGTTGACGCGGCCGAAACTTGCGCCAACAAACTCCTCAGCGGCCTCCCATTCCTCCTCTTGGGTGTCAATCCACTCCATGGGAATGTCGTAATCGAGTATTCCACGGTGCTTCACTTGCGGCGCGCCAACCACCTTTCCCTGGTAAAACCATTCAGAAGAGAAGCGCATAATATCCTCGTTCATGCGGTACTGCACGCGCAGCAGCGTCACCACATCGGGTTTCCCGTCCACAATTCGCTCCATGAGCGTCGTGCCAAGTCCGGCCTTCAAGGCGGCAATACTCTTCACCGTAGGCGGCAGCTGGCAGTGGTCGCCCGCCAATATCACCCTGTTCGCACGGCGAATGGGTATCCAGCACGCAGCCTCAAGTGCTTGCGCGGCCTCATCGATGAAGAGAGTGTTGAACTTTGTGCCCTGCATGACGCGGCTGTTCGACCCCACAAGCGTGGAGGCGATGACCCTCGCATCATTGAAAAGTTCGGTATGGATGCGCAGTTCCAGCTCCGTGGCCCTGGCCTTGAGCCGCTCCAGCTTCTGATGGAGGCTCTCCTGCCCACGGCGGCGGTGCGCCCGCAATTCGCGGATGGCCTTTCGGATGGCCCAAAGCTGCGGATAGTCGGGATGAGACTCAAACCGCCGCTCGTAAGTGAAGCCCAGCATCTTGTCGTTGACGCGCGACGGGTTGCCGATACGTAACACATGAATGCCCCGATCCACCAGTTTCTCGGCTATCCAGTCCACCGCCATGTTGCTTTGCGCACATACCAGCACCTGACTTTCGCGCATCAGTGTCTCATTGATGGCCTCAACGAGAGTCGTTGTCTTCCCCGTGCCCGGCGGCCCGTGCACTATCATCACGTCTTTGGCGCGCAAAACGCCGTTGACGGCTTGTTCCTGAGCCGGGTTAAGCCACGGTAGGCGGATTGGAGAAAACGTATATGACTGTGCCTTTTGTGTGCTATAGAAGAGTTCGCGCAACGCCGCGAGCCGGTTTCCCTTAGCCGCCATCACGCGATCAAGGGCATCGAACATCTCGCGATAGCTGGTCTCATCAAACGAAAGCTGACATCCCACGCGCCCCTCGCCCACCTGCAAGTCGGCCAAAGGTGCGCCATCGGGCACAACCACGGCCATCCGCTCGCCATTGGCAAAGGAAACGGTGCCGGTGAACGAGAAATAGCGCAGCTTTCCCTCGCCCTTCTCATGGAAAAACATCACAGGCTTGCCAAACTCAAAGTTGTGTTCGATGTCCAAATCCTCCGTTCTGAACACCTCCACAACGCGCTGATTCAAGCTGTTATAGTAAGTCTTGCCCACCCGGATGGGAAACCACGCATCGCCACGCTTCACCTTTCGCTGCATCCCCATCGTCTCCGTCTGCTTCCGAAAAGCCTCTTTCTCGGCATAATATTCCATCTGCAACAGCAGTTTCTGCCGCTGCAAGGCTTGTTGGGCTGACTCTTGACGCATCTGATTCTTGTCTCTTACGTGGGAAGCTCTCGTGAATTGGCTTGCAAATATCGCAATAAACGATGAGAAAACCAAATAAATTGCTTACTTTTGCAGCATGGACATCCGTTTAGAGGCGTTGGCCATAGGCTACGGCAACAGACATATCGTGGCCCAAGGCATCGATGCCACGATAGAGGAAGGCAAGCTGACGTGCCTGATTGGCGGCAACGGCATTGGGAAATCAACGCTGCTGCGCACCATATCGGGACTTCTGCCCAAGCAGGGCGGACACATCTGGCTGGCAGACCGCGACATCGACAGCCTGTCGGCACACGAGCGGGCACTGACGGTGAGCATCGTGAGCACCCAAAGGCCTGGTGCGGAGGCTCTGAACGTGCACGACCTCGTGGGCATAGGGCGCAGTCCGTACACCAACTTTTGGGGAAAGCTGTCTCCAAAAGACGAGACGGCCGTGAGCCGAAGCCTCAGCCAAGTGGGCGCAACGCCGCTGGCTCAACGCCGAATGTCGTCATTGAGCGACGGCGAGGCACAAAAAGTGATGATAGCCCGCGCCCTTGCGCAGGAGACGCCCATCATTCTGCTCGATGAGCCTACCGCTTTCCTCGACTTCGGGGCACGCATTGACACGCTGCGGCTGCTCTCCCGGCTGGCCCACGACACGGGAAAGACCATCCTCATGTCTACCCACGACTTGGAACTGGCCACGGAACTGGCCGACAACTTGCTGCTTCTCTCTGCCAACGGGCTGAAAAGCACAAGCAAGGAGAGCGTGCGCCAAAACATCAGAGAGCGGCTACACGCCCACGAGACACCATCCGAAAACTCATGAGACCATCACCCACCCACATCATCCCCCCACTGGGCGAGCGCGATTGCAGGATAGACTATCTGAAAGGCATACTCATCTTGCTGATGATAGCCTTTCATCTGGCCTACTTTGCCGATGCCTATCCGATAGCAAAACAGTTCGTCTACACGTTCCACATGCCGGGGTTCCTCGTCATTTCGGGCTATCTGATGAACCTCAACAAGCCCGTACGCCTTGTATGGAAGAGCCTGATGTGGCTCGTTGTGCCCTATCTGGTCATGGAAAGCGGCTACGTGCTCATGGCCTCCGTTGTGCCCACGCGCGACCACATCGACCAGCTCACCCTGCCCTTGTTTCTCAACAAGCTGCTCATCCATCCCCTTGGGCCTTACTGGTACTTGCAAACCATCATCCTCTGCGGCTCCGCCTACCACCTTTTGTTCCGCTTCGGCCGCCTGCCGGCCACTGCGCGGCTCCTCTTGCTGGCTCTGGCCTACTGCGCCTTGGCAGCCACGGGAATCGTTTCCTTAGGCAACGCGCTGTATTTCCTTGCCGGCACAGCCCTGCGGTGCAGCGGCCTGCGCTTCGGGCAAGTGTTTCGCGCCTCGTGGTGGCCGCTGCTCGCGCTGCCGCTTCTGGCAATGCACCCCCACATCTTCAATCGCGCCAACGCGGGCGGAGCCATTGTCCTCTATCTTGTCGTCTGCCTGCTGCTGGCTGCCTATCCGCTGCTGCCCGCCAAGGCCGCGCAAGTGCTCCAAACGTTTGGCCGCAACTCGCTGACACTCTATATCTTCTCGCCCATCTTCACCCTTTGCTGCAAGATATTCATTCCCTGGCTGCAATTCGACCCCACACGGCTGCTCTTTCTCGCCGTTTCCCTGCCCCTCTGCGTGCTGGGATGCGTGGCCACGGGGAAACTGCTCGACGCCCTGCACATCACCCCTTGGCTGCTGGGGCGCAAGAAGGCGATGGCCTAGGCAAATGTTGCGCCAGGCAAAAGGTAACGTTTCGGGCAGCAAAAGGTAACGTTTCGCCCTCCAAAAGGTAACGTTTCACGGTGCAAAACGTCACCTTTTGCAAAGCCAACCCTTTTCCCCTGTCAGCCAAGCTTTTACACACGCACGCCCATAAGTGAGGGAAAGTCTATGCGCAAGGCTGGAAACGCACCACAGAACGTGCCGGGAAGACTCGCCGGAAAGCTTCCGCAGCGCAACGCATCTGCCGCCTACAACAAAGGTGGGGAGCACTTTCCCGAAAGGAAAGCACTCCCCACCTTTTTCTTTTACAGCCGTTCGGCTACCGCAGCGAGCTGACCTCAACCTGCGGTTTGCCCACGCGCACATCCTCATCGGCAAACGACACCGACACTACACGGCGTTCGCCGGGAAGCAAATGGAAATAGTTGTCGCCGTAGACCACGGGGAGTATCTGCTCGCCATCGGCATCTTTCAGATTCAGACGGAGCATCAGAGCCGGCGTATTCGCCTCATTGGCCAGCGTCACCACACCCGTCCACGTGTCGCCGTTGCGGCGCAGGTCCTGACTGACGCTCACCCGCGCTTCGGGCAAGGACATGAGCGACTGGAAATTGCCCTCCTCCTGCGACAGCACGTAGGTGTTTTGCGACACGGGCACGCCGCTTTCAGACAGCGCGAGGCGCAAGAAGAAAGCCTCCGGACGCGCCAGCGTGTCCAAACGCTGCGGCAACGCCACGGCAAACGCATCGAATGTGGCATCGGCAGACAGGTTCAGCGTTGTCTCCTCGTGCTGCAAGCGTTGCCCCTCCTTATTATACAAGTCGTATTCCACGCGCATCTGTTTGCGGGCAACGCCGCTTCGGTTGACCACCTGCACCTTTCCCGATGCGGGATTGTACTGCACATGGAGCGGCTCGCACGCCTTTTTCACGCCAAAATAGCCAGCGGTGGGGTCGAGATAGTAGTCGTAGGTCTGCCAAACCATCGATGGCCATGCGGGATGGCTCATCCACATGAGCAAGCCCATGCGCTTTTGCCCCGCCGCCTCAAACATAGCGCGGTGCCCATCGTAGTTAAGCCACTGCGCCCAAGCCGCAAACTGCTCCGCAGAAGCTGGTTTGCCAAACGCACGCTCCATCATCTCATTGAAAGACTGGCCGCGCTGCGCGCCCTGCTGGGTGAAGTCGTGCTGTCCCCATGCATCGTTTTGCGGCCAAAGGCTGCCAGAAGGCAGCATCCGGCGCAGGCTCTCAATGTTGGGAACGTTGGGTATGCCCTGCTCGGAATGGAGCTTCTCGGACACGTGGCCAAAGTAATAGCTCACCGGCATCAGACGGTAAGGGCCATGACCGGACACGCCGTCATCGGCCGAACTGGAGATATAGCCCAGCTGGGGATGCAGTTCGGCAATGCTCTGGCGCAGGGACTGGTCGATGGTCTTGGGCGGATAGCCCTCATTGCGACCCACATAGATGGCCACAGAGGGGTGGCGGCGGATGCGGCGGATGTAGTCGCGGGCGTTGTCCATAAACATTTTCTCGTCCTGCGGGTCAGGTCCGTCCCACGGATTGGCCAGCCAGAAGTCTTGCCAAAGCAACAGTCCGTAGCGGTCGCAAGCCTCATAGAGTTCCTTGTCGCCTATCTGTCCCACCCAATCGCGTATCATGGTGAAGTTCATATCGCGATGGTAGCGCACCGCCGCATCATATTCGCGCTTGCGATAGTTGAGGTTTGTCTCCGAGAAACCCCAGTTTCCGCCCAGCGGAACCACGCGCTTGTGATTGACAAAGAGCTTCAGCGAGGTGTCCATGTCCTCATAGCGCACCTCGCGGATGCCCGCCTTGTAGCGCACTTCGTCCCCATCCACGGCGAATCCGGCATCATAAAGGAACGGCTCGCCGTAGCCATTGGGCCACCAAAGGCGCATCTTCCGGTCGCGAAGCTGCGGATACTGCGCCGGACTGAAGACCACCTCGCGCACCTCAAGGGGCTTGAGCGCGACCTGCTTCTCAAACTTGATGTCGCCAATCCATCCGCGCACGGTGGCCGTAACGGCCTGTTTGAGGTTGTTCTCCACCCTCACCACGGGGGTCATACTGGCCAAAGTGTCGCCCTTGGCCAGCACCGTGGTCACATAAGGATCGCTCACATGCACGCCTTTCTCCACCGAAAGCCACACGTCATTCCATATTCCGACCTGCCTACCCGGCGTTGAGGTAATCCAGTCCCAGCCTATGGAGGCGTGGAAGGTGGGGTTGTCCAGTCCGAGCACGCCTCCGTTGATGTCGGTAGACGCTCCGTTCTTCACCTTGACGGCTCCCATGTGCTGGTTTCTGTACACGCGCAGTTCCACAACGTTCTCCCCCGCCGTGAGATAGCGCGTGATGTCGAAGCGGCCGCGCACAAACGCGCCTTGAATATCGCCTTGGATGTGGCCGTTGACATAGAGATCGGCCTTCCAGTTGATACCATCAAGGTTGATGAACACACGCTGCTGCGGCTTGCCACTCAGCCGGAAGGACGTGCGATACCAGAAATCGCTGTTGAAATAAGACTCCGAGATCTGCCGCATATCGTTGCCCACCGTGTTGTCGGGCACAGCTCCGTTGTTCATATAGCTGGCCAGCACCGTGCCGGGTACGGTGGCGGGCACCCATTTGTCGTAGCCTTCGCGCCGAAGCTCCCATCCCGCTGACAGCGGGTAGCTCTTTCCTGCACGTAACTGGAGAAGCGGCGCGCCCGGGGCTTTCCTTTCGGCCACGGGCGTAGCGGGCTTGCCCATCACTTCCAGTTCGGAGAGCGCGTAAAGGCCCGTTGCGCCCGGGCGGGTCATCAGCACACGCACATAGCGGGCGCAGTCCGTGACTTGGATTTCCTCCTCCCTCGTGGTCTCAACCGCCTTCAACGGAGCCACATCGCGCCACGTCTGCGCATCGTCAGACACCTGCAGACTGCCCTCCAAGGCGGGATGAAGCCACAAGAGCCGCACTTTGTTGAACGAGACGGGGCGTCCCAAGTCGACATATACCCACTGCGGAAGATACTCCGGCGCGCCATCGCCCGCCGAGGCGGCACTCTCCGTCTGCCCGGAGGCATCGAAAGCGGCTGTCTTGATGGGACTCATGGTGAGCAAACGGTTGGCCAACTCGCCCTTAGGCCCTTCCTTCTGCGCGGCGGCAGACGAGGGACGCGCCACGCCATCGGCCATCCACGCGCTTGAGAACTGACGGCTGGGCAGCATTCCGCGCTCATCATCGGTGAACATACACTCATAGAGCCGCCAATAGGCGCACCCCTTCATCCTCATACGCAAGCGCAGACGGTCGTACTTGCCCGCCACAAGAGGTATGGTGGTGTCTATCAGCCGCAGCGGAAGCCGCTCGGCCGACTCCTGCTTGTTGGGATCGGAGCTTGCCGTCTGCCGTGTGGCCGTGCCGGGAAGTTCCTTTCCGCGCAGCCAGCCTATCTCGTGCCATGCCACACCATTGCCGGAGGTCTCCACGGCGATGTCGTAGCCCTCATTGGCCAGCTGCGGATGATAGGCCACCCACGCATTGAGACGCAGCTCATGCGTGGCCACGGCCATGCCCGACCACTCATACTCGATGAAAGCATCCTCGCCCTTGACGTATATGCTCGTCACCTTGTTGCCATCAAAAGTCTTCTCCTTGTCCCTCAGGTCTTGCTCGCCATCGCTCGTCAGCACCCGCACGCGCGCCGGCTCGCGCACGGTGGCGATGCCATCGGTGACGAGCTGCGCCGTGAGGTTATAGTCGATGGACGACGATGCCCATGCCGCACGCATCCACGCTTGGTTGCCATAGGCGTTGGAGGCGGCTCTCCCGGGAATGCAAGCCTCTGTTTTCCGTCCTGGATACTTACCGATGCCGCGCGTCTTGTCGCCGCCATCGGCCATGACCATCACACTTGTCATGATGAGGGGCACGAGTGCCCACGTCTTTCTTTGCATCTATCTATTGCTTATTGTTTCTGTTTCTGTCAGCGGAAAACCATCGTCTGCAAATAGCTGACCATCAGATGGTTTCCAAAACGTATGGTTTCGCACTGCAAAACCATACGTTTTACGCTGCAATACCTTACCTTTTGCAAGGCAATATGTATGGTATTGCAGCGTAAGAGCCGAAAGGGCACGGCGCGAAAGCCCGTCGGCCAAGTCTCAATCTCTTTGCCCAAGCCACGCCAAGGGGCAGCACCGACCGTTCTCCATGCCCTTTGCGGGGGCACAGACGGCAAGGCAGCGCACGGTTCAGAAGCTCTTCAGCCAAGCCTTGAGGGTCATCATCATCTCCTCATGGAAGCGGAATCCTATCTTGCTTCCCCAGCCATGGCCACCGGAGGGATAGACATGGAGCGACCCCGGCACATCGTTCTTGTACATTTCCACGTAGTAATTCACGCCATTGATGGGCGGCACGGTGTCGTCATCGTCACACAGCACGATGAAAGCGCGTGGCGTGACGCGGCTCACGTGCAAGTCGGCACTGTACTTGCGCTGGTCGCGCTTAGAAGGATGCTTGCCCAGCAGCGCATACATGCTGCCCTCATGGGCAATACCCTCGGTCATGGAGATGACAGGATAGAAAAGAATCTGGAAATTGGGCTTCGCGTCCTGCGGCGAGCTTGTGGCCAGCATGGCAGCAAGGTGTCCGCCAGCCGAAAATCCCATGATTCCCACATCGTTAAGGGCGATGTTCCAGTTCTTGGCGTTACGTCTCACGAGGCGCATGGCCTGCTCGGCATCCTCCACGGGCACCTCCGGGCGTCCGTTGGGCATACGGTATTTCAGCACAATGGCCGCTATGCCCTGGTTCTGGAAGAACTCTGCCCAGTCGTAGCCTTCCTTCTCCATCGACAGGCTCACGTAGCCGCCGCCCGGACAGATGACCACCGCGCGCCCCGTGGCTTCCTTGTCGGCAGGCAGGAACACGCGCACGCGTGCCGTATCCCGCTTGTCGCCGTTGCTGTGGGGCGGTTTGCCATTGTAAAGACTCACGTCAAACACCAATTGCGCCGACATGGCCATGGCCGAAAGCATCATGCCGACAACGAGGAACAACTTCTTGAAATTCATCTCTGTGTAGCTATTTTTATGCAAAGTTAGGAAAAAAGCAGCGTTCGTGGCGGCGTTGTTTAGAGATTTTAGTAAATTTGCAAGCTGAAAACCATTCACTTGTCGCGGTTAAACGTATTTTAATGTTTACGCCACTGCCCGTTAACATCCCTTGCGGCGCATGGGAGACGGCGGAAAGAACACCTGCCGCAAGCATGCCGGGCCACAAACGGCAAGGCAACGAATGGGAAACAAGACAAGAAATCAGAACCAACAGTGCACGTATTAGACAAATTCCGCTACTGCCCCGTGTGCGGCAGCAAGCATTTTGAAGAGAACACTGAGAAAAGCAAGCAGTGTGGCAACTGCGGCTTTGAGTATTTCCTCAACCCCAGCAGTGCCACGGCGGCTTTTATTGTCAATGCCAAGGGCGAACTGCTTGTGGAACGGCGCAAGGAAGAGCCGGGACGCGGCACGTTAGACCTGCCGGGAGGATTCTGCGACATGGGCGAGACGCTGGAAGAAGGCATCCTGCGGGAAATCAAGGAGGAGACCGGACTGGAGCTGGAAGCCCCGAAGTATCTCTTCTCGTTGCCCAACGTCTACCGTTACAGCGGGTTTGACATTCACACGATGGACGCTTTCTTCCTCTTCAACGTAGCCGATGGATTGGAAATGCAAGCCGGCGACGATGCCGCCGAGCTGATGTGGATTCCCCTTGGAGAGATTCACACCGAGCAGTTTGGCCTCCGCTCCGTGCGCCGGGCACTCTACGACTTTCTGGACAACAAGCTGAAAGGACAGAAATAAGCCGCCGGCAGACGGGCGCAAGGGTGCTTTTGTGGCCTCAACGCAAAAGCCGGCACAAGCAGTCTGCCGTCTCTAAGATCCTAAGAAATGACTTTTTCACACCGAATATCCAAGTGCCTCGCACTGTTTTTTGAGCCTATACGGCGCAATGCGTCGTTCTTCGTGTTCATGTATGCGCTGGGCGTGGTGGTCAGCTGGCTGGAACTGTCTGGCCGGAAGAACGCCGTTCTCTACGACAATCTGTGGCTTGAGCTGCTCATCGACCTCTATGCGCTGTGCGTTGTGCTGGCTCTCATCCCGCAAAAGGCACGCCGCTGGGTACGTGGGGCGATATACACCATGGCCTACGGAGTGTCCATCGTTGATGTTTTCTGCTATTGGAAGTTCGGCTCCGTGCTCAATCCCACCATGTTGCTGCTCGTGGGAGAAACCAACGGCAACGAGGCCAGTGAGTTTGTGAGCACCTATCTCAACGCCAGTGTGCTGCTGTCGCCCGTGGGATGGCTGCTTGGGCTGGCATTACTGCAAGCCTTGGTGGCCGCAGCGGCTTGCTGGCAGAGAAAGACGAAGCGTCTGAACCTGCCGAAACTGTCCAACAGCATGGCCGCAGACGCCATCAAGGCTTGCGCAGGATGCGCCACGGCAGCATTGGTGGTGTGGGGCTGCGTGGCTTCGAGCCACAACAAGCGCGAGATGGTGGCCATGTTCTCCCAGAAAAACATTGGCGGCGTGGAGCATAAACTGACGAGCAACAAGTGTGCGCAGTTCTATTTGCCCGCCTACCGCTTGGCTTTCAGCATCTTCTCCAATGAGTTGGCAGCGCAACAAATCGACAAGCTCATCGAGGCCAAGGATCAAGTGCGTGTCAACGGATGCACTTTCCGCGTTCCCAACATAGTGCTTGTCATCGGAGAGAGCTTCGGCAAGCACCATTCGCAGCAATATGGCTACTTCATGCCTACCACCCCAAGGCAAATAGAATGGGAAAAGACGGGGCAACTCGTGCCATTCAGCGATGTGGTGGCACCATGGAACCTGACCAGCTTCGTGTTTAAGAACCTCTTTTCCATGCACGTTGTGCGGCAGAAAGGGGAATGGTGCGACTATCCTCTCTTCCCCCAGCTGTTCCGGAAGGCAGGCTATCACGTTACGTTTGCCACCAATCAGTTTCTCCCCAAAGCACGTGAGGCGGTCTACGACTTCAGCGGCGGATTCTTCCTAAACCACCCGGAGCTGTCCGAATCGATGTTCGACACGCGCAACTCCCGCACATTCCGCTACGACGAAGGTCTGCTTTCGGAATACGACAACAACCTGAAGCAGCACAATACGGCACATAACCTCATCATTTTCCACCTCCTTGGCCAGCACGTGAACTACCGCCAGCGGTATCCGAAAGACCGCGCGCAGTTCCGCGCAGCCGATTACAAGGAGAAGCGAGCAGAGTTGGGGCACTATCAGCGGCGCATTCTGTCGGAATACGACAACGCCATCCTCTACAACGACAGCATTATGGATCAGATTGTGAGACGTTTCACCGATGAGGATGCCATCGTCATCTACGTGCCCGACCACGGAGAAGAATGCTTTGAGGGCAATCGCGGCTTCTTCTGCCGCAACCATTCGGCGGCCGTAACCTACAATTTGGCACGCTTCGAGTTTGAGATTCCTTTCTGGATGTGGTGCTCCAAGCCGTTCATGGCCAAGCATCCGGAGCTGTACAAGGAGATAAGGGAGGCCAAGGACCGCCGTTTCATGACCGATGCCTTAGCCCACACGCTGCTGTACTTGGGCGGAATCGATGCGCCCGACTACCGGGCGGAGTACAATGTGCTCTCTTCCGAGTACCAAGAAACGCGTCCGCGCATTCTCAAAAACAAGACAGATTACGACAAACTGCAACGTAAGGCGAAATGAAATCCCCATCACCACACCGGAATGCCGCGCTCCTGAGCCGCGATGAGTGCCATACGCTGCGCGGGCTGGCCATTATCGGCATCTTCCTGCACAACTATTGCCACTGGCTGGGGCCGATTGTGAAGGAGAACGAGTACCAATTCTTCCGCAGAAACACCGATTGGCTTCTGCAAGTGCTGCACGCTCCCGACCAATTGTTCCCCATTCACCTGCTCTCGTTCTTCGGCCACTACGGCGTGCCTGTGTTCCTGTTTCTCAGTGCCTACGGTCTGACGATGAAATACGAGCGCAAGCCCATCGCAGCCACGCCCCACGCGCAGACCGGTCCAAGCGTTTGGGCTTTCGTGCGTTTCCATTTCCTGAAGCTCTTCCGCATGATGATTGTCGGTTTCGTAGCTTTCACCATGCTGGATGCCATCACTCCCGGCCGACACCACTACCATCTGCTCGACATCGTGGCGCAAATGGGAATGTTCAACAACCTTTTGCCAACGCCAGACCGCATTATCTGGCCCGGGCCATACTGGTTTTTCGGCCTCATGCTGCAGCTCTACGTTGTCTACCGCACGCTCATCTTCCGCAAAAGCACCGCCACAACCATCACGCTCATGACAATCTGCCTCGCCATACAGCTGCTTTGCGCGCCGGAGAGCGAGGCACTGAACCGCTGGCGATACAACTTCGTGGGCGGAATGCTGCCCTTTGGCGCGGGCATCATCTATGCCCGGCACGGGCAATGGCTGGCCTCGTGGCGCAACCGCACAGGCCACGCGTGCTTCGATGTGCTCAATCTGATTCTGTCGGCAACGCTTGTCGTTGCCCTTAGCTTCCATTACGTCACGTGGTACTTCGTCCCGCTCTTCGTCTGCTCGGCCTCCATAGCCCTCGCCCGCATAGCTGGGGGAACGCCATGGCTCTCCCTTGCCAGCCGATTCCTTGTGTGGACGGGCACGCTGAGCGCAGCTCTCTTCGTCAGCCACCCCATCACCCGCAAGATATTCATTTCCCTTTCGCGGGGCAACGACATGTATGCGGGGCTTCTCCTTTATATTATCGCATCGCTGTGTGTGGCCTGGCTCTTCGCCACACTGATGCGCAAGATTCCCAACCCCACCCTCTCACAACCCAAGCCACATGAGAATCAAGGACATTGAGCTGGCCAACATCTCCCGATACCGCGGCGAACTGATGGGCGTGGCGATGCTCTTCGTGGTGCTCTTCCACGTTGCGCTGCCCCGCACCGATGCTTTCTTCGGCCTGCGGCGCGTGGGCAACATCGGCGTAGACATGTTTCTGTTCCTCAGCGGAGTGGGACTGTGGTTCGCATGGAGCAAAATGCCCAGCGCGCGACACTTCCTCACCCGCCGAATGCTGCGCATCTATCCCGCGTGGCTTCTCGTGGCCGGGGCATACTACGTCAACGACTTCCTCACACATGGTGGCCACAGCACCAGCGTGATAGACTTGATAGGCGACATCGCCATAAACTGGGACTTCTGGTTGCACGATGAGTTGACATTCTGGTACATTCCGGCCACAATGATGCTCTATCTGCTCACGCCGGCCTACCTAAGGCTCATCACCGCACACCCCATATACCGCTGGATGCCCGTTATGATGATCATGTGGTGCATACTTGTGCAGTATGTCACGCCCATCCATCACGCCGTAGGCCACCTTGAGATATTCTGGAGCCGCGTGCCCATCTACTTCATCGGCCTCAACATGGGCGCGGCCGTGCAGCGGAAAGACCGCCTCGACGGCACTTCCATCTGGATGATACTCCTCATGTTCGTCATGGCCTTTGCTTCCAGCGTGTTCCTTGAGCAGGAGAAGCACGGCATGTTCCCCCTGTTTCTCGAACGGATGCTCTACATTCCCCTCACCGTGACGGCCATCCTGCTGCTCAACCGCGTGTTCCGCCGCACCCCGAAGGGCTTCAACGCCGTCTGCCGCCTCGTAGGGGCGGTGAGCCTGGAAGCCTATCTCATACACCACCACTTCATTCTCATACACGTTGAGCAGCTCCGCCTCACCTACTGGCCCACGTTTCTCATCACCATAGCCGCCACGCTGCCCGCAGCATGGCTGCTCCACACGCTGCTCGGAAAGATAATCACTCCATTAGAAAAGAAACTCTCATGACCCAACCCACCCCCGACACATCCGCCAAGACACGCAACGTGCACCCGATAGTGCGCCTGCTGCGCCCCCAACAGTGGATCAAGAACCTCATAGTGCTGCTGCCCGTATTCTTCGGCGGCGAGCTGGGAAGCCTGTACGCCATCATAAACGGACTGATAGCAGCCCTGTCGTTCAGCTTCGCCGCATCGTCCATCTACTGCCTCAACGACCTCATCGACGTAGACGACGACCGCCGCCACCCCGTCAAGCGCCACCGCCCCATCGCTTCGGGCGAAGTGAGCATCGGAAAGGCATGGTTTCTCGTTGTGCTGATGATTGCCTTGTCCATAGGCTCACTGCTGATGCTAAACGGCGGCCAAGAATCCACAAGCGGCATCATACTCTTCTACTGGCTGCTGAACATAGCCTACTGCCTGCGGCTGAAGCAATACGCCATCATCGATGTGTGCGTGGTGGCATTCGGGTTCGTCCTGCGCCTTCTGGCCGGCGGAATGGCCACCCACATCGTGCTGAGCAAATGGATAGTGCTGATGACTTTCCTGCTCATGCTCTTCCTCGCGTTTGCCAAGCGACGCGATGACGTGGTGCGGATGGAGGCCACGGGCGAGGCTCCGCGCAAGAACACCATACGCTACAACCTCACTTTCATCAACCAAGCCATCACCATCACGGCCTCGGTGACGCTCGTCTGCTACGTCATGTTCACCATCAGCCCCGAGATGGAGGCGCGATACCATTCCGACTACCTCTATCTGACGAGCATATTCGTGCTGCTTGGCCTGCTGAGATACATCCAAATCACCGTGGTAGACAAGCGCAGCGGAGACCCCACCAAAGTAATCCTCCACGACACCTTCACCCAGCTCGTTGTGGCGGCATGGGGAGTGACCTATCTCGTGATGATTTACTGCCTCTGACCGGGCATAATGATGCGCAGAGCGAGCACCACTCCGCTACATCACGCGCCAAAGCATTGCCTCCAACGGCATGAACATTGTCGCCACAGAAGCCCCCACCTTCGGCATAACGCGACAAACCATCTTTCATAACCCACTCCATGACAAGCCGTTAGCCGCACGCGCGCCAAGCCATCCCGCGCACCACGATGGCCACGCCACGCGCTTTCGCTGGCAAGAGCGGAGACCCAACACACTGAAAACAACTTCATGAAAACACCAAACGTGCGGTTTTGCTTTGCGAAACCGCACGTTTTGCATCGTAAAACCATACCTTTCGCAACCCCAAACCATACCTTTTGCAAAACAGCCACAAAAGAGCAGAAAACCGAAGTGCAAACCCCTGGTTTGGAATCCTCACCATCCTGTTAGGGTGGCTTTATTGTTTTGAATACTTACAAAATGGTTTTAAGATTCTAACGCACTTATTCTCAAAAGCATAACAGCTTTACCGCACACCAAGCCCACGCTCCGCCGTTAGACAGGAAAGGCTCTAACAAATCCCCCTCTTTGAGCCTCCGCCTCTTATTTCCGCTCCCCACATCGTCTTGCAGCAGCGTGTGCATAGCCAATGCGACAAGGATACAAAAAAGAAAAGCAGACGGAAAGAGCCTCGTAAGAGCACCTTTCCGCCTGCATTTCCTCTTATGGGAATATTACAACTATCCCGTCTCTGCTACAAATACTTACTGATGTCTAACGAAGAGAAGGCGCAATATCCGGCACGAGACGGATGCCTTGGGTTTCCGTTTCGCGTCAATTCGCCTATCTGCAGCCATTTGGGACTCTTCGGCGTCAGCAGTGAAATAACGTCTTTAAGGCAGGTTTTCAGATAAGGACGGCAAGTAATACTGTCCCCAAATGCCAATAAAACAGACACAGAATCCATATCACTTACCTCAGAAGCTATATGCCTAAGGTTCGCTTGGTGCAATTCCTCATCCATCTCCTTGTCCAAGTCATAAGGATTCGTGCATCGCTGAGGGTAAAGATTCAGCATGAGGAATCCGTCATAACCGTTATGATCTGCAAATCCCAAGACTTTAGTCATTGTGGGATCAGACATTTTGTCGGTTGCCTTACTTGGATTTACACCAATAACAATCAGCATCTTCTGTCCTTCTTTTCTAAGAACATAACGCACGCGCTCATTGTCGGCCACCATCTTAATATTCATTTCGCTGTACTTCATAGTTAATTCGCTTTATTCTTCTATAATGTTTTTAAACAAAGTCAAAGGTTTTCCTGCTTTCACATACGCAGCTTTGCAGCCTTTAGGCACACAGCTAATTTGTAAAAGAGTTAGGCTTCCGCACGATTACTTCTTTGAGACGTCAACCATTTCAAAAAGACCTCTATGACAAAGTCCCTCGTTTGCATCTATTCCATACTTGGATTTGATAGCCTCCTTAATTTCTTTGGCTTTTGGGGGAGCGGTTGTCCCCGACTTTACAATTTCAACCGTAAGCCCTACAGGAACTTTTCCAGCTGTTTTAACACACGTAACTTTCCACAAATGATCCATTCCTATAATTCCATTTCATGGTCTTCCAGCCCCTTAAAGACCTTTTATTCACCACAGAAGCGTGGAACTGCAACACCATCTCCTAAGTCGGAGGTCGTAGGAATAACCTTTATTCAGAGGGTATGGTAACAGCAGCCCACGCTATAGCGTGAGAAACCATTACACTTTTCTCTCTGAATAGCCTTGAATTTCCTACGTTCCCGACTTCGAGACAAGCATAACGCTTCTTCTTTTTCTCATATTTCTTTGGACAGAGTTTCCCCTATCCAACTGCAAATTTACAAAAAAACCGTAACAACAAGCACTTTACAAGGAAAATATCACGAATTGATGTGCATTTTAAAGTTTCAATCCACTCTTTTATCTTCTGATTGCAGGCTATACTAACATTTCCATACCAGTTCCAACAGTTTGTCGATATTTTCCAAAAAGCATCCCTGCCCTCGCCCATAAGCCTTACCCTCGCAGTTCACAGCCCATACGCTTTCACCTTATTATCTTCAATCATCAGAACTTGCAACCAACTAACTGTACAATATTATGCATACACTTTCACCTTGTTATCTTCAATCAGCCTACTTGCAGGCTCAACCAGCAGCCCCTGCATCAGCTGGCACAACAAATACATTTGCCCTTTTTTATACGGCCATACCAAAGATTTTGCGTAACTTTTGCAAGAAAAGATAACTCGTTTAGAATAAATCGGTTGGTCGGATTGCTTGAAAATTAGCCAACAAGATAGCAACCATCCGTTTTTCTGAGTTCTTCATTGCTTGGCCACAATGTGATAACGCTTGATACCACAAAGGCACTAAAAGAATCTAAATTGAGAATATAATTGAGGATTTCTTTGTCGTCTCAAATATTATTCGTACTTTTGCGAACAACAAACAACGCGTGATTATGGCAAATAAAGATTATAGTATTAAGCAAGAGCAAGTTGCACGCTTTGCAAAGGCTATGGGACACCCTGCCCGAATAGCGATACTCCAATTCCTTGCAAAACAGACGCAATGTTACTTTGGCGATATTCACGAGGAATTGCCGATTGCAAAGGCAACCGTTTCGCAACACTTGAAAGAGTTAAAAGATGCAGGATTGATACAAGGTGAGGTAGAAACGCCAAAGGTCAAGTATTGCATCAATCGTGAAAATTGGCAATTGGCTCAAGCTTTATTTGGAGAGTTCTTCGGGCAATGCGTGTGCAAAAAAGAGAGTTGCTGTAATTAAACAGCCTCTTTTTTTCAAAATAACGTTCGTTGTTTTGCGAATTACAAATTAGCAAAACAACATTAAGCGTATGAAACAAAAATTATTGATGATTGCCCTATGCTTGGGTATGGTTGCTTGCGGCAATGGCAATTCGAAGAATGAATTAAAAGCAGAAAAACAAGTGAAGAAAGATGTAGTAGAGGTGTTGTACTTCCACGGCAAACAGCGTTGTGCTACTTGTATGGCTATTGAGAAAAACACCAAGGAATTGGTGGAATCAACTTTTGCAGAAAAGTTGAAAAATGGGGAATTAGCGTTCAAGTCGGTGGATATAACCGAAGAAGATACACTTGCCAACAAGTATAAGGTGAGCTGGTCATCGCTTATTATAGTAGATTATGATAAGAACGGAAAAGAAGAAGCCACAAACCTGACAAAATTTGCCTTTGGCAATGCACGTACAAACCCCGACAACTTCAAAAAGGGCGTTGCGGAGCAAGTCAACACGATGCTAAACAATTAGAACTATGGACTGGTTACTATCACTATTGGAGAGTAGTTCAACACCAATCCTAACAGCGTTTATATTAGGACTACTCACAGCTCTTTCGCCCTGTCCTTTGGCTACCAATATCGCAGCGATAGGTTACATAGGCAAAACTATCAATGACCACAAGCGGATATTTCGTAACGGACTGCTCTATACTTTGGGGAGAGTGGCTACATATACACTGCTTGGAGTGGTGCTTATAACTCTACTTAAAGGTGGTTCGAGCTTGTTCGGTATTCAGAAGTTCATCGGCAAGTATGGCGAGTTAATTCTTCCACCTGCACTATTGCTGATAGGTTTGTATATGTTATTCGGAAGCAAACTACGACTGCCCTCGTTTGGGTTTAATGGCAACGGAGAGCGTTTCGCAAAACATGGAGGTTGGGGAGCACTTCTCTTGGGAATGTTATTTGCACTGACATTTTGCCCCACAAGCGGAGTTTTTTACTTCGGAATACTTATACCAATGTCAGCAACCTTAGTAGTGGGATATTTATTGCCCATGCTTTTTGCCATTGCCACCGCATTGCCAGTGTTGGTTGTTGCGTGGGTGCTGGCATTCAGTGCTGGGCAGATAGGTAAGGTCTATGGGCGATTGCAGACCATTCAGCAGTGGTTGAATATAGCCATCGGAATAATGTTCATATTGATTGGAATCTATTATTGTATAATCGTTTATTTTTAGGATTATGGAAGTAAAAGTATTGGGGCCTGGTTGTGCCAAATGTAAAACTGCCTACAATGTAGTGGAGAAAGTAATCAAGGAAAACAATCTTGAAGTAAGCCTTACGAAAGTGGACGATATTATGGAAATGATGAGTTACAACATTCTCTCAACTCCTGCTATTGTAGTGGATGGCGAGGTAAAAATCAAAGGGCGTGTACCAAAGGAAAACGAAATTAAAGAACTATTAGGTTTATGATACAGCAATTTGCAGATTGGCTCGTCTATGGCATTTTTGGCATAGACGCCACAACACCACTCGGAATAACAGTCAATTTCTTCTTTTACGACACCATAAAGATTATAATACTGCTCTTCTCTATAAGTTTTGTGATGGGAATTATCAATGCTTATTTCCCTATTGAGCGACTACGGCAATACCTTACAACCCACAAGCTCTATGGCCTGGACTACTTTATGGCAGCTTTGTTCGGTGGTATTACACCATTCTGTTCCTGCTCATCAGTACCATTGTTCATAGGTTTTGTAAAGGGTGGTATTCCATTGGGGGTTACACTTGCATTCCTTATCGCATCGCCATTGGTTAGCGAGGTGGCGATTGCTATGTTTCTTGGTTCGTTTGGCATAAAGGCAACACTCATCTATGTGATTAGCGGTACTGGGTTGTCGATGATTGCAGGATATGTTTTGGGCAAAATGCGACTTGAAGCCTATTTGAGTGATTGGGTAAAGAACGCACAGATGCTATCCAACGCACAAAGTGAGCAATGGGAGGTGGAGAAGACACCTTTCTTAAAGCGTTTACCTGCCATCACAAGGGAGTCTTGGGGTATTGTTCGGGGCGTATTGCTCTACATCATCATTGGTATTGGCATAGGAGCTGCCATGCACGGTTATGTTCCCGAAAGATTCTTTGAGCAATACCTATCAGCACAGAACTGGTGGGGCGTACCTTTGGCCGTAATCCTTGCAGTACCTATGTATGCAAACCCTGCAAGTATTGTCCCCGTTATTGAGGTGTTTGTGGCGAAAGGCATCCCACTCGGTACAGCCATAGCCTTTATGATGGCAATCATCGGACTATCTATCCCAGAAGCCACAATGCTAAAAAAGGTAATGACTTGGCGATTAATAAGCATCTTCTTCGGAGTGGTAACATTGTTGATTATTATATCAGGATATTTATTTAATTGGATTTTATGAGAGTTTCTTTGCTAAATTGTCTTTCCTCGTATTTCCGAGATTTTATGCATAAAGCATTAACAGCCAGTTGCAAATGCACTAATATTCCGATTTCTGTTGATTATTCCAGTGTTTTTGCGTAACTTTGTCTTCCATAACAATGCCCCACAAGGCCATTGGCGGCGGGCAAGCAAGGCTCGGACACCATCAAAAGAAGACACCTTTGGCCACAAAGCAAGGTGAGATCGCCCCCCTAAGCACACCACAAGGGGCACAACGAACAAAAAGAGAACATGAAAGTTTACGCATTCGACTTCGACGGAACGCTGACACGCCGCGACACGCTCATAGAGTTCATCCGCTACGCTTGCGGCTCGCGCAGACTCTTTATGGGACTGCTGCGCTTCATGCCCGTGCTCGTGCTGATGAAACTGAAGTTGTATCCCAACTGGAAAGCCAAGCAACGGGTGTTTGCATGGTTCTTCAAAGGCATGAGCATTACCGATTTCAACGCGCACTGCCAAGCCTTTGCCCGCAACGGGGCGCACCTGCGGCGCGATGACGGGTTTGCCATCATACGCCGAGCCATCAGCGAGGGACATCGCGTCATTATCATTTCAGCGAGCATAGACAACTGGGTGCGGCCTTTTTTCGATGAATTCGGCGAAAAGGTGATGGTATCCTGCACGAAGATTGACGTGCGCGATGAGGTTGTTACGGGAGCTTTCCTCACCATGAACTGCTACGGGGCAGAGAAGCCGAAGCGGCTCATAGGAGCATTTCCGCTGCGGGAGACCTACCGCGCCGTAGCTTTCGGCGACAGCCGGGGCGATAAGGAACTGCTCAATGCCGCCGACACTGGCTATTTTCGCACCTCTGGAGGTCGTTTGCACTGTGTGAAGGGCGAGAAAGACGCGCTTGTGGAGGAAGTAATGAGCAATATGGCGGGCGAAGAAGGCACGCAATCGGGGCTACCGGGCGGCAAAACGCTGGGCGAGCTGATCCGTTTCGGCATTGTTGGCGCAGCGGCCACACTGCTTCAGTACGGCCTCTACGTGCTCCTGCTGCGGTGGCTGCATCCGGCGGTGGCCAATACGCTGGCCTATTTGCTCAGTTTCGCATTCAACTACGTAGCTTCCACGCACTTCACGTTCCGCGTCAAGTCAACGGCCAAGCGTGGTGCAGGGTTCGCTTTCTCACATTTAATCAACTATACGATGCAAACGGTCTTGCTCATGCTGCTCCTCCACGCTGGAATACCGAAGCAGTGGGCACTCATCCCTGTGTTTGCCATCTGCGTGCCCGTCAATTTCCTGCTCGTGCGCCACTTTCTCCACAAGTAGCGGCAACACATCGCCCGCGCCGTTCTTCCTCCTTATGGTATAGCATAAAGTTCATGCAGACGTGCCGTACGGGTGAGGATTGGGGAGCTGGGCGGCGGTTCTAACTTGCAAGGCAGCGACTTTCACGACAAGGGAAACGGAAGTTCGCAGCGCGGCATACTATCAATGAGACTTCTGAACAGACGATTTTGCCCGATAACAGCCTCGTTGCCAGTGATGACAAGCTGCTTGCGGGCACGCGTCAGAGCCACATTGAGTTTGCGGTCTATGACATATCCGTCTTCCTCAAAACAGTTGCTCGTGAGGAAATCAAGCTGATAACGGTTCTGAACGGTGAAAGAATAGATGATGACATCGCGTTGCGAGCCTTGGTAACGCTCCACCGTATCAATGCTGACATTGGCCAAACGGGGCACCCCCAAGCCACTGATAGCCTGCCGAATCATGGCTATCTGATTGCGATAAGGCACGATGACACCGACCGTTTTGGCTTCATCAAACGCATCGCCCGACATTTTGTAGACTTCGGCAAGCACTTCGGCCACTATCCGCGCCTCCGCCACGTTCACCTTATCACTTATTCCCACCTTTTTGCAGAACGGCGAGGGAAAGAAAAGCAACCTCTCGCTGGCCAGCAAGCGTCCCAAGGACGTGGCTGGGGCTTCTGTCGCGGCTGATGGCGGATAGATGAAGTCGTCCAACTGATGTTTCAGCGGCACGCACTCCAAACGCTCGCGCTGATAAAACATCTTATTGGGGAACGCAGCAATAGCCGGATGCATCCGTCCTTGGCGGCGCAGAACACCGATGAAATCGGTTCTTTTTGCCGAACGCTCCAGTTTTATCATCCGCTCGAAAAGCGAATTGCGGCAATCCGTCAGATGAATACCAAGCAATTGCGGGTCGGTCACGGCCGAATCAGCCGCATCCTGCTGCACAACGGCTGGCAACTGCTTGTGATCGCCAATGAGTATGAACTTGCCAATGCAGCTTTCGCCGCCCGAATGTGCGCCAAGAATGCCCACGATGTTGGGTTCGAGAATCTGACTCGCCTCATCCACAATCGCTACGTCAAAGCGTTTCACCCGAAAGATGAGCGGACGCGAGGCAATGGAGGAAGTTGTGGCCACCACTATGCGGGTTTTGCGCAGAATTTCCTTGATTCCACCGAGCGTTGGACTGTCTTTCAGCCGATTTTCCAGCAGATGTGGTCGATAGCGGGGGGCACACCTGTAAGCATCGCCCAAGCGAATGTAGTCTATCTGGTTGTCGGACAGCATACCGCAGATTTCATCCACGGCGCGATTGGTGTAGGAAAGCAGCAAGCCACAGCCGCCTTCGGGACGTCCCGGCGCAGGCAAGAGAATCAGCTCGCGCACCAAATACTGCAAGGCCATGGACGTTTTGCCCGTACCGGGAGGCCCAATAAGCAGGAAATAGTCCTGCGCTTGCTTGGCGCGGAGCACAATTTCATCGTAGGCAGGATGATACTCACGCGACAAAGCAACGCTCTTGTCGGCCCGGGGCGCACGCTGCCCGAGCAAAAGGGCACGCCGCGATGCGGGAGCGGTGGCGAAAGTGAACAGCGAGGAGATGCCCGCAGACCCACCAATATCGCCCCCAGCATGCTCAACGCAGTAGTCCGGTTCATCATCGGCCACACGAAGGACGTTCGGATTCTGCTGTCCATCGCTCAAATGCACCACTATCTCATCAGTAGAAATGCTTTGCAACTGACCTTTATATAATATGGCGCGGCACACATCAGGCTCTTCTCCCTTGCGACAAGCGTAAAGATAAACCATGTCGCCACACCTGAAATTGGGCAAGAAATCGTCTTCAGACGCAGGAACACGCAGCGTAATGGTGTCGAAACCGTTGCCACTGCCGCTCTTTTCCTTTCCCGTGATGCGCAACCCCGTAAATATGTTGCCCGTTTCGCGCTTCAAGCTCAACGGCATATTCCATAAATCAGCCGCTGAATTGCCCACTCCTTCCTGCGTTCCTACCTTCGACACCACCTGCTCGCGCATGACAAACTCCATCATACGGCAGAAATAGGCTTTCTCCAAAGGTGGCAACGCGTGCAGCGGATGAGCAACGGCGTTGATTTGGGGCTGCAAATAGGTATCAAAGAAGAAGCCGCGCATTCCCATGGTGTTGAGCGTAGTGTCCGTAAGATGAGGAAGCACGCGGTCAAAGCCGTGCTCTGCCATCCAAAACTCCGATGAAACCACTTGATTTCGATACTTCAACGCCTCGCGAAGGAGTTTCCGCAAGGGCGCAACTTGCAGCAAACCATTGGGCAATGGATACTTGGAATAGAGCAAATAGATGTCGGAATGCTTGGGCGCAAGACCGAAATTGTAGGCCAAGACTCCAAAATAGAGGAGCACTTGGACGTAGTGTTTCTCAAGCTGGAACGCTCCATGAGCGTTGGGAAAGTGCCGTTCGATGTGGAAATTCTTGCCCGACTTCTGCTCAACAAGCATTTTAAAGTCGGTTGTCATCAAGTCCACGCGCCCTTGAATGCCCAGTTTCTCACACACAAAGCTCGGTTCAAGAATGGCCTTATGCTTGTCGTACCTTGCGAAAAGATCGGCCACTATGCCGCGCATATTGCTCATTTGGCGCGCGGCATCCTGCTTGAACTCAGCCGGATTGAAGTCATCGCAACACGCATACTCAATGGCCTTGCCGCGAAAGTTGTCCCGCAGCGTGTCGGCAAGCCCTCCTTCGGGACGATTGATGATGTCATCGAGGGCATTGCCGGCAAAATTGCCCAGCAAGGTGTGCTTGGTGCTGGCGCGGCCACGCAGCCGATTGAGCGTGAACAGCAAGGGATGATGGCCAAAATCCTCAAAGCACGCGGCAATGGAGGATATGTCCAGCAGATAGTCGGGCTCCACAATGACCAGTCCCGGCACCACGCTGTCGCCCTCGCGAACGCAGTCGAGCAGGTTGAGTTGCATTCCCTCACGCAGCAAAGAGCACAGATAAGAGTGGTCGATGTAGTCGGGCGTATTGCGATAGTCTACGGTGAGCAGCTCTTCGGCGCAGTCCTGACTGACCACGGCCACTGAAATGCTCTGCTCGTTCCAAGCCCTCACCACGCAACGGATGTAGCGATAGTTGACCAAAGGGGCTGCATCGTCCTGCCTGCCCACAGCGGGAATGCGCCCAACAAGCGATGCCGGGACGGAACAGCCAAACACTGCCGAGACAAACACAGCAAGCGCGCGGCAGTCGTAGGCCAAATCATCGGGCGGAATGGGCGCGGAAGCATTGCTGTGGCGGCGCATTCGCTGAATGGCAAGCACATCGCGCCCCGCCACATGGCGTTCGCGGCACAGGAAATCCACTTGCGCGCTGAGATTGCCAAAGGCATGGCGCGTGCCCCGAAGCCCCTCATGGCAGCAAAGCACGAGCGATTCGTGCAAGATATGGTTGGCCACGCCGTCCTCCGTAGCACTGAGCGCATCGCCGATGCGGGCAAAAAGCTCCTCCGCCGTAATGTTTCCTTCCATTATTATATGCCGTTTGCTTCCTTACATCATCTCTGCCTCACGCCGCTACTGGCCTCCCAAGCGGCTGAAAAAGACAATGACATCCTCCCAAGTCTTCAAGTCGTCGCGGCCAAAGCGCAACACCGTACCCATAAAATCGGCGGTTTCATCGGCCGTTATCAGATAATCGCCATAGAGCAGCCCCATTCTGTTGGCATAGACCACACGGTTCCACGCCGGCGCACTGAACACTTTGTCCACCCACGTTTGCCGCTCGGCCAGCTGACGGGGGCTCGTAGTGGGCGCGGGCACTACGAAATAGACCTCATAGTGCTCCAGCAGCATCTCGTAAGCCTTGTGCAAACTTGAGCGGGGATTGCCATAGCCATCGGCCATGGTGTTCCAATGGATGAGCACCACAGGACGCTCGCGCTGCTCCTGACGGTCGTCTATCCAGCGGATAACGGGCAAAAGATAGTGGAGAAGCGTTTTCTCTATCAACCGATGCTCCCCATGGAAGCGGATGGCTTGCGGATAATGGCTCAGAAAAAGGTCGTAGGTGTTCACCACTTCATCGTTGTCGGCAAAAAGGCCGTAGACGCGCTGCTGCTCATCGGGGGTGACGTGGGCAAAGCAATGCTCCGTCATCTCGCGGTATTCCTTGACCAGCGACTTGGTTACGATCAGTTCCTGCACACCATCGGCACGCGGATTCTGAAACGTTTGCTTCCCCATCATTCCCCGCTCGCTCATCGTAGACCCCATCTCAAACGCAGGATTGACGCAAATACGGTCTACGCCGTAGAGCATTTCCGCATACATGCCACCCATGGACGTGCCCACCACCAAGTCGGGACGCTCGTTTCTCACGGTTTCATCGAGCAACTGCATGGCCTCGGCGGGATGAACGGGCAAGTCGGGAGCAAGAACCGTGGCGCGGGGCATGAACTCACGCAAGAGGGTGGCCGTGTGCGTGGAGCCGGCAGACAAGAAGCCGTGTACGTAGAGAATTTTCTTGCCTTCCATCAGCTGCGGAAAGCACTTGCGATGATTGGTTTCCATGATAACAACTATACTGGTTCTACTGGATAAGGACAGATGATTTTAGCTCAAAAAAAGCCCATTTCATCGGGCTAAGCCAACGCCGCGCGCACCTCATCAAGGCTATCAGCCACAATGATATGGTCGCGCCAGCTGCCGCGAATGAGTCCGCGCTGCTGCAAGTCGTCGAGCAACGCGATGAGCGACTGCCAGAATCCTTTCATGTTATAGAGCACCACACGCGACTGATGATAGCCTATCGTGGCCGAGGAAACCACGCTGAACACCTCATCGAGCGTGCCCACGCCGCCCGGAAGGGCAATGAACGCATCGGCATGCGCCACCATCAAGTCCTTGCGGTCGGAGAGATTGTCGCAAGGAATGTCCACATCAAGGTAATTGGAGCGGCGTATGCCCTGCTCTATGATGCTCGGCACCACGCCGATGGTGTGACCGCCATGCTCCTTGACCGCCTTGGCGGCACACTCCATGAGGCCCGAATTGCAACCGCCGAACACCAAAGTGTGGCCCTCGGCAGCCATCCACGCACCCAGCTCCTCGGTCATTCGGAAATAATCGGGGTCGATATGGTTGTTGGCCGAACAAAACACTGCTATCTTCATAGGTCTTACTGCTTTTTGATTACGTATTGCAAAAGTAACGCTTTTTTTTGATTGGCGAGGCGTTTGCCCTTATTTTGTGCCGCCGTGGAGGCATCCGCCAGCCCCGCGCTTGCCTCCTCGCGCTGCGCAGAAAACCCACTTGCTGGGCAAAAAGCGGAAGAACGCCAACGGCGGAAGTTCCCCCGCAAAGCGGGAAAACCGAAGGGGAAAAACAAAACGTTACCTTTTGCAGCGCAAAACCATACGTTTGGCCTTGCGAAACCATACCTTTCGCGAGGCAAAAGGTATGGTTTCGCAACCTCATGCGTCCCTGCCCATCTGCATGCAAGGTAAA
>CAZASQ010000027.1:4970-35065 GCA_964487905.1 uncultured Prevotella sp. | reverse complement strand
ACAAACGACTATGAACAAAACTATGACCGAAAACGCGGTGTTTCCAGACTGTCCTGTACGGAGCATCCTGACCCGCCTATGCAGCAAATGGCCTCTTCTGGTTATATACACGCTGAGCCAAGCCAACGAGGACACGATGCGCTTCAAGAAACTGCAGCGCGAGATTCCCGACATTTCGCAAAAGATGCTGACTGCTACTTTGCACACCTTGGAAGAAGACGGCTACATTACTCGCACCGTGTATCCCGAAGTGCCGCCAAAAGTTGAATACACCCAAACCGCCCGCACACACTCACTTCTCCCACACATCAACGCACTGACGGAATGGGCATTGCAAAACAAGGATGCCATCATGAGCGACAGAATGAGATTTGGGCGGCGCAAATAGCCCTTTTTCCACGCTTAAATCAAGGGAAACGGCTATGCCAAAACTTGAGATTACAGCGAAAACCGCCGACTCAAGCACTCTTTATGTCCGTCAGAAACTTCTTTTCCTAAAAAGAATGATACCGCCCAAATACAAAGATAAGGAAAAAATGACCTTACACTATTTTTGGGACAGCAACACTTGTATTATCCAAAAGAATTTCCAAAATTTACAGTTATGCAAGTTCCATTTCTTTTCTATTATATTATGCCAAATGCAAGAATCAGAAAAAATAGGCTTACACACTTTTTAGACAGAGCCTTTTTGGACAAAACCTTTAGATAGCACCCTTTTGGAGACAGTCCGACAACACCAAAAGGATGGAGAAGAAAAAAGTATAAAACATCAACTACTGGAAACTTACAAGGATTTTTACCCTCAAATCACAATGATAAAAAAAACAAAATCGGGCGCGGCAATTGACTTGCCACGCCCGATTTACATTAAACTATGGGGGAACAGAGTTATTCAGCCTTTGCCTCTTCAGCCTTGGGTGCCTCCTCTGCGGGAGCAGCCTCGGCGGCGTTCTTCGTAGAACGGCGGCTACGACGCGTCTTCTTGGCCTCTGCCTTCGGAGTCTTAGCCATATTCTCATCGAAGTCTACCAACTCGATGAATGCGATGTCAGCACCATCGCCCTTACGGTGACCCAGCTTAATGATGCGGGTGTAGCCTCCGGGACGATCGCCCACCTTCTCTGCCACTGCGCCAAAGAGTTCCTTGATGGCCTCTTTGTTCTGCAAATAGCGGAACACAACGCGACGGCTGTTGGTACTGTCGCTCTTGCAACGGGTGATAAGCGGCTCGACGTACATCTTCAACGCCTTGGCCTTTGCAAGGGTCGTAGTGATTCTTTTGTGCTGAATCAGCGAGATGGCCATGTTAGCAAGCATGGCGTTGCGGTGGTCAGCAGTACGACCCAAATGGTTGAATTTCTTATTATGTCTCATTGTTTTGTTTACTGTTGTTTGGACGGGTTAGTAACCTGCGTTTGCAAGGCTACTCCTTGTCCAGTTTATACTTTGAAATGTCGGTTCCAAAAGACAGATTCAGACTCTCGAGCAAATCATCAAGCTCGGAGAGCGATTTCTTACCGAAGTTACGGAACTTCAAGAGGTCGGTCTTGTTGTACTGTACCAAATCGCCAAGGGTCTCCACATCGGCTGCCTTGAGGCAGTTGAGGGCACGAACACTGAGGTTCATCTCCACGAGACGGGTCTTGAGCAATTGACGCATATGCAACACTTCCTCATCAAACTCCTGATTTTGCTCGTTGTCAGGATTCTCCAGCGTAATCTTCTCATCGGAGAAGAGCATGAAGTGATAGATGAGAATCTTGGCAGCCTCCTTGAGTGCGTCCTTCGGGCTGATGGAGCCATCCGTTGTAACTTCAAGTACCAGCTTGTCGTAGTCGGTCTTCTGCTCTACGCGGAACGACTCAACAGCATACTTGACGTTACGGATTGGGGTGTAAATCGAATCGATTGGGAGTACGTTCACATCAGTGCAGAACTGACGGTTCTCGTCAGCGGGGACATATCCACGTCCCTTGTTGATCGTGAGGTCAATCTGCATTGAAGCTTTTGAGTCTAGATGACAAATCACCAAATCAGGATTTAACACTTCAAATCCGCTCAGATACTTGCCAATATCACCAGCTTTGAACTCGGTTGAATTCTCTACGGTGATACTAACTTTCTCATTCTCAAATTCTTCCACTACTTGCTTGAACCTCACTTGCTTGAGATTCAAGATGATGTTGGTAACATCTTCCTTCACGCCGGGCACTGATGAAAACTCGTGCTCAACACCAGCTATACGCACAGTGTTGATAGCATAGCCCTCGAGCGACGAAAGAAGGATGCGGCGCAAGGCGTTGCCGATGGTAACACCGAAGCCAGGCTCAAGCGGACGGAATTCGAACTTGCCGAAATGGTCATTGGCCTCCAGCATCACGACTTTGTCAGGTTTTTGAAATGCTAATATCGCCATTAATTCAATGATTTTGTTTATTGTTTTGAGTACAACTCAACGATTAACTGCTCCTTGATGTTCTCGGGAATGTCGGCACGATCGGGCTTGTGCAGGAACTTACCGCTCTTGGTGTTCTCATCCCACTCAAGCCAAGGATACTTGCTGTGGTTGAAGCCTGCCAAAGCAGCCTCAATCACCTCAAGGCTCTTAGCCTTCTCGCGAACGCCAACGATGTCGCCCGACTTCACCTGATAAGAAGCGATGCTAACCACCTTGCCATTAACCACAATGTGCTTGTGGTTGACAAGCTGACGGGCAGCAGCACGAGTGGGGGCGATGCCGAGACGGAACACTACATTGTCGAGACGGCTCTCCAAATTCTGCAAAAGCACCTCACCGGTAATACCGTCGGCCTTGGCAGCAGCGTTGAACATATTGTGGAACTGACGCTCCAACACACCGTAGGTGTACTTGGCCTTCTGCTTCTCGGCGAGCTGTGCTCCATACTCCGACACCTTGCGGCGACGGTTATTGCCATGCTGCCCCGGAGGGAAATTGCGGCGGGAAAGCACCTTGTCAGCACCGAAAATAGGCTCGCCAAAACGGCGCGCAATTCTTGATTTAGGACCTATGTATCTTGCCATAATGAATAATTTGCTTAATGATTGATGATGCGATTAGACACGACGACGCTTCGGAGGACGGCAACCGTTGTGCGGCAGCGGGGTAACGTCGACAATCTCCGTCACAAGAATGCCAGAGGCATTGACGGCACGGATAGCGCTCTCACGGCCATTGCCCGGACCCTTGACATAAGCCTTCACCTTGCGAAGACCCAGATCGAAAGCCACCTTGGCGCAATCCTCTGCGGCCATCTGGGCAGCATACGGAGTGTTCTTCTTCGAACCGCGGAATCCCATCTTACCAGCCGATGACCAGGAGATAACCTGACCCTCATCGTTGGCCAAAGATACAATGATATTGTTGAACGAGCTGTGAACGTGAAGCTGACCCATCGCGGTAACTCGCACGTTTCTCTTCTTGGATGTTGCTGTTTTCTTTGCCATAATTAATTCTCCTCCTTCAAATTACTTAGTAGCCTTCTTCTTGTTAGCAACAGTCTTCTTCTTACCCTTACGGGTGCGAGCATTATTCTTCGTGCTCTGTCCGCGAACGGGAAGACCATTACGATGTCTTACACCACGATAGCAACCAATGTCCATGAGACGCTTGATGTTCATCTGAATCTCAGAACGAAGGTCACCCTCTACTTTGAATTCAGCACCGATAATCTCACGGATCTTAGCTGCCTGATCGTCAGTCCATTCGCTGACCTTCAGGTCTCGGCTCACGCCGGCCTTGTCCAAAATCTTTGCTGAACTACTTCGACCTATACCATAGATATAAGTCAATGCGATTTCGCCACGCTTATTCTGGGGCAAATCTACTCCAACAATTCTAATTGCCATTGAAAAACTTAATTTTGTTAAATGTCTAAACTAGCTAAAAAGCACGCAAAGTTACTGTTTTTTTTTTGACCCAGCACACTTTTTTACGCTATTTTAACTTTAACCCTGACGCAACTTGTACTTAGGGTTCTTCTTGTTGATAACGAAAAGGCGACCCTTGCGACGAACAATCTTGCAGTCAGGGGTACGCTTCTTTAATGATGCTCTAGTCTTCATACAGCGTTTATGATTATTTATATCTGAAAACGATTCTGCCTTTTGTTAAGTCATAGGGACTCATCTCGACCTTCACCTTGTCGCCGGGAAGAATCTTGATGTAGTGCATTCTCATTTTGCCAGAGATGTGAGCCGTAATATCGACACCATTCTCAAGTTCAACCCGGAACATTGCATTGGAGAGTGCCTCCATGATAGTTCCGTCCTGCTCTATAACATCTTGCTTTGCCATAATTTCTTTTAATGTAGCCTTTCTTTATATTGAATTGATTTCACGAAACGATGTTAATATTTCTGCCCTGTCTTGACGTACAACAACCGTGTGTCCATATTTGACGCAAAGGTCGCCAGCCTTCGAGGAGTCGGCCTGAGCCAACGCACTGCTCGCAGAACACCTAACTGTTGGAAGTATTGACAAACACATTCCTGACTTAAGGAGTAAATGATCCGTGGTACTTGAAGAAAGAGTCAACTTAGGAAGCTCCTCCACCGAACGGCCAATACCATGACCATAAGTATCACAAACATCTACATTGTCAAGTCTGCACCGTGTCTGTATGGCACGACCAACCTCGCAAAAGTGATGCCCAGCAACAATCCGCTTGATTGCCAAATTGAGAGACAGCATAGCAGTTTGCATCACACTGGCAACCTCCTCCCTCACACGCCCCACTGCAAAAGTATAAGCGCAAAGAGAATGAAAGCCTCCAAGACACGCCCTGCATTCGACTGAAAGAATATCGCCCTCCTTTAATTCCACAACCGCTTCCGACTGGGAATCAACAGCTCTCCCATTTATGAAGAAAACTAAATCGAACCTCTGCTTGTGAAGCTTTTCCGCGTCCAAGCAGCGATGTTGATGAGCAACATTCTCAGCGACTCTCCGCAACTGGCACGGAGTTCTCCCTGGTACTACGTGGCGGCCAACCACAGCCAGCGTTGTAGACGCTAGCTGGCTGGCCGCACGTAATTGGTTTATCTCATCTTCAGTCTTCAGAAATATCTTCATCTACTCATACTGACGTGAATCAGTAAGCGGATACACCGCCGTTCCCACGTGTGTGACCCGAGTTGAGAAGACCATCGTAGTGGCGCATCATCAAATGCGACTCAATCTGCTGCAGCGTATCAATCACCACACCAGTGAGAATCAAAAGAGATGTGCCTCCGAAAAACTGACCGAAAGAATCTTGCACGT
This sequence comes from uncultured Prevotella sp., assembly GCA_964487905.1. Classification (GTDB taxonomy): domain Bacteria; phylum Bacteroidota; class Bacteroidia; order Bacteroidales; family Bacteroidaceae; genus Prevotella. The sequence goes on along the minus strand of CAZASQ010000027.1, from coordinate 29,781 downwards.
TCAACAATCCAGCCAAAGCAGGCATGACGGCTATGAAAGCGATGAACAATGAGCCAGGCAACGTGATACGAGACATAACCGTATCAATATAATTTGCCGTGTCCTTACCCGGCTTCACACCAGGAATAAAACCATTGTTACGCTTCATATCCTCAGCCATCTGAATAGGATTCAAGGTGATTGCCGTATAGAAATAGGTGAACGCAATTACAAGAATCACATAAACCGTATTATACAGCAAACTCTTGGTGTTCATAAGCTGCTGAAGAACTGGACTGGCATTGTCGGTGGAATACTGCACGATGGCAAGCGGAATGAACATCAATGCCTGAGCAAAGATGATAGGCATCACATTTGCCGCGAACAACTTCAGCGGTATGTACTGGCGAGCGCCACCATACTGCTTGTTACCCACAACGCGCTTAGCATATTGAACAGGTATCTTGCGAGTACCTTGCGTAAGGAGAATCGAGGCACACACTACGGCGTAAAGGATTATCAGCTCTACAATGAACATCACCAATCCACCACCAGTAATGGCGGTGAAACGACTGCTGACTTCCTGAATGAAAGCCTGCGGCAGTCGGGCGATGATACCAATCATAATAATGAGCGAGATACCATTACCAATACCCTTATCGGTGATGCGCTCACCCAACCACAGAATAAACATGGAACCTGCGGCAAGGATGAATGCAGCAGGAATCATGAAAAAGGTCCAACTGATGCCCGTAGCAAGAGCCGCCGAAGCCTGCATCTTCAAGTTGATCAGATAAGACGGAGCTTGAAAGAACAGAATGGCGATGGTCAAGATACGGGTGTACCAGTTGATTTTCTTCCTGCCGCTCTCGCCCTCGCGCTGCATCTTTTGGAAATAAGGTACGGCGACGGCGAGAAGCTGCATGACGATAGAGGCCGAAATGTATGGCATGATTCCCAATGCGAAGATAGACGCATTGGAGAATGCACCACCGGAGAACATGTCCAAAAGCGACATCAAGCCGCCTGCGGTTTGCGACTGCAGTCTGCCAAGCTCGTTAGGATCGATACCCGGCAGAACTATAAATGACCCGAAACGGTATATAGCCGTAAACAGAAGAGTAATGAGGAGACGCTGGCGCAAATCCTCAATCTTCCAACAGTTCTTCAGTGTCTCTATAAACTTTTTCATTAATCCTAAATAATTGTAGTGTTACCACCTGCTGCCTTGATAGCTTCCTCGGCAGTCTTCGAGAAGGCATGAGCCTCCACTTCAAGCTTAGCTTTCAGCTCGCCCGTACCAAGAATCTTCACAAGACCCTTAGCCTTGGAGAATCCAGCCTCACGAAGGTCGGCAGGACCAATCTTCGTAAGATTCTTTTTCTCTGCAAGCTCTTGAAGCGTAGCAAGGTTGATGGCCAAATACTCTTTGTGGTTGATGTTCTTAAACCCAGCCTTCGGCACACGGCGCTGGAGCGGCATCTGGCCACCCTCAAAGCCAACCTTGTGCTTGTAACCAGAACGAGACTTTGCACCCTTATGACCACGCGTAGACGTACCGCCAAGGCCAGAACCTGGACCACGGCCAATACGACGACGGCTACGAGTAGAGCCTGCAGCTGGTTTCAAATTATTTAATTTCATAATCAATGAATGCTTTTAAAGATGATTTATTCAACTACCGTTACAAGGTGGTGAACCTTACGAATCATGCCACGCACGCTCGGTGTGTCCTCAACCTCAACAATCTGAGAAATCTTGCGAAGCCCCAATGCAAGGAGCGTACGCTTCTGATCTATCGGAGCGTTGATACGGCTCTTAATTTGCTTAACCTTAATTGTTGCCATAATATTGAACCTCCTGTTGATTAACCGTTAAACACCTTGTCCATGGCTACTCCACGCTCACCAGCTACCGTATAGGCATCACGCATCTGCGAAAGTGCGGCAATAGTAGCTTTCACCAAGTTGTGAGGGTTGGAAGACCCCTTAGACTTAGCAATCACGTCAGTAATGCCCGCGCTCTCCAAAACAGCACGCATAGCACCACCAGCCTTTAGTCCAGTACCGGCAGCAGCAGGCTTGATAAGCACTTGAGCACCACCATAGCGAGTCTCAACCTCATGGGGAACAGTGCCCTTGAGCACCGGAACCTTAACAAGGTTCTTCTTTGCAGAGTCCGTGCCTTTCTGAATGGCAGCGGTTACCTCACCAGCCTTACCAAGCCCCCAGCCAATAACGCCCTTGCCGTCACCGACAACAACGATAGCAGCAAACGTGAAAGTACGTCCACCCTTCGTAACCTTGGTCACGCGGTTGATGGCAACCAGACGGTCTTTCAATTCTACGTCACTATTAACTCTTACTCTATTCATTGCCATAATCGTTTAGAATTTAAGACCTCCCTCACGGGCTGCGTCGGCAAGAGCCTGAACACGGCCATGGTAAAGGTAACCGTTACGGTCGAAGACGACCTTCTCAATGCCTGCCTCCTTGGCTTTGCTGGCAACCAGCTCACCAACTTTCTTGGCCTGCTCGCTCTTGTTCATCTTCTCAAAGCCAAGCGACGATGCCGAAGCAAGAGTCGTGCCAGTGATATCATTGATGACTTGGGCGTAAATCTGCTTATTACTGCGGAAGACGCTCAAACGGGGACGCTCTGCAGTACCTTTCACACTCTTGCGAATGCGAAACTTAATCTTTTGTCTTCTAAGTTCTTTCTTTGTACTCATAATCTTAGCGAATTATTAAAGTTACTTGGCTGCAGCCGTCTTACCAGACTTTCTGCGAATAACCTCTCCCTTGAACAGGATACCCTTGCCCTTATAAGGCTCCGGCATACGGAAAGAACGGATTTTAGCACAAATGAGACCAAGAAGCTGCTTGTCGCAAGTCTCGAGCGTGATGATGGGGTTCTGGTTGCGCTCACTCTTCGTCTCCACCTTAACCTCGGCCGGAAGCTCCAGGAAGATGGGATGCGTATAACCAAGAGAGAACTCAATGATGTTGCCCTTGTTGCTCACACGATAACCAACGCCAACGAGTTCAAGCGTCTTCTGATAACCCTCGCTCACACCAACAATCATATTGTTGACCAAAGAACGATAAAGGCCATGATAAGACTGCTTCTGCTTGATGTCGACATCGCTGTCCTCGTTGATGTCGAACTTCACCTCGCTGTCCTCAATGATTACCTTGATAGAAGGGTTTACCCACTGTGAAAGCTCGCCCTTGGGGCCTTTCACGCTCACAACGTCGTCCTTAAGCGTAACAGTTACGCCAGCAGGAATATGAATTGGCAGTTTACCTATTCTAGACATGTTAAATCCTCCAAATCAATAGATATAGCAAAGAACCTCTCCGCCAATTTTCTCAGCGACAGCCTCTTTGTTGGTCATTACACCTTTGGAAGTGGAAATAATTGCAATTCCCAATCCGTTAATAACTCTCGGCATATCTTTGTAGCCAGTGTACTGGCGAAGACCCGGAGTAGAGACACGCTTCAAATTCTTGATGGCACTCTGCTTGGTCACCGGATCATACTTCAATGCCACCTTGATGGTACCTTGAGGACCATCCTCCATGAACTTATAGTTCAGGATGTAGCCCTTCTCGAAGAGAATCTTCGTAATGGCCTTCTTCATGTTCGACGCAGGAACCTCTACCACACGGTGATGAGCCATGATGGCGTTTCTGAGTCTTGTCAGATAATCTGCTATTGGATCTGTCATAAAATAAAATGTTTAATTAATCGGGACTCCCCCGACAATATTAAAAAAAGTATGCTATTGAAAAACGACCATCAGGCGACGGAGCATCACCGTCTCCTGACAATCATTAATCTTCTGCTTTACCAACTGGCTTTTCTCACACCAGGAATCAATCCCTGCGATGCCATCTCACGGAACTGGATACGCGACAAACCAAACTGACGCATATAGCCCTTCGGGCGTCCAGTGATCTTGCAACGGTTGTGGAGACGAATGGGGTTGGCATTCTTGGGAATGGCCTGCAACTTGCGGGCAGCCTCATAAGCCTCAGCAGGGTCTTTCGAGGTAGCGATGATCTTCTTCAATTCAGCACGCTTCTCGGCATAACGAGCCACAAGCTTGGCACGCTTCACCTCACGGGCTTTCATAGATTCTTTTGCCATATCTCTTAATCGTTTTTAGCGTTCTTGAATGGAAGGCCGAAAGCCTTGAGCAATGCATAACCTTCCTCGTCCGTCTTGGCCGAAGTGACGAAAGTGATGTTCATACCCTGAATGCGGTCAATCTGATCGATGTTAATCTCCGGGAAGATAATCTGCTCAGAAATACCGAGGGTATAGTTACCACGACCATCGAACTTGCTCTCAATACCCTTGAAGTCGCGAATACGAGGCAAGGAGATGCGAACCAGCTTCTCCAAGAACTCATACATACGCTCACGGCGCAATGTCACCATCACACCAATAGGCATCTTCTTACGGAGTTTGAAGTTGGCAATGTCCTTCTTAGAGAATGTAGCCACGGCCTTCTGACCTGTGATAGCCGTAATCTCATTGATGGCCACGTCAATAATCTTCTTATCCTGCGTTGCGTCACCAAGTCCCTGATTGATAACAATCTTCTTCAAGACAGGAATCTGCATTGTCGAAGAATAGTTGAACTGCTTCTGCAGGGCAGGAGCGATCTGCTCCTTATACTGTTTCTTTAACTGTGCTGTATCCATTACTTGATTTCCTCCCCAGACTTTTTAGAGATACGCTTCACGTTCTTGCCCTCACGCTCAACACGGATGCGAGTAGCCTTTCCGCTCTTCGGATCAATCAGACTAACATTGGAAATATGAATTGAAGCCTCCTGCTTGACGATTCCGCCTTGAGGATTCTGAGCCGAAGGCTTGGTGCTCTTAGACACTACGTGTACACCCTCAACAACCACGCGATCCTCATCGCGAAGAACTTTGAGGACTTTACCCGTCTTGCCCTTATCGGCACCTGCGAGAACGATAACCGTATCGTCCTTTCTGATATGGGTTTTTGCCATTTCTTTCTGCTTTATAAAATTAGAGAACCTCTGGTGCGAGAGAAACGACTTTCATATTCACAGCACGAAGCTCACGGGCTACAGGGCCGAAGATACGGCTACCGCGAAGCTCACCTGCATTGTTCAACAACACGCAAGCGTTGTCATCAAAACGGATATAGGAACCATCGGCACGACGGATTTCCTTCTTTGTGCGAACAATCAAAGCCTTGGATACTGCACCCTTCTTCAACTCACTCGATGGGATGACGTTCTGTACAGCCACAACGATGATGTCGCCTACGCTAGCGTAACGACGACGCGTACCACCCAACACGCGAATGCACTTAGCCTCACGCGCGCCGCTGTTGTCGCATACAGTAAGTCTTGATTCTGCCTGTATCATATTTTACTTAGCTTTTTCTACGATTTGAACCAATCTCCATCGCTTCGTCTTCGACAAAGGACGGGTCTCCATAATCATTACAGTGTCGCCCACATTGGCCTCGTTCTTCTCATCGTGGGCATGGTACTTCTTCGTGTGCTGCACGAATTTACCATAAATAGGGTGCTTCTCCTTGAACTTGGAGGCAATAACAATGGTTTTATCCATCTTGTTGCTGATTACGACACCCTGTCTTACCTTTCTTAAATTTCTTGTTTCCATCTGGACCATTGTTATTTATTCAGTTCTCTCATACGGAGTTCAGTCTTCATACGTGCAATGTCACGACGAGCCGCTTTGATCTGAGATGGATTCTCAAGAGGAGTAATGTTGTGGTTGAGTTTCATCTGCGAAAGAGCAGCCTCAGCATTCTCCACCTTCTCGCGCAAATCCTTGTCGGCGAGAGCCTTAATTTCATTCATCTTCATACCTTAAGCGTTTTTATCGTAATCACGTCTGACAATAAACTTCGTCTTCACGGGCAGCTTCTGAGCGGCAAGACGCAAAGCCTCCTTGGCCACATCAAAGCTCACACCCTCTACTTCGAAGAGAACACGACCCGGGGTAACAGGCGCAACCCATCCTGCGGGATCACCCTTACCCTTACCCATACGCACATCAGCAGGCTTACGGGTGATGGGCTTGTCGGGGAAAATACGAATCCAGACCTGACCCTGACGGTTCATATAACGGTTAACGGCCACACGGGCAGCCTCAATCTGACGGCTGTCAAGCCACTTGGCCTCAAGGGTCTTGATGCCGAAAGAGCCGAACGCAAGCTGCGTGCCTCTATGGGCATTGCCCTTATTGCCGCGACCATCTTGTGGTCTTCTATATTTTACTCTTTTTGGCTGTAACATGATAGCTTCTGCTTTTAACGGTTATTGTTTCTTCTGCGTCCGCCACGACGGTCACGGCGATCGTTATTAGGACGGCGCGACTCTTTCTCCTGTGCGAAGTTAGGCGACAAGTCCACCTTGTTGTAGACTTCGCCACGGCAAATCCAAACCTTCACACCCAGCAGACCTACCTTGGTGAGAGCCTCACACTTGCAATAGTCGATGTCGGCACGGAACGTGTGCAACGGGGTACGACCCTCCTTGAACATTTCCTTGCGACGCATCTCGGCACCATTCAAACGGCCTGAAATCTGAACCTTGATACCCTCTGCGCCCGAACGCATTGCATTGGCAATGGCCATCTTGGCTGCACGACGATAAGCAATCTTGCCCTCCAGCTGGCGAGCAATGTTGTTACCAACAATCGTTGCATCCAAATCAGGCTTCTTCACCTCAAAAATATTAATTTGAATCTCCTTCTTGAAAAGGTTCTTCAATTCCTCGCGAAGCTTATCGACATCAGCTCCACCCTTACCGATAACAAACCCCGGACGAGCCGTGCAAACAGTAATGGTGACGAGCTTCAACGTACGCTCGATGACAATACGAGAGACACTTGCTTTCTCCAGACGCTTGTTGAGATATTGGCGAATCTTCTGATCCTCAACCAAATTATCGCCAAAATCCTTGCCTCCGAACCAGTTCGAGTCCCAACCGCGGATAATACCCAAACGGTTGCTTATTGGATTAACTTTCTGTCCCATTCTTCTCCTTATTTATTGTCATCGTTAGTGCCAGCTTCTTTCGAATCGACGAAAATCGTCACATGATTGGAACGCTTGCGAATTCTGTAGCCACGTCCTTGCGGTGCGGGACGCATACGCTTCATCGTCACACCCTCATCGACGAAAATCTTGGAGATGAACAACTCACCATCCTCTGCCTTGCGGTCATTCTTGGCCTCCCAGTTAGCAATCGCCGAACGCAGCAACTTCTCTACATTCTCTGCGGCAGCCTTCTTCGAGAACCGAAGTACGCCCAACGCACGGTTCACCTCCATGCCACGTACCATATCAACGACATAGCGCATCTTACGTGGAGAAGAGGGGCAACCTTTGAGCGTAGCAAAATACTGGCTTTTCTTGGCCTCTTTGATAGCCTCAGCCTTAATATGTTTTCTTGCTCCCATTATTATTTATTCTAAATGGATGAAATGGCCTGCTTACTTCTTATTGTTGCCAGAGTGGCCACCGAAGCGACGCGTGGGGCTGAACTCACCGAGCTTGTGACCCACCATGTTCTCCGTAATGTAAACAGGGATAAATTTGTTTCCGTTATGAACTGCAACGGTGTGTCCCACGAAATCCGGGGAAATCATCGATGCTCTGGCCCAAGTCTTGACAACGCTCTTCTTGCCGCTCTCGTTCATGGCAAGAATCTTCTTCTCGAGCGATACGTTGATGTATGGACCCTTTTTGATTGAACGACTCATAATTTAACGCTTAATAAGTTTACTTCTTGTTAGCTCTCTCAATGATGTACTTGTTCGAGAGCTTCTTCGGTGCGCGAGTCTTCAGACCCTTTGCATACAAGCCCTTACGTGAACGTGGGTGACCACCAGACTGACGGCCCTCACCACCACCCATCGGGTGATCGACAGGGTTCATAACAACACCACGGTTGTGCGGGCGACGACCCAACCAACGCGAACGACCGGCCTTACCCGAACGCTCAAGAGCGTGGTCAGAGTTGCCTACACTGCCAATAGTGGCTTTGCAAGCCGAAAGAACCTGACGAGTCTCGCCAGAAGGAAGCTTGATAACGCAATATGCGCCATCACGAGAAGTAAGCTGAGCGAAGTTACCAGCCGAGCGAACCAAACGCGCACCCTCACCAGGACGGAGTTCGATGTTGTGAATCACCGTACCAACAGGGATGTGCGAGAGCGGGAGCGTATTGCCAACCTCGGGTGCTGCCTCAGTACCCGACAGCAGCGTAGAGCCCACCTGCAGTCCGTTAGGAGCAATAATGTAACGTTTTTCACCATCAGCATAGAAGAGCAAAGCAATACGAGCCGAACGGTTAGGATCGTACTCGATTGTCTTCACCACAGCTGGAACACCATCCTTCTCTCGCTTGAAGTCGATAATGCGGAACTTCTTCTTGTGACCGCCGCCCATGTAGCGCACGGTCATCTTACCGGTGTTGTTTCGACCGCCGGTTGAACGTTTGCCGTAAACGAGAGACTTCTCTGGCACGGATGCAGTAATATCCTCGAACGTGCCAATAATCTTGTGTCTTTGACCCGGCGTAACCGGGTTTAACTTACGTACTGCCATTTTTTATTTTATGTTGCTGTAAAAATCGATAGCATCGCCATTCTGGAGAGTGACGATAGCCTTCTTGAAGGCGTTGCGCTGACCTTTCACAAGGCCACGCTTCGTGTAGCGCGACATACGCTTTCCTGCATAACGCATCGTATTGACATCCAACACCTTGACATTATACAGAGCCTCTACCTCCTTCTTGATGGCAAGCTTGTCGGCATCGGGCTTGACGATGAAGCCATACTTCGGCTGTGCCGGAATGGTATACTTCTCGCCCTTCTTCTTACCAGTCTTATCCAAAGAAGACTTGTCCGTCATCTTCGTCATCTTTTCAGTGACGATTGGCTTAATGATATATCCCATATTCTGTTGTCTCCTTATGTATAACTTACTTGTTCAAGATACCCTCAATAGCCTTCAGTGAATTCTCAGTGATAACGAGCACGTCTGCATCCAAAATTTTGTACGTATTAACGTTCTCTGCAATCATCACGTGAGTTCTTTGGAGGTTTCGAACGGACAAAAATACATTTTTATTAGCTTCTGGCAAAAGAAGCAGGACCTTCTTTCCCTCAACTTTAAGATTTTTAGCAATATTTACGAAATCTTTCGTCTTGGGAGCGTCCATATTGAAGTCCTCAACCACAACGATGGCATCGTCCTTAGCCTTATAAGAAAGCGCAGACTTGCGAGCAAGAATCTTTACTTTTTTGTTAAGCTTGAAACGATAATCACGAGGCTTCGGGCCGAAAACGCGACCTCCACCTACGAGAACCGGAGAGTTGATGTCACCACGACGTGCTCCGCCGCCACCTTTCTGACGACCCAGCTTACGGGTGGAACCAGAAACTTCGCTTCTCTCCTTACTCTTATGCGTTCCCTGACGCTGATCAGCCATATACTGCTTCACATCAAGGTAGATAACGTGGTCGTTGGGTTCAATTCCGAAGATGCTCTCGCTGAGAGTCACCTTGCGGCCGGTCTCCTGACCTTTGATATCCAATACGTTAATATCCATTACTTGTTGATGATTACGGTTGAACCAATGCATCCAGCCACGCTGCCCTTAACAAGGAGCAAGTTGTGCTCTGGAATTACCTTTAACACTTTGAGGTTCTGGGTGGTTACCCGGTCGCCTCCCATCTGGCCGCCCATGCGCATTCCCTTGAACACCTTGGCAGGGTAAGAGCAAGCACCGATAGAACCCGGCTTACGGGCACGGTCGTCCTGACCGTGAGTTGACTGACCAACACCACCAAATCCGTGGCGCTTCATCACACCTTGGAAACCCTTACCCTTGGAAGTTCCAACAACATCAACGAAAGTCGCATCGCTGAAAAGCTCCACCGTAATGGTATCACCGAGATTGTAATCCTCGTCAAACTTGAACTCGGCCAAGTGCTTCTTGGGCGTTGTGCCGGCTTTCTTGTAGTGTCCCTGCATGGGCTTGGAGGTATTCTTCTCCTTAGCCTCGCCGAAACCTAATTGAACAGCCTTGTAACCATCCTTCTCAACGGTTTTCACCTGGGTTACAACACAAGGACCAGCTTCGATAACAGTGCACGGCACATTCTTGCCGTCGGCACTGAAAACGGATGTCATTCCGATTTTCTTTCCTAATAATCCTGGCATTTCAATAACTTGTTAGTAATTCTTGAATAAGATAAAAACGTTGGCATCAAACCTTAATCTCAACCTCAACACCTGAGGGAAGCTCAAGCTTCATAAGCGCATCGACCGTCTTAGCCGTAGAGCTATAGATGTCGATAAGACGCTTGTAGTTGGAGAGCTGGAACTGCTCACGCGACTTCTTGTTAACGAAAGTTGAACGGTTGACCGTGTAGATGCGCTTGTGGGTGGGCAATGGAATAGGGCCACTCACGATAGCACCCGTAGCCTTGACAGCCTTGACAATCTTCTCGGCCGACTTGTCTACCAGCTGATGGTCATAAGACTTCAGCTTGATGCGAATTTTCTGACTCATGTCGTTTAATTTGCTTTAAATTAAATATTGATAAATCTATTTTCTGTCAAGACAGAGATACGCCTTCATAAGAGTCATTCGCTATGCTTGCGTCCACTGCCTTGTATGGTGTGGGGTACTGCGCTCAGACAGGCAATAAACCGTCTGAGCGCAGCTATTAGTCTTACTTAATCAGCTCGGGATGTCCATTCAGCTCGGTCAAGATCTCCTTAGCCAAGCTTGAAGACACCGGCGAGTGGTGATCGTATTCCATAGAAGAAGTTGCACGACCCGAAGTGATGGTACGCAGAGCGGTCACATAGCCGAACATCTCAGCCAACGGAACCATGGCCTTCACGATGCGAGCACCGCTACGAGCCTCGTCCATACCCTGCACAAGACCACGACGCTTGTTCAAGTCGCCAATCACGTCACCCATGTTCTCTTCCGGCGTAACAACCTCTACGCGCATGATCGGCTCCATGAGCACGGGAGTAGCCTGCGGGCAGAGCTTCTTGAACGCCTGATGAGCAACAAGCTCAAACGACAACTGGTCAGAGTCCACGGGGTGGAAGCTACCATCGCTGAGCGTGACCTTCAAGCCCGTCATCGGGAAGCCACCGAGCACACCGTTGGTGAGGCAATCACGGAATCCCTTCTCAACAGAAGGAATGAACTCCTTAGGCACGTTACCACCCTTAACGATGTTGACAAACTGCAAGTCGCCCTCCGTGAAGTCCTCGTCCTTCGGACCGATGGTAACATCGATACAAGCAAACTTACCACGACCACCGGACTGCTTCTTGTAAGTCTCACGGCTCTGAGCAGTAGCAATGATGGCCTCCTTGTAGTTAACCTGCGGCTTACCTTGGTTACACTCCACCTTGAACTCACGCTTCAGACGGTCGATGATGATATCGAGGTGAAGCTCACCCATACCCGAGATAATCGTCTGTCCGCTCTGCTCATCAGTACGAACGGTGAACGTGGGATCCTCCTCGGCCAGCTTGGCAAGGCCATTATCAAGCTTGGTGATGTCGGCCTGGCTCTTCGGCTCAACAGCGATAGAAAGCACCGTGTCGGGGAAGGTCATAGACTCCAGCACAATGGGATGCTCCTCATCGCAGAGGGTGTCACCCGTGCGGATATCCTTGAAACCAACACCAGCACCAATGTCGCCAGCCTCAATAGCCTGCATAGGAATCTCCTTGTTGGAGTTCATCTGGAACAAGCGGCTGATGCGCTCCTTCTTGCCAGAACGGGGGTTGTAGACATAAGAACCAGCCTCAACCTTACCCGAATAGACGCGGAAGAACACCAAACGACCCATGAACGGATCAGTGGCAATCTTGAACGCCAAAGCCGATGTCGGCTCATTCTCGTCCGGCTTGCGCTCCTCTTCCTCCTCAGTATCGGGATTCTCGCCCTTGATGTTGGGCGTATCCAGCGGAGAGGGAAGGAATGCACAAGTATAGTCAAGCAGCGGCTGCACACCCTTGTTCTTATAAGAAGAACCGAGCAACATCGGGCAGCACTCCATAGCCACAGTACCCTTACGGATAGCCGAGATAATCAGCTCCTCAGGAATATCCTGGCCATCGAGATAAAGCTCCATCAGTTCATCATCGTAGTTGGATGCGCCGTCCAAGAGCTTCTCACGCCACTCATTGGCCTCATCAACGAGGTCGGCAGGAATATCCTCCACATCATAGGCAGCACCCATAGACTCATCGTTCCACAGGATAGCCTTCATCTTGATCAGGTCGATAACACCCTTGAAGTTCTCCTCTGCGCCTACAGGAATCTGAATGGCGATAGGATTAGCACCAAGGATGTCCTTCATCTGCTGAACCGTCTCGAAGAAGTTAGCACCCGAACGGTCCATCTTGTTCACATAACCGATACGCGGCACATTGTACTTGTCGGCCTGACGCCACACAGTCTCTGACTGCGGCTGCACGCCATCGGCTGCGGAATAGGTAGCAATAGCGCCGTCAAGCACACGCAGCGAACGCTCCACCTCAGCGGTGAAGTCAACGTGACCCGGAGTATCAATCAAGTTAATCTTGTACTTCTTGCCATTGTACTCCCAGTTACACGTAGTAGCGGCAGAAGTGATGGTGATACCACGCTCCTGCTCCTGTGCCATCCAGTCCATCGTGGCCGCGCCATCGTGCACCTCACCAATCTTGTGCGTCTTGCCAGTGTAGAACAAGATACGCTCAGACGTGGTTGTCTTACCGGCGTCGATATGCGCCATGATACCGATGTTGCGGGTCAAATGTAAATTGCGATTTGCCATTGTTTTTACCTGTCCTTGTTATGTGTGAAACTTAGAATCTGAAGTGAGCGAAAGCACGGTTAGCCTCGGCCATACGGTGCATATCCTCCTTACGCTTGAAGGCACCACCCTGGCTATTGAAGGCGTCCATGATCTCAGCAGCCAGTTTCTCGGCCATGCTCTTGCCACCACGCTTGCGGGCAAAGGCGATCATGTTCTTCATCGAGACACTCTCCTTACGCTCCGGACGAATCTCAGTAGGAACCTGGAACGTAGCACCGCCAATACGACGGCTCTTCACCTCTACCTGCGGAGTGATGTTGTCAAGGGCTTGCTTCCAAACCTCAAGCGGGGTCTTCTCCTCGCTCTTTACCTTCTCCTCCACGATGCTAAGAGCCGTGTAGAAAATCTCATACGACGTATTCTTTTTGCCGTCATACATCAAGTGATTGACGAACTTGGTGACCTTCTGGTCATTGAACTTCGGATCCGGAAGGATCACATGCTTCTTTGGTTTTGCTTTTCTCATTTTAATTATTCGAATTCTATTCTGCGGAGGCTGTCGTCTTTGCGTTCTTCAACACCCACACTTGGGCATTTACTCAACCTGTTGATTTCCATTCTCCAGCAAAACGATGTATCTTTCGATTTTTAGCTTTCGGCCTTAGCGCCAGACATCTCCGTCTGTTAGTTCAGGCCAAAGGGGCGGGGTGTACTGGAGATTCCCTGCTTACGGGGTTGACTCGCGTCTCTCCTTATATTATAAAGACACCACCCAACCCCGCCTTTGGGAATCAGCAAGGCTTACTTCTTGCCCTGCTTCGGACGCTTAGCACCATACTTGGAACGGCGCTGGGTACGATTGGCCACACCAGCCGTATCAAGCGTTCCGCGAACGATGTGATAACGCACACCAGGAAGGTCTTTCACACGACCACCGCGAACAAGCACGATGCTGTGCTCCTGCAAGTTGTGACCCTCTCCCGGGATGTAGGAGTTGACTTCCTTCTGGTTGGTCAAACGCACACGCGCAACCTTGCGCATGGCCGAGTTAGGCTTTTTAGGGGTTGTCGTATAGACACGCACACAAACGCCACGGCGCTGCGGACAGTTGTCCAACGCCGGCGACTTGCTCTTGTCTACAATCACCTGTCTGCCCTTTCTTACTAATTGCGAAATAGTAGGCATTGTTGTTCTTTTTTATTATTATATTTATTTTGTTTATTATCAATATCTTGGAAGACACAGCCCCAACCCAAAAGGTCGCTTTAAGCCATATCCATTTCGGGCTGCAAAGGTACGAAGATTCCCGCAAACTACCTAACCCATTAGAAACTAAAAAAGCCACACTCCGCAAAAATTAGCGAAATGTGGCAGTATTTAGTATTTTTTAATACTCTATTTCCCGTTTAGGCCTGTCCCTTAGGCGCGCCGAAAGGAGCGATGGTGCGTCCCTGCTGGGGCATCTCAATCTTGCCAAACTCCTGCTCGTAGCGGGTGATATTCTCGTTCAGCGCAGCAAGGAGACGCTTGGCGTGCTCCGGAGCCATGATGATGCGGGAGGCGACCATTGCCTTGGGCACTCCGGGGAGGAGCGTGGCAAAGTCAGTGACAAACTCACTCTTGGAATGGGAGATGATGGCGAAGTTGGAATAAGTTCCCTTCGACACCTCCGGGCTGAGGTCTATCTGCAATTGCGGCTGCTGCGGCTTCTTTTCGTTGTCCATAGTTTTTGTTTCTTTTTTCGTTAGTAATTACATTATGAGATGCAAAGTTAACCAATTCCGACCACTTCGCCAAATATTACCCCGAGAAAAACACGCTCTTTTTGGCCATCCGCAGGCCAAAAAGAGCGAATCAAGCCATCAAAGACGGCACCACACCACACGCCCGGACAAGCCGCAGACATACGGGCAAAAACAAAAGGTTACCTTTTGGGCTGCAAAAGGTAACCTTTGACCGCGCAAAAGGTATGGTTTCGCAGGGCAAAACGTAACCTATTACACAGCGGGGAAAACGGCGGCACAACGCGAGAGAGGCGTTCCGCCCCCAACCTAACGCTTACTTATGGAACGCACAAGAGGCAGACAACAAAGTTAATAGTATCTAAATTAACCACCACGCAATGCGGCAAACGGGGCTTTATGCTTATCTTTGCATCGCTTATTTACAGAATGTCAAAACAAGAAACAGGCATTCCTACAAGGCAAAAGACAAGAAACACTATATTAAATAAGGAAAGGACACAAGATGAGAAGAGCAAACAAACTGGCCACACTGGCCCTCGCCTGCGTCATGGGCACAAGCATTGCCCTCGCGGCAGGGCAATCTGACAAGGTGATGCGCCGACTGAGCGATGGCACTTACGTAGTGAACACGACCACACTGACCAAGAACGTGCGCGGATACCGTGGGGCTACGCCACTGAACGTGTACATCAAGGGCAACAGGGTGGTGAAAGTGGAGGCACTGCGCAACCAAGAAAGCCCGAAGTACTTCAACAAAGTGCGCACTGAGATACTGCCCCAATACGAGGGCATGAAGACAAGCACGGCCGCAAAAGTATCGACCGTGGACGGCGTTACGGGGGCAACGTTCTCCAGCAAGGCCGTAAAACGCAACGTGGCCGCCGCCATCAAGTACTACAAGGCACACAAATAAGACTACGGCAACGCCATAACACAAAGCGACCCGGCAAGCACCGCTCCCCCACATCATGGGGAAGGCCGCTTGCCAGGTCGCCTTATGCCGGACTGTATCTATCAAGAGCGCAGCAGATATTCGGCTATCTGCACGGCGTTGAGTGCCGCGCCCTTGCGTATCTGGTCACCCGTGAGCCAAAGCGTGCAGCCGTTGTCGGAGGCCAAGTCCTTGCGCACGCGCCCCACGAACACATCGTCCTTGCCCGCACTGTCGAGCGGCATGGGATAAACATAGTGCTGAGGATCATCAACGAGCGACACACCGGGTGCCGCGGACAACGCCTCACGGATCTCCTCTACCGTCAACGGCCGCTCGGTGTCGAACCAAACACTCTCGGAATGGCTGCGAAGGGAGCTTACGCGCACGCAGGTGGCACTCGTGCGAACATCGGAGTGCATGATCTTACGTGTCTCGTTGAACATTTTCATCTCCTCCTTCGTATAGTCGTTGGGGGTCATCTTGTCTATTTGAGGAATGACATTGTAGGCCAACTGATGCGGGAAGTGGCTGATGGTGCGCGCCTTTCCCTCCTCAATAATCTCCTTGTACTGCGTCTCCAGCTCGCGCATGGCATCCGCTCCCGCACCCGACGCGCTCTGATAGCTCGACACACGGATGCTGCGGATGGGCGACAGCTTGTGGATGGGGGCAAGCACGGTCACCATCATGATGGTAGTGCAGTTGGGATTGGCGATAATGCCGCGCGGATGGCACAGTGCGTCCTCCGCATTGACCTCCGGCACCACGAGGGGAACGTCCTCCTCCATGCGGAACTGGCTGCTGTTGTCGATCATGATTGCGCCGTGGCGCGTGATGGTGTCGGCATATTGCGCCGAAGTGCTGCCCCCCGCGCTGACGAAAGCGATGTCCACGCCACGGAAATCATCGTTGTCCTGCAACAGGCGCACGGTATACTCCTGCCCTTTGAAGGCATATTTGCGTCCCGCACTGCGGCTTGAGCCAAACAACAACAGGTCGTCTACCGGGAAATTGCGCTCCTCCAGTATGCGGAGAAGCTCCTGCCCCACCGCGCCACTTGCGCCAACTATGGCTATTCTCATTTCTTTTCCTTTCTCTTTACCTTAAACAATATGGCGCAAAATTACGAAAAAGCAAGGATATAGTGCCTATTTATCGTGCGTTTTTTATTACCTTTGCACAAAATTTTCGATTCTCATGCTAATCACGGCTCAGTATTTCCCCATCACGCAACCACCTCTCATCTTCCTTACGGTGCTGCTGATCATCCTCTTTGCGCCGATTATCATGGGTCGGCTACGCATTCCGCACATCATTGGGCTGGTGCTTGCCGGCGTGCTGATAGGCCCTTACGGTCTCAACATCTTGGCGCGCGACGACTCATTCAATCTTTTTGGCTTCGTGGGACTGTTCTACATCATGTTCCTTGCGGGCTTGGAGATGGACTTGGAGGGGCTTCGGCGCAGTCGCGGCCGGGTGATGCTGCTCGGCTTTCTGACGTTTGCCGTGCCCTTTGTGCTCACCTTCCTGACGAG
The DNA here is from genome assembly GCA_964487905.1 of uncultured Prevotella sp. GTDB lineage: Bacteria > Bacteroidota > Bacteroidia > Bacteroidales > Bacteroidaceae > Prevotella. The sequence goes on along the minus strand of CAZASQ010000027.1, from coordinate 12,722 downwards.
CATCTGGGTGCTTCGCTACTCCACAATGGCCTCCCTGCTGCTGGGATGCATCATGTCTTCCAACACGCTTGTGGCCTACCCCATCGTGGGACGATACGGACTGGGGCACCACAGCGCAACTACGATGAGCGTGGGCGCAACGATGATGTCGCTGTTTGTGTCGCTTGTCATTCTGGCCATGATTGTCAACCGCTTCCAAGGCGGCGCGGGCATAGGCTTCTGGCTGCTCTTCGTGGTCAAGTTTGCGGCTTTCTGCGCGGGCGTCATCTTCCTTATTCCCCGCCTCACCCGCTGGTTTCTGCGCCGCTATAGTGACGCGGTGATGCAGTTTATCTTCGTCCTCTCCATCCTTTTCATCTCTGCCGTGCTCTCGGCAGCCATCGGCTTGGAGGGCATTTTCGGAGCTTTCGTTGCCGGACTTATCCTCAATCGCTTTGTGCCCAAGGTGTCGCCGCTGATGAATCGCCTTGAATTCACGGGCAATGCCCTCTTTATCCCCTACTTTCTTATCGGCGTTGGAATGCTCATCAACCTGCGAACGCTCTTCGAGGGAGGCGCAATCCTGCTCGTTGTGGGCTGTATCGTCTTCTTCGGCACAGCCGGCAAGGCCATAGCCGCCTATATTGCGGGCTGGCTGCTGCGCATGGACTGGCCATCGCGGCACCTGATGTTCGGTCTGACATCAGCCCACGCGGCCGGGGCGATAGCCATGGTGATGGTGGGAGTGAACATTCAGACCGCGCCGGGGCAATATCTCTTTGGCAACGATGTGCTCAACGGCATCGTTATCATGATCCTCATCACGTGCATCATCTCCAGCCTCGTCACCGAACAGGCTTCCAAGCACATCGTTCTCTCCGAAAAGGAACAGGCACAAGAGGACAGCGGCCAGCAAGAGGAAACCGTACTCATCCCCGTGAAGTATCCCGAGTATGCCAACAGGCTGGTAAACCTGGCCATTCTCATGCGCAATCCCAAACGAAACCACGGGCTTGTGGCACTGAGCGTGGTCTATGACGATGACAACATAGACCGTATGCGGAAGCAGGGCAACAAACTTCTGGAGCAGGTGACCACCTATGCCGCATCGGCCGATGTGCTCATGCAGACGCAACTGCGCGTAGCAGCCAACATTGCCAACGGCATTGAGCACGCTTTCAAAGAATACAGAGCCACGGAGATAGTCATCGGCATGCACATGCACTTCAGCGAGTCGACGAAATTTTGGGGGAAGTTCCACCAAAGCCTCTTCAACGGACTCACGCGGCAAATAATCATGGCGCGGCTCATGCAGCCTTTGAGCACCCTAAGGCGCATCGTGGTGACCGTTCCCTCCCGTGCGCAGTTTGAGCCGGGCTTCTACCGCTGGCTGGAGAGGCTGTCGCGGATGGCCGAAAACTTGGATTGCCGCATCAGCTACCACGGCCGAAAGGACACACTCGCACTGATTACGCAGTATGAGCGCAACCATCATGAGGGCGTACGTGCCGAATATGTGGAGATGGAGCACTGGAACGAGCTGCCCATGCTGGCCTCCCAAATCAAGGAAGACCACATTTTCGTGGTCGTGACGGCACGCAAGGGCACCGTTTCCTACAAGAACGCCATGGACAGGCTACCCGAAGAGCTTACCAAATACTTCTCGGGAAAGAACCTCATGATTGTCTTCCCCGACCAATACGGCACAGACAAGATTGACACAATGACCTTTGCCGAGCCGCAGCACATCGAAGACCAGTCGGCCTACGAGATGCTGAGCGACTGGATGCACACCCACTGGCGCAAAGCTACGCTCATCGCGAGGAAACAAATCAGAAAAACCCAAAGGAAATCATGATAGACATCAAAGGAATCAGCAAGAGTTTCGGTTCGCTGCAAGTGCTCAAGGGCATCGACCTACACATTGCCAAGGGCGAAGTGGTGAGCATCGTGGGGCCATCGGGGGCGGGAAAGACCACCCTGCTCCAAATTATCGGCACGCTGGACAAGCCCGATGCCGGCTCAGTGGTCGTAGACGGCATCGACACCAGCACGCTGAAGACTGCCAAGCTCAGCGAGTTCCGCAATGCCCACGTGGGATTCGTGTTCCAGTTCCATCAGCTCCTGCCCGAGTTCACGGCCATTGAGAACATCATGATACCCGCATTCATCGCCGGCAAGAGCACCTCCGAGGCCAAAGAGCGCGCCCGCGAGCTGCTCGAATTCATGGGACTGACCGACCGCGCGCACCATAAGCCCAGCGAACTCTCCGGCGGCGAGAAGCAAAGAGTGGCCGTGGCACGCGCATTAGTCAACAATCCCGCCGTGATTCTGGCCGATGAACCATCGGGAAGCCTCGACAGCAAGAACAAGGAGGAGCTGCACCAGCTCTTCTTCGACCTGCGCGACAAGTTTGGGCAGACCTTTGTCATCGTCACCCACGATGAGACGCTGGCCGCCATCACCGACCGCACAATTCACTTGCGCGACGGACTGATTGTCAATCCGGACGGCGAGCAGACTGTCTGACCCGCCGACACGGGCACACACTGCCCCCACAGCACCCCAAAACATCAACCAACATCATCAACCCCTTTATTCGCACACGACAATGACAATGATAAAACTTGGCGACTACAATGATTTGAAAGTAGTGGAGATAGCCCGCCGCGAGGGCAAAGGAGAGGCTTTCGGCCTCTATCTTGATGGCGGACGCGATGGCGAAATACTCATGCCCGACAAATATGTGCCCGAAGGCACGCAGGTGGGCGACACCGTGCGCGCCTTTGTCTACTTGGATCAAGAGGAAAGACCCATCGCCACCACCGAGAAACCACTGGCCGTGGTGGGCGACTTCGCCTACCTGCCCTGCTCATGGGTCAACCAATACGGCGCGTTCCTCAACTGGGGCGTGACGAAAGACCTCTTCTGCCCCTTCCGCGAGCAGAAAAGGCGCATGGAGGTGGGCGACAAGTACATCGTGCACATACATCACGACGAGGAGAGCTACCGCCTCATGGCCTCGGCCAAGGTGGAACACTACCTCAGCGACTACGCCACCGACCTGCTCCATGCGGCAAAGGGCAACACAGAAGAGCCGGAAAGCGCGTTCCGCCCCTACCATCCGGGCGATGAGGTGTCGCTGCTCGTGTGGCAAAAGACCGACCTGGGCTTCAAGGTCATCATCGACAACCGCTACCCCGGCCTCATCTATGAGAGCCAAATCTTCCAGTACGTGCACACGGGCGACCGTCTGCGGGGCTACATTGGCAACATTCGGGAAGACGGCAAGATAGACTGCACGCTGCAACCCACGGGCAAACGGCAGAAGGAGGACTTTGCCGAGACGCTGCTGCAATACCTCCGCGACAATGGCGGACACTGCCCGCTGGGCGACAAGAGCGACACGGAGGACATCAAGCGCACGTTCCACGTGAGCAAAAAAGTGTTCAAGCGCGCCGTGGGCGACCTCTACAAGCGCCGTCTTGTCATCCCCGGCCCCACATCGGTGACACTCACCAAGCGCGGCGAGCAGGAATAAGGCACTTAAAAGTTCTCCGCACGCGCGGCATTGAAACCGCCGCGCCACCGCCAGCCTCATTTTTTTCTTGCCCTTTCAGCACATCTTGCCCAAGGAAAAAGCCTTGGCCAGTGGCTGAAAGGGCAAGAATCGTTTTCACACCATACGTCCGACAGGCCCTTTTCACCACCACATCATAACCACTTGATAACCAAACGGTTCCACGCAAACACACTTCCGCCGCACAAAAGGTATGGTTTTGCACGGTAAAAGGTATGGTTTGACAACGCAAAAGGTGTGGTTTTGCATTGCAAAACCACACCTTTCATTATCCAATCGAATCTTTTTCGCCCGCAACGGCTACGCGCCAGTGGCCAAGGCCAGCGATTTTTCCACCATACGGAGGAAATACTGATGCACGCGCAAGTCATCATTCAGTTCCGGATGGAAAGCCGTAGCCAACTGATTGTCTTGCCGCGCGGCAACGATATGCCCGTCCACGGTGGCCAAAGCGCGAGCGCGTTCGCTCACCTCTTCAATATAGGGAGCGCGAATGAACGTGGCCGGAACGCCATTGCCCACCTCGGCCATGTCGATATTGGCACGGAAGCTGCCCAGCTGTCGGCCGTAGGCATTGCGGCGCACGCGGATGTCCATCGTGGAAAGGCGTTCCGAAGCCTCGCCGTCCACCTCCTTGGCCAGCAATATCAGCCCTGCACACGTGCCAAAGACGGGCAATCCCCCGGCAATGGCTTGGCGAACGGGGGCAAGCAAGCGCAGGCCGGCAAGCAGCCGAAGCATGGTGGTAGACTCTCCGCCGGGTATTATCAAGCCGTCTTTGGCGCGCGCCCAGTCGGCAAGCTGACGTATCTCGAAGCATTCCGCGCCCAATGCGCGCACCATACGCTCATGTTCGGCAAACGCTCCTTGCAAAGCCAGTACTGCAATCCTCATTTTCCGCGCTCCGCCATGAGTACTTTTATCTCCTCCTCATTGATGCCCACCATTGCCTCGCCCAAGTCTTCGCTCAGCTCGGCCAGCTTCCGGGCATCATTGTAGTTGGTCACCGCCTGCACAATGGCTGCGGCGCGCTTCTCGGGATTGCCGCTCTTGAAGATGCCCGAGCCTACAAACACGCCCTCCGCGCCCAGTTGCATCATCAGCGCGGCATCGGCTGGCGTGGCAACACCACCTGCGGCGAAATTGACAACGGGCAGTTTGCCATGGTCATGCACATATCTCACCAGCTCATAGGGCGACTGCAGCTGCTTGGCGGCTTCAAAAAGCTCGTCCTCGCCCATGCTCACGAGACGGCGAATCTCGGCCTGCATCTGCCGCATGTGGCTCACGGCCTGCACCACATCGCCCGTTCCCGGCTCGCCTTTCGTGCGAATCATCGTCGCGCCTTCGGCAATGCGGCGCAAAGCCTCGCCCAAGTTGCGCGCTCCGCACACGAATGGCACGCGGAACTGCGTCTTGTCGATGTGATAGATGTTGTCTGCAGGGCTGAGCACTTCGCTCTCATCAATGTAATCAATCTCTATGGCCTGTAAAATCTGCGCCTCGGCAATGTGACCGATGCGGCATTTGGCCATCACGGGTATGGAAACGGCCTCTTGAATGCCCCTTATCATCTTCGGATCGCTCATGCGGCTCACCCCGCCGGCGGCGCGAATGTCGGCTGGAATGCGTTCCAAGGCCATCACGGCACAGGCACCTGCCTGCTCGGCAATGCGTGCCTGGTCGGGCGTCGTCACGTCCATGATTACTCCGCCCTTGAGCATTTGGGCGAGATTGCGGTTCAGTTCTTGTCTGTTCTCTTCCATAATAATATGCGTTTGTTCGTTTCTTATTGGTCTGTTGTTGGGCTATTGCCCGCTTTTTGTCTCTTGTTTGTCGTTCCTTAGGTCAGCTTCCGCCCGCCTTGGCTTGGATTCTCGTCTGCCTTAATTCAGCCACCACCCGCCTTTCGCCCACCTTCCATCGGAGCGGAAAGGTACGGATACAGTTCACCCCTGCGCCCATCGCCATCCCAAGCCGCCTCGCAGGGCGGCCAAACCGGCGCAACAGACTTACTTCAAGGCTTGTTCCCTGCGGTATTCGCTGGGCGTTTGCCCCGTTTGCTTCTTGAAAAACTTCGAGAAATGTGCTTGCGAGGTGAACCCACAGTCGTAGGCTATCTCCTGAACAGTTCGGTTAGTGAGTGTCAAGTCGGATTGAATGCGGCGGAGAAGTGCGTCATCGATGATTTGCTTGGGCGTTTTGCCCCCCATCTTGCGGCACACCTGCGAGAGATAACGGGGCGTAACGTTGAGGCAATCGGCATAGAACGCCACGTCATTGTTGGTCAGCACGTGCGCATCCACCGCGCTGAGGAACGCCTGATAACGCTCCATGCCGCGGCTTTGCGGCCCTGCCGTGCGCGCCAGCAGCTCTTTGGCAAACTGCTCGGCCTTGCGCTGTGCCTCGGCAATACCATCGCCTTGGCTCAAATAGACGGCCACGGCACTGCTGTAAGCATTGCGCTCACCGTGAAAGGCATGCTGCGGCGGCGCAACGAGCGTGCAAAGCGGAAGCAGACGTGCCTTGACGCGCGCCAACACATCATCGTCCATGAGCCGTTCGCCCTTGGCCGAGACCGGAACGGGCGCATAGACCACATAGCGCGGACGATAACGCGAGATGGCATCAACCACAACATCGAGCACTTCCACCGAGCGTATCATGCCCACCTTGACCACTTGGGGCGCGACATCATTGACCACGGCCTCTATCTGACTACGGACGACAGGGGCAGGTATGTCGAAAAACTCCTGTATGCCGAGCGTATTCTGCACCGTAATGCACGTTACGGCCGACACGGCGTAGCCTCCCAAGGCGGCAATGAGCTTCATATCGGCCTGCACACCCGAAAGTCCCGTGCCGTCAGAACCCGTTATGGTCAGTATGGTCATCATCTCTTTCACGCTTGCAAAGGAACGAATTTTCACCGAAACGGCCTAAATTAGTTCCTCAATTGACAAAGGAAAAGCACATTTGTTCAAACAAAAAGCAGCATTGAAAGCATCGCGCATCGGTTTTTCGGACGATTCATCGTAACTTTGCAGCACAAAAGACAAGTCAACTCATGCAGAACCAATTTTCCAGGACACAACTCCTGCTGGGCAAGCCCGCCATAGACACGCTCCAAGACAGCCGTGTGGCCGTATTCGGAGTGGGCGGAGTGGGCGGCTACGTGGTGGAAGTGCTCGCCCGAAGCGGCGTGGGCGCAATCGATGTGATAGACGATGACTTCGTAAGCCCCTCCAACATCAACCGACAACTCCTCGCCACCCACTCAACGGTGGGACTGCGCAAGGTAGACGTGGCCGAAAAGCGCATACAAGACATCAATCCCGACTGCGTGGTGCGCAAGCATCCAACGTTCTACCTGCCGGAAAACGCCGGCCAATTCGACTTCGCGAGCTACGACTATGTGGTGGACTGCATCGACACGGTGAAGGCCAAACTTGACCTCATACGCCGTTGCCACGAGCAAGGGGTGCCCCTGCTGTCGTGCATGGGCGCGGCCTACAAGCTGGACGCTACCCTATTTGAGGTGACGGACATCTTCAAGACCATCAATGACCCGCTTGCCAAGGTCATCAGAAAGAAGCTGCGCAAGACCGACATCAAGCACGTGAAAGTGGTTTACAGCCCGGAAGAGCCTTTGGAGAGCATCGGTGAGCCGGAGGAAATACCCCCCACGGCCATCGAGACCGCCTTGCAGGAGGCACGGCAGCGCGCCGACAAGCCCATCCCCCCCGCATCAAACGCATGGGTTCCCGCCACGGCCGGACTCATTGCCGGCGGTGAGGTGGTGAAAGACCTCGTCCGCCGCGCCGGAACAATGCGCATACGCCCGGCGGAAGAGGCCGAAAACGGGGCTGCAACGGATGCCTGCAAAGCAGCGGAATGCAGGAGTGAGGAAGCGAGCGGACACGCCTCGCAAGAATAAAACAACGGAACAAAAAGGCCAAAGGCTGGGGGATGACATCCGAGACCTAACCTTTGGCCTTGTAAAAGGTATGGTTTTGCGCGCTCAAACCATACGTTTCGCACTCCAAAAGGTATGGTTTTGCAACGCGCGGGAACCCATTTCTCCAACACATTGATGAGCAACGACTTACACGCCACTACTTTTTTATCTTTCTGTTGCGGCAAGAGGGGCATCCGCCATGAGGCGTAATGGTTTGCCCCATCTTGTTCTTTAT
>CAZASQ010000027.1:0-4870 GCA_964487905.1 uncultured Prevotella sp. | reverse complement strand
ATCTTGTTCTTTATTCTAAAAACGGCGATGGACGGGTATGTTTAAGCAACGCGCACACTTGACCCTTTCTCGACTCCCTGCCACAAACCATGCGCTGCCGGAAAAGAAAAACCGTCCACAGCAGACGGGGAAAAAGCCTTATCTGCCGTGGACGGTTAGCTATATTGTTGCCTTTCGGTGTCCGTATTAGAACTCCGCGCTCTTCGGTGTGCGCGGGAAAGGAATCACATCGCGGATGTTCTGCATACCAGTGACGAAGAGAATGAGCCGCTCAAAGCCCAGGCCGAAGCCTGCATGGGGGCACGAGCCATAACGGCGCGTGTCGAGATACCACGAGTAAGTGTCGGCCTCCATGCCACGAGCCTCCATCTCATCCACAAGTTTGTCGTAGTTTTCCTCACGCACTGAGCCACCAATAATCTCGCCTATGCGTGGGAAAAGCACGTCCGTGCCCTGCATAGTCTTGCCATCGGCGTTCTTCTTCATATAGAAAGCCTTGATTTCCTTGGGGTAATCGGTCATGATGACAGGACGCTTGAAATGCTCCTCCACGAGGTAACGCTCATGCTCGCTGGACAAGTCCATGCCCCATCCCGTGATGGGGAACTCAAACTTGCGGCCGTTCTTGACAGCCTCCTGCAAGATGTTGATGCCCTCGGTGTAGGTAAGGCGCACGAAACTCTCCTTGACAACCGACTCAAGCGTCTCGATGAGCTTCTTGTCTATCATCTGATTGAGGAACTCCAAGTCATCGCGGCATTTGTCCAAAGCCCAGTTCACACAGTACTTGATGAACTCTTCCTCCAAATCCATCAACCCCTCCTGGTCGAGGAAGGCCACCTCAGGCTCTATCATCCAGAACTCGGCCAAGTGGCGCGGCGTGTTGCTGTTCTCGGCGCGGAACGTTGGGCCGAAGGTATAGATGGCTCCGAGCGCCGTAGCACCCAGCTCGCCCTCCAGCTGTCCACTCACCGTGAGGCTGGTGCGCGTTCCGAAGAAGTCCTTCGAGTAGTCCACCTCGCCCGTCTTGGCCACACGGTCAAGGTCGAGCGTTGTCACTTGGAACATATTGCCCGCGCCCTCGCAGTCGCTGGCCGTCACCAACGGCGTGTGGAAATAATAGAATCCGTGCTCATGGAAGAACTGATGGATGGCCATGGCCATGTTGTGGCGGATGCGGAACACGGCCCCGAAAGTGTTGGTGCGCAGGCGCAGGTGTCCGTACTTGCGCATATACTCGAAGCTCTGACCTTTCTTCTGCATGGGATAGTCGCTCCCGCAGAGGCCGTAGATTTCGAGTTCCTTGCACTGCACCTCACAGGTCTGCCCCTTTCCCTGGCTCTCCACAAGCGTGCCCACAACGCTGATGCACGCGCCAGTGGTGATGTTCTTCAGCGTCTCCTCATCAAACGATTCCGGATTGACGACAACTTGAATGTTCTTAATGGTAGAACCATCGTTGAGCGCGATAAAATCCACGGCCTTGCTGCTGCGGTGTGAGCGCACCCAACCTTTCACGTTAATATCTTTTCCATAGTCGGTGCACTGCAAGGCATCGACCACTTTTGTTCTTTTCATCGTTAGTGATTCTGCTGTATATTAAGTAATGATGTCCTAAGAGCGTGCCCCGCCCTGCCTTTTCTTGCAATAAGGAGAGCGGGGGACACACTCCAAGAATGTGTTTTACTCGAATGCGCCCATGCGGAGCATCTCCACCTCCTTCTGAGAGAGGAAACGCCAGTCGCCGCGGCGCAGGTTCTTCTTCGTAAGACCGGCAAACTGAACGCGGTCGAGCTTCACGACACGATAGCCAAGGCTCTCGAAGATGCGGCGCACAATGCGGTTCTTGCCGCTGTGAATCTCGATGCCGACCTGCTTCTCGTCAGTGGCACTGGCATAAGATATGGCATCTGCGTGCACTTCACCGTCCTCCAGCTCCACGCCCTCGGCGATTTGCTGCAAGTCGTGAGCCGTTACGGGCTTGTCGAGGTAGACGTGATAGACCTTCTTCTTGAGGAACTTGGGATGCGTGAGCTTACTTGCCAAGTCGCCATCGTTGGTCAGAAGCAGCACACCCGTGGTGTTGCGGTCGAGGCGTCCCACCGGATAGATGCGCTCAGAGCAGGCATCTTTCACCAAGTCCATCACCGTCTTGCGCTGCTGCGGGTCATCGCTCGTGGTCACATAGTCCTTCGGCTTGTTGAGAAGCACGTAGACTTTCTTCTCCATCGTCACGTCCTGATCGCGGAATTTCACCTCATCGGAACGCAGAACCTTCGTTCCCAGCTCGGTAACAACGGTGCCATTGACGGTCACCGCACCTGCCTGGATATACTCATCTGCCTCCCTTCGCGAGCAGACACCGGCATTGGCGAGATACTTGTTCAGACGTATCGGCTCATTCGGGTCGATGTGTTCCTCCTTATATTCTATACGCTTCTTGAGCGAATATTTTGCATTGGGGTTGTAGCCCGGCGTGTGCTGCTTGCGGTTGTTCTGGTTATAGCCGCCACGGGGCTGATAACCGCCCTGCTGATAGCCTTGCTGATAGCCGCCACGGGGCTGATAGCCACCCTGCTGGTAGCCCTGCTGATAGCCACGGGGCTGGTAACCGCCCTGCTGAGCTTGGTAGCCGCCTTGCTGACGAGGCTGGTAGCCACGCGACTGGTAGCCGCCCTGCTGCTGACGGGGCTGATAGCCGTGACCCTGATAGCCACCCTGCTGGCTCTGGTAGCCGCCCTGCTGCTGGCGCGGCTGATAACCACGCGACTGATAGCCGCCCTGCTGCTGGCCTTGATAGCCGCCCTGTTGCTGGCGCGGCTGGTAGCCTCCTTGCTGGCGCGGCTGATAACCGCCCTGCTGACGGGGCTGATAGCCACCCTGATTGTTGTAGCGCGGACGGTAACCGCCTTGACGCGGACTGCTGGAAGCACTCTGAAGACCTGCCCCAAAGCCCTCGGGGCGGAAGCCCTGCTCGCTTCCCTGATTGTTTCGGTCACTGCTATAGGCGCGCTGTGAGTGAATGCGCGGGCGCTGAGGTCTCGGCGAGCGATACTCTCTTTGTCCGCCACCCTGATGTCCATCCTGCGAGTAGCCCTCACGGGTAGGCGCATTTTGCTCGGATGACAGTTCTTGCTTGTTTTCTAAATCTTCTGCCATAAATCGTTGTTCTTTAAATTTGAGAATAGCCTCACGGCCAAATTATCATGCTATATTTATATTCTTGTGTCCTTTTTGCCAGTCAACGGCCTGTCGGGGCGTGACCGCCCGGCAGACATCAGATGCCCGTATAGTTATGAGGGGTGATGGCCAGCAGCTCCTCGCGCACGGCATCGCTCACGTTGAGCGTGGCGATGAAGTCGCGAATGGTCTGCCCCGTCACTTTCTCGTTGCCCCGGGTGAGTTGCTTCAGCGCCTCGTAGGGGTGCGGGTATGCCTCACGGCGCAAGATGGTCTGTATGGCCTCGGCCACCACCGGCCACATATTGTCGAGGTCGGCGTTGATCTTGTCGCTGTTGAGGATAAGTTTGCGCAAGCCTTTGAGCGTGCTTTGGATGGCAATGATGCTGTGGGCCAAAGGCACACCTACGTTGCGCAGCACGGTGGAGTCGGTAAGATCGCGCTGCAGCCTGCTTATGGGCAGCTTGCCGGCGAGGAACTGCAAGACGGCATTGGACATACCAAGGTTGCCCTCGCTGTTCTCGAAATCGATGGGGTTCACCTTGTGCGGCATGGCACTCGATCCCACCTCGCCCTGCTTGATCTTCTGATGGAAATACTCCATGGAAATGTACATCCACACGTCACGATCCAAGTCGATCATGATGGTGTTGATGCGGCGGATAGCATCGAACACGCCACCCAAATGGTCGTAGTTGCTTATCTGTGTGGTCCACTGCTCCCGCTCCAAGCCAAGCTTCTCGGCCACAAAACGGTTGGCAAACTCACGCCAGTCGTAGCCGGGATAGGCCACATGATGGGCGTTGAAGTTGCCGGTGGCTCCGCCAAACTTCGCCGTCAGCTTGCAAGCCTTCAACGCCTGCAGCTGCTCGGTGAGGCGATAGACAAACACCTGAATCTCCTTGCCCAGACGGGTGGGCGACGCGGGCTGTCCGTGGGTCTTGGCCAGCATGGGAACGTCCCTCCACTCATCGGCGTAGGCCTGCAACTGAGCAATCAACTCCTCCATCTGCGGATAGTAGACCTGCTCCAAGGCCTCCTTCACGGACATGGGCACACTGGTATTGTTGATGTCCTGCGACGTAAGGCCGAAGTGGATGAACTCCTTGTAGGCATCAAGGCCGCCCATGGCATCGAGCTTTTCCTTGATAAAGTACTCCACGGCCTTGACATCGTGGTTCGTCACCTTCTCAATGTCCTTCACGCGGACGGCATCCTGCTCCGTGAAATCACGGTAGATGCCGCGCAGACTGTCGAAGAGGGCGCGGTCGAACCCTTGGAGCTGCGGCAACGGCAGCTCCACCAAAGCGATAAAATATTCTATTTCAACGCGAACGCGATAGCGTATCAGCGCAAACTCCGAGAAATAATCGGCCAAAGGCTCTGCCTTGCCTCTGTACCGCCCGTCTATGGGCGATATGGCGGTCAATGTATCCAACATCTTTTTCGTGTAAATTTACGGTTGCAAAATTACGAATTTAATTCTGTTCTTCTATTAAAAGGGAGGCTAAATTTCCTAAAATATTGCTGAAAGACCCACCAAAGGCCAGAAGGAGCGGCACGAACGCGGCACGAGCAAGCCACGCAGAGAAGCACACGGAAGCCCCTCGCTGACAGAAAACGCCCCTTGCCGCGAAGCCGCCAGTGCTCCCCGCCCTGCAAAAGCATACGTTTGGCAAGGCAAAAGGTA
>CAZASQ010000026.1:11193-36880 GCA_964487905.1 uncultured Prevotella sp. | reverse complement strand
GGTTTCGCACGGCAAAAGGTATGGTTTTGGGACGCAAAGGCATACGTTTGACAAAGCATCTGGCTGCCAGCCGATTACAAAGAACCAAATTAAAGAAAAATAAAAACAAGAGAAACGGGCATAAAAAAAATCCCCGCAGCCCCACGAAGGAGACCACGGGGAACACCCCTGTGGGCGTTGACGGATTCGAACCGCCGACCCTCTGCTTGTAAGGCAGATGCTCTAAACCAACTGAGCTAAACGCCCTTGCTCTGAAAAGCGGTGCAAAGGTATGACTATTTTTCCAATCCGCCAAATTTCGGAGCAACTTTTTGCTCACCAAGGTGCAATTTACCCTCCACAAAGCCACCCCAACCCCTCCTTGAAGCCGCCACGCCACCACCCGGAAACCGCCACGCCCAGCACACAGAAACGGCGGCGGGAAGACCATCAAAAGAAGACGCGCGGCGCGGCAGAGAAGCAATAAAACACCCACCAAAAACGTTCTTATCACGTTATGCAATGGACAGACCGCATAAGACAGGTGAAAATACTCCTCATGGCGGCGGCGGTAATCATAGCCATCGCCTCGCTCGTGGTGTCGCACTACCTCACCCTCGACCTCTCCAAGGAGGAACGGGGCAGAATGGAGATATGGGCGCAGGCCATGAAGTCGCTCTCGCAGGCCGATGAGAACACCGACCTGTCGCTGGTGCTGCGGGTGCTGAACGACAACAACACCATCCCGGTGGTCGTGACCGACAAGAGCGGCGTGGTGACCGACTTCCGCAACGTGCCCATCAAGGCCGACAACTACGCCGACAGTCTGCGCTTTCTTTCCAAAATGTCGGAGCGGCTGCAAGCATCGGGGCGATGCATCAGAATATCGCTGAGCGAAACGGTGAGCGATGACTACATGAACGTCTGCTACGACGACTCCCTCATGCTGAAACGGCTGGCATGGTATCCGTTCGCACAGCTGGGCGTGGTGATGATTTTCGTGGTGGTGGCCATCTTCGCGCTGCTCACCTCGAAGCGGGCGGAGCAAAACAAGGTGTGGGTGGGACTGTCGAAGGAGACCGCCCACCAACTCGGCACGCCCATTTCCTCACTCATGGCGTGGCAGGAGATTCTGAAGGAGAGCTACCCCGACGACCCACTCATCCCCGAGATGGGCAAGGACGTGCAGCGGCTGCAAATCATAGCCGACCGCTTTTCCAAAATCGGATCCCTGCCTGAGCCTGTGCCGACAAGCCTGAGCGATGTGCTCGACCACGTGATAGACTACATGGACAGGCGCACATCGAAGAAAGTGAGCATGAGCAAAGAGTTCCCGCAAGACGACATTGTGGTGAGGCTGAACGCATCGCTCTTCGAATGGGTGATAGAAAACCTGTGCAAGAACGCCGTCGACGCCATGGGCGGCGAGTCGGGAAGCATCACCCTGCACGTGGAGGAAACCCCAACGCGCGCCATCATTGATGTGACCGACACGGGAAAGGGCATCCGCAAGAAAGACATAGGCAACGTGTTCCGCCCCGGATTCACCACCAAGAAGCGCGGATGGGGGCTGGGGCTGAGCCTGGCCAAACGCATTGTGGAGGAATATCATCACGGCCGCATCTACGTGCGCAGCTCCGAGGTGGGCAAAGGCACCACCTTCCGCATAGAACTGCGCAAGTGACCGACCAAGCGGCGCGAAACAGCGCGGAGAAACACACTGTCCGCAAGGCGCGCCGAGGCCGCAACGCCCGTCCGAGACAAGCGGAATTTCCATTTTTTTATGGTAATTTGTTGATAATAAGAAAAGTTTTCGTAACTTTGCACCCCGATTATGGACTTAGATACCCTCAAGATTGACCTAAAAAGCCTGCAAGAGGGCAGCACAGAGCTGTCCTTCGGCTTGGACAACACTTACTTCGAGGCCATTGACGCGCCCGATGTGAGGAAAGGAGACGTGCAGGTAAGCCTCCGCGTGCAGCGCGTGGGGCAAAGCCATTTCACGCTCGACTTCCACATCAGCGGCTCCGTCATCGTCAGCTGCGACCGCTGTCTGGACGACATGGAGCAGCCCATTGAGGCCGAGGAGCGCGTAGAGGCTAAGTTCGGCGAGGAGAACACAGAGGATGAAGACCTTGTGACGGTGGCCGAGGACGAAGGAATACTCGATGTCGCATGGCTCATCTACGAGTTTGTGGTGCTCGCCATCCCCGTCAGACACGTGCATGCACCTGGAAAATGCAACCCTGCCATGACACGATTGCTCGAAGAGCACTCGGCCGCCCGAAGCGGTGAGGGAGACGAAGCAGCCATTGACCCGCGCTGGGCTGCACTCGCACAATTGAAGAATCAAGATTAAAAAACAAAAAAAGATTTAGAATTATGGCACATCCTAAAAGAAGACAATCGAAGACTCGCACCCTCAAGCGCAGAACCCACGACAAGGCAGTAGCCCCAACGCTGGCCGTATGCCCGAACTGTGGCGCATACTACGTCTATCACACGGTATGCTCCACTTGCGGTTACTACCGTGGCAAGCTGGCCGTGGAGAAAGCTGTTGCCGAGTAACGTCCTTTCCTTATTATAATGGAGAAGATAAACGCTATAATCACCGGTGTTGGCGGCTATGTGCCCGACTACGTGCTCACCAACGAGGAGCTGTCGCGCATGGTCGACACCACCGATGAGTGGATCCAGACGCGCGTCGGCATCAAAGAGCGGCGCATCCTCACCGAGGAGGGGCTGGGAACGAGCTACATGGCCCGCAAGGCCGGCCGCCAGCTGCTGGAGAAAACGGGCGTTGATCCCGACACTATCGACGCGCTTATCGTCACCACCACCACCCCCGACTACAAGTTTCCCTCCACGGCATCCATCGTCTTGGGACGTTTGGGGCTGAAGAACGCGTTCGCCTTCGACCTTTCGGCGGCGTGCTGCGGCTTCCTCTATGCCCTTGACATGGCCTCATCGATGATTCAAAGCGGACGCTACAAGCGCGTTATCGTGATTGGCGCGGACAAGATGTCGTCAATGGTGGACTATACCGACCGTGCCACGTGCGTAATCTTCGGCGATGGCGCGGGCGCAGTGCTCGTTGAGGGAACAACCGAGGAGGGCGTAGGCATGCAAGGCGCGTATCTGCGCACCGATGGCAAGGGACTTCCGTTCCTGCACATGAAAGCCGGCGGCTCGGTTTGCCCGCCATCGCAGTTCACGGTGTCGCACAAGCTCCACTACATCTATCAAGAGGGGCGCACCGTGTTCCGCTATGCCGTCACCGAGATGAGCAACGACGTGGGAAATATTATGAGCCGCTTCGGCCTTACGCCCGAGACGCTCAACTGGGTGATACCCCACGAGGCCAACCGCCGCATCATTGAGGCCGTGGCCAAGCGGGCGGAGATACCCATTGAGAAAGTGCTTATCAACATAGACCACTACGGCAACACGTCGGCGGCAACCATCCCATTGGCCATTTGGGACAATGAGAAACTGCTCAAGAAAGGCGACAACGTGATATTCACGGCCTTCGGAGCGGGCTTCGTACACGGGGCTTCCCACTGTAAGTGGGCCTACGACGGTGACGCGGTAACAAGTAAGCAATAGAAGACCACAAAGGTCAACCTATAAAGAGTCCCGGAACCTCAGGCTATCGGACGGCCATCGCACCGGCATCAAGCGCGGGCGGGTCGCCAGAGGGCTGACGCTCCGGGGCTTTTGCACTCAAAACAAATCGTACTCACACAGATATTATGCAGCACAAGGCAGGTTTCGTCAACATCGTGGGCAATCCCAACGTGGGCAAAAGCACGCTCATGAATCAGCTCGTAGGCGAGCAAATCAGCATAGCCACGTTCAAAGCACAGACAACACGTCACCGCATCATGGGCATTGTCAACACCGATGAAGCCCAAATAGTGTTCTCCGACACACCAGGCGTGCTGAAACCCAACTACAAGATGCAAGAGATGATGCTGGCTTTCTCGGAGAGCGCGCTCGCCGATGCCGACATCCTGCTCTACGTCACCGACGTGAGGGAGAACCCAACGAAGAACATGGACTTCCTCGAAAAGGTCGGGAAGATGGAGATTCCCGTGATTCTTCTCATCAACAAGATTGACGAGAGCGACCAAAAACGCCTTGGCGACCTTGTGGAGGAATGGCACAAGCTGCTCCCTAATGCCGAGATTCTGCCCATTTCGGCCAAGAACAAGTTCGGAACCGAAGTGCTCATGAAGCGCATCATGGAGCTTTTGCCCGAAAGCCCGGCCTATTTCGACAAAGACCAGCTGACCGACAAGCCCGCCAAATTCTTCGTATCGGAGATAATCCGTGAGAAAATACTGCGCTATTACGACAAGGAGGTGCCCTATTCCGTAGAGGTGACCGTGGAACGCTTCAAGGAGGAAGGACCGATCATCCGCATCAACGCCGTCATCTATGTGGAGCGCGACAGCCAAAAGGGCATCATCATTGGCCACCAAGGCCAGGCCTTGAAGAAAGTTTCCGCCGAGGCTCGCAAGTCTTTGGAGAAGTTTTTCGGCAAGAAAGTGTTCTTGGAGACCTTCGTCAAGGTGGACAAGGACTGGCGCAACTCCAAACGCGAGCTGCGGCACTTTGGCTACGACCCGCAATAAGCTGCCCTTTTGCGCTCCAACAGGGCTTCACGCCCCTGCGGCCACAGAGAATCCAAGCACCGCCGGCAAGACAATACGGCCCTAACTGTATGCAGGGCATACTCTCGCCTCAACGCGAGGGCCGAAGAATGTTAAACTTCAGCAATCAAACAAAAACATCATGGCAAATTTAGTAGCAATCGTTGGTCGCCCGAACGTGGGCAAATCAACGCTCTTCAACCGCCTCACAAACAGCCGCCACGCCATTGTAAGCGACACGGCAGGCACAACGCGTGACCGTCAGTATGGCAAATGCCAATGGAACGGCCGCGAATTTTCCGTTGTCGACACAGGAGGATGGGTCGTCAAGTCTGACGACATCTTCGAGGACGCCATCCGCAAGCAAGTGCGCGTGGCCACAGACGAGGCCGATCTCGTGCTGTTCGTAGTGGACAACGAAACAGGAATCACCGACTGGGACGAGGATGTGGCTCAGATCCTACGCCGTTCCCGCGTGCCATCGCTCCTCATTGCCAACAAAGTGGACAACAGTGGCCGTGCCTATGAAGCCGCAGAGTTCTACAAGCTCGGCCTTGGCGACCCCATCTGCATAAGCGCAATCACCGGAGGCGGCACGGGAGACCTGCTGGACATCATACTGGAGAAACTTCAGGACGTGCCCGATGAGGCGGTGGACGATGAACTGCCCCGCTTTGCCGTAGTGGGAAGACCGAACGCCGGCAAGTCGAGCATCATCAATGCTTTCATTGGAGAGGACAGAAACATCGTGACTGAAATCGCCGGAACAACCCGCGACAGCATATACACGCGCTACAACAAGTTCGGGCTGGAGTTCTATCTTGTAGACACCGCCGGAATACGCCGCAAGAACAAGGTGGTTGAGGACTTGGAGTTCTACAGCGTGATGCGCTCCATCCGCGCCATTGAGAACTCAGACGTGTGCATTCTCATGCTCGATGCCACACGCGGCATCGAGGGACAGGACATGAACATCTTCCAGCTCATACAGAAAAACCACAAATCGCTCGTGGTGGTGGTGAACAAATGGGACTTGGTGGAGGACAAAACGCAGAAGCACATCGACACTTTCACCAACGCCATACGCTCGCGCATGGCTCCGTTCTCCGACTTCCCCATCATCTTTGCCTCCGCCATCACCAAGCAGCGCATCTTCAAGGTGCTGGAAATGGCCAAGCAAGTGTACGACAGCCGCAAGATTCACATCGGAACCACGAAGCTCAACGAGACAATGCTGCCCCTCATCGAGGCCACGCCGCCGCCCTCAATCAAGGGTAAGTACATCAAAATCAAGTATTGCTCGCAATTGCCCAACACGCAGATACCCTCTTTCGTGTTCTACGCCAACCTGCCGCAGTACATCAAAGAGCCTTACCGCCGCTTCCTGGAAAACAAGATGCGCGAAAGATGGCCGCTCCACGGAACGCCCATCAACATCTTCATCCGTCAGAAGTAACCCCACGCGAGGCATGAAGCACCGACTTTCCTTTTGGCTTGCCGCCACAGCCGTAGCCCTAAGCGCCTTGCTGGGCGCGTGTGCCGACAAGCCAAAAGAAGCCAGCCAAGGCGAACTGGCCGCCCGTGCGGCCAAACTCTACTACGACAGCTTGATAGCGGGACGGCACGCCAACTTCTACGATGGCAAACAGAAAGCCGACACCGTGCCCGAAAGCTACCGCCGGCAAATGATTGAGCTGCTACGCCAGCACACCGACAACGAGCAGGAACGCCACAAGGGCATCAAGAGCGTGAGCATAAGCGGATGCCACTACTCGCCCAAGACGCAAACGGCCAACGTGATGCTCACCCTGGCCTATGGCGACAGCACCCAGGAGCAGATAGTCGTGCCAATGATCAAGCGCGACAGCCTGTGGCTCATGCGCTAAAGTACAATACAGCTTGACTCGACGACAAGCCCAGGCCTGCCAAAATGCTGGGCCGTCACTACCATAAATCCGCTGTTGGCGAACTTTGTTGTTACACTGAAGTAACAAAGTTCGCCAGCAGCGGATTCCTATTTTTGAAGCTATAATAGCCATCAATATTCTTTACGCCAAATTCTTTGCCATGCAATATGGGCAATATTGCATGGCAATACAGGCTCTTTTGGCCTGCAATATAGGCTTGATTGCAACCCAAAAGGTCCTATATTGCAGGCCAAAAGAACCCAATATAAAGCCACTCTGACTATCAACACTTTACAGCACCACATAAAATTAGATGCGATAAAAAACAGCAAGCTGTGCAAGTATAATAAAAGTTTACAATTCACAAGGCGTAATGAGGTTACAAAACACACTGTCTATTCTTCGATAGTGAGCCAAGTAGCGTGAACTCAATATTCCTATTCTCACCTGACAGATAGTACACTGAGACACTCTGTACACACCTTTATTACTTCATCGGCCTTTTTTTTGCAGAGCAGCGGCGAAAGAATCCTGACTGTTTTGTATCTTTGCGGCAGCCAGGTAGCACCTCGGCAATACAAATATAAAAGTCTGACGACATTTAATTTTGTATTCCACTCGGTTTGCTCTATCTTTGCATCAACAACTAAACAAAATAATGAAGCATATAAAACTTTTGACGATAACACTCTTTTCAGCCTTGGCCATTGTTTCCTGCCAACGGAGTCAGCTACCAACCATACAAAAGGCATTGCAGACGGCATACGTTGCACCCAACAGTGCCCTTACGCTACTGAACACCATCAATCTATCATCGCTTCCCAATGACGAAAAGCCCATGTATGCACTAACTTATTACTTGGCTCAAAACAAAAGTGGACTGGATGTATAGCCAATGATTCCCTCATCCGCATCGCTTATAATTTCTATAAAAACTACCCAAACGACAGCCTTTATGGAAAATGTATGTACTACATGGGGGTCTACTATTCACTGACCGACAGCCTTGCGCGCGCCAACTACTGTCTAAAAGAAGCGAGCTTGTTGCCCAACTACGGAGACCCGATTTCGTCTCCTATGGGCGAACCTATCACCATGATTTTTGACATGCCCATTTCGCAAAAAGGTTCACCAAGGACAACACACCCTGCTGTTTCGGCGGCTTATCCCAATCAAACAGTCGCAGTTCACGTCACACATTATAAATAATAACAGAAGTATTACAACCTATATTGAAGATGCAAATGGAATTATAGTGGCTTATACAACTGGATTCGCAACTAACAGAATGTATGAGACTAATCCAAGAATACAACCTATTAGCCAAAACAACTACACACTTCATGTGGTTTTGGACTACTGCTCTTACATAGGTTACTTCGAAAACTAAATATTTTTTACCAAACAACAAGAATATGAAAAAGTATCTATTTACAGCAATGCTGGTACTGGGCGCCATGAATACCTGTACTATTTCGACCTTGGCACAAACAACGCTTCAAGAAGGGAAGGAATGGTTTTACAGAAGCTGCTACTCACCACATGGTGCCGACAGTAATCATCGCACGTGGATAGCAGGAGACTCCGTCTTGAATGGCATCACTTACTTCAAACTCTATGAGGACAATGCGTCGAAGGTGGCAGACCTGATACGAGAGAAAGGCGGAAAGGTGTACGGACAGCGGGATAACAGTTATCCTGGAATGGATATACCAGACAACAAAGGCCTTTATTACGACTTCTCACTCGCCCTGGGTGAATCTGCCGTGGTGCATTCGGGCGGTGCTGTCGGAACCTACGCGGTGGACACCATTCAAGTAGATGGTAAGGCGTTTCGGCGCATATCTATCTATTCGAAGGACGGAAGAGAAGCTCCATATAAAGAATATTGGGTGGAAGGCGTAGGCAGCAACTATGGCTTTTATCCCGCCGACAGAATGTGGGACTATGGTGCGTATAGCGCACTCGACTCCTGCAAGGTCAATGGTCAGCTGCTTTTCACACGCAACGACTTCTTGCGTGTGCCCCATAGTGAGCGCCAATGGGTGTATGGCGACTACAGAATAATGAATGTGGGCGGCCAAACGCCATACTTGTCCCATTATAGCACCCGTACATACGCCACAATAGAGGAAGTGGAGCACAACGGCAGGGCTTATCAAAAGGTATATGAATGCACTACCTCGCGCAATGCGGGTACTGATGCAGACACGCGCTATAAATATCTCTTTGCAATGCGCCATGAAGACGGTCGCGTGCTGGCGGATGCCGAGAGCTATCGGGCCACCTTCGCTGGGGCAATCGACGATTATCCCACCAACGATGAGGGGGAATACATCCTCTACGACTACAATGCACAGGCAGGAGAGAGCTATCTCGGCACCGAGAAAACAGTGATAGAAGCGGGCGACACCATCCTTGCTGACGGACAAGCCCACCGCCTGTTGGTGCTTTCCTCGGGACATCAGCTCATCGAGGGTATCGGTTGTGTCAATGTGCACGGCACACCTTTTGACTATTTGGGGCAAAAGATTGGGGCGGCGGAAGACTTTGACTTCTCCCTACTGGAGAACTATTACGATGTCGAAGGCCATCGCATCTATGTCAATACGCGCGAAAATGCCTACCAGGCCATCGTGAATGGCGTGGAAAGCGTGTCCACGCCGGTCGCTCATATAGCCGATGATGCCGTCTATGACCTACAGGGACGTCGCATGGACGCGCGCCATCTGCAGAAAGGTGTGTACATTCAGCACGGCCGAAAGTTTGCAGTGAAATAACAGGAAAGGCCTAATCGCAGCACGACCAACCCGCATTAGAAACCACAAGAGACCATTGGGACAAGCAGAACGCACGTTCTTACCTTGTCGCAATGGTCTCCTTATGTTTGGGAGTGCCTATTTGAAATCCATTTCCTGCGCTTCTACACGCAGCGGCCGTTCGCATTACGCCATAACAGTGCGCGATGAGCGGCTCGGCCAAACGAGATAGCAAGCTATTTCTCCTCCATCTCCACTTCCCTCACCCGCTTGAACAGGTCGGAAGCGAAGACCAAATCATTGAGTTTCTTGTTGCGCGAGGAAATAACAGAATCCTTGTCGCCCTGCCATTCCTTTCTTCCATCGGCTATGAAGACGATGTTCTCGCCTATGCCCATGACCGAATTCATGTCGTGCGTGTTGATGATGGTGGTAATGCCATACTCCTTCGTAATGCCCGAAAGCAGTTCATCGATGACGAGCGATGTCTTCGGATCAAGCCCGGAGTTAGGCTCATCGCAGAAAAGATACTTCGGATTCATCACTATGGCACGCGCTATGGCCACGCGCTTCTGCATACCACCCGATATTTCACCCGGATACTTGCCGCCAGTGCCGCTCAGATTCACGCGGTCGAGGCACTCCTGCGCCCTGCGGTCGCGCTCCGAGGGCGACATCGAAGAGAACATATCGAGCGGAAAGCGCACATTCTCGAGCACGGAGAGTGAGTCGAAAAGTGCCGCGCCCTGAAAAATCATCCCCATCTCACGCCGCATCAGCACCCTTTCCTTCTTCGACATACGCACAAAGTCGCGCCCGTCATAGAGCACTTCGCCGCACGTGGGGTCGAGCAGCCCCACCAGCGTCTTCATGAGCACGGTCTTGCCCGCGCCCGACTGGCCGATGATGAGGTTGGTCTTGCCATTCTCAAACACCGCGTTGACATCGGTGAGCACCGCCTTGTCGCCGAAAGACTTATCAATGTGTCTGACTTCTATCATAGAACGCTTCTTTATTAACTGAGCAATTGGGTAAGGAACACATCGCAGAAAAGGATGAGCACCGAACTGTTGACCACGGCCGACGTGCTGGCCTTGCCCACCTCAACACTGCCGCCGCCCACGGTGTAGCCGAAAAAGGAACTCACGCTGGTGATGATGAAGGCATAGAACACGCTCTTGATGATGCTCGTCCACAAGAACCACGGCACAAAGTCGTGCTGAAGACCCGCCGTCAAGTCCTCCGGAGTGATGATCTGCCCCACATAGGCCGTGGCGTAAGCACCCACAATGCCCATGGCCGAGGAGAAAATCACAAGGAAAGGCATAATCGTCACCAAACCGAGAATCTTGGGAAGGATGAGATAGCAGGCCGAGTTCACACCCATTATCTCCAGCGCGTCTATCTGCTGCGTCACGCGCATCGTGCCCAGCTCGCTGGCAATGTTAGACCCCACCTTGCCCGCCAGTATCAAGCACATGATGGACGAGGAGAACTCCAGGAGCATTATCTCGCGCGTGGTGTATCCCGTCACCCAGTGCGGCATCCAAGGACTTTGGATGTTGACTTTCATCTGAATGCAAATCACCGCACCGATGAAGAACGAGATGAGCAGCACGATGCCGATGGAGTCGACACCAAGCTGCGCCATTTCCTTGACATACTGCTTGAGAAACATTCTCATGCGTTCCGGACGCGAAAAGGCGCGCCCCATGAGAATGAGATATTTGCCAAAGGTGGTGAGCCACTTATGTATTATCATGCCATGAATAAATCTTGAAACAATGGTGCAAAAGTAACCAAAATCCCCTTAAAAACTGCAACATCGCGGAGAGTTTTTGCCAAGGGCAAGCGTTATTAGCATCTTTTTTGCTACTTTTGCAATCCAAACAAACAACATCGATATGACCGACAACGAACATGACATGGCGACCGCGCTGCCCTTGGGCGGAGAAAGCACCACTATCCCGGCGCAAGAACAGCAAGAACACCGCGCCACGCTGCGCACGGAGGGGCTGGTGAAACGCTACGGCAAGCGGACGGTGGTGAACAACGTCAACTTCAGCGTGCGCCAAGGCGAGATAGTGGGACTGCTGGGACCTAACGGAGCCGGCAAGACCACCTCTTTCTACATGACCACCGGACTGGTGGTGCCCAACGAGGGACGCGTGAGCATAGACGACGAGGAGATAACGCGCTACCCCGTCTACAAGCACGCCCGCGCCGGCATAGGCTACCTGCCCCAGGAGGCCAGCGTGTTCAAGAAGATGAGCGTGGAGGACAACATCATGTCGGTGCTGGAGATGACCAAGCTCACGCCCAAGGAGCGACTGGACAAGATGGAGAGCCTCATCAGCGAGTTCCGCCTCGGCAAGGTGCGCAAGAACAAGGGCGACCGCCTCTCCGGAGGTGAGCGGCGGCGCACGGAGATAGCCCGCTGCCTGGCCATCGACCCCAAGTTTATCATGCTCGATGAGCCGTTTGCCGGAGTAGACCCCATCGCCGTGGAGGACATACAGCACATCGTGTGGCGGCTGAAGTTCCGCAACATCGGCATACTCATCACCGATCACAACGTGCACGAGACACTCAACATCACCGACCGAGCCTACCTGCTCTTCGAGGGGCGCATCCTCTTCAAGGGAACGCCCGAGGAGCTGGCGGCCAACAAGGTGGTGAAGGAGAAATACCTCGGCACCGACTTCGTGCTTCAGAAGAAAGACTTCCAGCTCATCGATGAGCGCAGAAGAGCCAAGGAGAAAGAGGAGGAAGCTTAACCCCGCCCTGCCCCACGCGCCCCTCGGCACGCCTTCCGCCCCGCGCAAGCACCCCATAGAACGCCCCGCGTAAGCCATTGCAAGCCAACAGCTTACGCGAGGCGTTATTTTTAAATTAAAAATCTTCGCAAAACCATACCTTTCGCATTGCCACGGCAAACCTCTGCAAAACCCACACCTCACACACTCCCTCCGCGCCCCACCTCTCCCAGTCCCCAGCAAAGCCTACACCCGCTCCCGGAACAGCCCCATCTCGCCCGCCGCAACACAAAAACGGAAGGCACACGAGCCATTTTCTCAGAAAAAGAACGTACCTTTGCAAACCAAGCGTTGCACGAAGTGGCAAACGCACGGAGCAAAATTGACAACAAAAAGCACGCCCGCCAACCCCCTTGGAGGCGGTGACGGGAAGCCCTCGGAACGTGCCATGTCGTTAAAAAAACAAATTTTAGTCCTACATATTAGGTAATTGGCCAAATTATAGTTAACTTTGCATCTCAATTTGCGCGGATAAATCCGTGGCAATAAGAACTCCAAGAAAAAATTATAAATAATATAACGAACAACAAAAGAATGAAAGTTTCATTTGAGAATCCCGATAAGGTCAACGGCTTGCTGACGCTGACCATCGAAGAGGACGATTACAAGGCAGACGTTGAGAACAAGCTCAAGGAGTATCGCCGCCGCGCCAACGTGCCGGGCTTCCGCCCCGGCCAAGTACCCATGGGGCTGATTCGCCGCCAAGTGGGCAGCAGCGTCAAGGTGGACGCCATCAACGACGTGCTGGGCAAGGAGATGCAGAAGTATCTCACCGACAACAAGATTCAGGTTCTGGGACAGCCCGTGGCTCATGAGGGCGACGAGGCCATCGACTTGGACAAGCCCGCTCCCTACGTGTTCCGCTTCGACATCGCCGTGGAGCCGGAGTTTGACGCCACACTGAGCGACAAGGACACCATCGACTACCACGAAATCACCGTCGACGACAAGCTCATCGACCAGCAGGTGGAGATGTTCTGCCGCCGTTTCGGCCGCATGGACGACAAGGCCGAGACCTATGACGCAACGGCCAACGACCTGCTGAAGGGCGACCTGCGCGAGCTGGACGAGAACGGCAACACGCTCGAGGGCGGCATCACCGTGGAGGGCGCAATGATCATGCCGACACAGATCAAGGTAGACGAGGTTCGCGCACTCTTCGACGGTGCCAAACTGGGCGACATCATCACCTTCAGCCCCCGCAAGGCTTATCCCGAGAACGACAGCGAGATTGCCGCACTGCTGAAGATTGAGCGCGACAACGTGGCCGAGCACACGGGCGACTTCTCTTTCCAAGTAACGACCATCTCTCACTTCGTGGCTGCCGAGAACAACGAGGAGCTTTGGAAGAACGTCTATGGCGAGGAGGCAGGCATCAAGGACGAGGCCGCTTTCCGCAAGGCCATCGCCGAGGGCGTGGGCCAGCAGCTCGTGCAGGATCAGGACTACAAGTTCATCCAGGACGTGCGCAAGTACTGCGAGGAGAAAGTGGGTCAACTCACCTACGCCGATGGCATCCTCAAGCGCGTAATGCTGCAGAACAACAAGGAGAAAGGCGAGAAGTTTGTTGAGGACAACTACGAGCGTAGCATCAAGGAGCTGACATGGCACCTCATCAAAGGCCAGCTGGCCAAGCAGAACGGCATCCAGATTGAGGACAAGGACATCCGCGAGATTGCCATCCAGTCTACCCGTGCACAGTTCGCACAGTACGGCATGACCGGTCTGCCCGAGGACTTGATCACCAAGTATGCCGAGGAGATGCTGCAGAAGCGCGAGAACATCGATCCGCTCGTGGAGGCCGCGCTCGACCGCAAGCTCTCGCAGAAGCTCAAAGAGGTGGTTACGCTCAACAAGAAGGCCATCTCCCTTGACGACTTCAACAAGCTCGCTGAGGAATAAATTTCAGCTTTTTGCGAAAAAAACTTCTTTTTCCAAGAGGTTATCGTTTTTTTTTCCTAACTTTGTGTGTGAATAAGGGTTGCCACACCTGAGCCGTTTGGCACATTCTTTGTTCACAGACAATGGAAAAGAGGCCGATAACCTCTTTGTTTTTGTCAAAAAGTAAATAACAGAAAAGGTGAAAATGAACGACTTTAGAAAGTACGCCGTCGGGCATCTCGGCATGAACGGAATGGTGCTTGACGATGTAGTGAGGTCACAGCAGTACCTCAACCCCTACATCCTGGAAGAACGGCAGCTCAATGTTACGCAGATGGACGTGTTCTCACGCCTGATGATGGATCGCGTCATCTTCCTTGGCACAGAAATCAACGACTACACGGCCAACACACTTCAAGCGCAGCTGCTCTATCTCGACTCGGTAGACCCCGAAAAAGATATTTCCATCTACATCAACTCGCCGGGCGGAAGCGTCACGGCGGGGCTTGCCATCTATGATACGATGCAGTTCATATCCAGCGATGTGAACACCCTCTGCACGGGCATGGCCGCATCGATGGCAGCCGTGCTGCTCGTGGCGGGCAAGGAGGGCAAGCGCTCCGCCCTTACCCACAGCCGCGTGATGATTCACCAGCCACTCGGAGGCGTGCAGGGACAGGCTTCGGACATTGAGATTGAGGCAAGGGAGATTCAGAAGTTCAAGAAAGAGCTTTACACCATCATCTCCAACCATTCCCACCAGCCCTACGAGAAAGTGTGGAACGACAGCGACCGCAACTACTGGATGACCGCCGATGAGGCGCAACAATACGGAATGATAGACACCGTACTGAGAAACAAGCGCAACGGCAGCAACAACGATGCCGCCGACGGCAAACAGCAGAACCAATAACAGCACGTAGGAAACGCATTATGTCTCAAAAGAAATGTAATTTCTGCGGGAAAAGCGAGAGCGAAGTCCGTATACTCATCACCGGGCGGAACGGATTCATCTGCGATGACTGCGTGAAGCAAGCCTACCAAATCATGGAGACGGCCGGCTTTATCAACGCCGATGACGAGCCGCAGCAGAATGAGCCGGAAGCCCCGAAGCTGAGCGAAATGCCCAAGCCCAAGGACATCAAAGCCTATCTTGACCAATATGTCATCGGACAAGAAGAGGCCAAGCGCGCGCTTTCCGTGGCCGTCTACAACCATTACAAGCGGTTGCAGCAGCCCGAAGACGAGAACGGCGTGGAGATAGAGAAGAGCAACATCATCATGGTGGGCTCCACCGGAACGGGAAAAACGCTCCTCGCCCGCACCATTGCCAAGCTGCTCGACGTGCCGTTTACGATTGTGGACGCAACCGTGTTCACCGAGGCCGGCTATGTGGGCGAGGATGTGGAGAGCATCCTTACCCGCCTGCTGCAAGTGGCCGACTACAATGTGCCCGCCGCAGAACGCGGAATCGTCTTCATCGATGAGATTGACAAGATAGCACGCAAGAGCGACAACCCCAGCATCACCCGCGACGTAAGCGGCGAGGGCGTTCAGCAGGGACTGCTCAAGCTGCTGGAAGGCACGGTAGTGAACGTTCCGCCCAAAGGCGGACGCAAGCACCCCGACCAAGAATACACGCAAGTCAACACGAAGAACATCCTCTTCGTGTGCGGTGGCGCGTTCGATGGCATCGAAAGTAAGATTGCGCAACGGCTCAACACCCACGTAGTGGGCTTCAACTCCATTCTGAATACGGCTCACATAGACAAGAACGACCTGATGAAGTACGTACTTCCGCAAGACTTGAAGTCGTTCGGCCTGATACCCGAGATTATCGGACGACTGCCCGTGCTCACGTCCTTGAAGCCCCTCGACCGTGCCGCGCTGCGCAGAATCCTCGTAGAGCCGCGCAACTCCATCGTCAAGCAGTTTGCCAAACTGTTCGAAATGGACGGAATCGCCCTCACTTTCACAGAAGACGCACTCGACTATATCGTTGACAAGGCCGTGGAGTACAAGCTCGGGGCACGCGGACTGCGCTCCATCGTGGAGAGCGTGGTCAACGAGGCCATGTTTGAATTGCCCTCACAGCAAGCCAACAAGCTCGAAGTGACGCGCGACTACGCAGAAAGAGAACTCGACAAGTCGGCCAGCCTGCACCGCTTGGAGCAGACGGTCTGACCCCTCACCCCCACCTTTCCGCCGATGGGCGCACGAAAAACCCGTCGGCGGAAAGGCTTCCGGCACGGACTCGCCACCAAACGGCGACCGTCACCACCTGACCATATCGGAAATACCAACTATTAACAATGACAAAGGAAGTTAATCTGACAGAAGCACTCAAGCACCACTTCGGCTTCGACAAGTTCAAGGGCGACCAAGAGGCCATCATCCGCAACCTGCTTGATGGCAACAACTGCTTCGTCCTCATGCCTACGGGAGGCGGGAAAAGCCTCTGCTACCAGCTTCCGTCGCTGATGATGAAGGGGACAGCCATCGTTGTGTCGCCGCTTATTGCGTTGATGAAGAACCAAGTCGACGTTATCAACGGAGTGAGCGAGGAAGACGGCGTGGCCCATTACCTCAATTCTTCTCTGAAGAAGACGGAGATAGACCAAGTGAAGGCCGACATTGTGAAAGGGCACACCAAACTGCTCTACGTAGCACCCGAGTCGCTCAACAAGGAGGAGAACATAGAGTTCTTCAAGACCGTCAACATTAGCTTCTACGCCATAGACGAGGCTCACTGCATCTCGGAATGGGGACACGACTTCCGTCCCGAATACAGAAAGATACGCCACGCCATCGATGAGATTGGCGGCGCGCCCATCATCGCGCTCACAGCAACGGCCACCGACAAGGTGCGCACCGACATCAAGCGAAGCCTCGGCATTGAGAACGCACCAGAGTTCAAAAGCTCCTTCAACCGCCCCAACCTCTACTACGCCGTGAAGCCCAAGACCAAGGAGGTGGACAAGGACATCGTGAAGTTCATCAAGGAAAATCCCGGCAAGAGCGGCATCATCTACTGCCTGTCGCGAAAGAAAGTGGAGGAGCTGGCCGAGATTCTCAAAGCCAACGACATCAAGGCCGCGCCCTACCATGCAGGCCTCGACTCGGAGACGCGATCGCGCACGCAGGACGACTTCCTCATGGAAAACATCGACGTGATAGTGGCCACCATCGCCTTCGGCATGGGAATCGACAAGCCCGACGTGCGCTTCGTCATCCACTACGACATCCCAAAATCGCTCGAAGGCTACTATCAGGAGACCGGACGCGCAGGACGCGACGGCAAGGAGGGCGTGTGCGTGGCCTTCTACTCGCACAAAGACCTGAAAAAACTGGAGAAATTCATGGAGAACAAGCCCATTGCCGAGCAAGACATCGGACGGCAGCTGCTCCAAGAGACCGCCGCCTACGCCGAGTCATCCGTATGCCGGCGCAAGATGCTGCTCCATTACTTCGGCGAGGAATACGGCAAGGACAACTGCGGCATGTGCGACAACTGCGTGCGGCCCAAGCAAAAGATTGAGGCCGAGAAGCAACTGGCCATCGTGCTGCGCGCCATCGCCGCGCTGAAGGAGAACTTCAAGCAGGAATACCTTGTCGACTTCGTCAAAGGCCGCCCCACCGATGACATCCGGATGCACAAGCACGATGAGCTGGAGGAATTTGGCGAGGGCGAAAGCGAGAATCCCAAGATATGGAACCCCATCATACGCCAAGGACTGCTGGCAGGATACATCCGTAAGGACGTGGAAAGCTACGGTCTGCTGAAACTCACCGCCGCCGGCAAACGCTACATGAAGCACCCCACATCGTTCCAGATAGTAATGGACACGGAGTTCAAGGACGATGACTACGAAGACGGCGGAGAAGGCGGATTCGGCGTGCTCGACCCACAGCTGCACGCCATGCTCAAGCAGCTGCGCCACCAGATGGCACGCAGCCAGAAACGCCCGCCCTACGTCATTTTCCAAGACGTCTCACTGGAACAAATGGCCACCGTCTACCCCATCAGCGAGCAAGAACTGCTCAACATACAGGGCGTGGGGCTGGGCAAGGCCAAACGCTACGGCCAGCCATTCTGCGACCTCATACGCAAATACTGCGAGGAGAACGGCATAGTGCGTCCCGAGGAATTCAGAGTGAGAACCGTGGCGAAGAAGTCGATGCAGAAGGTGAAAATCATACAGGGCATCGACCGCAAACTGTCGCTTGAGGACATTGCGCACGCCGAGGGACTCGATTTCGACGAACTGATAGACAAGCTCGATGACATCGTAGACAGCGGAACGAAACTCAACATAGACTATTACCTTGACGACATCTACGATGAGGAGCAAGTGGAGGACATCTACGACTACTTCATGGAGAGCGAGACCGACGACATAGACAAGGCGATGGACGAGCTTGACGAGGACTACACCGAAGAGGAAATACGCCTCGTGCGCATCAAATTCATATCGGAGATGGCCAATTAGCCGCCATCCGAACCCACCACGGCAAGGGGAAACCGCGAGAACAAGCGCGGTCTCCCCTTTTTCATTGCCCGCCGCCATCCGTTTCCTCGCCACTTCGGCACGCCATCAGGCACTGAAAACATCCGACATTTCCCCCAGCATTCCCCATCCCGGAAACAAAAGGTAACGTTTGACCCGCCCAAAGGTCACCTTTTGCACGGCAAAACGTCACCTTTCACAAGGCAAAACGTCACCTCCCGCCGCCACCCCCCGGCAAGGCCACGCCCCAACGGGCAAAAAGGCGGCGGCGTTAAATTGATTTAACGGGAACAGATTTCGACCTTTCCACAAGGAGATGTGAAATTTTATTGCTAAATTTGCACGCAATAATTTTTTAATAAATCAGATATGTCATCATTTATTGCAGATAAAGTAGCTATGGACGGCTTGACTTTTGACGACGTCCTGCTCATTCCGGCTTATTCAGAGGTATTGCCCAAGGAGGTAGAGATGAGAACCAAGTTCTCCCGCAACATCAGCCTCAACATCCCCATCGTAACGGCGGCCATGGACACGGTGACCGAAGGCGCGATGGCCATCGCCATCGCACGCGAGGGCGGCATTGGCGTTATCCACAAGAACATGACCATTGAGGAGCAGGCGCGGCAAGTGGCCATCGTCAAGCGTGCCGAGAACGGCATGATCTATGACCCGGTGACCATACGCAAGGGCTGCACCGTGGGCGACGCACTGCAAATAATGCACGACTATCACATCGGCGGCATACCCGTTGTGGACGATGAGGGCCACCTTGTGGGCATCGTCACCAACCGCGACCTGCGCTTTGAGACCCATCAGGACAAAGCCATCGATGAGGTGATGACATCCGAGAACCTCGTCACGACCCATCAGCAGACCGACCTGAAAGCCGCCGCGCGCATCCTGCAAGAGAACAAAATCGAGAAACTGCCCGTAGTGGACAAGGACAACCGCCTTGTGGGCCTCATTACTTATAAAGACATCACCAAGGCCAAGGACAAGCCCATGGCCTGCAAGGACGACAAAGGACGCTTGCGCGTGGCAGCGGGCGTGGGCGTAACGGCCGACTCCATGCTGCGTGCCGAGGCTTTGGTCAAGGCCGGCGTTGATGCCATCGTGGTAGACACCGCCCACGGCCACAGCAAGGGCGTGATTGCCACACTGAGAGACATCAAGACGGCATTCCCCGAAGTGGACGTAGTGGTGGGCAACGTGGCCACAGGCGAGGCCGCATCATTCCTCGTGGGCAACGGCGCCGATGGCGTAAAGGTGGGCATCGGCCCGGGTAGCATCTGCACCACGCGCGTCGTGGCAGGCGTGGGTGTGCCGCAGCTGTCGGCCATCTACGATGTCTACACCGCACTGAAAGGCACGGGAGTGCCCCTCATTGCCGATGGCGGACTGCGCTATTCGGGCGACATCGTCAAGGCACTGGCCTCTGGCGGAAGTTCCGTGATGATAGGCTCGCTGGTGGCAGGAACAGAGGAGTCGCCGGGCGACACGATTATCTACAACGGACGTAAGTTCAAGAGCTACCGCGGCATGGGCTCGCTGGAAGCCATGGGACAGAAGAACGGCAGCAAGGACCGCTACTTCCAATCGGCAACAACCGATGCGAAGAAGCTCGTGCCCGAGGGCATCGCCGGCCGCGTGCCATACAAGGGCACCGTGCAGGAGGTCATCTACCAGCTGCTGGGCGGTCTGCGCTCGGGCATGGGCTACTGCGGAGCAGCCAGCATTGAGCAGCTCCACAACGCCAAGTTCACCCGCATCACCAATGCGGGCGTGCTGGAGAGCCATCCCCACGACATCACCATCACGAGCGAGGCACCCAACTATTCCCGCCCCGAATAAGCGGGAAGCCCCGAAAGGCTCCGCCCTTTAATAATAAGGGAAGGGCGGAGCCAAGATATTACGAAAAGAGAATACAGAGAGAACTACGAAAATATGAGACTGAAGACACTTTTCTCGGCCTTGTTCCTCGGCCTCGCGCTGACAGGACAAGCCCAAAACGCGTCCGACCCCACGATTATGACCATCAACGGGCAGCCCGTGAGCCGGTCGGAGTTTGAGTATTCCTATAATAAGAACAACTCTGAGGGCGTAATCGACAAGAAAACGATCGAAGAGTACGTAGACTTGTTCGTCAACTACAAGCTGAAAGTGCAAGCCGCACTGGATGCCCGGCTCGACACACTGCCTTCCTTCAAGAAGGAGTTTCTTGGATACCGCGACCAGCAGATTCGCCCCGCGATGATCAACGATGCCGACGTGGAGGCTGAGGCACGCAAGATTTACAAGGAGACGCAGGAGCGCATCGATGGCAACGGCGGTATGCTGAAGGTGGCGCACATTCTCGTCAGAACCCCGCAAAAGGCAAGCGCGGAGCAAGCGGCAAAGGATTCCATCAAAGCCGACTCCATCTACAAGGCCATAACAAGCGGTGGCGACTTCGCAGAGCTGGCCGCCAAGTATTCCGACGACAAGGGCTCGGCCGTCAAGGGCGGCGAGTTGCCATGGATTACCAAAGGACAGACCGTACAGCAGTTTGAGAACGTTGCATTCGCAATGGAGAAAGGCAAGGTGAGCGCCCCCGTCAAGTCGCCGTTCGGATGGCATATCATCCGCCTCGACGACAAGCGCAACTTCCATCCCTACGACTCCTTGCGCAACGACATCTACAAGTTCATCGAGATGCGCGGCCTCCGCGAGAAGATCATCAACGAGAAACTGGACACGCTGGCCAAGCAGCAGAACACCACTCCGGCCGCAATCCTCGACAACAAGCTCAAGGAAATGGTGGCAGAAGACCCAAGCCTGGGCAATCTGGTGAAAGAGTATCACGATGGACTGCTGCTCTTCGAAATCAGCAACCGCACCATCTGGGAGAAAGCGGCCAAGGACGAGGAAGGCTTAAAGACCTATTTCAAGAAGCACCGCAAGAACTACAAGTGGGAAAAGCCGCGCTTCAAGGGCATGGCCTACCACGTGAAAGACCAAGCCGACGTAGCCGCCGTGCGCAACTGCGTGAAGAACGTGCCGTTTGCAGAGTGGGCCGACAAGCTGCGCAAGACCTTCAACAACGACTCCACCATCCGAATCCGCGTGGAAAAAGGCATATTCAAGGAGGGAGACAACCCCCTCATCGACCGCGAGGCATTCAAGAAGGACGTGACTGTAAAGGAACTGAAAGGCTATCCCATCGACGCCACCTACGGAAAGGTAATCAAAGCCCCGGAGGAACTGGAAGACGTGCGCGGCCAAGTGACCTCCGATTATCAGAATATGCTCGAAGAGCAGTGGGTCAAAGACCTGCGCAAGAAATACGAAGTGATTGTAAACCGCGACATTCTCGCCACGGTAAACAAGCACTAACAGTGTGACGAAACACGATTGTATGAAGAAAAACCAAATCATGGCTGCCCTGCTGTTGCCCGTATCACTGCTGGCAACAGCCGGGCTTAGCCACAACAATGCCCCATCACGCCTCTTCTCTCAGCAAGACGACAGCACACAGGCCACAACGGCACAGGCCGAGCCAGAGCTGCAAAGCGTCATTGATGAGGTGATATGGGTCGTTGGCGATGAGCCGATACTGAAGTCGGAGGTTGAAATCACGCGTCTGCAAGGCCAGGCCGAAGGTGTGACGTGGGACGGCGACCCCGACTGCCGCATTCCGGAGCAGATTGCCGTGCAAAAGCTGTTCCTCCATCAGGCCGCACTGGACAGTATCGAAGTGACGGAGGCGGAAATCAACCAAGGAGTGGACCAACAAATCAACTATTGGCTCTCTCTCCCCACCATCGATGGCTCCCGCGAGCGACTGGAGCAATACCAACGCAAGTCCATCTCGCAGATGCGGCAGGACATGCACGATGACTTCCGCGACCGACAGCTTGTGCAAAAGATGCAACAGGAGCTGGTCAAGGACATCGAAGTGACCCCCGCCGAGGTGCGAGCGTTCTTCAAAGATATGCCCGAGGACAGCCTTCCGGAGATTCCAACCACCGTGGAGGTGCAGATTCTGACGCAAAACCCCAAGATAGAAACCGAGGAAATCAACCGCATCAAGAATCAACTGCGCGAGTTTACCGACCGTGTCACGAAGAAAGAGACCTCTTTCTCCACGCTTGCCCGCCTCTATTCCGAGGACAAAGGGTCGGCACGAATGGGCGGCGAACTGGGTTTCACCGGACGAGGCCTGCTCGACCCGGCCTTTGCCAACGTGGCTTTCAACCTGACCGACCCCAACAAGGTGTCGAAAATCGTTGAGACCGAGTTCGGATACCACATCATCCAGCTCATCGACCGCCGAGGCGACAAGATCAACGCACGCCATATCCTGCTGCGCCCCCGCGTCTCCGATGAGTCGGTAGAGGCCGCAAAGCTCCGCCTCGACTCCATCGGCGATGACATCAGAGCAGGCAAGTTCTCCTTTGGCGACGCCACGGCCTACCTCTCCGATGACAAAGACACCAAGGCCAACCACGGAATAATGGTCAACAGCACCGAGTCGGCGCGCACTTCGCGCTTCCGCATGCAAGACTTGCCCACCGAAGTGGCTGCCGTAATCGACACCATGAAAGTGGGCGAAGTGTCGCGAGCATTCCGAATGGTGACCGACCGAGGCAAAGTGACCACGGCCATCGTGCGCCTCATGGCACGCACCGATGCCCACCGCGCCACTATCACCGAGGACTTCCAAGCTATGAGCGAGGTGGTGCTGAGCCACATGAGGCAAAAGAAGATACACGACTGGGTGGTGAAGAAAGTAAAGGACACCTACGTGTGGATAAGCCCGCTCTACAGAGGATGCAATTTCGAATACGAGGGATGGGTTAGATGAGCAAGAACACTTCCTACCGAACACAAAAAGGCGGGCATAGGGCTTACACTTGGTGGGTTCTATGCCTGCTTGGGTTATTCCTGCCTCTGTCGTCAGCCCTCGCGCAGAAGGCGGCAGACAAGCCTAAGCCCACGGAAAAAGTATATCTCGACCACGCCGATGTGCTTTGGCACGACCAGGCCACCATGCCCGGCGTGCAAGTGGCGCGCGGCCACGTGCGTTTCCGCTACGATGGCATGACGCTGCGCTGCGACAGCGCGTGGCTCAATCAGGAACAGTCTTACTTCAAGGCGTTCGGCCACGTCAAAATGACAAGGCCGGGCGGCGTTACGCTCGACTGCGAACGCGCCCACTACGACGGCTTTGCCCGTATGCTCCACGTGCGCGGCCAAGTAGTGGTGAGACAGCCCGGACGGATGCTCCGCTGCGACAGCCTCGACTACGACATGCAAAGCGAGACGGCCAACTTCTTTGGCGGAAGGGGCACCCTCGTGGCGGGCACAAACGTCATCATTGCCGATGAGGGCACCTACAACACCAGCTCGAAAGACTTTACCTTCGTGGGCGATGTGGTGATGCGGTCGCAGCAAGGCCGCATACGCAGCGTAAACACGCCACGCGCCGACGGCAATGTGGAGACAGGCGAGGTGCACGTGACGGGGAAATCGACCCTGCGCATGAGCGATGGCGGCGTGATTCGCACCAACGAGGGATTCT
The DNA here is from genome assembly GCA_964487905.1 of uncultured Prevotella sp. GTDB lineage: Bacteria > Bacteroidota > Bacteroidia > Bacteroidales > Bacteroidaceae > Prevotella. The sequence continues at coordinate 12,812 of CAZASQ010000026.1, read as the reverse complement.
TCAACCAGCAAACAGGCTCGGCACGCACCGTAGGCCACGCCACCATCACCTCTCCCGAACGCGACATAGACGGCACCGACATAGCCTTCAACAACGAGACGGGCGACGCAGAAGGACACGGCGGAGTGACCATCAACGACAAAAAGGAGCTGCGCACCATCAAGGGCAAGGACGTGTGGTACAACAGCAAGTCGGGCTACATGGAGGGACAAGGCAACGTGGACATAGAAGACACCAAGAACAACCGCACCATCACCGGGCAGCGCGTGGTCTACAACGCCACAACCGGCGAGATGCGGGGCTACGGCAAGGCACGCATAGACGACCGGGGGGCGCAGCGCGTCATCAGCGGCGACACCCTCATATACAACGAGAAGAAACGCATGGGCGAGGGGCATGGCAGCGTGGACTACATAGACCACCACGGCAAGAATGCCTTCCAGGCGCAAGACTGCTTCTACACCGAAGAGGCCGCCCTGGCCTATGGCGGCAATCCCGGCCCGCTGGCCAAGGAATTCTCGCAGGGCGACACGCTCTACGTACACGCCGACACGGTGAGGATGAGGGCATGGAACGTAAACACCGACTCCGTTTACCGCGAAGTGTACGGCGTGGACAACGTGCGGGCCTACCGAACCGACGTGCAGGCCGTGTGCGGACTGCTCATCGCCAACACGCTCGACTCCTGCGTGACGCTCTACGATGACCCCGTGCTCTGGAATGCCAACCGCCAGCTCTCCGGCGACAGCATTCGCGCCTTCATGAACGACTCCACCCTGCGCGATGCCTACGTCATGGGGCACGCCATGTCCATCGACCTCATGCCCGATGGGAAGCACTTCAACCAAATCAAGTCGAAAACGATGCACGGACACTTCATCGATGGCAGCATCCGCCAAGCCACGGCCGTGGACAACGTGCTCTCCATCTACTACCCCACGGACGACAAGGACAGCACGCTCATCGGCATGGTCTACATCGAAACCGACACCATGCGGATGTATCTCTCCGCAGAGCGGAAACTGCAAAAGATATGGATGCCCAAGACCGAGGGAACGATGTATCCCATGACACAGATTCCCACCGAGAAGGAACGGCTTCCGGGATTCGCATGGCTCGAAAACCTCCGGCCGAGGGACAAGGACGATGTGTTCCGCCGCGTGACGAAAGCCCAAAGCCAGAAAACGGAGTACCGGCTTGTGCCCGCCCCGCCGCGCCAGCGCATCAGCGGGGGCACGAAGACAGCAAGATAGACTTATGCGAAATCTGTTTCGGCAACCCAAGCCCCGCCGCTTCACCCACCGCTATCAGTACATCGATGAGCGCGAGGAGCGGCTGCGGCTCATCAGGGAACAGGCGCAGAAAGGCAAGGAGACAAGCCCCGACAGTGCAGACGCGCGGCAGCGGCTGGCCGAAGCCCTTGCCACGGCAAGGCAGCAGCGACAACAGCGGCGCAAGCGCACCGTGGCCGCAGCATGGCTATGGGGCGCGCTGGCCTCGGCAGGGGCAGCCTTGGCGCTCGTCTTGCTCTATCTGGCCACGTAGCCTCGCGCCAAACGCGCGCCACCGCATGACACTCCCCAACAGGCAAAATACCCTTCGGGCCAACAAAACCATAC
>CAZASQ010000026.1:0-11093 GCA_964487905.1 uncultured Prevotella sp. | reverse complement strand
CAAAACCATACGTTTCACCCGCCAAAAGGTGTGGTATGACGAGGCAAAACCATACGTTTTGCAAAACAACTGGTTTTCAATTGGTTACAAAAGCCACCTAACAGGTAAACCAAACAGGGGCAAAGACAACAAAAAATATACAACCCACTTTCATCAAGACGAATCATGAGCGATATCATACAGCTACTTCCCGACAGCGTAGCCAATCAGATTGCGGCAGGCGAAGTGATCCAGCGGCCAGCTTCCGTCATCAAGGAGCTGGTGGAGAACGCCGTCGACGCGGGCGCAAAGCACATCGATGTGCTTGTGGTAGACGCGGGACGCACCTCCATTCAGGTGATAGACGATGGCAAGGGTATGTCGGAGACCGATGCCCGGCTGGCTTTCGAACGCCACGCCACGTCCAAGATACGCCAAGCAGCCGACCTGTTCGCGCTCCGCACGATGGGATTCCGCGGCGAGGCGTTGCCGTCCATCGTAGCCGTGGCACAAGTAGACCTCAAGACAAGGCTTCACGATGAGGACTTGGGCACGCATCTCACCATCTCCGGAAGTCAGTTTCAGGGACAAGAGCCATGCGCCTGCCCAGCAGGGTCGAACTTTTTGGTGGAGAACTTGTTCTACAACGTGCCCGCAAGAAGAAAGTTTCTCAAGTCGAACGCCACGGAGCTGAACAACATCATAGCCGCCTTTGAGCGCATCGCACTGGTATACAGCGACATCAACTTCACGCTGCGCAGCAATGGCACTGAGGTGTTCAACCTCAAAGCCACCAATCCCCACAAGCGCATAGCCGACATCTTCGGGCGGCGGCTCAACCAAGACCTGCTGCCGCTGGACAAAATCAGCACTACGCTGTGCGGCATCATGGGCTTCGTGGGCAAGCCCGAGGCGGCCAAGAAGAAGTGCCCCACGCAGTATTTCTTCGTCAACGGACGCTATATGCGCCACCCCTACTTCCACAAAGCGGTGATTTCGGCCTTCGACAGACTGATTGCCGCCGATGAGCAAGTGCCCTACTTCATCTACTTCGATGTGAATCCGGAAGACATCGATGTGAACATACACCCCACGAAGACGGAAATCAAGTTTGAGAACGAGCAGGCCATCTGGCAAATCCTCATGGCGGCGGTGAAAGATGCAGTGGGCAAGTTCAACAACATCCCCACCATCGACTTCGACTCCGAGGCCAAGCCCGACATTCCCGTGTTCAACAGCGGCACGGCGGCGGCCATCACTGCGCCCAAAGTGCAGTACAACCCCAACTACAACCCATTCAAGGAGACACCGGCAGAAAGCTACAGCCAGCCGCGCGTGCCCGATGAGTGGGAGCAACTCTATGAGGGACTGAAAGGAAAGCAGCCCCGGCAGGAAGAGGAGGAGCTGTTTGCGAGCGCGCAAGAGCCCCCAGAAGAAACCGTGGCGGAGGACAAGTCGCCCGCACACTACCAATACAAGGGCAAATACATCATGACCGCCGTGAAGTCGGGGCTGATGCTCATCGACCAACATCGCGCCCATGTGCGCGTACTCTATGAGGACTATCTGCGTCAGCTGGCCGCACGCAAGCCCGCCTCACAGCGGCTCTTGTTCCCGGAGATGGTTCGGTTTGCCCCCACCGCGCAGCTGCGTCTGCCGGCAGTGCTTCCCGAGCTGCAAGCCATGGGCTTCGAATTGTCCGACCTGGGCAATGGCAGCTACTCGGTGAGCGCGGTGCCCGCAGGAATCGATGGTCTCAATGTCCCCACGCTGCTAATGCAGATGGTAGACGACACCGAGGGCAAGCCATCGGCGGTAAGCGAGGAGATAGACCGTTCGCTCGCACTCACGCTGGCACGCAATGCGGCCATCCCTTACGGACAAGTGCTGGGCAACGAAGAGATGGAGAACATCGTAAACCGCCTCTTTGCCTGCGAGAACGTCAAATACACCCCCGATGGAAAGCCGCTCCTCGCCATCCTCACTCAGCAGGAGATAGACCATCTCTTCGCATAGCGCGCACAGATGGCCACAACCGCGTTGCAATAAAAAAAATATATAGCCAAAGAAAAGTTTTTCTACCAAAAGAACAACGCTTTGAGAAATATTCACTAACTTTGCACGCAAAAGACAATCATTAATTAATCACAATTCAACAAGTCGAGAACAATTTTAATTTATAGAAGTTATGAAAAAGTTTTTACTGGTAATGGCACTGGCCGGACTTTCGGTGACAGGCTTCGCCCAGGAGGAGACGCCGACGCAGAAGTACAGCGTGGCCACCAACTCTTTCTGGAGCAATTGGTTCATTCAGGTAGGCGGCAGCTGGAACGTTTGGTACTCCGGACAGGAGCACGGCTCTAACAACTCCTCCAGCCCGTTCAAGTCGTTCCGTTCCAACCCCGGTGCGTCTATCGCCATCGGTAAGTGGTTCACTCCGGGTCTCGGTCTCCGCACGAAAGTGTCGGGCATCTGGGGCAAGACCGTCTACACCGACAACGAGGGTGCAGGCAACAAGTACTGGAGCATCAACGAGCACATCTTGTTCAACATGAGCAACATGATCTACGGCTACAATCCGAACCGCGTTTGGAACTTCGTTCCGTTCGTTGGTGGTGGTGTTACCCGCACGATGACGCACAACCTCTACGGAATGCAGCTCAGCGCAGGTATCCTGAACACGTTCCGCGTAAGCCCGAAGCTGGCTATCAACTTCGAGTTGGGTTGGGATCGTCAGGAAGGCGACGCCGATGGTGTGGACTATACGCACGGACAGCGCGGATGGGACTGCCACGACAACCATCTCTATGGTGAGGTTGGCCTGACCTTCAACCTTGGCAAGGCCACATGGGATCGCACCCCGGATCTGGACGCCATCAACGCACAGCATCAAGCTGCCCTTGATGCGCTCAACGCCAAGTTGCGTGACGCCGAGGCCGAGAACGCCCGTCTGCGCGATGCTTTGGCCAACCAGAAGCCCGTACAGACGCAGCCCGAGGCCGTCAAGGAGCTTATCACTACGCCGGTATCGGTGTTCTTCAACCTCGACAAGACCAACATCGCTTCGCGCAAGGATCTCGTCAACGTACAGGCCATCGCCAAGTATGCCGCCGAGAACGACCACAGCGTGCTCGTAACGGGTTATGCTGACAGCGCAACGGGTTCTGTCAAGCACAACCAGTGGCTCTCCGAGCAGCGCGCCAAGACTGTGGCCGGCGAGGTAGAGAAGATGGGCGTGCCCGCAAGCCGCATCACGCAGGTTGGAAAGGGTGGCGTAGACACGCTGTCGCCCATCTCGTTCAACCGCCGCGCAACGGTTCAGATCACCGACTAATCGCATAACAACAAGCGATGCCATAACATTCAGGCATCCATAACACGACAATCGCGCCCGGCCAGTCAATGGCCGGGCGCGATTCGTTATATCCGCAAACGCCCACAGAGCGCCTATCGCGGGCTGTTCCTAATCTTTCTTATACTTCGGCGACTCGCCATACTTGTTCCATTCCCGCTCGCTATCGGTGCAGAAGAACACAAGCAGCAGCACCTCATACGCAGCAATCACCACAAGCCACAAGCAGTACTTTGCCATAACACCAGCCACCAGCTCTTCCGCACGGCCCTCCATGCTATCCCCATAGTTTACCGCCAGCACAAAATCGACAACAATGCTGACAAAGAACAAAACCTTGAGGATGAACAGAACGCCATACCACCACCCACTCCTGCCTATATCGTGCAGACGGCGGAACGCTATCGGCACGGTAAGCAAGTTGAGAATGCAGCCCACAAAAGGAGTAAGGAAAATGCTCGAAGCAATAACGATGCCCTTCATCCACCAAAACTCAGAACGGCGCGAGCGACCCGTGAAATCAAAAACCCTGCTCGTGGAAGCATTAAGAGCCTCCGAGAGACTCAACTGAGGATTTGCAACAAACTCTGTCATACCCTATCTTCTTTACATTATAAATCATCCATGGCGTGCATCTTTACCGCACTGTCATTCGCCTTGTCCATATAAGACAGCTGCACAAAACAATCCGACATCTCGCCCCGAGCCATCCGAAGCAATATCGTGCCGTTGGTAAACCGGAAAGTAGTCTCAAACGTAGCCTTTCCCAGCATCACCTTGAGATATTTATCCTGATCATCATCTATTTTCTCCCACGCGGCATCCTTCCGAAACTCCTCCACGCAGCCCGTAGGCCGTCCGTACTTCGCCGTCATCATATCCTTCAAGTCCTTGTAATTGCCATACAGCCCAGCCCAACGCTTCTGCACGGGAAAATTAACGTTGATGCGCGCCACCAAGTCCTTGCCCTTAAGCGTGGACACCTCTACGCGGCAACCCTTATAGCCGGCAAACTCGCCCTCCAGCGTTGTCACCCCATCGCCTTCCTCTCCCGACTTGGCAGCACCATACCGCGGCGGAGGCACAGGCATAAAATCCTCCCAGTTCTCCCCAAGGCTAACTTTACTGAACCCATCCGCCTCCAGACGAGCCACAAACGCATCGAGCGTACCATCAAGGGGAATCCCCTTAAACTTCAAGTGCGCACCATCGCCCGGCAAAATAGTGTCCTTCGGGGCTACACTCACCGTATCCCCCGACTTGCCCGTCAAGTTTTTCACTATCTTGTTCGGGTTAAAATCCGCACAACCCGTCAACGAGCAGCCAAACAAAATCGCTGCCACCAAACGCACATATCCCTTCATATCCTTACGGTTAATAAACTTGCTTCCACCTTTCCTCATTCCGAGCAGCGCGCCATGTGCCCCCGTTTCCAAGCACACACCGAAGCGGCACGCCACCATACCAAATGCAAAGATAACAAAAAATAACCTTTGCACGCCACTTTCCCACCAATTTATTTAGCCGCATCTCACCTCCACACCCAAACCGCAAGCCACATCCCACCACACACCATCAATTCCAACGCCCCTCATCCTCTAATCCACCACTTTTTCATACCTTTGCACTCATGCAGAAAATCCATCAGACTCCCACAACACAACCACCCATCCACGCCAGCATCATGCACAAGCCCAAGGAAGCCAACACCATCATAGTAAAGCCATACCACACGCCGTGCGGCACACTATTGCTCGGCTCGCTGAGCCACAAGCTGTGCCTGTGCCACTGGCAAACCAAGCAGCGGCGCGAGCACGCAGAGCAGCAACTGAAACGCAAGCTGCACGCAAGCCTCAAAGAAGGCACATCGGAAACAATAGAGGAAGCCATGCTCCAGCTCCACGAATATTTCACGGGCAGCCGACAAACTTTCAGCCTGCCCCTGCTCCTCATTGGCACAGAGTTTCAGAAAACCGTGTGGCGCAAGCTCCTGCAAATACCCTTCGGCGAAACCATCTCCTACGCCCAAACAGCCCTGCGCATCGGCTCGCCCCGTGCCGTCCGGGCAGTGGCCAACGCCATTGCCGCCAACCCGCTGGCCGTATTCGTGCCCTGCCATCGCGTCATCGGCAGCAACAACTCGCTCACAGGCTATGCCGGAGGCACAGAGGCCAAGCGCAAGTTGCTCCTCTTAGAGGGCACCAGCCTCCCCAAGCAAGAAGCAGTCCTTTTCCCATAACGCATCCTCCCTCCCCCGATTGCCCCCAACGCATACAAAGCAAAGCCTCCCCACACCCATCTTCATGCCCCACACACAAGAGAAACAAGAGAGAAAAATCGCCCCTCACCAAATCAGCCAGCACACATCGCCCGCCAAAACCATACCTTTTGCCCTGCAAAACGTGCCCTTTCAGGCGGCAAAACGTATCCTTCCGGGCTGCAAAAGGTAACGTATTGCAAACCGCCATGCCAACACACGCCCCACCAGCCCAACACTACCCTGCAACAGCTTTGCCAGCACCCCTGCCATCCCCCCATAAGGCTTCCTCCCCGTGACCACAAAACCCGCCAAACAACTCCAACTTCTTCATTTTCTTGACGCACTCCTTTGCCATAAAATAAAAAAAATCCCTAAAAACAAGTCTTGCGCTTTGGCTTGGAAACCTCACGGAAACAGTGCTCATAAAATAATGCAACCACGTTTATAACAACGAAGAAGTATCCTATAATAAGGACACAGGAAAGTCTGAATGGATATGAATTGACAATACTGCAAACAATAGAACGAAAAGGTATTATACATACAAATTCGCAAAAAACAAAAAAATCATTCTATGATAGGATTTTATTAAAAATATCAACTACCTTTGCAATTGGATAGGGGAAACTCTTTCCAAACATATCAAAATTTCGAGGCGTTATGTCTTCTACTTGTGTGATAAAAGCGTAGGAAACTTAAAATCACTGGAAACAAGAGAGGTCGTAATGGTCTTCACGTATACGCGTGGGGCTGTTATTTCATTTCTTTTTCCAAGGTTTTCCTACCACCTTATCACAGAGACGTGGATATACAGTACCCACGCTTCGTGATTACTTATATAAAAGTCTTTTCGGGGTACTGGTAGACAACATTTTGATTATGACAAGCATAAAGCTACCAGTCAATAAATACATAAACGCATACATCAATAACTATGTTAAAACGTTTCGTGGATTCATCACGGATAAATACATGATAACTATTAACGGCATTGCAGAATTTATTGCTACAGATGACCACGATATATCTCTTCTTCTCCACAAATTACAAACGTATGGTTTTGACGTGATAATCTCTAAAGGACAAGACACTATTGATGAGATACAAGTAGAATATACTTGCGAGAGGAACTCAAAGAGTAAAGTTTTTGAATACAGAATAGAGAACTTGACTTCAACAATATTTTTATCAAGTAAAACAGGTGTTTCCATTGTTGGAATACTGGTCATGCAAATCATTTCACGGATTATATGCAAGTATAAAACCTTGTATAAAGCAATTATCCTTGACCTTGACGATACCTTATGGAAAGGCACTCTCGCAGAAGACGGAATTGACGCCATTAAACAAAAATTCCACTCAAATGATGGCATTCCATTCGTTACATTTATGCGTTTCATACAAACGATGTCTAAAGAACTGGGGATATACGTAGCTGTATGCTCACGTAATGACATTGAAACAGTTCGGTCAGCCATAGATAAACTCAACGAGGATGAGTTTCCTCTTAAACGCCATATAGACTGTATTGTTGCCAATTATAATGATAAGAGCAAAAACATAAAAGCCATAGCACAAAAACTATCAATACTAACAAATGCCTGCGTCTTTATTGATGACAACCAATTAGTACGCGATGAAGTCAGACAGAATCTACCAGAAGTTTTTGTTCCCGACTGGGATAATCATGATGAACTTCTAACCTTGCTTTTAACTTGTGGTGTTTTTGATAGATTTGAACTTTCATTGAAGTCAAGAAGTCGTAAACGATTATATGCGGTCTTACAGCAAGAACGTGAGAAAAATTATCTCCCGCAGTTACTTGTCAAGGTTAGTGATGATACAAACCAGATTCAGGCTAAAAAACTGTATGCAAAATCAAACCAATTTAAGCTTGTATCTGAGCCGATAGATTTTTCTAACACCAAATCATTATTCTTTGAAATGTATCGTTCAAATGGTGATAATTTAGGTATTTGTTCTGCCATTACATATTCAGACATAGATGGTTCAATATGTAGTATTCTTAATTGGGCTGTAAGTTGTCGATATTTTGAGATTGGCTTAGAAGAATTTATTATCCTATATTTATCAAAGAGTTTTCCCAGAAAACATTTTCAATTTGCCTGTCAATTCAATAATGAGAATAATAGAATTCAGGAGTTTATAAAAAAATATTATGGTCTAGTATTTACTGATAGTTGTGATGGTGTTCCTGTAGGTTGCGATACCTTTTTTAGGCATTTTGAGGATGAGCCTTGTTTCTATAATCATCTTCTTAATATACATAAAAGTAAAAAGAATTTCAATGTATATTACTTTGATTATAGTTCAGAAGAACTGTTGAAAAATAACACAAGATTGAAATTGTTGTAATTATGAAGAAAATTATCTATACAATGGGTTACACGCTATTTCAAAATGGTCGTGACATTGAAATTGAGCGTATGTTTCAAACATTAAAAGGATATGGAATAAACTTTTTAGTAGATGTGCGTTCTATTCCCTTCTCCAAGCATTACCCACAATGCAATGCAGACAACATGAAAATTGCAGGAAGGAACTTAGGCATACCATACATGAATATGCCGGAAATTGGTGCAAAAGCCAATAGTCAGCAAGAGGTATTTTCTAAAGCTGCGGACATATTCTTCGAGCAAGAGGTTTTCCCCATTGCAAAAAGCAATCGCCCAGAGAGAACTGAATTGCTCAGTACTGATGAAATAGTAGATTTCAACAAATTCAGACATGATAAGTATTTTATAAGCGGATTAAAACGCATTGAATATGCCTATGGCAAAAACTTCACCTTATGCTTGATGTGTAGCGAGAAAAAGCCTATAGATTGTCACAGATATTTCTTGATAAGTAAAGCACTTGAACAAAGGTTCGGGAAATGGCTTGAAGTAAGACATATTATAGAGAGGGATAATGGAAACATAAGCCACATCTCTAATTCTGATTTGGACAAGCAACTCGAGACTTTCATTTGTGAAAAGAAGCATATACTGAATCCTATGTTCAAAGATGACATTCTTGATAACTATTTCGGACGAACTGAGCAAGAAAAGCTCAATGATTTCTGCGATAGGTATTGGAATCTCCTGCATGGATGGAAAAGATTTAACTATAACAATAATAATAAGAACAATGATTAAGTTATTCAACATTGGTTTTACACAAAAAACTGCCAAAGAATTTTTTGGAATCATCAAGGCAAACAAGATTGATTGCCTTGTGGATGTACGCCTCAACCCTAACGGGCAATTATCACGCTTCGCATTTGAGAAAGATCTTCCTTTTTTCCTTTCAGAATTGGCAAATGGATGTAAATACAAACATCGCGTAGATTTGGCACCAACCAAGGAACTGCTGAAAGAAGTTAGAGACAAATCGCTTCCTATGAGCAAGGACTACAAATTATTCGAAGTGGCGTATAAAAAGCAATTAGAAACAAAATCCAATATTTCCAACTTTGTAGAAGAGTTTGGAAAATATGGTAACGTTGTATTGTTGTGTTCTGAGCCAACAAACGAAAAGTGTCATAGAAGAGTGCTCAGTGAAATGCTTATTAAGAAATTTTGGGAAGATATTAAATTCGGAGGAAATCTATAATGAGAAAACGTGTATTTCTTCTTGCAGTTAGTTGCAAAAACGGAGGCCTATGTCCTGGAGGCATAGATTTAGACAATCCTAAGGAATGGATTCGCATAGTACGAGATGACGGTCAGGCAGGGGCAGTACAAGGACACGAGATTGATTTTGCTAAACCACTTGACGTGATAGAATTTGATGGACGCCCTATGCCACAAGGCGCGCAAAAAGAAAATTGGGTAATAGACTACCATTCTTGTAAGAAAATCGGTACGAAAACCATGGAAAGAGTTATACAAGCCTTTAAGGAATATGGCTATCATGGCTTTTGGAATAACTATCGTCCATATCTGACAGAAGATGAAATGGAAAATATAACACATCCATCAGAGTCCATTATGCTTGTTTCAGATGTTAGGCTTTATAAAAACGATTTTGACAAGGCTAAGATTGATTTCACATGGAGTGGGGCACGTTTTCCCATCAAAGGAGTGTCTTTGACTGACCAAGATTTTTACGATAAGATAGATGATAACGAAATCTGTTACAAGAATGCCATTATTATAATATCTATCCCCAAAGATGCGGATTGGACACATCCCACGTCAGGCGAAGGAAGAGCGTATAAGTTTGTCAGCAAGGTGTTTGAAGTGCATAAAAAATAGTATGGGAGACCTTACCTTACGCCTCAGATTAAACTAAACATGGGTTATGTTATCTTGGAATCGGAAGAATGGTAAATCAGTACGTTTCAGCATAGCAGGTGATAGGATACCCTTTATTCCTTTAATCAAATAGTTCAGAGGGAGCTGGATAGTGTATTAACGTGAGTTCGATGAATTATAATTGGCTGTAAATTTGGTGATTAGCGAAAATTGTTGTAACTTTATGGTACTCAATCACAAAGAATTACAGCCAATTATAATTCATCGAACTCACGTTGTATTAAGTAGTCATCCAGGCCGCGGGAGAGCCACTACACAACGTCCTCGCGGCAGGAGCAGGCCAGCCGGGACACCTGCTGTTTGTGCTGTACGTGCGCCCCGTAGACGGTCTCCGAGATCTCGCCTGTCTGCTCCATTGTAAGGCCATTGATTGAAAGGAGGCTGAACAGCCTGGCGCGCTCCTCGCTCTCTCTGCGTATCAGCCCCAGCAACACAGGATAGAAACTACCGCTGCGGCTGCGGGGGATGCGCAGAGAGAACTCAAAGCCGTGGCTATACCAGCGCCGAGGGCGGAAGCCGTTGCATCGTTCATCCTCGTTCGCATCCATCAACAGCTCACGCTCATGGAGCATCAGAGAGTTCATGATTAATGACTGAAGGATGACAAAACCACCACTGCTGCTTGTGTAATCCAAAAGTATTTCCGAAACTTGCAGTTGTGTAAGTTCCATTTCTTTTCTGTTATATTATGTCAAATGCAAAGATAAGAAAAAAATGGGCTTACACACTTTTTATGGACAGTACCAAAAGGAAGGGCAAGAAGCACAAGGGAAGGCCGTGGAAAACAGTCTGGCGCGCGGAATCCGCCCACGCTGGCAAGACAAAAAAGTGAAAAAGGAAAGCGCGGGCATCCCAGCCCTCCTGTTCGGGGAAGCCGCACGCCGTGCCGCAACTTCCATTGTCCAAAAACATACCCCTCCATATTATGGAGGAAAGGGCGTTTGTTCGTCCCCCACAAGGAATCCACCTGCTTGTCCTCCATGCGGAACACCTCTTCGAGCCCTTGCGCTACGGCCGCCTTGTCCTTGTGGGACAGGCAGTTGAGCGCCTGACGCTTGAGATGGGCAACGCAGAGCTGGTGCGCCGCCGCGGGGAAAGCCGCGCAAAGGGCGTGGGAGCACAGGAAGGCAGGAGAGAAAATGGCGGGGTAAGTGGGGGGACATCGGCGCAGGGGGGAGAGGGA
>CAZASQ010000025.1:24910-39190 GCA_964487905.1 uncultured Prevotella sp. | reverse complement strand
CCTTGAAATTGGGCTACTACAACTATCAGTTGCTTACGCTTGATGCCAACGGCCGCTCGTCTTATATGCCGCTGGAGGGCAGCTATTATCAGACGCAGAACAGTTATCAGGCGTTGGTATATTACAAACCAGTGGGCGGACGCACCGACAAGCTCGTTGGATATGCGCAAGTGAGGTGCAACGACCGTTGATTTTAAAGAACGAAAGAATGAGAACAAGAAAGACATGTCTGCTGCTTGTGCTGCTGATGGCAGTGCTGTCGGGATGGTCGAAGAGCTGGAAGGCCGAGGAGGTGACGATGGTTCATCTTGCCGACGCGCGCCGTTACGTCTGCGATCCCGATGGTCTTCTCTCGCAGGGCGACCGCGATTCCATAGACAGCTACCTGCTTCGGCTCGACAAGGAGTGCGGCGTTGAGACGGCATTTGTTATTGTGAGGCGGGTGGCCAACGGCGATACGTTCCGCTTTGCCGAGGATTTGGGCAACCGTCATGGTGTTGGCGACAAGAAAACCAACCGCGGCTTGGTGGTGGTGGTGGCCGTTGACGACCACCGTTACTTCATTGCGCCCGGCGAGGGACTGGAAAAAGACCTCACCGACTTGGAGTGTGACGAGATAGGACGTGTCTGCATCGTGGCCAATATGAAGGCCAATCGGCCGGGAAAGGCCATGCTCACCACGGCCAAGGCGGTGTACAAGAAGTTCAAGAGCGGCTCTACGGGATTGCCCAAGAAAGACCTTGACGACCCCTTGGGGGCGTGGATAGGCTTGGGCGTGGTGCTGTTGTCCATCGCGCTGGTTTATTTGGGAATCCGCAATAGCAACAATGGCGGCGGGAAGAACGGTGGCAAGAGTGGTGGAAAGGGCAGTGGCGGCCCGGGCGGATTCATTATTTGGGGCAATCCGGGTCACCTCAACGATACGGGCAGCGGCTTCGGCGGTGGCTTCGGTGGAGGTTTTGGCGGCGGAAGTTTTGGTGGCGGCGGTGCCGGTGGCGGTTGGTAGACCGTTGCGGCCCTGCAATGCAGACTGAAAGGCAAACGGACGCTGCCCAAAGGAAAGAGAAAGCAAGAATAAAAGAATACGTTATTAAATAAGGAATATCAGAGTATGAAGAGCAACACGAAATGGATTTTGGTGGCCGTAGTGGCTGCCGTGCTGATAATTGGGGGCTGGCTGATGAGTGCCTACAACTCCATGGTGGGTCAGCAGGAAGAGGTGACGACGGCATGGAGCAATGTTGAGGCGGCTTATCAGCGTCGTGCCGACATGATGCCGCAGTTGGCAAAAATCGTTAAGGCGTATGCTAAGCACGAGCGGGAGACCTTTGCCGAGGTGACCAAGGCGCGCAATGCCGCCACGCAGATACATCTTGATGCGAACGACCTCACGCCCGAGAAGCTGAAAGCCTATGAGCAGGCGCAGAATCAGCTGTCGCAAGCCTTCTCGCGCCTCATCGCGGTGTCGGAAAGCTATCCCGAGCTGAAGGCCAGCGAGAACTATAAGTCGCTGATGGTGCAGGAAGAGGGCACGGAGAATCGTGTCAACGAGGCGCGTCGCCGCTACAATGAAGCCGTGCAGGGCTACAATCTGGCCATTCGCCGTTTCCCCAACAACATCCTTGCGGGTATGTATGGGTTTGAGCGCATGGCCAAGTTTGAGGCTTCGCAAGGCGCGGAGAAAGCCCCCGACTTGGATATTTAAATTCCAAAGCCGCGTTGGCCGGCATGGCTGGCGCGGCTTAATGACAGTGTTTTTCCTGCCTTTTGGCCACGGTTTTGTGCTCTTGTGCCAAAGGACTGTCAGTCAATTACTTACTCATAGGTAAGGTTTTGCCTTGCCAAACCATACCTTTTGCGCCGCAAAAGGTGCGGTTTGGGCTGCTCATATGTATGGTTTGGCAAGGCGCGTTTTGTTATTCCTCAATTTCAGACAGGCTTTTGGCCAGATTGCAGAAGAAGTTGCACACCGTCTCCACGGGCGCATAGGGAACGTAGCGGATGCTTCGGCGTAGGTTGCGCCGCATGACGGCCGAGTTGTTGCTCACAAATCCCGTTCGCGTTTGGCGGAAATGCCACTCCAAAGCGGCGTCTTTGGCCAGGTCGCTCACGCTGGTGATGGCCAGTTTGTGGGCTTGCGCCACATGGCGGTGTACAAACGGCAGCTCACTTTGCTCAAATCCGAACACATCAATGAGGATGCTGCCTTGCAGTTGTGCAATGTTTTGGAGTTGAAGCTGTTGTAGCCAGTTCTCCAATTTCACGAAGTCCACTCGGTTTCCCTCCTCTCTGAGAAACTGTCCCATCTGCACTATGCCCTTCATCATGATGCCCTGATTGAGGAAATTCTGCTCGTTGATGACGATGAGGCGCAGCAAGTCCATAGCCTCCACCGAGGTGTCGATGCTGTGACGCTCATCGCTGAGCACCTTTTGGAATCGCTTGTTGAGTATGCCCGTGCTCATGCCGATGGGCTGCCGTATGGTCTCGGCAATGCCGGGCAGACTCTCGGCCTTTTTCTTGGCGGCGGCAATGATGTTGTCGGGTGCGTTCATGCCCGGCTCGCCCCGATGTTTCTCCACGCCTTTGAGGAAGATGTCGGCCACCTGCTGTGTCTCCACCATTTGAAAAAGTCTGCGCCATTTGAAGGCCGACATCGGCTCGATGGGATCATCGTTGCCGAAAGAGCCGGCGCGGAGAAGCCTGAAAAAGTTCCTTTGAATGATGTCCATGATGGTAAGGGCGGTTAGCTGTATCTTCTTGGGTAGCGTAGCATGATGGCCAGCAATCCGCAAACGCCCAGCGTGAGCGGATAGTAGAGGTGCGGCATGATGCTCACGGGGTTGATTTTGGCCAGTCCGGCAGCCATCAGTATCTGTGCTCCGTAGGGTATAAGTCCTTGGGCGCAGCAGGAGAATGTGTCGAGAATGCTTGCGGCCTTGCGGTTGTCGATGCCGTATTTTTGGCTGATTTGGCGCGCGATGTCGCCCACGGTGAGTATGGCCACGGTGTTGTTGGCCGTGCACAGGTCGACAAGGGCAACGAGAAATGCCATCGTGTACTCTGCGCCTCGCTTGCCGCTGAGGTGCCGCGTAAGGTGCTTGATGAGGAAGTCTATGCCCCCGTTCTTGCGGATAATTTCAAGCATGCCGCCCGCCATCATCGTAATGATAATCAGTTCGCCCATGCCCACGATGCCCGCGCCCATGCTTCCGAACCATCCAAACACGTCGTAGGTGCCGTCGGCCATGCCAATGATGCCTGTAAGCATGATGCCGAGCACGAGTACGGCCATGACGTTGAAGCCGCAGGCGGCCGCAATGAGCACGGCCAGATAGGGTATCACTTTCACGTAGGCCACCTCGGGCACTTGCTGGGGGGCTTGCACGCCGCTTCCCATGAATACGTAGAGGATGAGGATGAGCAGTGCGGCCGGGGCAACGATGAAGAAATTGACCTTGAATTTGTCTTTCATCTCACACCCTTGGGTGCGTGTGGCCACCACGGTGGTGTCGCTGATGAACGACAGGTTGTCGCCGAAGAACGCTCCGCCCACGATGATTGCCGCCATCATGGCTACGGAAGTGCCCGTTCCCTCGGCAATGCCCGCCGCAATGGGGGTGAGCGCAACGATGGTGCCAACGCTTGTTCCGATGCTTGTGGAGATGAAGCAGGCGGCCAGAAAGAGGCCCGCAAGCAGCATGTGGCTGGGCAGAAGCGACAGCGTGAGGTTTACGGTGGCATCGATGCTGCCCATCTCCTTGGCCGAGTTGGCAAAGGCTCCGGCCAGCACGAATATCCAAAGCATGAGCATCATGTTGTCGGTGCTTGCGCCACGGCTGTAGAGTTGTATGCGTTTCGTGAGGGGCATGCCGCTGCTTATGGCGATGGCATAGATGCTGGACAGCATGAATGCCACGGTGATGGGCACTTTATAGAAGTCGCCGGCTATGATGGAGGTCACCAGGTAAAGAACGATGAACACCATCAATGGGCTCAAGGCAAGCATGCCTTTGAGCGTTTCTTTTTTCATTGTGTGAGGTCTTTAAATGGTGGAGCGTTGATAGAAGTCTATGTTTTCTTGCGACAGCAGCTCTATCGGCATGTAGTTGATGGGGCGCACGTCCTCTTTCAGCACGATGGAACGGAAAAGAGTGTCCACGGCTTGGAAGCCCTGCATGAATCCGTGTTGCGCTATGAGGAAGGAGATAGAGCCTTGGCGCAGGCAGTCGGCGTTCTTGTGAACCACGTCGTAGCCCATAATCTGTACATCGGAACGCTGCTTGCGCAGCAGGTATTCGCCCACGATCCACGCCCTGGAGTTGAATGTGATGCCGTGACGGATGTCGGGATTCTGCTGGAAGAAGTCGTCCAGTAGCCGCTCGTAGTCCTTTTGCGTGCCATCAAGGGGCAGAACGAGCTGCTTGATGGCCACTTCGGGGAAGAATTTGCTCATGTAGTGGCGGAAGCCCACTTCGCGGTTCTCCTGCTGTCTTGACGGTCTGTATCCCTCTTTTCCTTGCTTCATCAGCATCATGGCGGGGTCTTTGCCCGCTATGAGCGTGAGTATCTTGGCCGAGAAGTATCCGCTTTGGAAAGAGTCTTGCCCGAAAAAGGACAGTGGGTGCAGCTCTTCTATGTAGGAATCGAGCAGCACCAGCGGAACGTTTGCCGCATGAAGGCTGTCGGCAAATTGCTTGGCCTGCTCCTTTCCCGGCGGCACGAGCAGCACGCCATCGGGGTTGAGCTGCATACACTCTTTGGCTGCGTCGGCGAAAGACTCTGCATTGAGACGGCTGTAGTGCAGGAAGCGCACGTCGATATGGAAGTCGCGGCGGAACTCCACGGCCTTCATCACGCCTTCCTCCACCTCGTCCCAGTAGGCCTCGCTTGTGTGTCTGGGCATCAGACAGTAGAACGTGAACGAGCGGTTGTAGGCCAGTGCGCTGGCATACATGTTTGGCTCGTAATTAATCTCCTTGAGAACTTGCTTAACTTTAATCAATGACGCCTCCGAAACGTTGGGGCGGTCATGTAAAACGCGGTCGACGGTGCCCACCGACACCCCCGCGCGTGCTGCGATATCCTTAATCCTAATCTTTTTGTTCATCACTCTTCTTGCGCAATGGCTCAGAATTTATATGCAAAAGTAATTATAAATTCTGTGAGAAAAGCGGCTTTTTTTCGAATTAACATTTTTATGGTGGGTAAAACAGTGTTTCGTGCTTCCTTAATCCAAAAGAAATGCCTAACTTTGCATGACCTTATGGTCTGTTCTCCAAGCGTTCCGGCTTCCAAAGGAATCTTTCTGCGCAAGGGGTTGCCTTTGCTTGTGGTCGCGCTGTTGTCGGTGTGGCTGTCGGGTTGTGGCCGTCATGAGCGTTCGGAGGTGGATCGTCTCAACGATTTGTCTTACGCTTGCCACTATCGAAGCCTTGACAGTACGGAGCATTATGCGCTGCAGGCCAAGCAATTGGCTACTTATGACAATGGCGGACGCGCGGAGGCGACCAACAATCAGGCGTTTGTCGCCATCATGCGCATGGATTATCCATTGGCACGGAGGCTTTGCGATTCCGTTTACCGCATGACGGACAATCAGATAGAGCTGCTTGTGAGCGACATTCAGCGTATGCGCATTTGCCAAAGGGAGTCCCGCAACAAGGATTTTTACGATTGTTACCAGCAGGCGGGGCAACGCTTGCGCCGCATAACCGAGTCGGAGACGGAGCTTACTCCGCGCCAACGGAAGCGAATGGTGTACGCGCGAAGCGAGTATTTCATAGTTGCGTCTACCTATTATTATTACGTTGGCTTGGAGCGGGAGTCGGAATTTGCCATCAAGAATGTGCGCGATGTGGCCGGAATAGAGCAGGACACGGCACAATATATCAGCTATCTTTACAGCTTAGGTTCAGGCGGAATCGTCACCAAAGGCACTCAGGCGGACAACAGCCAACGTGAATTCGACTTTTTGATGCGTGCTTATCGTCTCGCGGTGCAGTCGCGGTCGCTCTTTTGGACGGCCAATACCTTGCAGGCACTGAGCGAGCACTTGCTGAAATCGCCAGTCCGGAATGGCTTGATTGCCGATAATCCACGTGATATTCGCTTGATTAACACCGACCAAGTGCCCGACAGCCTTTTGGCGGGGAACTTGGCAGAACGCTCTTTGCAACTTTTTCAACGTTATGGCGATGTCTATCAGATTGCGGGAGGCTACCGAACGCTGGCCTCTTGCTATTGGCAGATACGCGATTATGCCTCTGCGCTCGACTGTTTGCACGAGGCTCTTGGCCATGACACGGTTGTTGGCCGTGCGCCAGACTTGGTTGCGTCAATCCGCGAGCAGCTTTGCTTGGCTTATTCGGCCATAGACGACAAGCAAAAGAGCGATTACAACCGAAATATTTACCTTGATTTGCAGGAGCAGACGCGTCAAGACCGCTACCTTGAGGCCCGTGCCGACCAGCTTCGCCGCACGTCCCGTGTGCTGAACTTGATGCTTGCGGCCGTGGTGCTGATGATATTGCTGGTCGTAGGCTTGCTTGTGCTGTTTGCGTTTTTGCGCAATCGCAGTGGCGGAAAGGACACCGTGGATGGTTTGCTCGCCTCTTTGGCCGAATGGCGGGAGCGAGAGCAGGAGCGCGAAAAGCAACAGAAAGAGCTGTACGAAGAAGCCTGCGAGACGCTGGAGGTGTGCCGGAGTCATGTGATAGGGCAGAAGCAACGCAATGTGGAACAACGTGCCAAGGTGTCGTTGGTCAACAGTCTCATGCCGTTGATAGACAGAATGATACTGGAAGTGGAGCGTCTTGTGCGCGGAGACGAGTCCAAACAGGTGCGTGCGGAGCGTTATGAGTATCTGGCGGAGCTTGTCGGGCAAATCAATGTCACCAATAATATGCTGACAGAGTGGATTCAATTGCGGCGCGGCTCGCTTTCTCTCCATGTGGGCACGTTCCCGCTGCATCCGCTCTTCGACCTTGTGTCCAAGGGAGAGGCCGCTTTCCGGCTGAAAGGGGTAAGGCTTTGCGTGGAGCCGACCACCGCTTGGGTGAAGGCCGACCGCGTTTTGACGCTCTTCATGCTCAATACGTTGATGGACAATGCGCGGAAGTTCACAACAGAGGGCTGTACGGTCACGCTTTCGGCGAAGGAATGCGACGACTATGTGGAGCTTTCAGTGGCCGATACGGGGTGTGGGATGACGCGGCGGCAGCTGGAACACTTGTTTGAATACAAGCCTTTGGCCGACCAGACGCTCTCTGCGGGAAGTGCGGGGACGAAGCGATGCTCTCACGGATTTGGCCTGATGAATTGCAAGGGCATCATCGACAGGTATCGCAAGCTAAGCCAAATATTCAGCGTCTGTAAGCTATGGGCCGAGAGCGAGCCGGGGCAGGGAAGCCGTTTCTGCTTCCGTCTTCCCAAAGGCGTGGTCCGAAAGGCTTTGGGCATGGTGATTTTGCTGGCTTTTGGCCTCTCCGGGAAGGCTGCGCCCGCAGATGCTTACCAGCAAAACGTGCTCCGCATGGCCGGACTTTATGCCGACTCGGCCTATCAGAGCAACATTGATGGCACTTACGAGCGCACGTTGCTCTTTGCCGACAGTTGCCGCGAATGCCTCAATCGCTATTATCTTTCAGTACACCCTCGCGGAAAAGCCCTCATGGAACGTGTGGGGAGCGAGCAGGGCATAGCCCCCGAAATCAAGTGGCTTCACGACAGTTTGCCCACCAACTACAACGTTATACTTGCCATGCGCAATGAAAGCGCGGTGGCGGCATTGGCTCTTCACCAATGGGAAGTTTACCGATACAACAATAAAGTCTATACGCAGCTGTTCAAGGAAGCATCGGCCGATGCCACCTTGGCCAAGTATTGCCAGATGATGCAGCGTTCGGAGACCAACAAGCATGTTGCCATTGTTTTGCTGTTGCTGCTTCTGTTGTCCATATTCCCGGCTTATTACTTCATTTATTATCGTCATCGCATCGACTATTTGCTCAATGTGGACAAGCTGAGGCAGGTGATGCTCGTTTTGCTTTCCGATGTTTCGGCTGCCGAGAAGCTGTGCGCCGTGAAATGCCTTGACGCTCGCAGGCTTCCCGCCCAGCTGCGTTCGGTGGTGGGACAGGTGCATGACGCGCTTCGGCAGCAGGTTGCCCAAGAGCGGGAGTGGGGCGAGCGGTTGCGGAATGTGGAGGAAGAACGCCATGCGGGCGAGTTGGAGGACGACCGTTTGCACGTCAGCAACAGTATGCTGGACAACAGTTTGTCGACGTTGAAGCATGAGACGATGTACTATCCCTCGCGCATTGGTCAGCTGTTGGGTGGTGGCGATGCCAATTTGAACGACATTCACGAGCTTGCTTGCTACTACAAAGACCTCTACCAGCTGCTTTGTCATCAGACGATGGAGCAGGCGGCCATGGTGCCGCTTGCTGGAAAGGCTGTGCTTTTGTCGGAAGTCGTTCCCCCGAAGGTCAAGGCTGAGGCGTGGGAGGGCAAGCCTGCTGTGGAGTGGGGGGAGGAGCGCGTGGTGGGCGACCCCGACTTGCTGCGCCATCTCTTCGACTTGCTGGTCAAGGCCAATGGCGGCGCGCCCCTCTCGGTTGCTGCCGCGCCGCATGGCAAGGACTATCTGGCATTGCGTGTGGCCATGTCGGGAGTGGACTGGGATGAGCTGGGGGGCGGCGGGCTCTTCGCTCCGTCCATGGCAAATCTCCCTTATCTGCTTTGCAGGCAAATCGTGCGCGATATAGGAGAACTGACCAACCATCGCGGATGCGGCATTGTGGCGCAGCGCGGCGAACATATAACCTATTTGATAATAACACTTACAAGATGGAACACTTTAAAGTAATCATCGTAGAGGACGTACCTTTGGAGCTGAAAGGCACGGAGGGAATCCTGCGCAACGACATACCAGAGGCCGAGATTATGGCCACCGCCGACAGCGAGCAGGCTTATTGGCAGATTATCAAGCGTCAGCGGCCCGACCTTGTGCTGCTCGACTTGGGGCTTGGCGGCTCCACTACCGTGGGAGTGGAGATGTGCCGCCAGACGAAAGAGGCTTACCCAAGTGTCAAGGTGCTCATTTTCACGGGCGAGGTGCTGAATGAGAAACTTTGGGTGGACGTGCTCGATGCGGGTGCCGACGGCATTTGCCTGAAGAGCGGTGAGCTGCTCACGCACGATGATGTGATGAGCGTGATGAAGGGAAAGCGGTTGGTGTTCAATCAGCCCATCCTGTCGCGCATCGTGGAGCGGTTTAAGGAAGACGTGGGCAAGCAGCTTGCCCATCAGGAGGCTATGGTGGGCTATGAGATAGACGAGTATGACGAGCGTTTCCTGCGCCATCTTGCGCTGGGATACACCAAGGATCAGATAGCGCAGCTTCGCGGAATGCCGTTTGGCGTGAAGAGTTTGGAGAAGCGGCAGAATGAGTTGGTGCAGAGGCTCTTCCCCGGTGGCAATCACGGGATGAGCGTCAACGCCACGCGGCTTGCCGTGCGCGCCTTGGAACTGCACATTCTCGACATCGACAACCTGCACCCCGACGAGTAGAGACATGACGGCGAGTGAGGAAAAGGGCGGAAAGCGCGCCCGGGGACGGCTGTCGGCCAGTGACCGGAGAATGTTTGGGCTGGCGGTCGTGTCGCTCTCTGCGGCTCATGTCGTGGTGCTGGTGCTGTCGTGGCTGGTCAATGCGGCCATTCCCGAGCTGGGACTGCGCTCCTTGCTGAGCGAGGAGGGCACGCGCTGGCTCTTTGGCCACTTTGCCGACAACGTGCTCACGCCGTTGCTCGTGTGGCTGCTGTTGCTCATGCTGGCCTTCTCCGCCTTTCGGCAGAGCGGGTTGCCGCAGGCATTGCGCCGTTTGCGTGAATGGTCGGCGATGAGCTATCGCGACAGGCTTGCGCTTCGCGGCGCGCTCTTTGTGGTTCTGATGGCCGTGGTGGTCATGTCGTTGCTCACGGTGCCTCCCCACGCCGTCCTGCTCAACGTTACGGGTGGACTTTTTCCCGGCAGTTTCTCGGTGTGCATAGTGCCCGTGGTTGCCGTCACCATCATTTTGGCCTCCCTTGTCTTTGCTTTTGCCTGTGGGCGTGCATCGGGCATTTCTGCCGTCTATGATGTTCTTTTGGGCGGGATGAGCCGCTACGGCTGGTTGATTCCCATTTATCTGCTTGGTTGCCAGCTTTGGTGCATCGTGTCCTATGTTCTTGGCCTCTGACGCGCTTCTTGCCTTTCCCGTTTGCAGCTTGGCAAAGGGGATGGGCTGGATGTTTTGGTGTATCTTTACAATGGCTTGATATACAGTGTTTTAGATATCTTATTGCAATACCATACATTTTGCCCCGCAAAAGGTAACCTTTTGCGGGCTGATATGTATGGTTTGGCGATGCAAAACGTAACGTTTCGTTTCCCGAAACCGCTTCTTGGGTCTGTGCTTTGTCTGCTTTCTGCTTTCGCGCCTTGACGTTTTTCCCCTTTGTCAAGGCTTTGCGTGGCAGTGTGTGGGAGCTTGTGCAAACCGCGCGATGGGCAAAAAACGGGTCTTGCTTTTGGCTATGTTTGGAAAAAGCCGTAACTTTGCAGATATTTCGGACTATATAGCATTCATAAACAATGAAGATTTCATACAAATGGTTGAAGGAATACGTCGACTTTGACCTTGCGCCGCAGCAGGTGGCGGAAGCCTTGACCTCAACGGGACTTGAAGTTGGCACGCTGGAGGAAGTTCAGGCCATCCAAGGCGGACTGAAAGGTCTTTATGTAGGAAAAGTATTGACGTGCGAGGAGCACCCCAACAGCGACCATCTTCACGTGACGATGGTTGATTTGGGCAAGGAACAGCCCCAGCAGATTGTTTGTGGAGCACCCAATGTGGCTGCGGGGCAGAAAGTTATCGTGGCCGACTTGGGCTGCGTGCTCTATGATGGCGACAAGTCCTTCACCATCAAGCGGTCGAAGCTGCGTGGCGTGGAGTCGCTGGGCATGATTTGCGCAGAAGACGAGATAGGCGTGGGCAGCTCGCATGATGGCATCATCGTGCTTCCCGAGGATGCCCCGGTGGGTCAGCCCGCTGCGGAGTACTATCACTTGGAGAGCGATTGGCTGATAGAAATCGACATTACGGCCAACCGTGCCGATGCGTTGAGCCACTACGGCGTGGCGCGCGACTTGCACGCGTGGCTGCTTCAGAACGGCTTCGAGACCAGTTTGCACCGCCCGTCGTGCGATGCGTTCCACGTGGACAACCATGATATGCCCATCGAGGTGACAATTGAGAATCCCGATGCTTGCCGCCGCTATGCCTGCTTGAGCATAACGGACTGCAAGGTGGAGGAAAGCCCGAAGTGGTTGCGCGACAAGCTCACGACGGTGGGGCTGAGGCCGATCAACAATATTGTGGACATTACCAACTACATCATGCTGGCCTATGGCCAGCCGATGCACTGTTTCGATGCCGACATGGTGGAGGGACGGCATATTGTGGTGAAAGACCGCAACGAAGGTAAGGAGTTTGTCACCCTCGATGGCGAGAAGCATATCCTTGGCGAGCACGACTTGGCCATCTGCAACGAGCGCGAGCCCATGTGCATAGCCGGTGTCTTCGGAGGAAAGGGCAGCGGAACATACGAGACTACGCGCAATGTGGTGCTGGAAAGTGCCTACTTCCACCCCACGTGGATACGCAAGAGCGCGCGCCGGCATGGGCTTTCCACCGATGCCAGTTTCCGTTTTGAGCGTGGTGTAGACCCCAACGGAACGATATATGCCCTGAAGCAGGCAGCCATTCTTTGCCAGCAGCTTGCGGGAGGTAAGGTGAGCATGGAGGTGAACGATGTTTACCCCACTCCTATGTCCGATTTCCCCGTCCGTCTCAACTATGAGTATTGCGACAGGCTGATAGGCAAGCAGCTGGGCGAGGAGACTATCAAGCGGATAGCGCAGAGTTTGGAGATGCGCATAGAGAAAGAAGACAACGAGGGCTTGGATTTGGCAGTGCCGGCCTACCGCGTTGATGTGAAGAGACCGTGCGATGTGGTGGAGGATATTTTGCGTATCTATGGATACAACAATGTTGAGATACCCACAACTTTGAAGTCTTCACTCACTATTGCCGAACAGGCCGATAAGGAATTCCGCCGCGAGAATCAGGTGGGAGAGCAACTTGTGGGTGAGGGATTCAATGAAATACTGAACAATTCGCTCACGAAGCAAGCCTATTATGAAGCCAACGCGCTCAATTATTATCCTTGGGAGAAGACAGTGCGTGTGATGAACCCGCTGTCGGCAGACCTTGGGGTGATGAGACAGACGCTTTTCTTTGGCGGAATGGAAAGTATCGTGCGCAACGTGAACCGCAAGGCGCGCAACCTGCGCTTCTTTGAGGTGGGCAATGTCTACGCATTCCATCAAGAACGCTACACGGACGACAATCCGATCAAGGCTTATGCGCAGGATTATCATATGGCCTTGTGGGTGACGGGCAAGCGCGTGGAGGGCAGCTGGGCACATCCCGATGAGGACAGCAGCTTCTTTGAACTGAAAGCGTGCGTTGAGAACATATTCAGACGTGTGGGCTTGGCTTCGGGCATGGTGGTTTCGGCTGCATCGGACAACAATCTGTTCGACAAGGGCTTACAGGTGAAGACCCGCGGAGGAAAGGTGCTGGCCGATATGGGTATTGTCAATCACCGTATGCTCAAACAATTCGACCTCGATCAGCCCGTTTACTATGCCGAGATAGACTGGACGGAGCTGATGAAGGCCACTCGGAAGAACAAACTGCAGTTCCAGGAGTTGTCGAAATACCCGTCCGTGAGCCGTGATTTGGCCTTACTGGTCGATGACAATGTGGAGTTTGCCCAGATAGAGCAGTTGGCTTTCCAGACGGAGAAGAAACTCTTGAAGCAGGTTGTGCTCTTCGATGTCTACCAAGGGAAGAACCTTCCCGAGGGAAAGAAGAGCTACGCGGTTAACTTTATCTTGCAGGACGAGAGCCGCACGCTGACCGACAAGGCCATAGAGGCAATCATGCAGAAACTCATCAAGAACCTAACAACCAAGCTGGGAGCCGAGTTGAGATAGAAATAACATAACAGATTCAAGATAAAAATATGGGAAGAGCATTTGAATATCGCAAGGCTGCCAAGCTGAAGCGATGGGGGCACATGGCCCGCACGTTCACGAAACTGGGTAAGGAAATCGCCATTGCTGTGAAAGCTGGTGGCCCGGAGCCGGAGAACAACCCGCGTTTGCGTGCCCTCATTGCCACTTGCAAGCGCGAGAACATGCCGAAAGATAACATCACGCGTGCCATCAAGAACGCTATGGGTAAAGACCAGAGCGACTATAAGGAGGTGACTTACGAGGGATATGGCCCGCATGGCATCGCAGTGTTTGTGGATACGCTGACCGACAACACCACCCGCACCGTGGGAGATGTACGCTCGGTGTTCAACAAATTTAACGGAAACTTGGGCACGCAAGGCTCGTTGTCTTTCCTTTTCGACCACAAGTGCGTGTTCACCTTCAAGACTCCGGCCGATGTGGATATGGAGGAACTGATACTGGATCTTATCGATTACGGTGTGGATGACGAGTTTGACAGTGACGAAGAGACGGGTGAGATTACCATTTATGGTGAGCCGAACCACTTCGGTGAGATTCAGAAGCACCTTGAGGACAAAGGATACGAAATCACTTCTGCCGAGTTTACCCGCATTCCCAACGATTTGAAGGAGGTTACGGCTGAGGCTCGCGAGGTGATTGACAAGATGGTGGAGCGTCTTGAGGACTTCGAGGACGTGCAAAACGTCTACACCAACATGAAGCCGGAGGAAGAATAAGCGCTTGTTCTCTGCCTTCCGAGGCTGTAAACGGAAAAATAAAGCATGGCAAAGCCTGTTCCTTTTGGTTGAGAGGAGCAGGCTTTGTTCTGTGGTGGGTGTTCTTGTGTATTTCTGTGGTTGGAGTTTTCCTCAGGCAGACAAGTGTGGTTCTCTGCTTCTTTGTGTGCTTTTTGCTTTTTATAGGGGTGTAGAACTTGCTGTTTGTGGGATGCTGGACAACGCTCTGACGCATAAGCAGCACGCATAGCAAAGTGTAGAAGTTGTTGTTTTTGGGATGATGGAGGCCGTGTTTGTGTTTTTCTTGGTGCCAGTTGTGTGTGTTTCGTTAAGTGAAACAAGTGCTTTTGCTCTGCAATTGCTCTTCTCGCGGTCTGTTTGTGGGCGATTTTTGTTAGAATGTTGCGAGAGT
>CAZASQ010000025.1:0-24810 GCA_964487905.1 uncultured Prevotella sp. | reverse complement strand
TTTTTGTTAGAATGTTGCGAGAGTATGAGGGGGCGATGGGGTGAATATTGGGAGAAAAGTGCAAGGGCTTTGTAAGGATACTTACGGGATATGGACGCAAAAAAATCCCCTGCAGCGCATGGCCGCAGGGGATTTTGCTAAATAAAGCCTTTCAGTTAAATATGCTTGGTTGATGCCGGGGATGCTTGAAGTCAATGCTCCGGCGTTTTCAACTTTTTCTGTTTGTTGTGCTTCGATGATGTTTGGATGGGTTTCCGATGGTGTTCGGATAGCCTTCCGAGATCTGTTCTCTATTGGGAGAGGCTGTCTATCCAAGGTATTTCATCAGCACACGGGCGTTGCCACTTTCGCGAATCTT
The DNA here is from genome assembly GCA_964487905.1 of uncultured Prevotella sp. GTDB lineage: Bacteria > Bacteroidota > Bacteroidia > Bacteroidales > Bacteroidaceae > Prevotella. The sequence continues at coordinate 24,452 of CAZASQ010000025.1, read as the reverse complement.
CTCGATGGCCTTCTCTCTGATTTGGCGAACACGCTCGCGCGTCAGTCCCATTTCCGTGCCAATTTCCTCCAGTCCTTTCTCTTGGCACCCGATTCCGAAGCACTCCGTTACGATGGTTATCTCACGGTCTTTCAGCGTCTTCTTCAATACGGCTTTCAAGTCATCGCTCATCGACTCGAAGTCTACGCCCCTGTCGGTGCGGCTGTCTTCTCCGCTGGACAGCATGTCGCTCATGGAGTTGTCATCGTCATCGCTAAAAGGCGCGTCAATACTCATGTGGTGGTTGTCGGCGTTCTGACTTTGGCGGATGCGGCTCTCGTCAATGCCCGTCAACTCGGACAGCTCGTGTATGGATGGGCGGCGGTTGTTCTTCTGGATGAACTCGTTCGTCACTTGATTGATCTTCGAGATGGCGCCTACTTGGTTGAGTGGCAGACGCACAATGCGGCTTTGCTCGGCGATGGCTTGCAGGATGCTCTGGCGAATCCACCACACGGCGTATGAGATAAACTTGAAACCGCGCGTCTCATCGAATTTCTCAGCGGCCTTCACCAGTCCGATGTTGCCCTCGTCGATGAGGTCGGTCAGGGAAAGACCTTGGTGCTGGTACTGTTTGGCCACGGATACTACGAAGCGCAGATTGGCTCTGATCAGCTTGTTCTTGGCGCGCTCACCCTTCTTTCCGCCTTTGTGAATTTCTTGTGCAAGCTCTATTTCCTCATCAACGGTAATCATTGGCTCGCGGCCAATCTCTACCAGATACTTGTCCAGTGCCTCACTTGAGCGGTTGGTGATGCTCTTCGAAATTTTAAGTTGTCTCATGTGTATTTTGTTCCCTTCCTTTTTACCTTCCTTTGCGTTGGTGCACAATAACCCAATATCCACAAAAGGTTTGCAAAAATACGAAAAAATAGGGGAATTAGTGTGTTGGGGGATTTATATTTGAGAATATTTAACGTTTTAAAAGTCTGTTTTGCGTAAATTTGCGGGTTAACTGGGGTGAGCGCGTAGCTGGCGTGTTGTGACTCTGTTTGCGGCTTTTGATTGGCAAGGGCTGCCGTGTCAACTGGCATATTGGTGGTTTTGCGGTGATAAAGGTGGGGTGTCGCGGGCGGAAGGAGGGGTGGGGATGGGCGAAGGGTTTTCTGATGAGGTCTTTTCAGGAGCGGATATGCACGTGGAAAAGGAGGTGGAAATAGGCGGAGGGGATGGTGATGCGTGGTAAAATCAGAAATATGCGTGTGGGGCATCTTTTCCACTTGGAGATGAAAGGTATGGTTTTGCGTGGTAAAAGCATACGTTTTGTCGCGCGAAAGGTCACGTTTCGCATGGCAAAAGGTAACCTTTTGCTTTATAAGAAAAAGTACTTGTGATGTGATGTTTTTTGTTGGTGGATATGAAAAAGGTGGGGCGAAGCCTTGTGAAGGGTTCGTCCCACCTTTTCTTATGTAGTGCTTTACGCTTGCAGTTCTTGCGCCAGCATCTCGGCGCAGCGTTCCCCGTCTATGGCAGAAGAGACGATGCCGCCCGCATATCCGGCACCTTCGCCGCAGGGGTAGAGGCCGCGAAGGGTGACGTGCTGCAGCGTTTGGCTGTCGCGCAGGATGCGTATTGGCGATGAGGTGCGCGTCTCCATGGCTATCAGTATGGCCTCATTGGTGAGGAAGCCGTGGGCTTGGCGGCCGAAGACCTTGAACGCCGCTTGCAGCCGCTTGCCTATGCCGTCGGGCAACCAAAAGTGGAGCGGGGAAGAGATAAGCCCCGGGGTGTAAGAACTTTTGGGAAGGTCGTAGGAGAGCTTGTTGCTCACGAAGTCGGCCATGCGCTGTGCCGGGGCGGTTTGCCGCTGGTTGCCCTGTTGCCAGCAAAGCCGCTCCAGCTGTTCTTGATATGCCATCACGCGTAGGGCTTCTTCCGTTGGCGTGTTGTCTCCGTTGGGCAGTGCGCTGTCGGCGATGTCGTCTGGTTCTATCTGCACCACCATGCCGGCGTTGCTCCACTTCGAGCCGCGGTTGGCGGGGCTCATGCCGTTTGTGACCAGCTGTTCCGGGCCGGACGCAGAGGGGATAACGAAGCCTCCGGGGCACATGCAGAAGCTGTAAACGCCTCTGCCGTCCACTTGGGTCACCATCGAGTATTCGGCGGCGGGCAGGTATTGGCCGCGTCCTTGCTTGTTGTGGTATTGTATTTGGTCGATGAGTGCAGACGGATGTTCCAGTCTGACACCCACGGCGATGCCTTTCGCCTCAATGTCGATGCGTGCCGAGGCCAGATAGCGGTAGACGTCGCGTGCCGAGTGTCCTGTGGCCAATATCACCGGACCACGTAATTCTCTCTCGATGGGGGTGTCTTGGCGGTTGTCTATGGCTTCAATGCCTACAACGGCGTTGCCTTGGAGTATCAGACGCGTCATGCGGGTTTGGAATAGCACCTCTCCTCCGCATTTGATGATGGTCTTGCGAATGTTGGCGATGACCTTTGGCAGCTTGTCCGTGCCGATGTGGGGGTGCGCATCGGCCAGTATTGCGGTGGAGGCACCGTGCTGGCAGAACACATTGAGTATCTTCTCTACGTTCCCGCGCTTCTTGGAACGGGTGTAGAGCTTGCCGTCTGAGTTTGCCCCTGCGCCACCTTCGCCGAAGCAGTAGTTCGATTCGGGGTCTACGGCGTGGGTGTGTGCTATGGCGGCAAGGTCTTTCTTGCGTGCGTCCACGTCCTTTCCGCGCTCCACAACGATGGGGCGCACGCCCTGTTCGATGAGCCGAAGGGCGGCAAACAGTCCGCCGGGTCCTGCGCCCACAACGATGGCGCAAGGCTTTTGGCTCACATCGGGATACGTTATCGGCGTGAAGGCGGCCTCTTGTGGCTCTTCGTTGATGTAGGCGCGCACTTTCAGGTTGACGAGCACTTGTCTGTGGCGCGCGTCAATGGAGCGTTTCAGAACCCGGACGGTGTTCAGCGAGGCAAGGTCAAGCCCTTTTTCCCGTGCCAAATATTGCTTGATGCTGCCCTCGCTGTGCCCATCCTCGGGCTTCACGCGCAGCTGATATTCCTCAATCATGGTTTGTGGGTGCGGTGTGAGCGGGCGTTGTCTTGAACAATTTGTAGGGGTCTGCGTCCTCAAGCACGGGGAATTCCTTGCGGAAAGCGTTGAGCTTGTCCATGTCGATGTCGCCCGTGATGATGCATTCCTCATTGTTGGTGCCGTTGGCGATTACATTTCCATTGATGTCGATGAGCATTGAGCCGCCCGCATAGGCTCCGTTGTCGTCGGCACCTACACGGTTGACGCCCGCCACGTAGCATTGGTTCTCGATGGCACGTGCCCGCAGCAGCGTGTTCCATGCTTCCTGCCGTCCTTGAGGCCAGTTGGCCACGTAGAGAGCTAAGTCGTAGTCGCCCCAGTTGCGGCTGAACACGGGGAAGCGGAGGTCGTAACATACTTGCAGAAGGATGCGGACGCCACGGAAGGGCACCACTACGCGCCGCTGTCCGGGGGTGAAGCAGATGTCCTCGCCGCCATATTTGAAGAGGTGATGCTTGTCGTAGGAGGCCAGAAGCAGGTCGGGGCTTACGAAATACATTCGGTTGTAATACTTCTCGCCGGCTTTGGTGGCCACGCTACCTGCGAGTGCGCAGTTGCGTTCGCGCACTATCCTGCGCATCCATTTAAGCGCCAGCCCTTGATCGTCAGCTGTTCCCTCGGGATTGGTGTCGAATCCCGTGGTGAACATTTCGGGTAGGACGATGAGATCGGACTCTCCGACGTTCTCAAGCATTTGTTCTATGTGCTGAAGGTTCTCTTCGGGTTTTCCCCAAACGACATCTGTCTGCAATAATGTTATTCTCATTGTTCCGAAAATGTTTTTGTGTAAAAAGTAATTGACTCGGAAAGGCTGTGCCGCTCTTGCGGTTTTGGCTGTGCCGCCGGGCGTTAGGTTCTCCAAAAGAGACGGGCGTGGAGCCATTGGGGCACATCGGGTGTGGCATATTGGCCTTTCCTGCTTTCCGGCCTTTCGTCTTTGGCATCCAGGGGAGGGCTTTGTCGCCCGCATTCCCTTTGCGAATGCTCCCATTGCTTTAGGCTACAAAAATACAAATAAAAAATAAGAAAGTGGAGGAAATAAGGAAAAAAGTGATGTAAACTATGCCAAAGTCTATATAGTTTATGCTAATGGCTTGCGTTTTGTGGCCATTTGCAATGCTTTGGCGTGCCTGTGGTCAGTCGCGGCTGGTTATTTGCACGTTGTCGAAGTCGCGCAGGCAGCCAATAATGTGCTTGTTATGGTTTCTTCGCCGTGTTTTGACGGTCAGCACAACCTTGCAGGCCTTGCCGTCTGCGGCTTGCTGGTTCTCGATGATGCAGGCAACGATCTCCGTGTGGTGGCTTGCCATCTTCTCAATTGCTGCGTGTGCCAGCTCTTTGGTGGGGGCGTGGAACGACACTTGCGCAACGGTTGTGTCGAGCGGGCGGACAAATACGTGGAGCACTTCCAGCCCAATGAGCACCAGCGCGGTGGTTATAGCCGCAACAGCATACATCCCCGTGCCGCACGCCATGCCGATGGCCGCCGTCACCCAGAGTCCGGCTGCCGTGGTAAGCCCCCTTACCATGTTCTTTTGGAAGATAATGATGCCCGCGCCAAGGAAACCTATGCCCGAGACTATCTGTGCGGCGATGCGCGAGGAGTCTCTCAGACCGTCCGTGAATCCGTATTGCGAGATGATGGTGAACAGGGCACTGCCCAAGGCCACAAGGAAGTGGGTTCGAAATCCAGCGTCTTTCGAGCGGTATTCGCGCTCCATGCCGATGACACCGCCGAGGAGCAGTGCGGCAGCAAGCCGGATAGTTATCGCAAGTGTCGTGCTCATGTCTTTTTCTGATGTGGTCTTGAAGTGCGGTTGGCGTGCCTTGCCTATGGCATGCCGCCGTTGATGGACACCACCTCGCCCGTGATGTAGGCCGCATCGGGCGATGCGAGAAACGCCACCAGCTTGGCCACTTCCTCGGGTTTGCCGAATCGGCGCATCGGGATGGTCTTCGCCAGCGCATCGGCATCGAGTTCGGCCGTCATGTCGGTCTCAATGAATCCCGGGGCAACGGCGTTCACCGTGATTTTCTTTCTTGCCACCTCCTGCGCCAGGGCTTTCGTGGCGGCAATCAGTCCGCCCTTGGCCGCCGAGTAGTTGGCTTGGCCGGGCAGTCCGCGCAATCCGCTGACGCTGGTCACGTTGACAATGCGGCCGTACTTGCGGTACTGCATCATGGGGAGCAGCAGCCGGGTGACGAAGAAAAACCCGTTGAGCGTGGTGTTGATGACGCTTTGCCATTCCTGGGTGGGCATCAGGGCCATGATGTTGTCGTGACGCACGCCGGCATTGTTGACCAGCACCTCAATGTATTCGCCCTCGTGGCGTTGCTGCCACTCTTGCATGGCTTCCGTTGCCGCTTGCTCGTTGCTCACGTCGAATGCCATCAGCTCGCCGTCGCTGCCGGCCTCGCGCACGGCGCGGAGCGTTTTCTGCGCCTCTTCCGTGTTGCGGGCGTAGTTGATGATTACCCGGTAGCCTCTGGCGGCCAGCTCGGCGCACACCGCACGGCCTATACCGCGGCTTCCACCCGTTACTAAAGCGTATCTGTTCATGGGGTTATGGTCTTTTTGGGGAAGGCTTCTTGTTGTTGATGACTGATACGGGGTGTGCCGTCTGATGCTTGTCGGCACTCCCTCTTTAAACCGAAAACGAGGCTATCCTTAACTTTTAAGTCTGGATAACCTCGTTCTCTTGGTGGGTGGTGATGGATTCGAACCACCGAAGCTAGAAGCAGCAGATTTACAGTCTGCCCCATTTGGCCACTCTGGAAACCACCCGTTGCTCTTGAAGCAGTCAGTCTGTGTTGTGTGTGGGCGTTGACGGATTCGAACCGCCGACCCTCTGCTTGTAAGGCAGATGCTCTAAACCAACTGAGCTAAACGCCCCGACTGCTGAAAAGCGGGTGCAAAGGTACGCTTTTTGCTCCGTTCTGCCAAATAAATTGGCTGGTTTTTGTGTTGTTTTTAACATTCTTTGTGGTCTTTGCGTGGTTTTGGGGTGTCTGTCTTTTTATGCTCTTGGGAGGTTTTTCTGCCATGTTTTATGGTTGATGAGTTCTTGGCAAATGTCTGATAGCAAGGAGGATGGGGGATTTTGTGGGCTTTGCGGGGCTGTTGTGTGCGGCTTTTTGCGCGGAAGATGGTGGGTGATTTGTAATTATTTGATAATCAATGGTGTATTGAAACGTATGGTTTCGCCTTGCCAAATCATACGTTTTGCGCGGCAAAAGGTATGGTTTTGTAGGGCAAAACGTATGCTTTTGCTTTGCGCCACACGATGAAACGCCTGCGCGCAGGGGTGTTCTCCGTGCCCACCGTGCGGCGGTGGGTAATCGCTTTCGGCGTTGCTTCTCCTTTTTATATTATACTCCATTTGGGCAAGCAAATACTGCCGTTTGGTTGTAACGAAAGTTTCATTAAGAAAAAATCTGTTATACTTTGCCGTTAGAATACTTTTTACTATCTTTGCACACAATTAACAAATTATGTTATGAATTTGAAAGTACGTTTGGCGGCGATGAACTTCCTGGAGTTCGCTGCTTGGGGTGCCTACCTCACGTCTATGGGCACCTACTTGGTAAGCATCGGAATGGCCACGCAGATTGGTTGGTTCTATGCAATTCAGGGTATCGTTTCCATCTTTATGCCTGCCTTGATGGGCATTGTGGCCGACCGCTGGGTGCCGGCGCAGCGTCTGTTGGGGCTTTGTCATTTGCTGGCGGGCTTGTTTATGTTTGCCGCCGCCTACGAGGGAATGCAGGGCAACACCTCGATGCTTTTCCCGCTCTATACGCTTTCAGTGGCATTCTATATGCCTACGCTGGCTTTGAGCAATTCCGTGGCCTATAACGGTCTCACGCAGGCCGGTATGGACACCGTGAAGCACTTCCCGCCCATCCGTGTGTTTGGCACCATCGGCTTCATTTGCATGATGTGGCTTGTCGACGTGATGGGCTATCAGCCCAATCAGAATCAGTTTGTGGTGTCGGGCGCGGTGAGCTTGCTGCTCTTCCTCTACAGTTTCACGCTGCCACATTGCCCTGTCAGCAATGGCGATGAGCAGAAGACGCTTGTCGATGCGCTCGGTCTGAAAGCCTTTGCGTTGTTCAAGCAGAAGCGCATGGCCATCTTCTTTGTCTTCTCCATGATGCTTGGCGTGAGCCTTCAGATAACCAATGGTTTTGCCAATCCGTTCATTACGTCTTTCAAGAGCATCCCCGAATATGCCGATACCTTTGGTGTGAACCATGCCAATATGCTCATCTCGCTGTCGCAGATCAGCGAGACGTGCTGCATCTTGCTGATACCTTTCTTTATGAAACGGTATGGCATCAAGAACGTTATGCTCATAGCCATGCTGGGATGGGTGTTCCGCTTCGGTCTGTTCGGTCTGGGCAATCCCGGCAGCGGCGTGTGGATGTTCGTGCTTTCCATGATAGTCTACGGCGTGGCGTTCGACTTTTTCAACATCTCAGGTTCGCTGTTTGTCGACCAGTCCACTGATCCGCACCAGCGTTCCAGCGCGCAGGGACTGTTCATACTGATGACCAACGGCGTGGGAGCTACGATTGGCACGCTCTCGGCGCAGGCGGTGGTCAACGCCTACACGGTGGATGGTGTGACGCAGTGGGCATCGTGCTGGTTCATCTTTGCCGGATATGCTCTGGTGGTGGCCGTAGCCTTTGCCTTGGTGTTCCGTCCGCAGAAGGCGTAATGCATCTTGTGGTGGCAAAACGTTCTTGGCTGGCCGCGCAGAGCGTGCGGCGCGGCTTGGAAAAAAGAGATATACAAGCTTCGTCAAAGCCGAATAAGTATTGATGGAGAAAGAAAACATAAAAGCGTATTTAGCCCAAGGCCTTCCTAAAGTAGGCGTAGAGTTGCTGTTTCAAGGCACTACCGAGGTGGTGGGAAATGGCGATGTGGTGCTTATCGTGCTCACCGACCAGCGGCAGCAGCGCCAAATCTCGATGCTTGCCGACAAATGGGCGGAGCGGGAACTGACGCTGCGCAGGGGAAATTCCTGTGTGGTGGGCGAGTTGCTGCCCGAGGTGCTGTGCAAAGTGTTCCCGAGGATGTGCGCCGACAACTTCCAGTTGTTCATCTATGGTGTTGATGATGGGAAGTATCAGGTGGGCTTGGTTGATGTGCAGACACTCGAAGTGACGCCAATTCGCGCTTCCGATGCCATATTGCTTTCGCTGGTGGCCGGACTGAAGATATATATTGAGAGCCGCTTGTTCTCATTTCAGAGTGTTCCCTTTGATGCAATGGGGTGCAGGATGGCTTTGCCCTTGAACACATTGAGCATGGATATGCTGCGGCAGACGCTCGACAAGGCGGTGGCTGCGGAAGACTACGAGCTGGCATCGATGATAAAGAAAGAGATGGAGCAGCGCACGGAAGGCAGGAAAGAGAATAATGAAAGGAAAGAATGAAGGAAGCACGTTATTTCTATGTACCTAATGCGCGGGAGGCGGAATGCCTGCCCGAGGAAGAGGCGCGCCATGCCATGCGTGTCTTGCGCTTGTCGGTGGGCGACGAGATGTTCCTCATCGATGGCGAGGGCTGTTTTTGCCGTGCCGAGGTGACGCTGGCATCGTCCCATCATTGCGGTTATCGCATTGTGGAGGTGCTTCCGCAGCAGCGCGGATGGCGTGGTCGAATCCATCTGGCGATAGCTCCCACGAAGGATATGGGGCGCATAGAGTGGCTGGCGGAGAAAGCCGTGGAAGTGGGCGTAGACGAGATCAGCTTCCTTGAATGCCAGTTTTCGGAGCGCAGGAGTCTCCGTGCGGATCGCGTGGAGAAGATAGTGGTGGCCGCCATGAAGCAAAGCCGCAAGGCTTGGCGGACGGTTGTCAATCCGCTGGTGCCGTTTCGGAAGTTCGTGGAGGCGCATTCGGAAGGGCGCAGGTTCATCTGCCATTGCTATTCGGAGATTCCCCGCAAGGACTTCTTTGATGAGTTGCGGTACGGAATGTGCCCGAATGGCGGCGCGCAAGAGGGCTTGGGCGTGTTGGCGGAAAGGAGTGATGCCGCATTGTCTGTTGGCTCAGCAAGTGAAGTGATTGTGCTTGTAGGCCCGGAGGGCGATTTCTCTGTGGACGAAGTGAGGCTTGCGCTCGACAATGGCTATGAGAGCGTCACGCTGGGGCAAAGCCGCTTGCGCACAGAGACGGCGGGTCTGTCGGCGGTAATGATGTCGCAGCTGGTCATGCGGGAAGAATAGGCACGCCCATTGCGTAAACTTTGGAACGAAATAAATTCACAAGATAATCCTAATTTTTAAAACAACAAGCTATGCAGAAAAGATTTTTCTTACTGATGATGCTGCTGACGGCTCTTGTGGCCACCGCTTTTGCCCAGGTAACCACCTCGGGTGTGGGCGGAAAGGTTATGGCTAACGGCGAGGAGGTGATTGGTGCCACCGTAACGGCAACGCACCAGCCGTCCGGAACCGTCTATCGTGCCGTGACAAACATCGACGGGCGTTTCTCCATTCAGGGTATGCGCGTCGGCGGACCTTACCAAGTGGAGGTCTCTTATATTGGTCTTGAGGCCAAAGAGTTTAAGAATGTGATGCTCACGCTTGGCGAAACGGAGGACTTGTCGTGTACGCTGAACACCGATGCCAATGAGTTGGAGGAGATTCTTGTCACAGGTCGTGCGGGAATAGACGCAACCAAGACGGGCGCGGCCATGAGTATCAATTCCCGACAAATCAATGATATGCCGACGGTAACGCACAGTATTGCCGACATTGCACGCATGAATCCGCAGATTACCACCAACGGTCAGTCGGGAGCGATGTCGTTTGCGGGTACGAACAACCGTTACAACTCGTTCCAAATCGACGGTGCGATGAACAACGATGTGTTCGGTCTCACCTCCAGCGGCAGCAATGGCGGTCAGGCCAATACGCAGCCGGTGTCGATGGAGACCATTGACCAGATTCAAATCAACGTTGCGCCGTTTGATGTGCGTCAAAGTGGATTTACGGGAGGTGCCATCAATGCCATCACCAAGAGCGGTACGAACCAGTTCCATGGCTCCGCTTACGTCTACGGGAACAATGAAAGCCTCGTGGGACGTCATTATCTGATGCCCGATGGCAGCTATGCCGACCCCTATTCAGACGAAAGCGAGTCGATGTTTGGTTTCACCCTCGGTGGCCCTATCGTCAAGAATAAGCTCTTCTTCTTTGCCAACTTTGAGCGTTCGAAGAAGTCTTACCCCAATGATTACGGTCTTGGGGCAGACAATTCGAAAGTGGATTCCGTTCAGGCTACCAGCATTTTGAATGCCATCAAGGACATGGCACGCCGCCAAGGCGTGGATTACAACGGTCAATACGACAATTCCGATGCGGACACGTGGAGCAACAAGGCCGGTTTGAAGATTGACTGGAATATCAACGACTTCAATAAGTTCATGATTCGTTGGAGCTATGTCAACGCAAGCGACCTTAAAGGAACAGGCGGACTGGCCACGCTCAACACGCTCGACCACCTCTATCACTTCAAGTCGAACACCAACACCATCACGGCGGAGCTGCAATCGCGCTTCTCACCCACGTTGAGCAACGAGGCGCGTCTGTCCTATGTCCGCGTGCAGGACAAGCGCACGTCGGGCAGCCCGTTCCCCTCAATTACGATATATAACGTAGGAGACGGCACTGTGAACATTGGCAACGAGTATAGCTCCATGGCCAATGGTCTTGATCAAGATATTTGGACGCTGGAGGACAACCTTAACTGGTATTTGGGCAACCATACGCTCACGTTTGGTACGCACAACGAGCTGTATAAGTTCGACAACCTCTTCATTCAGAACCTCTACGGCTGCTATTATTTCCAGAATCCGGAGGAGTTCTTCAACTACTATCAGGGCGTAACCGATGGTAGCGGAATGTATACCGACCAAAGCGGCGCTCTGGCACCTATCGGAAGCCTTATCAATCGCTACTATTTCTCGCAGGCCAACACTGCCGTGACGGGCAATCCCTTGTGGAGTGCGGCCTTCAAGGCAGGCCAATTGGGCTTCTATGCGCAGGATAAGTGGGACATGAGCCGCACGTTCCAGCTCACTTATGGCTTGCGTGTCGACATTCCGCTGTTCTTCGACACACCATCGGAGAATGCGCCGTTCAACGAATGGGCCAGCGCGCGTGCCCTTGACTTGAAAACCAACCACCGTCTGTCCTCCTCTCCGATGTTCAGCCCGCGTGTTGGATTCCGATGGGACATTGCCGGCGACCGCCGCTTCATTCTCCGTGGTGGCGCAGGTGTCTTCACTGGCCGCATCCCGTTTGTGTGGTTGGCCAACAACTTCTCCAACACCGGTATCCAGCTGGAGAGCTATCAGGCAAGCCGCAACAATGATTTGTCTCTGATTCTTGACCCCAACAAGCAGGTAGAGAACGCCGCCAATCTGAAAGCGAGCGGAAGCCAGACCATCAATGCGTTTGACAAGGACTTCAAGTTCTCCCAGACCTTCCGCGTCAACCTTGGTTTCGACTTCAACTTGTTAGGCATTGACTGGACGGCAGAGGGTATTTACAGCAAGACTCTCAACGATGTCTACTATCAGAACCTGGCCTATGGCGAGACGGGAACTACGCTTGCCGATGTGTCGGGGCTTCCTTGGGACAACCGACCCATGTATGAGCGTGTGTCCACGGGCACTCAGTTCAGCAATATCTACGTGCTGCGCAACACCAGCCGTGGTTACACCTACAATCTCTCGCTCAAGGCCGAGAAGCACTTCAACTTTGGTCTCGACTTGATGGCCAGTTACAGCTTCACTTCTTCGAAGAGCGTAGGCAGCCCCACCTCGTCCGTGGCTCAAAGCAACTGGCGCAACACCCATACTTACCGCTTCTCGAACAATCCGGAGCTGGCCAACAGCGCGTTCAACATTCCGCACGTGATCAAGGCTTCGGCGTTCTATCATATCGACTACGGTCGCAACAAGATGTTCACCACCACCATCGGTCTGATTTATCAGGGTTCGAGCGGCTCGCCTTACTCCATCACCTACTCTGGCGACATCAACGGCGACAACGGCACCAGCAACGACCTCTTCTTCATCCCCACCGACGAGCAGATAGACCAGATGCCGTTCAAGGCAACGTCTGCTTATCCGGCCGACTTGCAGCGTGCCAACCTCAAGGCATGGCTCGCTTCGACGCCTTATCTGCGCGATCACCGTGGCGAGTACTACAAGCGTTATGCCGACAACCTGCCGTTTGAGAGCCACTTCGACCTGCATGTGGCGCAGAAGTTCAACCTCAAGGTGGGTTCTTACATCCACTCTCTGGAGTTGTCGCTCGACATCATGAACGTGGCCAACTTGCTCAACAAGGACTGGGGACGCACCTACAGCAGCAGCTACGCCAGCGAATTTGTATCTCCCGTTACCTACGATGGCGGACAGTACCAGTTCCTGCGCGATGCCGACTATGTGCTCAAGTATCCCAGCACCTATTATAGCCGCTGGCGCGGACAGATTGGCTTGAAGTACACATTCTAAGTATTGATATAGAGTTAATGCGATAGGGGCTGGCCTCCGGCGGTGGATACGCTTCCGGGGGGCAGCCCTTACTTATAATAGGAAACACGGCGAAGAGCCATAAATCAAGAAAACGATGATTATAGACTTTGACAAAATAGCTGAAGACCACTTGGAGGGCTTCAAGGGAGGCGAGGGAAAGCTCGACACGCGAAACTATGTTGACGACCGCGCACGCGTCATGTACTCCACGCTGCATCCCGGCGCGCGAGCCGGCGAGCACCGTCATGAGGGCACGTTTGAGGTTATTTATGTGCTGAGCGGTGAGCTGACGTTTGTCTATGACGGGCAAACGGAAGTGTGCCGCGCGGGTCAGGCTCACTATTGCCCCGAAGGCCACACTCACAGCTTTGAGAATCGCACGGACAGCGATGCGGTTTATCTGGCCATTGTCCCCACGCTGGGCTGACATTTCTCCGCTCTTTGGCCTTCTCGCGTGCAGAGACGGATGAGCCAAGGGCATGATAGTATTTGTGCAGAGCGCATTGGAAGTGATATGAACACTACCGATGCGCTCTGCTGATTTTATGGAATCGTAAGTAGATGCTGTTTGTTTGTAATTCGTTGGTTTTCAATTGGCTGCGCGTTTTCTTGCGCTCGGTGCGGCGAAGCCCTGTCTTGGGTCTTGCAAAAGCATACGTTTTGCCTTGCCAAACCTTACGTTTTGCACTGCGTTATCATACGTTTTGCAATGCGAAAGGTATGGTTTTGCAAAGCAGCCTTGCAGGACAGTGTTAGCAGCCGGTGCTTTCGCCCTTGCTCATCTTGGGCAGAAAGGCGGCTATGATGCCTATAAGCGGCAGCAGGGTGCTGATTTGAAACACGAACAACACGCTGCTATGGTCGGCTACCCATCCGAACAATGCACTGCCAATGCCTGCCGCGCCAAACGAGAGACCGTAGAACAGTCCTGCCACAACGCCCGTGTGGCGAGGCATCAAGTCGGTGGCAAACACGAGAATGGCCGAGAATGCCGAGGCGGTAATCATTCCGATGGCCACGGAGAGTGCGATGGTGGCAATCAGGTTGCTTGCGTAGGGCAGTGCGATGGTGAAGGGTGCGGCACCGAGAATGGAAAACCAGATGATGTATTTGCGCCCGTATTTGTCGCCCAGCCATCCTCCCGCGAGCGTGCCCACGGCTTGGGCGGCCAGAAAGGCGAAGAGGCAGTACTGCGAGGTCTGCATTGGGACGCTGAACTTGTCTATCAGAAAGAACGTGTAGTAGCTTGTCATGCTCGTCGTGTAGAAGTTTTTGGAGAACATCAGCACGAAGAGCACGCCCACGAAGAAAGCTATTTTGCCCTTGCCGTAGTGCCGCCGTGTGGCCCATGTGGCTATTTTGGCCTTTTTCCTGTGCGCCAGCGCGCGCACGTGCCATCGTCCTGCGTGGTAGAGCAGCAGCGAGGTGACCACGGCCAGCACGCCCACCCATCTCATGGCTGCTATGCCGTGGGGCAGGATGACGATGGCCGCCAGCAGAGGGCCGATGGCGTATCCGCCGTTTCCGCCCACTTGGAATATGCTTTGTGCCAGTCCCTTGCGCCCTCCCGATGCCGCTTGTGCCACTTGCGAGGCTTGCGGGTGGAAGACGGACGAGCCGCAGCCCATGAGGGATACGGCTATGAGTATGGTGGCAAAGGAATGTGCCGATGCAAGCAGCAGTATGCCGGCCAGGGTGAAGAGCATTCCCACGGACAACTGCCACGAATGGTGGTGCTTGTCGGCATAAATGCCCACCAGTGGCTGCACCAGCGATGACGTTATCTGCAAGGCTAGCGTCAGCAAGCCTATCTGGGCAAACGTCAGCCCAAACTCTTGCTTGATGAGCGGGTAGATGGCGGGCAGCATCGACTGCATGGTGTCGTTGAGCAAGTGGCACAGGCACACGATGAGAAGAATGCTGAAAGAGGTGCTTCCGGCCTTTTGGGCTATGCTTCTGCTGCTTGAAGGTGTTGTGGGCATGATGGTATGAGGCTTCATGATGGTGATGAGCGCATAGCACAAGCAGACAGCGGCAAGCCCGAAAGGGGCTTCCCGTTGTCTGCTTGCCATGAAAATGCGGGTTAGTGGGTGCAGTGGTGATGGCAGCTACCGTCGCCGTACTCTATCGTACCGTCAAGATACTGCTGCACAACATCGTCTATGGCAATGGCAGGTGCGCCGGCGTGCAGCTCAATGCCCAGCTCCCGGAGAATGTTGATGGCTCCCTGGCCCAGTCCTCCGCAAAGCACCTCGGTGCCTCCGTGCTCCTGTATGAACTTTGGCATTGCGCCGTGGGCGTGTTCGGGTGCGTCAAGCACCTCCTTGGCGGTTACCTTGTTCTCCTCCACAGTTACGAAAGTCACTTGCGGTGCTTTGCCAAAGTGCGGCCAAAGTTTGCCCTCATTGGTTGGAATAGCTATTTTCCTCATTTCTTTATATGTTGATTTTGTAAGCTTTGAGTGTTTGAAATCGGTGGGCATCATGCCTGTCTCGCGTCTGAAGAACTTGGTGAAGTTTGATGCGTCCTCAAATCCCAGCTCGGCGCAAATCTCCTTCACCTTCATGTCGGAGAACATAATGAGCCGCTTGGCCTCCAAGGTGATGCGGTTGTTGATTACTTTCAGTGGGGTGAGTGGTGAGCTGTGCCTGACGTGTTCCGACAGTACGCGGGGCGAAAGGCATAGCATATCGGCATATTCGGCTACGGTATGCTTGTGCCGGAAGTTCTCCTCCACAAGCTGGCGGAAACGTATGAAGACGCGGTTGGCATGGTTTGTCACGCACAGTCGTCCGCTTTTGCCCGGTGCGCTTGCCCGTTGCGTGCGTATAAGGAACAGTCGCAGCAGGTATTGCATATAGTCATGGTGGGCAAAAGCATGGATTTGGCTGTTCTCGTAGGTCATTTCCTCAACGATGCCTTGCAGTCTTTGTGCCTCCAAGGCCGATACTTTCCGGTATGGAACGGTGTCTAATGCATTGAAGAGATTGTATTTGAGGAACACGTTCTCATTGGAATGCTCGTCTGCCATGAGGCTGTTGCCAAACTGTATCACCACTCCTTGGTAGCAGGAGTGGCTGTCAAAGGCGTGCACTTGTCCGGGAGCGATGAAGAAAATCGTGTTCTCGGCCACGGGATAAGTGTTGAAATCCACCATGTGTGTGCCCTGTCCGCTCTGAAACCAAATGATTTGGTAGCAGTCATGCGTGTGGCTCGTGGCCAAATCGTGCGTGTGGCGCGTAAAAAACTGCGGCATCATGTGCAACTGCAGCTCTTGTGCGTTCCTCGGCTTCTCGGTTATGGCGTAATTCTTCTGTTCCGTTGGCATGATTCCTTGTTTTTGGCGCATCGTTTCCTTTGCGTTGGTAAAATTAGGTATTTCTTTTTGACTGTCCAAATGTGCATCCCGATTTTACCGTTTTATCTCTTGAATCTACAACGGAGGCTTTATGGGAAGTCCCTTTTGCGTGTTTTGCCCTGCCATATAGTCTGCAATGCTGGTAGCGGAGGGAGAAAGGTGGTGTGGAAGAGGAGAATAGGTGGCGTAGGAGAGGAGAAAAGATGATGTGGCGGAGGAAAGAAGACGATGTTGCAGAGAGGAAATGATGGTGTGAGGGAGGGAAAAGGGTGATGTTGCGGAGGGAAAAGGGTGATGTCGGGGAGGAGAGTTGAGGTGGAAAAAGTTAAAGAGAGCGTTAAATATTGCTTCAATTCTGTAGACATTTTGGATGTTTGGATAATCTTCAAAAAGTCTACAAAATTGGCTTATAGCTTTGCGGAAAAAAAGATGGAAAGGATGAATAGAGTGTCGTTCATGGACGTTTGCAGTCGCTTTTTAGGACCTTCCGCGTATGGTTATAGGTTCGTTGTCCGCGTTTATGTGGTTTTGGTTTGTCTCGCGTTTGTTTCTTATCAGCTGATAGTTTGGCTGTCAGTGGGGCAGGGCGAACTGCTGACAGTGCAGGACGGTATGGACAGGCGGGCGATGTTGGCTCTTAACTTTGCCGGAACCCCTGCCGTTGATGCCTTTTGGTACGGTTCCTCCCATAAGTTCACTTGGCTTCCGCTGGCCTTGACCGTGGTTTCCACGGTTGTTGCGTGGCATCCCGGAACGCTGCGCGACAAGATTGTGTTTGCTCTTTCTGTGGTATTCCTTGTTGTTTTGTTCGATCAAGTGTCATCGGGCATCATCAAACCGCTGGCGGGAAGGCTTCGCCCTTCTCACGATCCCGCCCTTGCGGACTTGCTTCACTACGTCAACGGTTACCGTGGTGGCTTCTATGGCTTTGTGTCGAGTCATGCGGCCAATGCGGTGGGCGTGGTTACGGTGCTTTGCACTGTGTTCAGGGACAGGCTTACGCGCGTTGTTCTCGTGTTCTTTGCGGTGTGTATGTGCTACTCGCGCATCTATCTCGGTGTCCATTATCCGGGAGATGTCCTTTGCGGAGCTTTGTTGGGGTGGGGCATAGCGCGCGGAATGCTGAGCTTTTTCGGCACATCCATGAGGGCATATTCCACGTGTCGCCGGCCGCGTGTGCTGCTCATGGTGTTTGCCGCCACGTTTCTCATTTTGCTTTTTCAGAGGCAATAACGGTATAAACAGGATGTTATGGGAATGGTGAAGATACTGATTGTAGAGGACGAGTACAGGCTTTCCAACAACATCAAGGAATATTTGGAAAGTCAGGGCTATTTCTGTGAGCAGGCGTTCAGCTTTGATGATGCGCGCTTAAAGGTCTCCGTGTACAGCTATGACTGCGTTTTGCTCGACCTGATGTTGTCCGGTGGCAACGGGCTCGACCTTCTTCGCGTGATAAGAAGCTGGAACAATGCGGAGGGAGTGATTATTATTTCTGCCAAGGGCTCTGTGGACGACCGTGTGAGTGGCTTGGAGATAGGCGCGGACGACTATTTGTCCAAGCCTTTTGCCCTGTCGGAGCTGTCGATGCGCATCTTTGCGCTCATTCGGCGCAAACAGTTTGTGGCCAGCAATGTGGTGCGTTCCAGCGGTGTGGAGATAGACCTGCTGCGCAAGATGGTCGCTGTGGCCGGCCACCCCATAGCCCTCACCCGCACAGAGTATGAGTTGCTGCTGTTCTTTGTGGGCAATCGAAAATCCCTACATCGACCTTGAGGAAGACATCATGGAGGGACTGTTCTTCCAGTTCCTTTCTGTTCTCTCCATTCTCTTCGTTGCCGTGCTGCTGGTGATGCGCTATGTGCCCCGCCGCTTGTGGCGACCGTTCTATGACACCTTGGAGAAGGTGAAGGGAATTAGGGTGGACATGGGGGTGGTGCCGCAGCTTACGCCCTCCGGCATTAAGGAGTTTGACGAGCTAAACGACACCCTCACTTCCATTATGGACGACTGTGTGCGGAGCTACAAGGTGCAGCGGGAGTTTACGGAGAAAGCCTCGCATGAGCTTCAAACCCCGATAGCCGTCATGCAGAGCCGCCTCGACAACCTTTTGCAGGACGGAAGCCTGACCGAGAGGCAGGCCGGCGAGCTTCAGCAAGTCTATGAGGAGATGCGCAGGGTGTCGCGTCTGTGTCGCAACTTGTTGCTGCTCTCCAAGATAGAGAACCGCCAATACGGCAGCACGAGGAAGCTGAACCTTTGCAACAAGCTGGCAACCATGATCCCAAACTTCGACAGCATCTTGGGCAACATTGTGATGGAGACGTACTTTGCAGACACGGGGCTGGTGGTAGACTGCAATGAGGCGTTGCTTGAGCGCGCGCTCAGCAACCTTGTGGTCAATGCCATACGCCACAACACCTCTGGTGGCAACATCCGCGTTGTGGTTTCCGATGGCCATTTGCTCGTGTCCAATCCTTCCAAAGAGCCGCCCATCGATGCCCACCACGTGTTTTCGCGCTTCTATCGCACCAAGAGCCAGAAGGGAAACGGCTTGGGGCTGGCCATCGTCAAGAGCATTTGCGACTATCACGGCTGGATCATCAGTTATCGTTATGAGCATGGCTGCCATCTGTTCGACATCCTTTTTGCTCCGTCTCAGCACTGACGCCATGCCCTTAGGCATCCTCTGCCACGGCGATGTTTTTGAGTAAAGCTCTTGAAAGTTTTTCCTTTGTATAATAAAAGGTATGGTTTCGGAAAGCGAAACCATACCTTTTGCCGTTCAAAACCATACCTTTTGCTCTGTAAAACCATACGTTTTGCATCCTCTAACGTATGTTGTTGACGCACTGTGTCTTACGTGTTGTTGCGCCATGAGGGGCAATTCCGCTTCTGTTGATGCTTTTACAGGAAAGAATGGGGCGTAAATTCCATCCTCGGACTTCAATTTACAGTTCAATGCTGTTGATTTTGTCCAAAGTCGATTCCCCGTTTTGCAAGTCGTGAAGCACATCGAAAATGCGTTCGCTCCAGCCTCCTATCAGGAAAACATCGTTTGTCTCCGTTCTCAGAGGTGTTGTCCCGTAGCCAGCTAAGTCGAATAGATAGAGTTGAGCCTTTGGTGCAAGCTGCTTGTAGCGATGCCATTGCTGTGCGAAAGTTTTGTCCTTGCCCGTGCTGTCCCACATTTGGCAGTCTGTGAATATCATTACTTTGTCCATAATGATATGCTGTTCCACCAGCCACTCTATGACTTTGTGTCCATTGGTTGAAAAACCAACTTCGTTGCAGCGCTCTTCCATCTCGTAGATGCCGGAGAGTATGCTGCCAGTGGGGAAGTTGGTCACTTTCCAGATGTCGCCAAATATGCCTGTAATGACGCTTTTGCAGCTATTGCGGAAAAGCATGGCCAGCACAATTCCTACCTCGGATAGCCTCACCTTGCTTCTTTGGCTGATGGTCCGGCTCATTGAGCCAGACACATCGCAGGCTATCAGCACTTGGGAGTGCTTGCTGAAGCCGGCTATGTTGGCCGCACTTGCCCTCATTGCGTCTTCTAACGCATTCAGAACCATGGTTGTACTGATACTGTTCGCTTGCTTCAATTCCTTGTAGGCGGAAAGAAAGCGGAATGGCAGCTGCTTGGACTTCCGCACTTGCTCTGGTGCTGACAGATGATTGCATACCTGTTCCATCGGGGCAGGTGCAACGCCGGCTTCAAGCATATTGCGGAGGTTTCTCAGAAGTGCCATGTAGCCCATCTTGTTGCTTTTAATAAGCTCTGTCCATTTGCTGCGGAAAGCCTCCGTCTTTTGGTTTTTGTCTTCGAAATTCTCTTGTCCGAGAGCCGAAAGCTCCGTTTCCCAAGTGTAGGGGGTGCTCAGGCAGTTGTTGGCAATCTTGTCGAAGATGGCTTGCTGGTTGCTATCCTTGGTTTTGGGGTGCACAACGAACAAGGCATCACGCAGTTTCACTTCGATGTTATTGCGGTTGTACTTGGCAAACTGGTACTCATCGAAGTTGTTGAACGCACGTTGTAGTCCTGTTTGAACCTGATGCGACAACCTGCCAAGTTTCTTTCTGCCTTCGGAAGGATTGAAAAGCTGATAGCACATGAGCAGTTCCATGATTTCGTCGGCACGTAGCACTACGCGCTCTATGGTCTTGGCTACGAGGTTGTCGCCCCTGTGGGCTTTTGCCAAAAGAACTGTCAGGAGCAGAGGCACGGAGCGCAGGTGCATCTCGGTGCGGGTGTATATGGCGAGCTTGGCCACAAACTCTGCCGAAACCTTGTTGATAAGTTCCGCAATGCGCTTTGTTAGCTCGTTCTTGGGTTCGTAAAATTTGTCTGATAAGGAAGAAGTTACGACAGCGGTGTAGAGTTCCATCTCCGGAGAGATGGTATAAGCCACATCGCCCTCGTGGTTTAAGGTGGCAGTAGCTTCTTTGAGCATTTCGTTGAATTTCATTTTGCTATTCACTTTTGAGTTAAACATAAAGTAAAAGGTGGCGCAACATTCGCAGGAGTAACCGTGGCAAAGCCACTTCGTGGTATTCTTCTTTTTTCAGAAGCACCGTTTCGGGAATCACAATCGAAGTAACTCCATGCTACGGCAGCCACCTGTTTTGCAGAGAGAGCAACAGTTCGGGGGCAGCCCCCTTGTCCGAAGGCTCATGGAAGAGGTGTGGACAATAACCTATCAGAGGTTTTATTTCATCACGAAGTAAGTCTGCTCCTACGGCATCTCTTTGCGGCGGAGGCAGGAATCGAACCTGCGGCTACCCGGAACGATAAGTCTGGTAGGCTGCCAACAGCCCTCTCCGCTGTGTAAGGTGGAAGCAATGAGGTGCGGTGTGACTGTTTTTTGCCAGCAGAACCGCATTGGCCAAAGCCAAAGTTTTAGATTCTAACCAGCGACACCATAATCTCATCACGAAGTAACACGCCGCTACGGCATTCCACCTTAATTATAAGGCATCCCTCAAAGCTACAATATCAAGCGTGTTTTCTTTCTCAGGGCTTCTGTTTTGGCGCGTAATAAATCCACCGAACAGAAAGAAGTAACCCTTGATACGGCATTTGAGGGATGGTGCTTTTAAAAGGATGGTGCTACAGGTGCAAAGAAAAGAGCGGGAGACCTTACCGAACTTGGTATCGGTTGTTGAGGTTCGCTTCTCAACATTCAGGCAAAGAGTCCTATGGCGCAGATGCTCTCCTTTAACATCTTGTTCAACTTCAGTTGCGTGCGATGGACTTAGGAGCGAAGTATTTCTTCGTAACGGTAACCATCCCTTGTGGTTACAATTTCTTTCAAAGAACGCTTTTCGGTTGCAAAATTACGATGGCTGTCCGCATTCTATCTGCGTAGCCGAAAGAAAAATCGTTTGAAAAGCCTTTTCTTTCTCAAATTTGCCTGTCTCCGCAAATAGGTTGCGGAGTTTAATGCTACCTTTGCACGAAAGAAGAACAAAAAGAACAAAGCAACAAGATTATGCCAGCAAACAAGAATGCACTTATACGTTATAAAACCATAGACAACTGCTTGCGCCGCCAGTATCGTAAGTGGACGCTGCAAGACTTGATGGATGCTTGCTGCGATGCGCTCTATGACATGGAGGGTATCAAGACCGGGGTGTCTGTCCGAACCATACAGAGCGACTTGCAGATGATGCGTTCCGACAAGTTAGGCTACAATGCGCCGATAGAGGTCTATGACCATAAGTATTATAGGTACAGCGACCCCAATTATTCCATAACCAATATGCCGCTGACGGAAAACGATCTCGGCATGATGCAGGAAGCCATTGATATGCTGCAGCAGCTGGAAGAGTTTGATGAGTTTGCGGAAATGTCAGATGTGGTGAGCCGTTTGCAAGAGAAACTCGCCATCAGCAAGCATGGGCGCAAGCCAGTAATCAATTTCGACAGCGTTTCCGGTTTGAAAGGATTGAAGCTGCTCAATCCCCTGTATCGGTACATCATCCGCAAGCAAACTGTGCGCATAACGTATCAATCGTTCTCTGCCCGCACTCCGTCAGAGTTTGTTATTTGCCCGTATTTGCTGAAAGAGTTTCGCAACCGGTGGTTTCTTTTTGGCAGCAGGGCAAGCGACCTTGTGCTGTATAATCTTGCTCTCGACCGTATTGTTGGCGTAGAGCCGGCGGAAGAGCCTTTTCGTGAGAACCCTGGGTTCGATCCGGAGCACTTCTTCGATGATGTCATAGGCGTGAGCAAGAATATTGGCAACGCACCGTGCCTTGTGGAGTTTTGGGCATCGGCAGATGAGAGCCAGTACATCATCACCAAGCCTATACACCCGTCGCAGCAACTCGTCCGCCGCAATGATGATGGCAGTGCCGTGTTTCAAATTAAGGTGGTCATCAATTTCGAGATGTATTCCGTTTTCATGAGCTATGGCCCTGGGGTCAAGATACTTTCACCCCGCAGTGCGGTACTTTGTATGCAGGACAAGCTGCGGCAGGCAGCCAGCTTGTATGATGAAGAAATGGAGCATGAATAGGATGGGAATGCGATATGTATGGTTTTGCAAGGCGAAAGGATACGTTTCGCCTTGCAAAACCATACCTTTTGTGCTGCGAAACCATACCTTTTGCCGCATGATGCATTCTGTGTCGTGGTCGTTTTTGCAGACGACTTCCGTATCCTTTAGACTTTGTGTTTTTGTGATTAAAGGATAAATGTGTGTTAATTTCTCTTTTTACAGAAAAAAAGAGTATTTTTGTGGAGTAATTATTTGTCATAAAATAAAAGGGGGAGAGAAAGGCTTGATGCGTAGCATTTGCAATAAATACATGTGAAAACATTGTATTGTAGTTGCTTGAAAAGATGCGTGTGCGTGGTGCTTTAATATAAGAAACACTTTGATAATAAAATATACCAATTATGAAACGAATTTTGTTAGTAAGTATTTTTGTCCTTGTGGCAGTGACTTGCTTTTCCAAAGGAGCAAAGACGTGGGTACAAGAGCTTGACCTTGTGGATATTAAATTACTCCAACGAGGTGATATCGGGTCTTTTTGGAGAATGGAAAGAGATGCGGATAATGATTATGTTAGGTTGCAGCAAGCTATTAAGAAGGATAAGAAAAGTATAAGAGCCGCTAAATCAAATATTAGCAATTTTCTTTTTTCTTCATCTACGGAAAGAGAGTGTTTGGTAATAGAGGATGATATGGCAGATTCCATCTGCTTCTATATAGAAAGAGATTTGCATATAAGAGAATTAAAGGAGGCTTTTCCAGAAATAGCTTTCGATAAATTGACGTTTAAGATTGCAGCAAGCGATGATTTCAACGCCTCTACTTTTCCAGATGGTTATATACTTGTGTATGCGGGGCTATTTTCTAAATTATATTACGGTGAGTTGTTGGCCGTATGTGCCCATGAGTTGGTACATTATATGTTCAGCCATTCTTTGTCAAATGAATATGCTTACTTAAAGAAGCAGAAGTCAAACCAACTTTGGGCTGCGATTGGTGGTGGACTCTTGGTAGGGTTGAATGCATTTGCAGACGGGTATAATGCTGGAATGACAGGACAGGAGACCAATAGTTCGGAATATTATGCTAATATGTATCGTGGTATTGTCGATGGGGCTGCTGAGAGTGCGGAACGATTTAAATTCCGTTATTCAAGAAAAGATGAATTGCAGGCAGATGTAATAGGCTTTCGATATTTGCAGTTTCTTGGCTATGATCCAAGGGTATTCCTTACAATGCTTGAGAAGATAGGAACGGAGAACGACAAGTATTATGACAAGAAGAGTTCGCATCCAAAGACGGAACTGCGAATAGAAATCGTTAAAGCGTTGCTTGGTGAGGAATAAGATAATCCCGATTGGCAGAAATGCCAATCGGGATTTGTTAGTGGTTCAATTCAGTTTATTTGTTCTTTTTGTGTTTGAAGTAGCCGCCTTTCGGCATTGGCGCGTCTTGAGCGATGCAGGCG
Organism: uncultured Prevotella sp.; assembly: GCA_964487905.1. Lineage (GTDB taxonomy): Bacteria > Bacteroidota > Bacteroidia > Bacteroidales > Bacteroidaceae > Prevotella. The sequence goes on along the minus strand of CAZASQ010000025.1, from coordinate 479 downwards.
TTGTAGGCGCAGCGTGACATACACTCCTCAACAAACATCTTCCTTGTGCCTTCCGCATCCTCTTGGAACTCAAGGTGATTGTCTATGGCCATGGAGCCGGCCATGCCTTCCACGTCAAGATTGTCGGTGCCGATAAGCGTGAAAGTCCAGTTCTGCTTTTTGAGTTTCTTGATGAGCGTCTTCACCATCTTGAGGCTGTATTCCTCAGATGCGTTCTCTTCGCCATCGGTGATGATGGTCACCAGCACATTGTCTTCTGTGTTTGTCTGCGCGTTGAGCTTGTTGATGCCAATGCCTATGGCATCGTATAGCGGGGTGGCACCGCCATGTCGGGGTGCAGTTTTTGCATCTTGCCGATGGTCTCCAATGTCTCGTTAAGCCCCATCAGTGCCTGATGCTCAATAATGCTCATGCTTCCACTCTCGTCTACTATTATAAGATTGAATACTCGCTTCATGATAGAATCTTTCAATGAATTT
>CAZASQ010000024.1:0-42607 GCA_964487905.1 uncultured Prevotella sp. | reverse complement strand
TGCGAAAGGTATGGTTTCATCGGCCAAAACGTATGCTTTTGTTCGTGAAGCCTTGCAGGGGAGAGTATTAATTGAAATAATCTATTGATTCGATGGAAGATAGTAAGAATATACTGGGACTTGATATTGGTACAAATAGTATCGGTTGGGCTGTTGTGAGAGGAGAAGCGGACGGCGATGGATGCTGTCGCGCAAAGAGCATTGTGGATGCGGGTAGCCGAATCCTGCCCATGGATGCTGAAATGATGGGTGAATTTGCCCGTGGTAATTCAATTTCTCAAACGAAAGACAGGACACGCTACCGAGGAATGCGCCGTTTGGGGGAACGGCGGCTCTTGCGTCGCGAGCGGTTGCATCGTGTTTTGATGGTGTTGGGCTTTCTGCCCGAGCATTATCGGGAAAGTCTGACGCGCTATGGTAAGTTTAAGTCTGCTGAAAAGGAATGCAAATTGCCGTGGACGGTGGATGAGGCTGGCAGTGCCAAGTTCCTTTTCAGGTCGTCTTATGAAGAGATGCTGAAGCTTTTTTGGCAAAAACATCCGGAGCTGATGGCGCGGGGAATGAAAGTGCCTTACGACTGGATGCTGTATTATCTGCGAAAGAAAGCTCTTGCAGAGCCGGTCAGTGGGCAGGAGTTGGCGTGGATTCTGCTTAGCTTTAATCAGAAGCGTGGCTATTATCAGATTCGCGGCACGGAGCAGGAAGAGAAGAAGGACTGCAAGCTGGAGTTTTATGAGCAGAAAGTTGTGGATGTGGTGGACGCATCGGCAGGCAAGGCTAAGCAAAGAGAGTTTTGCGTGCGGCTCGAAAACGGCATGGAGTGCTCAATAAAAGCCTCGGAGAAGCCCGATTGGGTAGGGAAGGTGAAGGAGTTTGTTGTGATAACCTACCTGAATGAGGACGGAACGCCGAAAAAAGACAAGGCGGGCAAGGATGAAACCAAGATGGAAGTGTTTAAGGAGGGAGATTGGGGGCATCTGAAGCGGCGCGCGGAAAGCAGACTTGACCGGTATGACACAACGGTGGGTGCCTATGTCTTTGATGCTCTTTTGGAAAATCCCAAACAGAAAATCAGAGGTGGGTTGGTGCAAACCATTGATCGCGAGTATTATAAGAAGGAACTCGTCATGATTCTTCAAAGGCAGCAGCAGTTTATTCCCCAACTGACTGACAGAGAACTTTACGAAGCGTGCGTCAAGGCGCTTTACCAGCAGAACGAGGCCTATCGAAAATCCATTTCGGAGCGTGACTTTGTTTATCTCTTGGTGGACGATGTTATTTTCTATCAGCGGCCTTTGAAGAGCAAGAAGTCGCTGATAGACGATTGTCCGTATGAGTTTCATGAATACAAGGACGAGGAGGGGAATACGGTCAAGAAGTTTTTGAAGTGTATAGCCAAGTCGCATCCGTTGTATCAGGAGTTCAGACTGTGGCAGTTTGTTTCCAATTTGCGAATCTACGAGCAGGGAGGCGATGCTGGTGTGCAGTCTGTGGATGGCAAGGATGTGACGCAGGAACTTTTGCCCGATGAGGAGTCGCGCGTGAAGTTGTTCGATTATCTTAATGAACTGTCGTCAGTTTCAGAGGAGGGCTTGCTGAAAGGCTATTTTAAAATAAAGAAACCCAAAGAAAAGGATGCAGTTCTTCCTTATCGCTGGAATTACGTGCAGGACAAGTCTTACCCTTGCAATGAGACGCGTGGTGAGATGCTTGCGCGCTTGAAGAAAGCCAGCATTGGGGCAGACTTCCTTAATCGTGATGCAGAGGAGGCTTTGTGGCACATTCTGTATAGCGTGAGCGACAGCAAGGAACTGGGGAAAGCCCTTCGCCGGTATGCCCAGCGTTGCCAGATAGAGAACGTTGAGGGCTTTGTGTGTGCCTTTAAGAACTTCCCGCCCTTCAAGTCTGACTATGGAGCTTATTCTGCCAAAGCCATCAAGCGGCTTCTGCCCTTGATGCGTATGGGGAAATACTGGAGCGAGGAGCAGATAGACGGGCGCAGCATGGAGCGCATACGCAAGATAATTGATGGTGAGGTGGACGATACTATCAGTCAAAGAACGAGAGAAAACGCCAGTAGGCTGGTGGGCTTGGAGGGCTTTCGTGGCCTTCCGCTGTGGCTTGCGTGCTATGTGGTGTACGACAGGCATAGCGAGGCGGGGGATTCCAGCCGATGGGAGACTCCGGACGACATCGATAAATATCTTAAAGCGTTCAAGCAATATTCATTGCGGAATCCCGTGGTGGAGCAAGTGCTCACCGAGACGCTGCGTGTGGTGAGGGATGTTTGGAAGAAGCATGGCCACATAGACGAGATACACGTGGAACTGGGGCGTGACTTGAAGAACCCAGCCGAGAAGCGTGCGAAGATGAGCAAGCAAATGCAGGAGAACGAAAATACCAATTTGCGCATCAAGGCTTTGCTGGAGGAATTTTTAAATCCAGAGTATGGGATTGAGAATGTCAAGCCGTATTCTCCGAATCAACAAGAGTTGTTGAAAATTTATGAGGAGACGGTTTTAAACAGTGTGGGCGAATTGGATGCTGACATAGCCAGCATCAAGAAGAAGTTTGAGCAGAAGGAAAAGACCAAACGCCCCTCGTCCTCAGAAGTGCAAAGGTATAAGCTATGGTTAGAACAAAAATACTGTTCCCCGTACACGGGTCAGCTCATTTCTTTGGCGCGCCTTTTCACGTCAGACTACGAGATAGAGCACATTATTCCGCAGTCGAAGTACTTTGATGATTCCTTGTCTAACAAGGTTATATGTGAGGCAGAGGTGAATAGATTGAAGGGCAATGCGTTGGGCTATGAGTTCATTCAGAAGTGTGGAGGTATGGATGTGTCGCTTAGTGGCAGGAGAACTGTAAAGATATTCGAGGAAAAATATTACCGTAAGCACGTGGAGCAAGTTTATAAGCACAATCGTGCCAAGATGAGGAAGTTGCTGATGGAGGAGATTCCAGACGAGTTTATAGAGCGTCAGTTGAACGATACCCGCTATGTCAGCAAGTTAATCAAGGGATTGCTGTCGAATATTGTTCGGGAAGAGGATGAGCGCGAAGCCACCTCAAAGCACGTTATTGTTTGCTCGGGCAAGGTGACAGATCGGTTAAAGCGCGAATGGGGTATTGATGCAGCGTGGAATCACATTATCTTGCCGCGTTTTGAGCGCATGAATGAAAAACTGAAAAGTGATGAGTTTACGGCAAAGAGCAAGGAGGGGCATTGGATTCCTGTTGTACCATTGGCTCTGCAAAAGGGGTTCAGCAAGAAGCGCATAGACCATCGCCATCATGCCATGGATGCCATTGTTATAGCTTGTACCACACGCAATCATGTCAACTTGCTGAGCAATGAGGCGGCTTTGTCTGCAAATGCCGATAATCGCCGTAAGCTGTCTCGTAAGTTGCGCCGTTATGAGGAGGTGGTATTGCCAGGCGGGAAACGGTCTGTTCCTAAGGAGTTCAAGAAGCCTTGGCCGGAATTTGCATCTGACGTGGAGAACACGTTGCAGGGAATTGTAGTCAGTTTCAAGCAGAATCTTCGCATTCTCACCAAGACATCGAATTATTTCTGTCACTTTGTGGATGGAAAAAAGCGAATGGAGAAGCAAACAAAAGGTGATGGATGGGCTGTTAGGAAGCCTTTGCACAAAGAAACTGTGTATGGCGAGGTCAACTTGTGCCTCGTAAAGGAGGTTGCTTTGAAAGCGGCGATGAAAAATCCAAGTCGGATTGTAGATGTTGATTTAAAGAGAGAAATGTGTTCGTTGGTGAGCAAGGGTTGTGATGAAAAGCAGATTAAAAAATACTTTGAAGGGAATAAGGATGTTTGGGGTGACATTGATTTGAAGAAAATAAGAGTATACTATTTTACAAAAGAAACTTCTGATCGTTACTTTGCCACGCGAAAGTTTATTGGTGAAGTCTTAGCTTTGTCCAAAGCTAAAATTGAAAAGAAAGGTCAGAAGGAGGCAATAGAGGAGAATATTAAAAAGATAACAGATACAGGCATTCAGAAGATTTTGCTTGCTCATTTGGATAAATATGCTGATCAGCCGAATCAGGCTTTTACCCCCGAAGGCATTGAGGAAATGAATAGGAATATTAAAGCACTGAATGGCGGGAAAGAACATCAGCCCATTTGGAAAGTCAGGGTTTATGAGAAAGCAAATAAGTTTGCTGTTGGAAAGAAGGAAGAGAATGGGAACAAAAGAAGCAAGGGAAATAAGGGCGCAAAGTTTGTTGAGGCGGAAAAAGGTACTAATCTTTTCTTTGCTGTAACAGAGGAAGAGAGGGTTAATGAGGAAACAGGGAAAGTGGAGAAAGTGCGTTCTTACCGAACGATACCTTTGCAGGAAGCCATTGAAAAGAAAAAGGGAAAGCAGGAGCTTGACGATAAAGCCTCGTTCATTCTTTCTCCCAACGACCTTGTTTATCTGCCCACGGCAGAGGAACGAGAAAGGCTCGCCCTTGGAGAAGTGTTGTCGACTATTGATAAAAGAAGGATATACAAAATGGTTTCGGCAACACAAAATCAATGTTTCTTTGTTATGCCACAAGTTGCCGCAGTGATTGAAAATGGCAAAGAATTTGGCTCTTTGAATAAAATGGAGCGAGCTATAACAGAAGAAATGATAAAGGAAATATGTGTTCCGCTAAAAGTGAACAGGTTGGGTGAAATCTTGGAAATAGGCGTTAAGCGATGATAAAGAAGACTTTGTATTTTGGTAATCCGGCGTATTTGTCTCTCCGTATGGGGCAAATGATTATAAAGATACCCGGTTTGGGAAATAACGTGAAGCCTCCGGGTGTAGCCGAGGAGCAGTCTGTTATTACGCGTCCGATAGAAGATATTGGCGTAGTGGTGCTCGACAATAAGCAGATAACCATTACGCAAGGGCTTATAGAGGCTCTTCTTGAAAACAATTGCTCGGTTATCACGTGCGACAGCCATAGTATGCCTGTTGGGCTGTTGTTGCCGTTGTGTGGAAACTCAGTCCAGAGCGAAAGGTTTCAAGATCAGATTTCTGCCTCATTGCCTTTGCGTAAGCAGTTGTGGCAGCAAACGGTAAAAGCCAAGATAAACAATCAGGCGCAAACGCTTTCCGTTTGCACTCAAGCGGAAAGTCGTTGCATGAGGCGTTGGAGCGACAGCGTGAAAAGTGGTGATGCTGATAATCAGGAGGCGCGGGCGGCGGCGTATTATTGGAAGAAGCTTTTTGCCAATATTAAAGGGCTTGAAGGCTTTACGCGAAATAGGGATGGGGATGAGCCGAATAATCTCCTCAACTATGGATATGCCATTCTTCGTGCAGTGGTGGCGCGGGCGTTGGTTTGCAGCGGTCTGTTGCCCACTTTTGGCATTCATCACCATAATCGCTACAATGCTTATTGTCTTGCCGATGATGTGATGGAGCCTTATCGTCCGTATGTGGATGAATTGGTTTATTCAATAGTTTGTGAGCGGGGCGTAGGCAATCTTGACTTGACTAAAGAGGTTAAGTCAAGATTGCTTTCGATTCCTACTCTTGAGGTGGTAATATCGGGGAAGTGTAGCCCGCTGATGGTAGGTGTTACCCAAACCACAGCATCGCTTTATAAGTGTTTTAGTGGTGAACAAAGGGTAGTTGCTTATCCAGAGAAGTAGATTGGGTGTATGAATTAGCGTGTTTTGTTTGATGGATAGATTTAGTGAATACAGAATTATGTGGGTATTGGTATTTTTTGATTTGCCAACGGAGACCAAGAGGGACAAGCGTGCGTATCAGCTTTTCCGCAAGCAGTTGCAGATGGATGGCTTCACCATGTTTCAATTTTCCATTTATGTCCGTCATTGTGCCACAATGGATAATGCTGCGGTTCATATTAAGCGTGTGAGATCCTTTGTGCCAGCGCGTGGCCATGTGGCTGTTATGTGTATTACCGACAAGCAATTTTCCAACATAGAGGTGTTTTATGGCTCTGACACTCCACGGGTTGCTCCTTGTCCTCAGCAGTTGGAGTTGTTTTAAAGGCTGTTTTTATGGCTCTTGTAGGAAAAGTTTTGTGGCGTAAGCTGAATTATAGGTGTGTTTTGAACGTTGCTTTTTTAATTTCTGCGTTTAAATGAAAACATCTGAAAGTCAATTTGTTATTGGCTTTCAGATGTTGTTTACCTTACAAAGGTACGAATTTTTTAGCAAATCACAACTCATCCAAATCGCTTCGCACTCCCTGAATGATGTTGTTTACCTTACAAAGGTACGAATTTTTTAGCAAATCACAACCGTTGATTGTGCCGACGTCTTGGAGTTCGGATGTTGTTTACCTTACAAAGGTACGAATTTTTTAGCAAATCACAACGGAGCGTTTGCGAGGCATTTCAGCAGACTGGATGTTGTTTACCTTACAAAGGTACGAATTTTTTAGCAAATCACAACCATATCCGCAATACTTTCCTGCATCACGAGGATGTTGTTTACCTTACAAAGGTACGAATTTTTTAGCAAATCACAACGTTTGCAAAGATAATGCATTTTGTGCGATTGATGTTGTTTACCTTACAAAGGTACGAATTTTTTAGCAAATCACAACGGCTCGGTTCTATGTCCACCTATCCCGAGCGATGTTGTTTACCTTACAAAGGTACGAATTTTTTAGCAAATCACAACGTACTAACGAGCACGGCATTATCATGGGTAGATGTTGTTTACCTTACAAAGGTACGAATTTTTTAGCAAATCACAACCCGAAATCGTTTTGTCCATCATCAAGGATGGATGTTGTTTACCTTACAAAGGTACGAATTTTTTAGCAAATCACAACAAGTAATTTCTTTAAGCAGGGCTATTTGTAGAGTTGATGGCGGGCGATGTAGTCGGCAACGGTGGGAGGGACGAGTGCTGTGATGTCTTCACCGTTTTGCGCGTGTTGTCGGATTTCGGTGCTGCTGATGTCGAACAGTGGCGCATCAAGCAGATGCACGTTGGGTGGGAGTGGGCTTCCGATGCTTTCGCCCTTGCGTGGGTAGACGTAGATGGGGCACAAGCGCAGGATGTCTTCCCCACGATACCAATGGGAGAAGGCAGCCCAGTTGTCGCCTCCTATTAATAAGGAGAAAAAAGTGTTGGGGTGTTCGGCTATCAGCCGTGTTAGGGTGTTGTAGGTGTAAGAGGGCTTGGGGAGATGGAACTCGTAGTCGGAGGCTACAAGGTGTGGCGCATCGGCAACGGCCAGCCGCAGCATATCAAGTCTTTGCTGGTCGCTAAGGAGTTGTTGCTTGGCCTTGAAAGGATTTTGCGGACTTACCATCAGCCACACTTCGTCCACTCCCGACTGGGCAAGAAACGCCTTGGCCAACGCGATGTGGCCAAGGTGTGGGGGATTGAACGTTCCGCCGAAGATTCCTATGCGCCTTGTCTCCGCCATACGTTTATTTGCCTAAGAACTCGCTGACAATGCGGAGTGTCTGTTGCTTGGCCTCTTCCAAGTTGTCATTGATGATTACGTGGTCGAACTGTGGCGCGAAAGTAAGCTCGTAGCTGGCTTTGGCCAGTCGTTGCTCGATGGCTTCGGGCGTGTCGGTGCCGCGGCCTACGAGCCGTTCGCGCAGCGCGTCGACAGAGGGTGGCTGGATGAAAAGGCTCAGTGCGCGGTCGCCATAGAAACGCTTGATGTTGCATCCGCCTTTTACGTCTACATCGAAAACAACGTTCTCGCCTTGAGTCGTTTGTGTCTCCACTTGCGATTTGAGCGTTCCGTAGAAGCGGTTTTCGTACACTTCCTCGTATTCCAAGAACTCCTCGCGGGCTATTTTCTCCCGAAACTCCTCGGGGGTGATGAAGAAATATTCCACGCCGTTGCGCTCCGTGCCCCTTGGGGCGCGGCTGGTGCAGCTGATGGAGAAGGCCAAGCGCAGTTCCGGGTGCTCGCGCATGAGCCAGGTCACGATGGTGCTTTTGCCAGAGCCGCTTGGCGCGCTGACGATGATGAGCTTTCCTTTTTCCATTTTGCGGTGAGTTACAGAGCGTTGAGTACTTGTTCCTTGATTTGTTCCAGTTCGTCTTTCATGCGCACAACGATGTTCTGCATCTCTGCCTGGTTGCTCTTTGAGCCAGTGGTGTTGATTTCGCGTCCCATCTCCTGTGCGATGAAGCCCAGCTTCTTGCCCACTCCGTGGCCAGTCTCATGCATGGTTTCGCGGAAATAATTCAAGTGATTGGCCAAACGCTGTTTCTCTTCGCTGATGTCGAGTTTCTCAATGTAGTAGATCAACTCCTGCTCGAGGCGGTTCTTGTCGTATTCCACTTCGGGAATTTGTCGCAGACCATCGACAATCTTCTCTCTGATTTTTGTTACGCGCTGCTTCTCGTGCGGCTCCAGACTGTGGAGCAGAGCCTCGATGTTGTCCACTTTCTCGGCAAACTTCTTTTCCAGCGCGGCACCCTCTTGTGTGCGGAAGGCAATTAGGGCGTTGATGGCCTCGTTGATGGTGGCTCGTGCGGCCTCCCATTCCTCTTCCTCCAGCACTTCCACATCGCTTTTAGCCTCCACGTCGGGCATGCGCAGCAGGGTGTAGAACCAGTCTTGCGGTTCGGGAATGCCAGTCTTGACGGATATTTCTTTGATTTGGTGGTAGTAGTTTTCCACCAGTTTCACGTTGATGGGTGTGGCGTCTACGCCGGCCTCTTTCTCAATCCAGATGGCGAAGTCCACTTTGCCGCGCTCCAGTGCCTTGGTCAGCATGCGGCGTATCTCCATTTCCTTCTCGCGATAGATGGGTGCGATGCGTGTGGAGAGGTCGAGCGACTTGCTGTTGAGCGACTTGACTTCCACATTAATCTTTTTATCTTTGTAGGTTGCGACAGCTTTGCCGTAGCCCGTCATTGAGAGTATCATGAGCTTTTCGAGTTAAATTTTTGCAAAAGTACGAAAAAACGGGGAAAAAGCACTAAATTTGCACGTTATTTAGTAGACAATTTTTTGTTATGTCGTGTATTTTGCACATTGAGACCAGCACAAACGTGTGTTCGGTGGCCGTCAGTGAGGACGGAGGCGTGATCTTTTCGAAAGAGAATCATGAAAGCATGAGCCACGCTGAGCGGCTTGGCAGCGATGTCGATGAGGCATTGTCCTTTGCCGACAGCCACGCCATCCCTATTGATGCGGTGGCCGTGAGCAGTGGCCCAGGCTCTTATACGGGGCTTCGGATCGGCGCGTCGATGGCCAAAGGCGTTTGCTATGGTCGCGACATCCCACTTCTTTCTGTCCCCACGCTCGAGTTGCTTTGCGTGCCAGTGTTGTTGCAGCATGATGAGCTGGAGGACAACGCGCTGCTCATCCCCATGATCGATGCGCGGAGGATGGAAGTCTATGCGCAGGTGTTCGACCGTGGATTGAGAACTGTCCGTCCCGTTGGCGCAGACGTGGTGGACGCGGACACATACCGAGAGTATCTCGATCGCGGCCCCGTCTATTTCTTTGGCAACGGTGCGGCCAAGTGTATGGAGGTGTTGCAGCATCCCAACGCGCATTTCTTCGATGGCATAGAACCGCTGGCCAAGTACATGATGCCGTTGGCCGAGAAGCGTGTTGCGATGGAGCAATTTGAGGACGTGGCCTATTTTGTGCCATTCTATCTCAAAGACTTCGTGGCCAAGCAACCCAAGAAGTTGATTTGAGGAGCGGCGGAGAAGCACGACAGAACATGATAAAGCCCCAATAAAGATTTTGAGAACAAGATGAACATAGAAGGATTAGACTATAACACGCAGCGGGAGAAGCTGATTCTGCCCGAGTATGGCAGAGAGATTCAGCAGATGGTCAATTATGCCGTTGGCCTTGCCTCTCGTGAGGAGCGTCAGCGGTGTGCCGAGGGCATTGTTGGCATCATGGCGCGGATGACTCCGCAGAATCGCGAGAGTGCCGACTACGAGCAGAAACTCTGGGATCATTTGGCTATCATCTCCGATTTCAAGCTCGACATCGATTGGCCAACCGATGTGATGCAGGCACGCAAGATGGCTACGAGACCCGAGCCGATGCGTTATCCTATGGCTAAAATCCCCGTGCGCCACTATGGCAAGATGATGTTTGAGGTGTTCGAACGCCTCAAAACCATGTCTCCTGGCGGTGAGCGCGATGAGTTAGTGCGTGTGACAGCCAACCAAATGAAGCGCGATCTGTTGCTTTGGGGGCACGGGTCGAGCGATGATGAGAAGGTTGCTTCCGATTTGGCACGCTTTACGGATGGCGCGGTTCAGCTTGACTTGGATACGTTTAAGTTTGAGAAAATCAACGAGCGTGAATTGATGGCCATGCAAAGTGGCAACAAGAAAAAGAAAAAATAAGCCTATGGAGTCGTTTATCATTGAGGGAGGACATCGGCTCAGCGGTACGATTACGCCGCAGGGTGCGAAGAATGAGGCGTTGGAGGTAATTTGTGCCACGCTGCTTACTACGGAGCCAGTCACCATAAGCAACATTCCCGATATTTTAGATGTGAACAACCTCATTCGGTTGCTTACCGACATCGGTGTAAAGGTGGACAGAAAGCCCAAGGGAACGATAACTTTTCAAGCCGATGAGCTTAATCTTGATTATCTCCGCAGTCCGGAGTTTGTCAAGAAGTGCTCCTCGCTTCGCGGCAGTGTGCTGATGATAGGACCGCTGCTGGGTCGCTTCCGCCGCGCCACCATAGCCAAGCCGGGTGGCGACAAGATTGGTCGCCGTCGTTTGGACACGCATTTTTTGGGCTTCAAGTATCTTGGCGCGCATTTTGAGCGCCGTGAGGACAACGACAATGTGTTCGACATCAAGGCCGAACGCCTTCAAGGTCGCTATATGTTGCTCGATGAGGCTTCCATTACGGGAACGGCCAACATCATCATGGCTGCAGTGTTGGCCGAGGGCAAGACAACCATTTACAATGCGGCTTGCGAGCCTTACATCCAGCAACTTTGCCACTTGCTCAACGCCATGGGTGCCAGCATCAAGGGCATTGGCAGCAATTTGTTGATCATAGAGGGCGTGAAGAGCCTTCACGGTGCAACTCATACGGTGCTTCCCGACATGATTGAGGTAGGCTCGTTCATTGGAATGGCCGCCATGGTGGGCGATGGTGTCCGCATTAAAGACGTGTCGGCAGCCAATTTAGGCATCATTCCCGATGCGTTCCGTCGTTTAGGTATTCAAATTGAGGAGGAGGGCGATGACTTGTTCATCCCTCGTCAGGAGCATTACGAGGTACAGTCGTTCATCGATGGCACCATCATGACGCTTGCCGATGCACCGTGGCCTGGTCTCACGCCCGACTTGATTTCGGTATTGCTCGTTGTGGCCTCGCAGGCCAGAGGCAGCGTGCTCATCCATCAGAAGATGTTTGAGAGCCGCTTGTTCTTCGTTGACAAGCTCATCGACATGGGCGCGCAAATCATTCTCTGCGATCCTCATCGCGCTGTGGTTGTGGGCACAGACCATGCCCATCAGTTGCGTGCCGGACGCATGACCAGTCCTGACATTCGTGCTGGAATAGCCCTGCTCATTGCCGCCATGAGTGCCCGTGGGACGAGCCGCATCGACAATATTGCCCAGATAGACCGTGGCTATGAGAACATCGAGGCGCGTCTCAATGCCCTTGGCGCAAAGATAACCCGCGTGGAAAGCTGATCAACGGGATGATACGTAGGGAAGAGGTGTTCAGAATAGGGCGCATGGGGAAGCCCCACGGCGTGGACGGGGAATTGCAAATGCAGTTCTCAGACGATGTGTTCGACCGTGTGGAGGCAGATTTTTTGGTGCTCGATATAGATGGTATCCTTGTGCCGTTTTTCCTCGAGGCTTACCGTTTCCGTTCCGATGAGACGGCACTCGTCAAGTTTGAGGGCATCGACAGCGACACGCAGGCGCGCCAACTTTCGCTTTGCGAGGTGTTTTTCCCAAAGCGTCTTGCCGATGACGATGCCCCCATTGCCAATTGGAATTCGTTGCTGGGCTACCAAATCCTTCATGCAGGGACGGAAGATACTGTTGGTGAGGTGCAAAGCGTGGACAGCAGCACGGCCAATGTGCTGCTCTATGTGTCCACACCCGAAGGCACAACGCACATTATCCCCGCCAGCCCCGAACTGATGAAGGACGTTGATACGCGTCAGAGAACTATCCTTATGGACATTCCCGATGGTTTGCTCGACTTGTAGGCAGATTGCGGAAATGAGTTTCCACCTTTATTATATAACAGAAAGAACCAAATGAAGCAACAGATATGTATTCTTGGCTCAACGGGTAGCATCGGCACGCAGGCTCTTGATGTGATTCGACAGCACCCCGACCGTTATGAGGCTTACGCGCTGACGGCCAATAATCGTTGGGAGGCGTTGGCCGCACAGGCTCGGGAGTTTCGTCCTGCCGCTGTGGTCATAGCCAATGAGGCCTATTATGAGCCTTTGCGTGATGCTTTGTGCGATTGCCCCGAGGTCAAGGTCTATGCCGGACGCGATGCGGTTTGTCAGATTGTTGAGGCCGACCCTATTGCGATGGTGCTCACGGCGATGGTTGGGTTCAGTGGACTTGAGCCTACTATCCGTGCCATCCGTGCCCGCAAGAAGATTTGTTTGGCCAATAAGGAGACGCTGGTAGTGGCGGGAGAGCTGATTTGCAACCTTGCCACGGAGCATCATGTGCCCATTTTGCCTGTCGATTCGGAGCACTCGGCCATCTTCCAGTGCCTTGTGGGTGAGGGCGACAATGAGGTGACTCGACTTTTGCTTACTTGCTCGGGCGGGCCTTTCCGTACTTTCTCGCACGAGCGGCTGCGTGAGGTCACGGCGGCAGATGCTTTGCGCCATCCCACATGGGATATGGGTGCGAAGATAACCATCGACTCCGCGTCACTCATGAACAAAGGCTTTGAGGTGATGGAGGCGCGGTGGCTCTTCGGAGTGCCTGCCGACAAGATACAGGTGCTCATTCATCCGCAGTCTATTGTCCATAGCGCGGTGGAGTTTGCCGATGGTGGCGTGAAGGCGCAGCTTGGTGTTCCCGATATGCGCCTCCCCATTCAGTATGCTTTCTCTTTCCCCGACCGTCTTCCGCTCGCAGGCGACCGTCTCGACCTTTTCAAGCAGCCGTTGGAGTTCTTCCGCCCCGAGGTGGAGAAGTTCCAGTGCCTTGCCCTTGCCTATGAGGCCATCCGTCAAGGCGGCAATATGCCCTGCATTGTCAATGCGGCCAATGAGGTGGTCAATCTTGCGTTCCGCGAGGGGCGTTGCTCATTCCTTGGGATGGGGGAGGTTATCGCCCAGACCATGCGCCGTATGCCATTCGATGCCCATCCCGACTACGACGTTTATGTGCAAACCGATGCCGAGGCGCGGCGTGTGGCGGAGGAGTTACTCACCGAATCTTCAATTAATTGATACAATCAGACAACGTAAATGGAAACATTTCTTATCCGATTGCTGCAATTCATTATGGCAATCACCCTGCTTGTCCTCTTGCATGAGGGTGGGCATATGTTCTTCTCCCGTCTCTTTGGAGTGAGGGTGGAGAAGTTTTTTGTGTTCTTCGATATGACCCTTGGCAAGTGGTCGGGCAAGCTCTTCAGTTGGAAGTCCAAGCGCGGCACCGAGTATGGTGTGGGCTGGTTGCCGCTGGGCGGCTATTGCAAGATTGCGGGCATGATCGATGAGAGTATGGACGTGGAGCAGATGAAGCGTCCGCCACAGTCTTGGGAGTTCCGCACAAAGCCCGCGTGGCAGCGTTTGCTCATCATGGTGGGCGGCGTGTTGGTCAATTTCTTTTTGGCCTTGTTCATCTATTCCATGATTATGTTCACTTGGGGCGAGACTTATTACAAGGTGAGCGACATGACCATGGGTATGGTGTTCAACGAGCAAGCCAAGGAATTAGGCTTCCGCGATGGCGATGTGCTGTTGGGCACGGAAAAAGGTGAGTTCCAGGAGTTCTTGAACGTCAATGGCGACTTCTTCCGCCAGATAGCCAAGGCACAGCGTGTCGACATCCTTCGCGATGGCAAGCGTATGAGCATCTCCATGCCCGGCGATCTCGATATGCTGCAAATGATTAAGAACCGACCGCTTTTTGCCATGCCCTATATTCCCTCCAAGGTCGACAGTGTGCAGGCAGGCTCGGCGGCGGCTAAAGCTGGCGTCTTGGCTGGCGATGAAGTCGTGGCTTTCAATGGCAAGCCCGTGCGTACATGGAGCGATTTCGACAATCAAGTGGCTGTCTTGTCCGATGTGCTTTCCACGAAGACCACTGCGGCCGACTCTCTGCGGGTGCGCACGGTCACCGTTTCCGTGCGCCATCATGCCACGGGCAAGGTCGACACGCTGGGCATAGTGCTGTCGCCGGAACTTCAGATGGGCATCTTCAAGTCTTCCTTGGCCGACTATTACAAGCCCCACGAGGTGCGCTACTCGTTCTTGGAGAGCTTCCCCGCAGGTGTTAAGTATGGTTGGAATGTCCTACGTGGCTATGTGAGCAACTTCCAGTATCTTGCCTCTGCCGATGGAGCAAAGAGCCTTGGTGGCTTCGGTGCTATTGGCAGTATGTTCCCGCCTTACTGGGACTGGCACATTTTCTGGAACATGACGGCTTTCCTGTCCATCGTGCTGGCCTTTATGAACATTCTTCCCATCCCTGCTTTGGATGGTGGCCACGTGATGTTCCTGCTCTATGAGATGATTACGCGCCGCAAGCCCAGCGACAAGTTCATGGTTTGGGCCGAGTATGCGGGCATCTCTGTTCTCATCTTGCTCATGGTGGTGGCCAATCTCAATGACGTTCTCCGTTGGCTGGGCTTCATGTAGGATAGCCTTGTTTGATGCGAAAGGATAAAATACAACGAGGGGTGAAGCTGGTTAAACAGTAGCTTCACCCCTCGTTGTCTGTTTCTGTGCAGCGGTTGGCCTACTTCGTTACGGCCTCCACCGTGTATCCCTTTTGGCGCAGCAGGTCGAGCAGGTTGCTTTCGCCCGTAAGATGACCGGCTCCCACCACAAACAGCGTGGCGTTCTTGGCCATGATGTCCGTCATCTTGCCTGCCCAGTCGCGGTTTCTGTTGCCTATGAGCGCGTCTCTTTCCTCGGCGGTGAAGTCACATCCGTTGCCATACTGGTCTTCCAGAAGTTTCCCCACGCCCTCCAAGTCTTGTCTCATGTATGCCTCCACGGCATCCTCCAGACTTTGCGACATGGCCTCACTGTTTTCCGTCAGGCACATCAGCAGTTGCGTTTGCCGCTCCAAGGGCTGTCCGTAGAGCATCTTGATTTGCTCGTCCACGGTCTCCAGTCCTCCCGTAGGCTCATGGTTGGCCTCCGCCACCTGCTGGAAGTAGAGGTCTATGAGCGCATCGGGGTTGTAGTTGCCTGCGTGGCGCATGATGTAGAGCACCGACACGATGGAGTTGCTGAGTGCGGCAGGGCACAGCCGTCCCATTTGCTCCAGCATCTTGGGGTTGTTGAAGTCTGTCCCCATTGTCTCCCTCAGCAGTTTGTTCACCTTGGTCAGCTGTTCTGCTGTCAGTATGTCTTTGATGGTCTTGCCATCGGGCAGCATCGAAGCCTCCTTGATGCGTGCTGTTGTAGCCGCCGACCTCGTTTCCTTGATGTCGAACTCGCCAAACACTTGCTCCGTGTGGTTGATGGCTTCGTTGATGCCCGTTATCTGCGGTGCGAAGGTCGAGGATACCGTGTGCATCGTGCCCACTACGTAGGACGGTTTCGCCAAGCTGTCGCCGCTGATTTTGAACAGCAGTTGTGCGTTGGCTGTGGCTGCGGAGAGCGACAGCGCACAGAGGGCGCAGAACAGGCGGGTTCTTAGTTGTGTTTTCTTCATTTATACTCTTTATTGGTGGTTTTATTACTTCTTCATGTCGAAGCCTATGCGCACGCCGTCATAGTTCTTCGAAATGTCGCCAATCACCTCTGCCGTGCTGTTGCCACTCATGCTGGCCATGGTTTGGAAGAGGGTGAGGGCTTTCTTCGACTCAAAGAGCAGGCTGATGCCGTTTGCGCCGTTGCGTGCCACGTAGGCTTTCACGTTCAGCAGCAGCCCTTTCAGTTGCAGCGAGGCATCGCTTTCATTGTAGGTGTAAGTGCCGTTCCATTGCTTTCCGCCAATTTTGGCCGTGAAAGAACCATTGTTGTTCAGCGTCAGTGTCGTGTTCGATGAGGTGAAGCCCAGCTTGCTGTATTCGCTGGCCAGTTTCTCCTCCACTTTGGCTGCTGCCACCTCGCCTCCGGCTTTGGCCAGGATGTTCTCAGAGGTGAATGCGCATCCCGGCCCGTCATACCGCCATGTGCCGTAGAGCTGGCTTTCGGAGATTTTGCCTCCACCCACGACCGATGAGATCACATTGCCGATGGTCTCGCCGTTCACTCCGCCGAGGATACTGCCGAGCACGCTGCCTCCCTGTGCGGTTGTTCCGTTGCCCACGCCACCGCAGGAGGTCATCAGCAATGCAGCTGCCGAAATGCTTAAAATGGTTTTCTTGTTCATGATGCTTTTTGTCTTTTATCCTTTTTTGTTATATGTTGTCTTGTTCTGTTGTGCCGTTCTCTGTCGGGGCTGGGTCCGCATGGCTGTCGCCGTGGCTGCTGTCGCGTGTGGGAGTTTCGGGTGCGCTGGCGTTGCGGAAGCAGAAAGGCTCTGCGCTCAGTGCTTTCAGTTTCCCGTCCTCAAAGTCCACGCCGTGTATTCTCATCCATGCCTCGGCTTTCTCGTCATACCATCGTTCGCGCCATGTCAGCCAGTCTTCCAGCAGTCCCACATCGTTCGCGGCATAGCGGAACGATGAGAACGGTTTCCGGCGTTTCAGCGCGCGCAACAAGTGCTGTTGTTTCCCCGTGTCTTTCAGCTGGCCGGCAAACTCCTCCATGCAGCCAAACGCCACGTGCGAGGGCAGCGGGTCTATCCTCACCATGTCCTCCTCTTCGGTGCTTTCTGCGCCATTGTCGGACATTCCGTCCATGCACACGCACATCATTTTCTTCTCCAAACTGAGGTAGTAATAGCCCTCATACTGCATCGCGCTGTCTTGTAAGGCCTGCACGATAACATCTTTCAGATGCTTGCGTGAGTTGATGGTCTCCCACATATCTTGATGTTTAGTGTTGTCCTGAAGTTTGCTTTATTTTGTTTTCAGCCATTCCGCCAGCCATTGCGGGCACTTCCCGCCCTGCGCTTTCAAGTTGGCCTTGGCCACCTCCGGCCTCATGGCCTCCTCCTTCGGAAGCCCGGCGGGGTTGATGCTCTCTGCCCGTGCGAATCCTGCCGCCAGCAGCTGTGCGCGGTCTTCCAGCTCTCCCGAGCAGAGCAGGGTAGGCTTTCCTGCTTTGCGTGCGTGCTCCATCACCACAAAGGGCAGCTTGCCCATCAGCGTCTGACAGTCGCTGCGTCCCTCTCCCGTCACCACGAGTGTGGCTTCTGCCAGCAACTCATCGAAACGGCAGTGACGCAACAGCAGTTCCGCGCCCGACTGGCATTCCGCCTCGAAGTATTCCAGCAGCGCGTAGCCCAGTCCTCCGGCAGCTCCTGCGCCCGGTGTGGTGCTGTGGTCGCGTCCGTAATGGCGCGCGCTGAAGTCGGCAAAGCGTTGTGCGCGCAGTTCCAGCACGGGAATCATCTCGGGCGTAGCCCCTTTCTGTGGGGCAAACACGCTGGCCGCTCCCGTAGGGCCGCACAGTGGGTTGGTCACATCCGATGCTATGGTCACTTGCAAGTCGGCAAAGCATCGTGCCCTCACCTCGTCGAAGCGTTCGTTCTGCTGTCCCAGTCGGTCGATGATGGCGCGCAGCATTCCCATGCCGCAGTCGCAGGTGGCTGTTCCGCCCAGTCCCACGATGCAGTGGCGTGCCCCGCGCTCTATGGCATCGGCCATCAGCTCGCCCACGCCGTAGCTTGTCGCCACCACGGGATTGCGGTTCTCCGGCTCAATGCGTTCCAGTCCGCACGCCTCTGCCGCTTCTATGATGGCTGTTTCGCCCGCCATGCCATAGCGGGCTGTGATGGGGCGCATCAGTGCATCGTGGCATGGGGCTTCCGTCTGCTCTCCTCCCATTGTGTCGAGAAAGGCATCCAGCATTCCCTCGCCGCCATCGCTCATGGCCAGCACGCGGCAGTGGCCGCCGGCGGCACGCACGCCGCTGGCAAAGGCTTCCCCGGCTTCCTTGCTTCCAAGGCATCCTTTGAGGGAGTCGAAGGCTATCAGCATATTCATTTCTTGATTTCTTTTGACGACAAAAGTAACCATTTTCATGCTTTCTGCCAAGCTATCAGGCCGATTATTTGCTGTTTTCGGGGAGAAAGCGTAATTTTGCACCATGAAAGTACAAGCTGACAATAATGAAAGGGGCGGCGCGTGGAATGCTATCCGCAGTGCGTTCTCCATATTCAAGGTCAAACCCGGTGAGCGCGCCTTGGCTTTGTGCGTGTTGGCTTATGCCGTAGTGCTCAATGTGCTGGTGGTTGCTGCCCATTGGCAATGGTTCAGCCAGATTTCCGATGGTTACCGCAAACTGGTGTTGCGCCATTTCCACATCTCCGGCTTCGACCCCATCACCTATTTGGTGCTCAACGACTGGTCGGCGGCCTACAATATCTACCGCCATCCTCTGTTGGCGTTTTTCATGTGGCCTTTCTCCTGCCTCAACCGCGCCTTGATGGCCGTGTCGGGGGTCAATATGGCGCAAGTGCTCACGGCTCTTATTCTCGTTTTTTGCGCTTTCTATGCCGCCTTGTTCCTTTACCGCATCCTCCGCGAAGTGGTGGGTGTGTGCGATGCCGATGCGCGCTTGCTCACGGCGTTCTATCTTGGCTGCGGCTATGTGATGGTGTCTTCGAGTGTGCCCGACCATTTTTGCCTCTCGGCGGCGGCCTTGCTGCTCACGCTCTATGTGGCCGGCAGGAAACTGCAGCGGCGCAAGCCCTACACGAAGTGGCAAACCGTGCTGTTCTTTCTCCTCACGGCGGGCATCTCGCTCAATAATGGCGTCAAGGTGTTCTTGGCCAATTGGTTTGTCAATGGGAAGCGTTTCTGGCGACCTGCCAACCTTTTGCTGGCCGTAGTCATTCCTTCGGGACTGATATGGGCGTTTGCGCAGTGGGAGTGGCGCACGTTTGAGCGTCCCAAGTATGTGGAGCGGCAGCAGATGAAGGCGCGCAAGGCGCAGAAGGAGCGCGTGGCCGTGTGGCGAAAGGTGGCTGCGGGGATGCCACAGGCCGACACGGCAGCCATTGGCCGTGCCACCGACAGCGTGCTGGACGTGCGTGCTGCCGAGCGCAAGCAGCGCAATGCCCGCAAGGCCATGTATGCCCATCAGGGCAAGCCCATAGCCAGTGGGGGCTTTGCCTCCTGGACCGATGTGAGCACACCGCGCTGGGAGAGCATGGTTGAGAACTTTTTCGGCGAGCCGGTGCAGCTCCATCCCGACTATGTGCTGGGCGATGTGCTGGTCAATCGCCCCGTCATTGTGCCTTACCGCTATGTTTGGAGCTATGCCATTGAGGCCATTGTGGTGCTTTTCTTCTTGGCTGGCGTGTGGGCTGGCCGCCGCAGCCGCTTCTTGTGGCTTGCCTTGTCTTGGATGGGCTTCGATGTGCTCATCCATGTGGTGCTGGGCTTCGGGCTGAACGAGGTCTACATCATGAGTCCTCACTGGCTTTTCGTCCTCCCCATTGCCATGGGTTGCTTGCAGCGCCGCTTGCCGCCGCGCTCTTTACTGGCCTCTCGTGTGCTGCTGGTGGCGTTGTCGTGCTATCTTTTGCTCAGTAATGGCGCGCTCTACGTGCTGCATCTCTTCTTCTGATTTTTGCTTTCTCCTTGCCTTGCGGGGCGTATTGGCGAGGGGCGTTTGCCCTGTCGGCAAGCGATAGGATAGTATTTGCAATACGAAACGTCACCTTTTGCCGTGCAAAAGGTGACGTTTCGCATGATGAAAGGTGACGTTTTGCACGGCAAAAGGTAACGTTTTGTGAGAGGGAAGTTAAGCTGTTGATATGTAATGTGTTGTGTGCTGCTTGCGGTCTGCGCGTTATGGAAACGCGGGCGGGTCGCTGTGGAAGCGCATTCGCTGGTGCAACAGTGGGTGGTCAAACTCCAGTCGCGCCGCGTGCAGGCAGAGGCGTCGATGCGGCTGGCCATAGAGCGGGTCGCCAATGATGGGCGAGTGCAGCCCGTTGGCGTGGGCGCAGTGTACGCGCAGTTGGTGCGTGCGCCCCGTCAGTGGCGTGAGCCGCAGCAGCATGGCCCGTTGGCCGTTGTCGAGTGTGAGCGTTTGCAGCAGCTCGTAGCGGGTTTCGGCGGGTTTGCCGTGCTCCCAGTCCACCCGTTGGCGTGGCCGGTCGAGATAGTCGGGCAGCAAGGGCAGCGAGATGGTGCCGCTCTGCCCTTGCTGCGCATCCTCCATTGCTTGGCACAGGGCGATGTATTCCTTGTGTACGGTGCGTTCGGCAAACTGCCGTTGCAGCTCCGCTTGCATCTCCGGCGTGCGTGCCACCACCAGCAAGCCGCTCGTGTCGCGGTCCAGCCGGTGGGCGATGAATGCGCCGCCACTGTGCTCCCACCGCGCTTGGAGCACAGATTGCACCGAGGGGGCATCGTCCTTGCCGGGCACGGAGAGCATTCCCGAGGGCTTTTCCACCACGGCCAGTGTGTCGTCCTCGTAGAGTATGCGCAGTGTGGGCGTGCTGGTTGCCGTTCCGCTCTCCTCCTCCACGTCCAGTCCTTGCAGCATCCAGCCGAGAACGGGGCGGCAACGGAGGTTGCAGGCGGGATAGAAGTGGCCGTGATGGCGCACTTCCTCCTTGGGCGATGGCCCCCACCAGAACATGGCCATGCAGCGGGGGCGCATCCCCGTGAGGTAGGCGTATTGCAGTAGCTTCGGTTCGCAGCACTCGCCGGCTCCCGATGGGCAGCCGCCAAACTTCTTTCGTGCTGCCGCCGACAGGTGGGCGGCGTTCCATTCCTCGAATATGGCGGGAAGAGTTTTCCGCTCTCCGCGCGCGTTCATCATATTAAACTGCTCGAAGAGCCACGTTTGCAGTGTGTCGCTTCGCTGTTTCCGTTCTGCTTTCAGTGCATCAATGTCTTGGGTGATTTGCGCGATGGAATCGTTGTTTTTGGCCATTTCATCGAGAAGGCGGCGTTTCAGTCGGTGCATCTCCGCTTTCTGAAACTGGCTTTCGCGCACCATCTGCTGCCGTTCTTCCTCCGTGAGGTTCGGATTGCTCCTCCTTTGCTGGCGGCGGGCTTTGGCCTTGGCCATGACGGCGCGTTGGCGGGCTATGGCTTCTTCGGCCTCGCGCGTCAGTTGGTCGCGTTGCAGGCGCAGGCGCAGCAGTTCCGGGTTGGCTTCCAGCGTGCTGATGCGGTGGTTGATGGCCTCTATTTCGGCCTCATTTCGCTTGAAGTGGCCGCCGGGTTGCAGGTAGTCGGCCACGGGGGGCACAAACTCGGCCTCGTTCAGCGGCCAGTCGGTTTGCCCGGAGTAGGCTTGCAGGTAGCCTAATTGCCCGTTGCGTTCCACGATGAGCACGCCCAGCATCTTCCCTTCCTGCGGATGGGGCGGCAACTGCTGCTGCATGATTTCCGCCGCAAGGCGGCACAGCGGGTCGGGGTGATACTGGAACGGGTTGTTCATGCGCCGGGGGGTGGGCAGCGTGGTGCAGAGGGGATGGAATCGCGTCATGCTTGAAGGGCTTGTTTTCGTTTGCAAAAATACAAAAACATTCTGACAGGGCGGCAGGAGCTGCCCGAAAAGGTAGTCTTTTAGAAAGCAATGCTTTCGCGTGTTTTCGATGTATTGGGCATTTATTGCGCTTTGAACATACTAAAAAGCGCATTCATCGGGCTGTTTTGTGTTTTTTGCGGCATGAACGCACGTCTTTGGGGTTGCGTTGGGGTTGTAATTCGGGTTTTTCCGAAATGCGATTGGTTTCTTTTTTGCGCAAAAAAGAAACCGCTCACAAAGTAAATCTTTGCAATGTTTTGGTTTGTTGTGTAAATTTGCACAAGCAAGTAAAAACCGTAACCTAAAAAATGAAGAAAACATTACGCTTATCCCTCATGATGGCGGCTGCCGCCATGCTCGGAGGAACAGCATCGGCCGAGAATCAGCCAGCACGTGTGCCCGTTTATGACGTGCCCGACGGCGAGGCAAATATTTTCGGCTATCTGCGTTATGATGTGAAGTACCGCACCTATGGTATCATGAATTTCATGACTAACGCACCTGATGATTACAGACTGACCAAGAACTATGGCACCGTAGTGGGACAGACGCCGGCTTTCATGGCCGGAACGTATGTCGGCAACGACTACTTGGTCTTTGAGACAACGCTCTATCAGAACGTGTTCATGCCCCGTGCTTTCAGTGTGGTGGACCCTCTGACAGGCGAGATTACCACCAAATGCGAGATTCAAATGGGCGATGAACTGCTCATTCTCGATGAAATGACCTATGACCCGAAGACCGACCGTATCTTCGGAATCAGCTATGAAACGCAAGACGACTGGGCAACGGACATCTACGAGATAAGCCGCACCACCTATGCGATGACCAAAGTGGCCACCATAGACCGACCGCTCTACACGCTCTCGGCCGACAATGGCTACCTCTACGGCATTGCGCCCAACAACAACATGATGACCAAGACGATGCTGGTTCGCATTCCGCAGAGCAGCATCGATGCTTCCAAACTCTCTTGCTCCGTTGAGGAGGTAAGCCCGAGCACGGGAACGGGAGTGGTGATAGGCGATTGGAGCCAGTCGATGGAGTTTGACAAGACCACACACCGCCTGTGGTGGCTCGCGCAGACCAGCGATGGCAAGTCTACGCTGGTGGAGCTGGATGCCAATACGGGCGTGGCGCTGAGCCGCACCACCGTGAAGAACGATCCGCAGATGCTCTCCATGGCCATTCCTTATCAGTTTGTGGCCGATGAGGCACCGTCTTATGTGACGGGATTCAGCGCGGTGGCAGGACAGAATGGTGCGCTCAATGCCCAGCTGAACTGGACAACGCCCACCAAGGACTACCGCAACAATGCCTTGGCATCGCTCAGCGGAGTGCGCGTTTATCGCAATGGAACGCTTGTTCACTCGCAGGAAACTTCCACAACGGGCACGGCTGGTGCTTGGACGGACGGCAATGCGCCCGAGGGACTGCACGTTTATCGCGTGGCGGCTTACAACACAACAGGTGAGGGTATCTATAAGGAAGCCTCGGTGTTTGTGGGTGAGGATGTGCCGGGTGCGCCGCTCAATGTGAAGCTGTCTACCAAAGGTTCTACGGCAACTGTCACTTGGGACGCGCCGGAGGCTGGAGCGCACAATGGTTACTTCAATGCGGCCACGCTGTCTTACGATGTCGTGCGTATGCCCGACCATGTGCAAGTGGCCACAGGTGTGACGGATAAGAAGATTACCGACCAAGTGGTGGAGCACGCGGGCTACAGCTACGTGGTGACCGCGAAGACCAGCAAGGGCGAGGGCTTGTCGGCCACATCGAACACGATTGCCTTCGGCAAGTCGGAAGGTGTGCCTTTCACCTCCAAACTCGATACGAAGAACGACTTCGACCGCTGGACCATCATCAACAATAACAATGATGAGCAGACTTGGAAGTTCCGTCCCACGGACGAGGCACAGGCCGACTACCGCCGCTCTTGTGCCATGTACGACCGCAGTACGGAGGCCGCTGACGACTGGATGGTATCGCCTCCCATGCAGTTTGATGCCAAGAAGACTTACCAGCTGCGCTACACCTACGCCACAACCAACTGGGTGAACGAGTCGACCATCGAGCCGCTGATGGAGAATATGGCCGTCATGTTTGGCCACAAGGCCGAGGTGAGCGAGCTGAATCAGGTCGTGCACGACCCGGGAGAGTTCCATACGGCTTCTGGTGGCGTGCTCTATGCCAAGCAGAACTTCCAGGTGGATGAGTCGGGTGAGGGCTTCATCGCCTTCAAGGCATACTCCAAGCCTTGGCTCGGACAGATTTATCTCAACGATGTGTCGCTGCGTGAGTACAGCGAGACCGACCTTAGCGTGCCCGAGTTGCGCGGTTCTGTTACCGCCAGCCGCAACGCACAGCAGTATTACATGGCCATTGTGAGAAACGAAGGCTCGAAGCGGGTGGACAACTATGAGGTGCAGCTCATCGACTCCGTCACGGGCGATGTACTCTCCACGGCGAAGGGCATCAGCGTGGATGCCGACACCACAGTGAATGTGGTGCTCGCATGGACTCCGCAGGAGGAGGGCGAGGCTCGTCTGCAGGCTCGCGTGCAGCTCCAAGGCGACACTTATCCTGCCGACAACTTCTCTGCCAACACGCTCCACGTGGCAGTGACAGAGGAGGCAGAGGCCACTTGGATGACCATCAACAGCTATAACAACTATGGATGGATGGCTCCGTTCTACGTGGCATCGCCCTATTCGCAGACCCAGTGCCTCTACTTGGAGGAGGAGATTATCCACACGGGCATCGACATCACGGCATTGCGCTTCCGCTACGACGGCCATCTTGACGGCTCGTTCTCGTTCCCGGCAACCATTGCCATGAAGACCACCGACCGCACGCGGATGAGCTTGGCCGACAATCCTTATCGCGGAGAGTTCGACACGGATGGATTCAGCACCGTCTTTGAGGGCGACGTGACCATTTCCGGCTCGGAAGAAGGCGAGACGCTGGAGATTCGCTTCGACGAGCCGTTCACCTACAACGGCGGCAACCTCCTTATGCGCTTCGTGGCCAACTGCGGCGGCAACCTGCTCAACTCCGATACGCACCCATCATGGCATTATTCCCTCGTGAGCGGCGACAACCGCTGCGCCCGTACCGATGGCAACGACGACCAAGGCGACATCTGGGCTTCGGAGTATGTGCCCCTGCTCATGCTCGAATACAAGACCTCGACAGGCATCGGCACCATTGCGCTGGGCAACGGCGCACAGATGGCCGTGAGCCAGCAGGGCGGAAGCCTCGTGCTGCCAGTGGAGTGCGACAACGTCTCCTTATATAATAAGGTGGGCGCGCTCGTCCGCACGGCGACCAATGCAAGCAGCGTGAGCGTGAACGGAGTGCCGGCTGGCCTCTATATTGTCAAGGCCACGGCCAACGGCAAGGAGATGGCACAGAAAGTGGTGCTCAAGTAAGCAGCGTGACAAGAAGAAATTTATAGTCAATTAAACATAGTAATTAACAAGAACTCCGAACGCTCCGTCCCCGAAGAGGGGGCGGGGCGGGAGGAAAATTTAAAAACAATTCGGTAAATGAAACATCATTATTTTGCTGGCTTGGCGCTTGCAGCTCTCACTGCAACGTCGGCAACGGCGCAAGATGTGACGCACATGCTCCCCAAGAAGCCGCAGTTCCCCATCGCGGGTGCTATGAAGGCTGGGCAGTTTAATGCGCCTACGGCCATCGATGACAAGTCGAAGGGTTTCCTCATGTATGCTTGCCAGCTGCATGACCAGTCCAAGAAGCGTTCATGGATACGCTGGTATTCCAAGGATGCTGGAAACTTCGAGTATCTCAAGTCGTACATTGATCACCCCACGTACAACAACGATGAGCAGTGGGGCTTGCGCTTCGGTGCTTACCATGAGGGCAACGATGCCTACTATGCCATCTGCGCATCTGAGTTCACGTTCAGCTTCATGCAGACGGAGTTTGTCAAGGTAGACATTGCTACGGGCGACACCACCGTTGTGCGTGCATGGCCTTACAACTCGCAGAACAAGACCGTGGCTTCGGACGATGAGCAGAACAAGTGGTACGATGGCTGGTATCGTTACAACATGGCCTATGACTACAAGAACGAGGTGCTCTACGCCATGGGCTGCGACTACGAGCAGGATGAGACTGGCAAGTATACCAAGGGTTATTCCGTTATCTATGAGGTAAATCCCGAGACGGGCGACTTCAACGATGTAGTGCACAAGTTCGACCGTGTGTATTGGGACATGTGCTTCGACTACGATGGCAACTGCTACGTCACGGGTGTGCGCCCCGATCCGAACGACCCGACTGTAACGATCGGTACGGACTTGTTTAAGTTTGACGAGAACTTCAATGAGAAGGGCTCCGTCCATATTGAAGATGAGTGGGGCGGACAGGTTATTCCGTACTACTTCGGCGGTCTGAGCTTCGACCTCAATTCGGGCGACATCTACTGGGTGCCCAACACGGGCTACAACTCTACGGTTTATAAGATCGATCCGGAGACGGGACGCTATACTTGGGTTTCAGCCTTCTTGCCGGGCAACACGCTTGGCGGTCTCTACATCCCGTACTTGAAGGCCGACAACACCTTGGCTCCCGGTCGTGTGAGCAACCTCGATGCCAAGGCTGCCGAGGACGGCTCTATGAGCGCTACGCTGACCTGGACCAACCCGGAGAAGACTTGGAACAGAAGCGAGCTGACCGAGCTGACCAACGTTATGATTTATCGTAAGAACGCCGGATACGCCACCACCGACCTGACCAAGGCCAGTGAGCTGCTGGTCAACTCGGAGCTTGTGGCCACGCTCCCCGCTACGGGCGTTGGCGCAGAGCAGACGTGGACCGATGAGCACCCCATCAGCGACATCAACACCTACTATGTGCTGGCTACCAACAGCAAGGGCAATGGTGTGATCGACAGTATCCGCTGCCAAGTGGGTCTTGATGCGCCGGGCAATGTGCGCAACATCAGCTTGGAGCGTCAGGGCACCGACCTCCTGCTGTCGTGGGAGGCTCCCGAGACGGGTCTCCACAATGGCTACATCAAGAATGAGGGCATGACCTACAAGCTCACCCGTCAGCCCGACAATGTGGTTGTGGCCGATGGCATCAGCGAGACTTCCTTCCTGGACAAGACGCTGGGCGAGCAGCAGTGGTACTCTTATGAGATTCAGGCAAGCAACGAGAAGGGCGCAGGCGCTGTGACCAAGAGTGAGGAAGTCATGGCCGGCTCGGCTTTGGAGACTCCTATCCGCCTCACTTTCGAGTCGCAGGCTGATGCAAAGCGTTGGACTATCCCCAGTGCAGATCTTTACTTCTATTATGGTGGATGGGAAGACTGCCCCGATGACTACAACGCGCTCATCGCTTATGGTAGCTACTACGGCGCATCGAGCGGTTTGCTCGTGTCGCCCCCGCTCAAGCTGGAGGGTGGCAAGACCTATCGCCTCACTACTGACTTCTACTGCGAGCGTCCCGATGCCAACTTCGACCTCGTGACCGCCGTGGGCACCAGCAGCGACTCTCAGGAGGGCGCCACCGTTGTTGGCAACCGTCCGGGCGAGCAGTACACCGAGTGGTATCACCGTCAGCAGTATGAGGACTACTTCGTAGCTCCCGAGACCGGCACCTACTACTACTCTCTGAAGGTGACCTCCAACGCTTACAGCACCTACAAGTTCTTCGGCTTGAACGTAGACTACGTGAACGACAACGACATGGCTGCGCTGAGCATCGACAACATCGTGGATGCTGTGGCCAAGCAGGACAACAGCTGCACGGTGAAGGTGCGCAACATTGGCAGCAAGGAGCAGAGCGGCTACACCGTGAAGATGCTCATGGACTATGAGGGCACTATGGTTGAGGTTGGTTCTGCCACCGCAACGGCTGAGCAGACGCTGAAGATCGGTGAGGTTGCCGATGTGGCTGTGAACTTCAACCCGCCGTACGACGATCGTTGGGACTTCTACGCCGTAGTGGTTGCCGATGGCGATCAGGACAGCAGCAACGACACTACCGCCATGAAGACGCTCAACGTGCTCCCCGAGGGCAGCGTAGCTTGGACGCACGTTGTCAACACGCATGAGAACGAGGTCAATGATGCCGCTGCGCTCATGTGGAATACTGACAATGAGGAGAAGTCGCAGGCTCTCTATTACAGCTCCGAGATTGGCGCGCCGGCACAGGCTGAGATTCGCCGCATTGGCTGGATCTACGACAGCAACAGCAGCTTGACCGACCGTACGAATCCCGTTGATGTGAAGGTATATCTTGCTCATACCGACAAGACGGAGTGGGCTGATGGTACTGACTACATTGGCGATGACGACCGCGAGCTGGTTTATGAGGGCACCGCTGTGTTTGAGCCGGGCAAGGATATCGTTCTTGGCTATATGCTCGATACTCCGTTCCAGTACGACAACGAGCAGAACCTCGCTGTCATCATGGAGAAGAGTGGTCTTTGCGGAGTGAGCAGTGCTGCTCAGTTCCACTGCTACAACTCTGATTGGACTAATTACGTTCGCCGTACGCTGGTTTACTCTGGTGGCAACTATGAGCGTCCCAATGTCCCCGTGCTCTATCTCGGCATCTACGATCCGGCAACGGGCGTTGAGAGCATCCGTCTGGCTGGCAGCGACATGGCCTACAGCAACGGCACGCTGGCCTTCGGCAAGAGCGTCAAGGCCGAGGTCTACACCGTTGGTGGCAAGCTCGTGAGCAGCTTCAGCGGCAGCAGCGCACGCCTGAACCTCGCCAAGGGTCTCTACATCGTTCGCACGACGGACGCCAACGGCCAGAGCGAGAGCGTGAAGCTCAACGTGAAGTAAGCAACAGCCAGAGGCTAATAAAGCTATAATACAGTAGAGAGAGTGGGGTGGGCGAGGCCTCGAAAGTCCTGCCTTTCCCACTCTTTTTTCAGAAAACGAACAATAAAATGATGGTCTGTCGCGGACACATCCGCCCCCATGCGTTTAGTTCCGGGGCTTGGAAGCAAGAGTTCCAAGCCTTGGAATTGTCCGTTCCAAGCCCAGGAAGCAACGCTTCCATGCGTTGGAAGCAAACTGCGGGATGGCTCGTGGCCACCCCGGCAAGCCGCTGGCGGGCAGGAAAAGCTGCGGCCATGGCCATCCAAACCATATTCATATCCTAA
Organism: uncultured Prevotella sp.; assembly: GCA_964487905.1. Taxonomy (GTDB): domain Bacteria; phylum Bacteroidota; class Bacteroidia; order Bacteroidales; family Bacteroidaceae; genus Prevotella. The sequence goes on along the minus strand of CAZASQ010000024.1, from coordinate 13,720 downwards.
GTAGTAACACTTCAAAAAAGAATTTTAACTCAATGAACTCCATCAGAAAAAATCTTTTTCTGCTTGCAACGGCCGGTCTCTCCTTGTTTGCTGGGGCAGACCTGTCGGCACAGACGGCCTCCGAGGGCCTTTTCTTCCTCCCTCCCGCGCAGGGCGGCAACTTGCCGGCTCAGCGTGCCGGAGACACTTCCGGCGAGATGCGGCTGGGCTACTGCGTAGACTCGCTCCGTCACCCCGGTCTGGCAGCGCAGGGACAGGAGGGTGCTCACTCCTTTGGCGGAGCCATAGAGCTGCCCGCGTCTCTCCTTGACAAGTATGTGGGCGACCAGATTGAGGCCGTGGAGTTTGCCGTTTCGCCGGCGCGTGGCCGCAACTGCAAGGTGTTTGTATGCACCGACTTGGACAATATGGGCGGTGGCATCTTTGGCAGCAGCTCCATTCTGAGCAGCGTTACCCTGAGCGCGGGCGAGTATGTGGACGGATGGAACAAGGTGAAGCTGACAAGCCCCGTCACCATCACGAAGGGGCAGACCCTCTACGTGGGCTACGACATCACGGCCATGGAGCCTCCCTTCGACTGGGTGCTCTTCGACAAGGGCACTTTCATCATGACGGGAAGAAGCTGGTACGGACTTGATGGAACATGGTATAACAACACGAGCGCCATTAACCGCAACATATGCGTCCGTGCCGTGGTCACGGGCGACAATGTGCCGAATAACGACATCACGATACTGAAGCTGCAACCCAAGAGCGGCAGCGAGTACGTGAACCAGAACGAGCCTACAAGCTACACGGCCTATGTGCAGAACAATGGCGTTGAGCCTATCACCTCCGTTGCCGTGCAGGTGGAGGCCAATGGCCAGAAGACTGCCGAATACACCACCACGGGGTTGAACATTCCCAACAACGCCCCCTTCCAGCTCGACCTGGAGAACGTGGTGATTCCCTTTGAGGGCAACTTCGACGGCGTGTTCACCGTCACCAAGGTGAACGGCGCCGATGACTCCGACCCGTCCGACAACTCCGCCACGCAGTATGGCTACTCCATCAAGCAGGGCGCAGTGCGCGAGACCCACCGCGTGCTGTTCGAGGAGTTCACCTCCGAGGGCTACCCCGAGGCCTATGTGGCCGACACGCTCTACACCAATGCGCTGGCAGGTCTGAGCGATGTGATCCGCGTGAAGCACCACCGCGACTACCAGGGCTATGAGGACAAGTTCAAGCTGGGTGGCGATAAGGACTACGATGCACTCTACAACACCGAGAAGCCTTTCGTTCCGGCCGTCAGCTTCGGCCGCCACAGAGTGTCGAGCTTCGAGGAGGTAGGCCCGGCCTACTTCTGCCCGTATGGCGAGATTGTGCCGGTTATCATTCAGCAGATTCGCAACATCTATGCGTTCATCGATGTTGACGTGAAGCCCGTCTATGACGCCACGGCCGACAAACTTGACGTGACCGTGCTGGGCTATGCCGGCGTGAACGAGATGCCTAAGCAGACAGGTCTCCGCCTGACCACGTGGCTCGTGGAGGACGGTATCCTCTCCACCACGCAGAAAGGCAGCGAGGAGATGGTGCAGAATGGTGTGCTGCGCGCCGTGCTCAGCAATGACGGCGTGTGGGGCGACAATGTCGACATCAGCAACTACGAGTTTGAGTGCAACTACTCCATCGCCCTTGATCCGTCATGGAACAAGGACAACTTGCGCGTGGTGTCCTTCGTGAGCAACTGGGACGCGTCTAACGTGCTCAACCGCGCCATCTTCAATGTCAACGAGGCCAAGGTGAAGACTGGCACCGGCATCAGCGACGCACAGCAGGGCGGCAAGCCCGGTGTGGCCGTGTTTGGCTCGGCTGTGACGGCTTTGGCCGGCAGCAAGATTCTGGGCGTCTACGACATGAGCGGCCGTCAGATGGCCACGTCGCAGCTGCCCAAGGGCATTTATATCGTCAAGGTGACCAATGGCACTGAGACGGCTACGCAGAAAGTCTACGTGAAGTAACAGCAAGACATACTGTCTGGCACGCCCCCTCTCTCTTCGGGGAGGGCGGCGGCCGGGCGGTTTGCCCAATACAATAAATACAATTAACATAAACAACAACCAATGAAAAAGAAATTACTTTTCCTTTTGCCGCTGATGCTCTTCGCTCTGACGATGCAACTGCAGGCGGCTACCTGCAACTGGGGCTACGCCAACAGCGTTGTCAGCGGCCAGTTTGGGTCTATGAATAGTGCCAAGGGCGCAATTTATATTCCCGCCGAGATTGCCAAGATGTATGAGGGCTGCCAGCTCACCCACGTCCGCGTGGGCTTGGCTTGCAAGGCCACCACGGTGAAGGTGTTCGTCACCAAGGACCTGAACGCCGAGTCCTACATCGCACAGCGCACGCAGAGCAACTTGCTCAGCGGCTTCAACGAGGTGAAATTTGCCGAGGCATGGACCATCGATGGCGAGGGCTTCTTCGTCGGCTATGAGTACACGGCCGACGACTGCGCGCTGGGTATCTCCTCTATGTACAATGTGAATGGCTGCTGGGCCGACCTTGGCGATGGCTGGAAGAACTACGCCGAGTCGGATGGTTCTTGCGCGCTCGCCATTCAGGCCAAGATCAAGGCCGATGAGCTGCCTTCCGATTTCAGCCTGTTGGGTCCCAGCGACATCCTGGCCGAGGCTGGCAAGCCGTTCAACATTAAGTTCACCGTGCGCAACATGAGTTCCGTCATCGGTCGCCGCTTCCAGTTTGGCTACAGCATTGACGGCGGTGAGGAGGTTGTGACGGAGCTGAAGCAGACCGTGGGCACCGACTTGGAGAAGGAGTTCAGCATTGAGCATCCGGGATTCTCTTCCGTGGGCAAGCGCAATGTTGTGGTGCGCCTCATCAGCGTCAACGGCAATGACGATGCCTATGATGGCAACAACAGCATGTCGGCCACCATCCGCGTGATGAACTCGCTGCCCTTGCAGCGCATGGTGCTGGAGGAAGGAACGGGAACGTGGTGCCAGTACTGCCCGAGAGGCATTGAGGGTCTCAACACGATGACCGAGAACCATCCCGAGACGTTCATCGGCATCGCCGTTCACAAGAGCGATGACTACGAGACAAGCTCTTACAGCAGTCTCGCGTTTGGCAGCTACCCCAGCGGCTACGTGATGCGCGACCTCGCTAACAAGGTAGATCCGTCGGCCAGCAACTTGGAGGGCATCCACAAGGTGCTCACCGCCGAGCCTCCTGTGGCTTCAGTGGGCGTTGTGGCCGGCTTCACCAACTCCAGCCGCAGCAAGATTACCGCCCGCACCAACCTCAACTTCTTCTCTGAGCGTCAGGACATGAACTATCGTCTCTCCTTCGTGCTCTTGGAGAACGGCCTGTACGACTATCAGCAGGGCTTGGGCTACACCACTCTGGATCATATCGCCAGAATGAACTACAGCTACTATGGCTTCGAGAACAGTGTGCCCACGAGCGTGGCAGAGGATGAGGACGTGGAGAGCTTCACCGACCTCGATGTGCCCAGCAACGTCAAGAACACCAGCAACATCGAACTTGTTGCCCTGTTGCTCGACAAGACTTCCGGCCAGATTGTCAACGCTGCCAAGTGCAAGATCTCCGATGATGTTCCCGTTACGGGCATCAGCGAGGCTCACGAGGTGGCTGTTCCCTCCATCGGTTACTATAATGGCCAGTTGCAGCTGAACGGCTACAGCGGCACGGTGACCGTGTTTGATGCCAGCGGCAAGCAGGTGTCGGGCGAGAACCTTGCCCCCGGCCTCTACATTCTCCGTGGCACGGACGGCAAGCACAGCTTCTCCACGAAGCTGGTTGTGCGCTAAATGACACTCCTTCCCTTGCCGCCTTGCGGTGGGGGAGGACACACCACACACAAAAGGCAGGAAGGGAAACGGTTTCTGCTTCCTTCCTGCCTTTCCTTCTTTTGACAAACAAGACGGCCAAGCCGTCTCAACGCACACTTGCATGGTGCGTTTCCCGCACCGCAAATTTAAACTATCCCGTATGAAACCAACAAAACAATTATTCCTTTCGATTCCCTTGCTTACTCTGCTTGCCGCTCCCGCACAGGCACAGGGCAACGCGGACATCCATTGGCGGCTTCCGCTGAAGGCCGCCGGAGCAGCTGCGCAACGCGAACTGTGGGGCTACATGGGGTCGGCCAACGCTTGGCCAACGGCCAGCAATGGTTATGGCTTCATGGCTTTCACCACATCTGGTACGCCATCTTTCCGCGATTTGCTCATCGACAGCGAACGCACGCTAAGCCCCAACGGCGGCGGCACGCTCCACGATGGACTCTACGACGTGATACATTACACGCAGGGCAACGGTATCCTCACAGTGACGCACTATCAGTTCAACGCCGACAAGAACTGGCAATCTACTATCATCCCCTCCACCATTAGCGATCCCACGCTCATTGCCACTGAGACGGCAGCGAGCAAGGTCACCGGCCGCGTCTATGGCCAATTCTACAACAACGCGTTGAGTGGCTTCGAGTTTGGCGTTGTCGACTACAACGAGATGGCGCGTACCACCATCGCCGAGTCCACGCAGAAGTTTGTGGCTCTCGGTGTCACCTCCAATGAGGAGGTCTATGGCGTGTCCACCGATGGCAACCTTTACCATATCGACACCAAGACTGGTGCAGAGCGGCTCATTGGCTCAACGGGCGTTGAGGTGGCCGAGAACTCTCGCCAGAGCTACGGGCAGAGTGGCGAAATCGATCAAGACACCGATGTGTTCTATTGGGCTTGCATCGACAAGAACCAGCACGCTGCCTTGTACACCGTCGACCTCACTTCGGGACAGGCAACCCTCATTGCCGATATGCCCCACAACGAGCAAATACTGGGTATGGCCATCCCCGATGCCACACCTGCCGATGCCGCTCCCGCGGCGGTGGCCGACTTCGGGGTAGCCTTTAGCGGCGGATCCACTTCGGGCAACGCCACTTTCACCATTCCCACCAAGACCTATAGCGGCAGCACGCTGTCAGGTTCGGTCAGCTATTCCGTCACCGCAGGTCGCCGTGTGCTGGCTTCCGGCACGGCACAGGCAGGCCAGAAGGTCACCGCTCCCGTATCTGTCAGCGAGGGAATGGTCTATTTCCAGCTCACTCTCTCCAACAGTGCGGGCAATGCTCCCATAGCCCGTGTGGCACAATACGTGGGCTACGATGAGCCAATGCAGCCCGTGTCGCCCCGCCTTTCCGTCTCCGCTTCCGGAGTGGCCAACGTCACTTGGGGTGCGCCGGCGCGTGGTGTCAACGGCGGCTATGTTGGTCCGCTCACCTATGAGGTGCGCCGCAATCCCGGCTCCGTTGTCGTTGCCGCCGCCACGAGCAAGCTCAGCTTCAGCGAGACGCTCCCCGAGCAGCTCGGCAACTATGCCTATGAGATTGTGGCCGTCAACGGCGCAAAGCGCAGTATCGTTGCCCGCACCAATGCCGTGCGCCATGGCAGCAGTATAGAGCCGCCCTACACGGAGACATTTGGCACGCAAGACGACTTCAACCTCTACTCCGCCATCAATTCCAATGGCGATGACTACACTTGGAAGTGGCACGAGACGCTGCAGTGCGCACAGTATGAAGCCAGCCCAACCCGCTCCGCCGATGACTGGCTCATCAGCCCGCCCATCCATTTGCAGGCCAATCACGCCTACACCATTTCCTTCCAGGCACGCAACTCGCTCACCTTCTTCACGGAGAAGATCGAGGCCAAGTGGGGCAATGCCGACAATGTGGCCGGTCTCACCCATCAGTTCTTGGCCGAGACCGTGCTTGGCGGTGCGGAGTTCCAGACTCTTGGCGATGAGATAGTGTCCGACAAGGATCAGACCATCTACTTCGGCATCCATGCCATCAGCGATGCTGCCACGGCAAAGGTGCTCATTGATGATTTCAGCATCATTGATGAGGGACACCTGCAAGGCCCGGACGCAGCCGAGAACTTCACCGTCACCCCTGATGCGCAGGCACAACTCAAGGCCAACATCTCCTTCACGCTGCCCAAGACCAATGTCAATGGCGACCCCGTGGGCACTATTACCAAGGTGGAGGTGGAGCGCGATGGCCAAGTGGTGAAGACTTTCAGCAGCCCCACGGCCGGTCAGACCCTCAGCTTTGAGGACAACGCCCCGCAGCAGGGCATCAACCGCTACACCGTAACGGGCTACACGAGCTACGGCCCTGGCCGTAAGGCCGTGCGCGAGGCATGGATTGGCCTCGACCAGCCGTCTGCCCCGCAGGGCGTTGCCGTTGCCGACACCGAGTCGGGCGTGCGCCTTTCTTGGAACACACCGTCCGCCAAGGGCATCCATGATGGCGTTGTGCTGCCCTCGGGGCTCAGCTACAACGTCTATGAGTACTATGCCGACGACATTCTTGAGCCGTGGCAGCCCATTGAGACCGAACTTGATGCCACCTCTTGCGACATCATCGTGCGCCAAACGGGCGCGCAGGAGCTTCGTCATTTCGCTGTTTCGGCCAGCAACGCATCGGGCGAGGGCGACCGCGCCAATGCCCCGACCGTGGTAGAGGGCGCACCCTACACGCTTCCTTTCCGCGCCGGCTTTGCGCCAGAGATCGACCGCACCCTTTGGTGGTCGAAGTTGGATGCCAACCCCAACTATATGTTCTATGCCAACGGCCAGCAGGCATCCGATGGCGATGGCCATTGCATGATGTACACGTCTTACAATCCCGATGCCACTGCCGAGCTGTTCTCGGGCAAGATTGCCCTTGGCGGCACGCAAGGCACTGAGGTGGTGTTCAGCCACAACGGCACGCCGGGCAGCAGCGACTTCATTGAGGTCACCGTGCAGCAGCCGGGACAGGCCGCCGAGACCATCGGCACCGTCACTTATGCCACCATCAGCACCACGGGATGGCACCGCTCCTCGTTCTCCATCCCCTCCAAGTATGCCTCCGCACCTTACGTGATTGTTGGTTTCCGCGCCTCTGCGCCCACTTATCACGCCATCCGTCTTGATGATGTGAACGTGCGCGGCGTGCTTGCCAACGATTTGGCCATCACCATGAAGACCCCAACCAGCGTGGAGAAGGGTTTGCGTGTCGATGTCGACTTGGAGGTAGAGAACCGCGGCACCAAGGCAGCCAGCGGCTACACCGTCACCCTCACCGCAGGCGATGAGGAACTCTATGCGGAGAGCTTCGACAAGGCTTTGCAGCCCCTTGGCGTAAACAAGATCAAGGCCGATGTGGTTATCCCCGCCGCCACGAAGGGCAGCGAGATTGCTTTGACGGCCACGGTGAGCTATGCTGCCGATGAGGACAACGCCAACAACACGGTTTCCGAGCTGCTCTTGCTCTCCGAGTCGGGCGTTCCCGCACCGCGCAATGTCGTGGGCAGCCAGCAGGGCGATGCCGTTTCCCTGAGTTGGGAGCAGCCCACGCGTGTCAGCTATCCCACTTTCGAAGACTTCAACAGCTACGACAGCTGGACGATCGACACGTTTGGCAAGTGGACCACCTACTCTTCCAACAAGGGCGACACGGGATGGCTCTGGGGAGCCATGGGTATGCCGTTCGAGCATGAGGGCGAGCCTTATGTGTTCATCGTGTTTGTGCCCGACTCCATTCAGGATGGCATCACCTATTACAACCATACGCTGAAGCCCAACAGTGGCGACCGCTGCCTGATGTCGATGTACAGCCGTGGCCAGGACAAGAAAATCGTCGACAACGATGACTGGCTCTTCTCGCCGTTGCTTTCGGGCGAGGCACAAACAATCTCGTTCTTTGCCAACGATGGTGAGTCTGATGCGATGAATCCGAAGTATTCCGCCGACTTCGAGGTGCTCTATTCCACAACGGGCACTCGCCCCGAGGACTTCAAGGTGGTGGATGTGTTTGAGCAGAGCAGCGGCCGCTGGGGCGAATACTATTTCGATGTGCCCGAGGGGGCTAACTATTTTGCCATCCACCTCATCACCAAGGTGGGCAAGACCAATATGTTCCTCGTAGACGATGCCACGTTCAATGCCGGCTATGGCCAGCTGACGGGCTACAATGTCTATCGCGATGGCGAGCTGGTGGCCTCTCTCCCCGCCACGGCCACCTCTTTTGAGGAGGCAAAGATGCCGTGGGGTCGCCATCAGTATGCCGTTTCGTCGGTGTTTGTGGGTGGCGAGTCTGCCCCGGCCACGAGCGATGACCTTGTCTTCACGGGTATTACCGTGTCCACGGTGGATGCTACTGATGCCGCCGCGCAGCCGGTCTACTCTCTTAGCGGTCAGCGCGTGGGCAACTACAGCGACCTTTCCCGTCTGCCCAAGGGTGTTTACATCGTTGGCGGAAAGAGAGTGGTGGTGAAGTAATTTTCCTCTTTCAGGTGAAATAATCCCTCTTTTCATAGGGGCGGACGGCAAAGGCAGTCCGCCCTTTTTTTGTTTTTGCTCCTCCGTTTGCCTTGCTCTTGTGGCTCGCTCTCCCTGCCGTCCACGAAGGAGGACGTGTTGAGGTAACAAGTTTGTCTTGCTCTTGTGACTCGCTCTCCCTGCTTTCTTCCGCGCGTCTTTTGCTTTTGTCCGCCTGTCTCCCTTCTTTCGCTTTTTCTTGCTTTTTGCTCTGTTGTTTTTTCATCTTTTTGTCGAAGTTGTGTGTAATGTGTTGATTTTCTGATGGTTATATGTGGCGATGTAAAACGTTACCTTTCGCTCATATTTTTAATTTATTTTTCTCCAATTTTTAAATTAAAAATCCAGAGTTTTTAATTTAAAAATATCCGCAAAACGTTACCTTTTGCATAGTCTTCCCATACACCTTGCCCGCAGCACGGATAGGGAAGGGCGTGCGGTGGCAGCGCAAAGGGATGGCAAGAACTTCGAAAAGGGGAGAGGGAAAGGCCTTTGGAGGCTTGGGAAAGCGGGCGTGATGGCTTGGGAAAGAGAATGCAGGGGGAAGGAAAGGGAGGCGTGGCGACTTGGAAAAGAGAATGCGCGAAGAGGAAAATGAGGCATGATGGATTCTGGAAAGCGGGCACGGCGTGGGGGGGCGGAGCACGTAAAGCCCCGCAGAACGTATGCCGGCACATGGCGCGGAAGCACGCAAAAGGCGGTGCGGGAAGGCGTAAAACCGTGGGGGAGTGGCGTTTTTTGCGTGCAATGGACGGACGAACCGTTTTTTTTGCGTACATTTGCAGAAAGAATAGCAAGGGGCACACAAGCGAGGAAGCCGGCTTCCGTTCCGCCGCCGAGGCGGTATGGCCACGCGTGACGGCGCGGCGGGGGAGACCAACAAGCATGCCCGCGCCCCCAAAGAAATCATTCATGGCGAATATTTTCAAGATAAAACGCGAGGAACGGTGGCTTGCCTTGGTGTCGCTGCTGGTGCTGCTGGCACTGCACGCGCTCATGTGGGAGTACTTCCCCGCCTCGTTCTTCAAGGGCGGGAAGCTCGGATTCTGGAGCGTTTTCTACAATCGGATGTGCCTTTCGGGCTTCGACAACTACAGCTACATCTTCATTTCCTCCACGCGCATCTACTATGAGATGGTGCGGCATCCGCTCTTTGCGGCCGTGCTCTTCCCCCTCTATTGGGCCAACGAGGGCTTGCGCCTGCTCACGAGCCACAACTGTGCCGTGTTTCTCATGTCGGGGCTGACCATTTTCTGCGCCGTCTATTCGCTCATTTTCCTCTATCGCATCCTGCGCCACCGCGTTGGGGTGGCGCATGGCGATGCTTTGCTGCTCACCGCGCTCTTCTTTTCCTTCGCCATGATTATGCTCACGATGCTCGTGCCCGACCATTTCTGCCTCTCTCTCCTGCTGCTTTTGCTCACGCTGTGGCTTGCCACGTCGCCCGCACGTCAGCCGCTGTGGCTCGTTGCGCTGCTCACCACCCTCACCGGAGGCGTTACGCTGAGCAATGTGGCCAAGTCTTGGCTTGCCATGCTGCTTGTTCGTGGGCGCGCCATGCTGCGTCCGGCGGCCATTGCGGCTGCGGTGGTGGTGCCGCTGGCCATCTTTGTGGGGGCTGGCGTGTGGCAGAACGAGGCCATTATCAAGCCGCTGGCCGTGCGTGGCGAGCGAATCATGCAGAAAAAAATGGCCAAGGACAGCACGCTGAAAGCCCGTTTGGCCGCCCACGACAGCGAGATGCGTGCCCGGCGGGGAAAGCCCATCGCCGACAATCCGCTGCTCAGCCAGACCAACTTGTCTGCCCCGCGTGGGCGTTCGGTGGTGGAGAACCTCTTCGGCGAGGGCATCCAGTTCCATCAGCGCAACCTTTTGCAGGATTATAGCGTAGACCGCCCGGCCTTTGTGGCCTACAATCACTGGTGGCAGTATGCCGTTGAGGGCCTTGTGGTGCTGCTTTTCCTTGTCGGTGCCGTGTGTGGCGCGCGGTCAAGGGTCATGCTCATCGGGCTGGGGTGGTGGTTTTGCGACCTCCTGCTCCATGTTGGGCTGGGCTTCGGCTTGAACGAGGTCTACATTATGTCCGCCCACTGGATGTTTGTCATGCCCCTCGGCATTGCGTTTCTGCTTCGCCGCGCCGCGCCAAGGCTGCGTGGGGCGGTCAGAGGGGCAGTGGCGTTGCTCACCGTCTACCTGCTGACTTACAATGGGTGGCTGCTGGTGGACTATTTGCTCAAATAAAACATTGCAATCATGGAACAATATCAGGACAATTTGCGCCGCGTGACGCAACGTAACCTGCGCGCGTGCCAGCTGAGGCAGCTGGAGATACTCCGCGAGATAGACCGCATTTGCCGCAAGCACGGCATTGAGTACTGGCTCGATGGTGGCTCGCTGCTGGGCGCGGTGCGTCATGGGGGCTTCATTCCGTGGGACGATGACATCGATATAGCCATGTCCGTGGCCGATGAGCGGCGCTTTGAGGAGGTGGCACCGGCCGAGCTGCCGCCCCATCTCTTCCTGCAAACGCCGCAAACCGACCCCGGAAGCAAAGAACCCATCGTGAAAATACGCGACCTCAACTCCCTCTATATCGAGCCGGGCGACACCTTTGCCCAGCCCTATGCCAAGGGAATATTTGTCGATATATTCCCCATGGAGGACTATCCCGACGTGCCCCGCGGGCTGACCAAGTGGCTCACGCGCGGCATTTCCAAGAGCAACAGCATCCTGCATCACCCCCATTACTACTCGCTGCGGTCGTTTGCGGAGTTCTTTTGGTTTGGCGGCAAGTTCCTTTTCTGCTCCGCCTTGTGGAAGGCCGTGTGCCTTTTAGCCCCCAAGGGACGTTATAGCGACATCCCCATCCTCAACGGTCGCGGCGTGTCGTTCAGCAAACAGGCCATCAAACCGCTGGGCGAGGTCACCTTTGAGGGCATCCGCTTTCCCGCGCCCCGCGATTACGACAGCTATCTGCGCGACCTCTACGGCGACTACATGCAGGTGCCGCCGCCCGAGAAGCGCGAGTCGCACGCCGTTTTCTTCCTGCCCGAGTTGTGACGGGGCAGGCGCGGGCAGCCCGTTTTGCCGCAAAAAGCGAGTGGGGAACGCGCCGTTGCCGTTATTTTTTCGTAAATTTGCAGCGAATGCCGCCTTGGGCGGACAACCTAAGTACAAATACAACAACAAGACCAATGACCAACAAGAGACTATTCGTGCTCGTCCTGTCGGCTCTGACGTGGGCTACGGGACTGTGGGCGCAAAGCGATTCCCTGCGCCATGAGATACTTTTGGAGACCGACAGCGGCAATGTGCGCATCGCGCTCTACAATGAGACGCCGCTCCATCGCGACAACATGCTCCGAAATGTGCGCTCCGGTGCCTACGATGGTGTGCTCTTCCATCGCGTCATAGCCGACTTCATGGTGCAGACGGGCGACATGGGCAGCAAGAACGCGCCGCAGGGGAAGCTCCTCGGCGACACTCCCGAGAGCTATTCCGTGCCCGCCGAGATACTGTTTCCGCAGTTCTTCCACAAGCGCGGAGCCGTGGCCGCAGCGCGGGAGGGCGACAGCCGCAACCCCGAACGCAAGTCGTCGGCCTCGCAGTTCTACATCGTGTGGGGCGCGCCAAGAACCGATGCCCAGCTCGATGCAATGCAACGCCGCATCGATGAGTACACGGGCGGCAAGGTGAAGCTCACCCCGGAGATAAGGGAAGTGTACAAAGCGCAGGGCGGAACGCCCCATCTCGATGGCTCCTACACCGTTTTTGGCGAGGTGGTGGAAGGTCTTGACGTGGTGGGACGCATAGAGAAGGCGGCCACCGACGACAACGACCGCCCCTTGCAGGACATCCGCATCCGCAAAGCCACCGTGCTGAAGTAACGCCGCGCAAGGCATTGCCAGGCCTGCGCCTCACTCTTAAAACCCAATTCATCATGACCAAGAAACTCTTTCTTCTGATTCTCGCCGTTGTGGCCGCGTCGGCGACAGTCCGTGCGCAAAGCGATGTGGTCTCCTTGGCCGATGCGCTGCGCATCTTTCAGAACCCCCGGCAGCAGTTTGCCAACGATGTGCTCACCAAGCAGGGCTACCGCTACAAGGGAGTGACCACCGATTTCGGCAAGGAATATAACTGGGTGAGAAACATGGACTTGTCCAAGGACGGGCTTCCCACCTCGTTTGGCAAGGGAAACTCTTCCTATGTGCTGCTCTCCGATGATGGCAAGCGGCTCTTGATCTACGTGTTCAACGCTGCCTGCTACAAGCAGCTGAAGCAGCAGGCCGACCGTTTGGGCTATAAGGCCGAGAAGATGGGCTTGCAGGAAGACGCGGTTTTCTACACCAAGGACGATGCGCCCACGCTCACTTTCATGCAGTTGGAGAAGCCGTTGCCCTATTGTGTGCAGGTGACGGAGTAGCGGCCTTGTGGCCTTCTTGATGTTTTTTTGATGGCGCGCCGCGTCTTTTGGTGGGCGGAGCGCGCTCCGTGGCCATGCTCCGGAGGAGCTGGCGTGGCGCAACGCGTGCGGTATTGCAGGGCAATGCCGCACGTGTTGTTTATAGGGGATGGCGAGTTTGTTGTCCAAAATCGGCGGTTTCATCGGGCGGGAGTGCTGTTTTCTCGGTTGGCGCGTGTGGTCTCTTTGGGCAGTAGTGCACGGGATGCAGCGCAATGCGTGTGGTATCTTCGGTCAATGCGTATGGTGCTGTTGTGCAAAGTATTTGGCTTCATCGGCCAAAACGTATGGTTTCATCGTGCGAAGGGTATGGTTTTGCCGTGCGAAAGGTATGGTTTCGGAAGGCAAAAGGTATGGTTTGGGAAATAGGGGTTTGAAGCCTTGCCGCGTGGCAGGGAACGTGTGGCAGGGCTTAGGCCATGACAATGGGCGACAAGAAGCGGGAAACTTGCTGACGCAGAGGGATAAAATGCGCTGCTTGGGTAAAGGCGTTGGGCAGGGGCAGTGGTGGCGGGGCGGTGTGCATTGGCAGAGGCTATGGCTTTGTTGTTTAGGTTTTGTGTTCTGCTGCTTATGAATTTGGTTCTGTCGCTCAAGGTTTTGACCTTGTTGGCTGGAAGATTTGAGCGTATATATTAATAAGGTGTTTGGGGCTGTTGGTAAGGTATCAGGGACATTAAATCAAGCAGTCGGAGCGTTAAGTCAAGGTTTTGGGGTGTTTAATCAAGGCTTTGGGGGACGTTAAACAAGGTTTTGGGCAACAAAAAAACGGAAACCGACCTGTGTCAGTTCCCGTTTTTGGTCGGGATGAGGCGACTCGAACGCCCGACCCCTACGTCCCGAACGTAGTGCGCTACCAACTGC
>CAZASQ010000023.1:0-42954 GCA_964487905.1 uncultured Prevotella sp. | reverse complement strand
TTGCGGAGAGAGAGGGATTCGAACCCCCGGTACCTCTCGGTACGACGGTTTTCAAGACCGTTGTAATCGACCACTCTACCATCTCTCCTAAGCTGCCACCTTTTCATAAAACCATGGCATGGCTACATCATCAAAGTGACCTCTTCTGTAAAGCGAGTGCAAAGGTACTCGTTTTAGCTGATTCCACCAAATTTTAGAACCACATTTTTCTTCTCACACGATTTCTTTTTATACAATTTCCTTTTTATGCTACTATCTCCACAACTCCCCATCCTTTGAGAACTTTCCCTTATTCTGTAAGGAAGGAGTGCTGTAGAAAGCCATCACGACCACGCTAAACACGCTTGAGAGCAGCCCTTATTCCTTAAGGAAATCCACAGCCTTGTCCAATGTGTCCAACTTACCCACATCCAGCAGCCTAAGGTCATCCGACAAATGTCCCCGAATATCAAGGGTGTCACAATTCCTCAAATAGAAATCCATGATTGGGAAACGGGCGGGATATGCCTCCATTACCCGAAACACCGACTGCCCTATCACGTGTATCCCGCTGAAAGCAAGCATAACGCACTCACTTGGGACTAAATTACGGTAGGGGCTTCTCACCTCCCCTGTCTCTGTGTTTGTCCACCCCACCAGCCGCATTTCCTGATTAAACAGCAAGTACCGCTTGGTTTTCCTGTTGCTCACAAGCAACGTGGCATCGGCAGATGAACGACCATACAATTCCGCAAGACGCGCATTGCTCAATATGTCGACATTGTGAATCAGCACGGGGCTTTCCTTATCAAACAAAGACGCCGCATGACGTATCCCGCCCCCTGTATCCAACAGTTGCTCCGTCTCGTCCGACACCCGAATATCCACGCCAAAGTCGTGCGTGCCAAGATATTCGACAATCTGATTGGAAAAATGATGCACATTCACTACAATTCTCTCAAACCCCTCTGCTTTCAGCTTATTGACAACATGCGCCAACAAAGGCTCGCCCTTCACGGGCACTAGAGCCTTCGGCATACGGTCTGTCAGCGGTTTAAGCCGCGTGCCCAGCCCTGCCGCAAATATCATTGCTTGCTTCATCTTTGTGTCCTCGCCTATACGTTCTTCGCTTCCAGCACCTCACTGATGTGCTGCTCACGGTGCGTAATTCTCACTTCCACCCCAAACTTCTCATGAATATGCTCGGCCAAATGCTGGGCACTATACACACTGCGATGCTGTCCGCCCGTGCAGCCGAAACTGAACATGAGCGAAGTAAACCCTCGTTGCATATACCGCCTCACATGATGGTCGGCCAACTGATAGACCGGCTCGAGGAAATCAAGTATCTCACCATCATCCTCCAAGAAGCGGATAACAGGCTCGTCAAGTCCTGTCTGCTTTTTGTAAGGCTCGTAGCGACCAGGGTTGTGCGTGCTGCGGCAATCAAACACATAGCCTCCCCCATTGCCGCTCTCATCCTCCGGGATACCTTTCTTATAAGAGAAGCTGAACACACGAACCACAAGCGGCCCCTTGCCATCATACTTGGAGAAAGTGGCAGGCCCATCGATGGGATTTGCCTTGAACACATCGTCTCCCTTGACAGTCTTGTAGCCATCGGCACGGCTGCGCGCCGCCTCTTCAATGCGCGCAAACTGCGGAAGATTCACCAACTGCCGCAACACCGACATCATATAAGGATAAGGGAACGCATCAGCATCGAACGAGAGGAGGTCGCGAAGATTCTGAATCGCTCCCGGAATGGACTCAATGAAATGCCGCTTATGCTCAAAATAGCCCCGGAAGCCATACGCCCCCAGCACCTGCAACGTGCGGAATAGCACGAAGAGGGACAGACGGCGCACAAAATGGCGGGTGGAGGGCACTTCTGTGTATTGGCGCAAGCTGTGATAATACTCAAATATCAGTTCACGGCGCAACTTATAGGAGTATTTGGCACTCGCCTGCCACAAGAACGAGGCAAGGTCGTAATAGAAAGGCCCTTTCCTTCCGCCTTGGAAATCAATGAACCAAGGCTTCCCCTCTGCGTCTATCATGACGTTGCGCGCCTGAAAATCACGATACAGGAACGCCTCCATCGGCTCTTCCGTAAGGTCTTTGGCAAACATTCGGAAGTTGGCCTCCAACTTCATCTCATGAAAATCGAGTGCTGTGGCCTTAAGGAAGCAATACTTGAAATAGTTCAAATCGAAAAGCACACTGTCTTGATCGAACTCCGGTTGCGGATAGCAATGACTGAAATCCAGTTCCCGCGCGCCACGAATCTGTATGTTAGGCAATTCCCTGATGGTGCGTTTCAGCAGCTCCACCTCCTTCAAGTTATAACGGCCACCCGCCTCACGCCCACCACGAATGGCATCAAAAAGCGAAGTTGCCCCCAAATCGGTCTGGAGATAGCGCATCTCGTCCTCGCTCACGGCCAGCACCTCGGGCACTGGCAACTGACGGCGAACGAAATGTCGGGAAAGGAAGACAAAGGCATAATTCTCGTCACGACTTGTCCCCACTACCCCAACCACCGACTTGCCGCCTTCATCTGTCAGCCGATAGTAAGCGCGGTTGCTCCCCGCCCCTGCCATTTTCTCAATGGTGGCCGGCTTGCGACCACACCAGCGGGTATAGAGTGTCACCAATTGTTCCATGCTGTCAAGGTATTCTCGTTTTCTTATTGCTTGTTCTCCTCGTTGGCATCCTCTTCCAAACGCTTCCTTATCTCCTCACTCTGCTTCTTGCCACGCTGCCTGTGGTCGTACTCACGCAACAAACCATCTATGAGCAGCAAAAGAATCATAATGCCCGATGTGACCAAGAAACTCTTTGTGAGATAATAAAGGCCACCTATGACGATGAAGAACACCGCAAACTCTTTCCAATTAAACTTTACCTTCATGCTTGCAAAGGTAGCGTTTTCCGATTACTCCACCAAATATCCACCATGCTTTGAGGCAAAAAACAAAGGGGGCGGCTTCATGGAAGCCACCCCCTTGCAATCGAATATGATTTGTTAGTTATGAGTTATCCTCGTTGTTGGAATTACATCATTCCACCCATGCCTGCCGGAGCGGCGGGCATAGCCGGCTCTTTCTCGGGCTTGTCCACGATCATGCACTCCGTGGTGAGGAACATTCCTGCGATGGAAGCAGCATTCTCCAATGCCACGCGAGCCACCTTGGCCGGGTCGATAACGCCGGCTGCGCGCAAATCCTCATACTTGTCGGTGCGTGCGTTGTAGCCGAAGTCGCCCTCGCCCTCGCGCACTTTGTTCACAACCACTGCGCCCTCGCCGCCTGCGTTGGCAATAATCTGGCGAAGCGGCTCCTCAATGGCGCGGCAAACGATGTTCACACCCGTCTGCTCGTCCTGATTTGCACCCTTCACGCCCTCCAGGCACTTCTGTGCACGGATGTAGGTAGTGCCACCACCAACAACCACACCTTCCTCGGCTGCGGCACGCGTTGCGCAAAGCGCATCGTCCACGCGGTCTTTCTTCTCTTTCATCTCCACCTCGGAGTTTGCACCCACGTAGAGCACGGCCACACCGCCAGAGAGCTTAGCCAAACGCTCCTGCAGCTTCTCCTTGTCGTAAGAGCTTGTCGTGTTGGCAATCTCGTTCTTGATCTGAGCCACACGCTCCTGAATCATCTCCTTCGAGCCAGCACCATCCACGATGGTCGTGTTGTCCTTGGAGATGGTCACCTTCTTGGCCGTACCCAGTTCCTCCAGCGTAGCCTTGTCGAGCGTCAAGCCCTTCTCCTCGCTGATGACCACACCGCCCGTCAGCACGGCGATGTCCTCGAGCATGGCCTTGCGGCGGTCGCCGAAGCCCGGAGCCTTCACGGCGCAAATCTTCAAACCAGCGCGCAAGCGGTTCACAACCAGCGTGGTCAGAGCCTCAGAGTCTACATCCTCAGCAATCACCAGCAACGGGCGGCCACTCTCGGCAGCAGGCTGCAGAATGGGCAGGAAATCCTTGATGTTGCTAATCTTCTTGTCGTAGATGAGGATGTAAGGATTCTCCATCACGCACTCCATCTTGTCGGCATCGGTCACGAAGTAGCCCGACAGATAACCACGGTCGAACTGCATACCCTCCACAACGCCAATGCTGGTGTCGCGGGTCTTGCTCTCCTCGATGGTAATCACACCGTCCTTGCTCACCTTGCGCATGGCATCGGCCAGCAGCTTGCCAATCTCGGGATCGTTGTTGGCACTCACCGTGGCAACCTGCTCAATCTTGTCATAGTTGTCACCCACCTGCTCGGCGTTCTCCTTAATATAATCAACAACCGCATTGACGGCCTTGTCGATACCACGCTTCAAGTCCATGGGGTTGGCACCAGCGGCCACGTTCTTCAAGCCCTCGTTAACGATGGCCTGAGCCAGGATGGTGGCAGTGGTCGTGCCATCGCCCGCATCATCGCCCGTCTTGCTGGCCACGCTCTTGGCAAGCTGTGCGCCGGCGTTCTCCAAGTTGTCCTCCAGCTCCACTTCCTTGGCCACGGTCACACCGTCCTTGGTGATGTGGGGTGCACCAAACTTCTTGCCAATCACAACGTTGCGGCCCTTCGGACCCAACGTCACCTTCACTGCGTTTGCCAACTGGTCAACACCACTCTTGAGCAGGTTGCGGGCCTCTGTATCGAATTTGATTTCCTTTGCCATGATAATTTCTAAATCGTTTTTAGTAAAAATACAATGTTAACAACTGATTGAGAATCCGTCTCAATTACTCTGCGACAACTGCGAGCACATCATTCTGACGCATCATCAGATACTTCTCGCCCTCGTTCTCGATTTCCGTTCCGGCATACTTGCCATACAGCACCTCATCGCCTGCCTTCAGCACCATCGGCTCGTCCTTCGTGCCATTGCCAACGGCAATCACCTTGCCGCGCTGCGGCTTCTCCTTGGCTGTGTCGGGAATGATGATTCCACCAACTTTCTCCTCTGCCGGTGCCGGAAGAACCAGCACTCTGTCTGCTAATGGTTTAATTGTCATAATCGTACTTATTTTTTTGTTTTTAAATTTTTCTTTTTCTCTGCCTCGCAGGAGCGTTCCCGCAAGGCTTCGCCCTCTCCTTTGCGAAAAGCGTGCCAAACAGATGGCAGACCTGCCAAAAAGTTCCGACTGGTGACAATGTGGCAGAGCTTGTCCGAAATTTGTCTGCCAACACGCCGAAACAAAACCATACGCAATGCCTTGCCACAAGTGCTGACAAAGGCCACTTTCCGCCCTATACCACAAAAGGTAACGTATGACACAGCGAAACCATACGTTTTACCGCCCGAAAGGTATGGTTTTGGAACGCAAAAGGTCACCTCTTGCCAAGCCGCCCCAAGCAATCCCACAATCAATTGAAGTACAAGCACTTATAAGATCAACACTATTTCTCCTCCCCCACCAGACGTTTTGTCTACACAAAATTCCGCCGGGCAACGGCCACATCGCAAGAACCCAACAGCCACGCCAATCCGCTCGCTTTAGCACTATTTAACATGGGGGGGGTAGTTTGTCGATTTCTCATTGTAATTTTGCAGCAAGCATAAATCTAAAAGCAGTTACTGATATTCAACCGCCTTTCCCTTACAACGAAGAGGCACAAAGATTCTGAACAATGCGCAACAAAAGACTCAAAGAAATGGGCGCAATGCTTGCCCTCATTCCCCTTTTTGCCGTGGCAAAAACACCAACCATCCCCCCAATGCCGTATGCCCCAAAAGCCGAAAGAAGCACGCAGATGCAAATAGGCTACACCGATGGCAACCAAGGCATAAGCTTGGGCACGGGGCAAACGGTCGTGGTGCAGTGCGCCATACAGTTACCCCAAAGCGAATTGCTGCGATTGCAGGGCAGCAAAATCACCTCCCTGCGCATAGCCATGGGCGAAACGTCTGACGATGCGGGCAATTACATATTCATTGCCAACGACCTGACCTCACCACCCGCTTACAAGCAAACAACAGGGACACTGGCAAGCGGATGGAACAGCATCACGCTCGACTCTCCTTTCGAAATCACGGGCAACGAAATTTTTATCGGTTTCCGCTATCAGGCCGCAGGAAACGCCCTCTCCATGGACGGCCGGGAGGACAACGACTTGGCCAACTGGATACAAATAACGCCTGTCGGCAACAACACATCCGGCACTTGGACACACCAAGGAGGAGGAAGCATCAACCTTGTGGCCACAGTGGAGGGCGACAACCTGCCCCAAAACGACATACAGCTTGAGCGCGTAGTGGCCAAACGCTACGCAAGCACGCTGGGAAACACACCGCTGGAACTGCTCGTGCGCAACAAAGGGGCTGCTGAGGTGAGGAGCATGAAAGTGGAATACACTATCGAGGGACAAGAGACTCAAACGCAGACGCTCAACAACCTTGCCATTGGCAGCAACCAAGTGGCCTTGGTGAAGATGAACGATATTGTTTTTGAAAACAGCGGAATAGCCAACCTTGACATACACATCAGCAAAGTGAACGGAGAGGACGATGAATTTCCCGCCAATAACAGTGGAACGGTGGAGAACATCGCAAGCAATGCGTCTTACACCAATCGCAAAGTGCTGCTGGAACACTTCTCCACAGCAAGATGCAACAACTGTCCGGAAGCCCACAAAACCATTGATGACGCGCTAACCTACCGAAGCAACGTGATACACGTGGTGCATCACGCCGGCATGGGTACAGACGCGCTGACCATTCCCGCACATGAGGACTACCTGTTCTTCTATTCCGATGGACAAACAGCGGGCAGCATCTATGCCCCTGCCGCCATGCTCGACCGCTCCAATATGTCTCCCTATGGGGCCACCGATGGCTCATCGGGCAGCACTCCCGGCCCCGTATTCTTCCCACAACGAGGCAGTTTAGGCCATTTGCTCGACCAGCAGATTTCCACGCCTGCTCTAGTAACCGTGAATATCAACACAGCTTTTGACGAAAGCACACGCACCGTCTGCGTAAGCGCATCGGGCAACATTCCCTGCGGCACCCCCGACAGGCTGAAAGCAGACGACATACGCCTCAACATCTTCTTGGTGGAGGACAGTATCCTTGGCCAGCAAGCCGGTGCGGCCGATCCTGCCCACTATTTTCACAACAACTGTGTGCGGGCGGTGCTTACCGACACTTGGGGAGCCCCCATCACCTTCAACGAGGGGCATTACATTTCGGACGAATACACGTATCTCATTCCCCAAGAGTGGAACCCACGCCTTATGCGCGTGGTGGCATTCCTTGCCAATACCGACCACAACAACCCCAACAACTGCAAGGTGTACAATGCCAATGCGGAGAGTTTAACCGACAGCACCACCTCTGGCATCAGCCCAACCAAGCCTAACGGCGGCAAACTGCGGGCATACGCCAAGGACGGAGTGCTTCATTTGCATGGGAACAACACAGAGGTAAGCATCCTTAACGTGTCTGGCCAGCTTGTGGCCTACGTGCCGGCAAAGACCACAAGCGTGCATATCGCTGCATGGCCCAAGGGCATTTACATGGCGAAAGCCAAGACTACGGACGGCACACAGTGCGCGAAATTCATCAAACGATAATCAACCATCATCATTTCATTATGAGACATTCACATTATTTATTGGTCTTGTGGCTCTGTATGTGTTTCGGAGCACAAGCAAGGGCAACGGTCATCAACGAAACCGACCACTATTACTGTGGCTTTGACACAGAAGAGGAGTTTGCCCAATGGACAAAGACCGACCTGAACGGCACCGATGACAGTGGCAACAGCGATGTTTGGTGGGACGGCGATTGGAAAGCCGCCATGTTTAACCCTGGCATTTCACAGCCCAACGATGAATGGCTGGTGTCGCCCGCAGTCACACTGACTGGCGGAAAGTCCTATGCCATCAAGTTCAAGATGTACGTAGACTATCCCGGAAAGCTGTCTTTTGCCATGGGACAAGGCGTTCTGCCATCCGACATGACCACCATCATCAGCGAAACCCAATCTTATGACGGAGGAGACTACTACCTCCGCATTGCCATTCCCGAAGAAGTGGCCGCCGGAACTTATCATTTCGGCATCCACTGCACAACCGGCGGATGGGACGGACCAGTGTACATACAGAGTTTTGAGGTCACTGACGCGCAGGATGTGGACTTCTCAGGAAGCATTGTCGACAACGAGGCTGGCAAAGCCGTACCC
Organism: uncultured Prevotella sp.; assembly: GCA_964487905.1. Lineage (GTDB taxonomy): Bacteria > Bacteroidota > Bacteroidia > Bacteroidales > Bacteroidaceae > Prevotella. The sequence goes on along the minus strand of CAZASQ010000023.1, from coordinate 34,781 downwards.
GGCGCACGCGTGAGGCTGTCTGCCAGCACCTACAAGGAGCAGGAACGGGAGGCCGATGAGCAGGGCTTGTTCACATTCGAACACCTAAGCCCGGGCACTTACGCCATGACCATCAGCCAAGAGGGCTTCAACACGCTGTCGCAAGAAGTGAAAATAACGGAGACCACCGCCTCACAGGCATTCTGTTTGGAAAAGAAAAAGGTCGCCACACTTACGGGAAGGGTGGTCGATGAGGCCACCCGCGCAGTCAAAAACGTCAGAGTAAGCCTTGAAGGGTCAAAACTCTACGAGGCCACTACCGATGAGAATGGCTGTTTCTTTATTCCTGATGTCATAAGATTAGAGGAATACACGCTCCGCATCAAACACAATTGGAAAGAGGATTATGAAGCCCAAGTCAGCGCGCAGGACACAGAAATAGACCTTGGCGATGTGGTTTTGAAAACCTACGTGGCCACTCCGCAAGCCATAAGAGGAGATATTGTAGACGCCGGAACCTTAATCTCATGGCAAATGCCCACGCGCAAGGCTGAATTTGCCCTTGACAACGGCACGTATGGTGGCACTTACCAATTCACAGGAGGCGATTACAACCGCGTGGGCAACGTTTTTCACGGGTCAATGGTCATCGAGGGCATGAGATGGCTGCTGTCCAGCGAGAGCGAAGCAGACAAAACGGTAGACCTATACCTATACGCACTCGACCGCAGCGGAGCTTTGACCAACGAAATACTGCTGCAAGTGGACGGCGTACCCAACAAGAACTACGCCTTCGATGGCCATGTGGCATGGAACGAATACCGTTTCGAACAGCCCATCGTTGCCCCTTATGGCTGCATAGCCGCAGTGGGATGCAACGGAAGCATATCCGTTTGCTCCGACTATGTGGACAATGGCTGCTCCGTTGTGATGCAAAACGAGCACTTCCGCACAAGCAACGCCGGCACATTCTTCATCCGCGCCTATGGAAGCGAGTTGGCATCAGACCCACAACCCGCAGAAACCACAGCGGCAAAAGCCATACGCTGCACAGCAACAACTTCGCCCACGATGGCTATGACAGCCATTGACGAGGCCGCACCCACCTATACCGTGTACCGCCTCAAGGATTCCGATGAGCAGAATCACGACAACTGGACAAAAATAGAGGAGGGAATATCGCTCATGAGCTACGTGGACCGCAGCTTCCATACACTGTCGCCCGGCATCTACAAATATGCCGTGCTGGCAACATACGCCGATGGCAAAGCCTCCGCAACGGCCATGACCGAAGAGATGTCCACCAACATCCACACCAGCGTGACCATGCACGTCTACACCAATACGGCAATAGACTTCTCCAATGGCGCAACGGTGACCCTTACCAACGACAATGACAACAGCATCACCTACCAAGCCCGCGTCAGCAATGGCATTGCATCGTTCCCCAAGGTGCTGAAAGGCTCTTACACCGCAACGGCGGCCAAGGCAGGATTCGACCAAGCCATCCTTGAGGACAACGACTTCTCCGCCAACTCTGCTTACGAAGTGGCCATGGAGCTGCAACTAATTCCCAAGAAGCCCTTCAACCTCCGTGCAGAACAACACGAAGGCGAAGTGACCCTGGGCTGGAACACCGCCGAAGGCATCAGTGAGGGATTTGAAGACATGGACAACTTCGAAGTGAACCCAGCCGGAGAAGCGGGCTGGAGCTATGCCGACATGGACGGCGAGGCCACCTACGGCATCAGCAGATGCCAGTCCACCCCCTATCCTAATATGTACGCGCCCATGGCATTCATGGCCTTTGCTCCCGATGCCACCACCCCAAGCGTGATAGACCTGCTTCAGCCACATGGCGGCAAGAAGATGCTCGTGGACGTGGCCTTGGCCAATGGCGGACAAAACGATGACTACGTTTTCTCACCCGAACTGACTTTCAACGATGATTTCACGTTCAGTTTCCACGCCGCATCCGGATTCTACGCCGCATTGGGCGAAGAGGAGTTCATGGTAGGCTACACTACCAGTGCCCCAATCCCCGAGAACGTCATCTGGCTGACCGAAAAGCCACAGACCGTAGGAGGCGTATGGACGGAGTTCGCCTATGACATGCCCAAGGAGGCACGCCACGCCGTGATACGATGCGTCTCCAACCAGCACATGTTCTTCATGGTCGACGACGTGTTTATCGGCACGAAAGAGACCGAGACTTTCGCCATGACCACCTTCAACGTTTACCTTGACGAAGAGGAGCTGGGCACAACCAGCAGCCGTTCTTTCGAATTGGGCAGTCTGTCGCAAGGCCGACACCTGGCCAAAGTGCAAACAGTCTACCCCATGTACGATGGCAGCAAACGCTATTCCGACTTCGCCGAACTGCTGTTCCGCATTGATGGCACCACCAGCGTTACGTCAACAACAAGCGAAATGCTTTTCTCTTATCAAAACGGAATCATCGCAGCAGCCTCAACAGTAGACCAACTGTCGCTCTACGATGCGCAAGGCCGCCAAGCGGCTCAATGCAAGGGCAACGAGACGATAGCCACGCGCCCACTAAGGCCTGGCGTTTACGTACTGCGAATTATGGAACGCGGGCACACTTCATATGCCAAGATTCTCGTTCGCTGACAGAACGCATTAAAGCAAACAACAGGCAAGCCTTTGCCAGAATAAGGAATCATGCCAAAAACCGAAAGGGGAACGCGGCCAAACGGCTACGCTCCCCCTTTATTATTTCTATCAACACGCATCAAGAAAGCACAGCAGGCAACACACCCACGCCACAGCCACTTTCCAAAACCATACCTTTTGCATTGCCAAACCATACGTTTCACCTCCCCAAACGTATGGTTTTGGAGCGCAAAAAGTAACCTATTCATAACCCTCCATGCCACAAGCACTTACGGGAACGGCACAAAGAGAATGCAAAAACGCTGGATAAGCACGCAAGCAGACAGCCAAACGAACGCGCGGGGCGCCCCCGTCCACTGCGAGAACAGCCACAAACGCACACCGCAACCCGTCTGCCACAAGCCAAGAGCAACAAGAAGAGAGAACGGAGTATATGCCGTTTGAAGGCCTTTTCATAAGAATTTCTATTTTTTCCTTTGCCGAAAGAAAAAAAACAAGTAACTTTGACGTGCCCGAACAAAGATGTAACAAAAAGCGTCAAAGTAGGGCTGACCCTCCGGCAACACAAAAGTCAATTCATAAAACCTAACAATATGAGTTATTTAAGATTCGAAAAAGCTTTGATGACGAACTTGCAGGAGTCGCTGCCAAGAGAGTTGCTGCGCACGAATCGGTCGGGAGCATATTCCTGTTCGACCATCGTGGACTGCAACACCCGTAAGTATCATGGCTTGCTCGTTGTGCCCGTGCCCGAGATCGACGATGAGAATCATGTGCTTCTCAGCTCGCTCGACCCTACGGTTATTCAGCACGGAGCCGAGTTCCACTTAGGACTTCACAAGTATCAGGGTAACGTTTTCAGCCCCAACGGGCACAAGTACATCCGCGAGTTCGACTGCGACAAGGTGCCTACTACCACCTATCACGTCGGCGGAGTTGTCTTAAAGAAAGAGGTTGTCTTCCAACACTACGACGACCGCATACTCATCCGCTACACGCTCATAGGCGCACACTCAGCCACCACGCTGCGTTTCCGTCCTTTCCTCGCGTTCCGCAGCATGCGGCAGTTCACGCATGAGAACGGAACGGCAAGCCGGGAATACTCCGAAGTGGACAATGGCATCAAGACTTGCATGTATGCGGGCTACCCGCATCTGTATATGCAGTTCTCCAAGAAAAACCAGTTTGTGTTCCAGCCCGACTGGTATCGGGGCATAGAATACCCCAAAGAGCAGGAGCGCGGCTACGCCTCCAACGAGGACTTGTACGTACCGGGCTACTTCGAGCTGGACATCAAGAAAGGCGAGAGCATCGTGTTTGCAGCCTCAACATCGGAAATCAAGACGGCCACGCTGGAAGAACTGTTTGAGCAGGAAGTGGAAGAGCGCACGCCGCGCGACAATTTCTTCCACTGCCTTGTCAACGCCGCCCACCAGTTCCACAACCGTACAAAAGCCGATGAGCGTTACATCCTCGCCGGCTATCCGTGGTTCAAGTGCCGGGCACGCGACACTTTCATTGCATTACCGGGTCTGACGCTTTCCATCAATGAGCGCGACTACTTCGAACTGGTAATGCAAACCGCGGGCAAAGGCCTGCGCGAGTTTATGGAGGGCAAGCCTCTGAGCGTGAAAATCTATGAGATCGAGAAGCCCGATGTTCCCCTGTGGTGCGTGTGGGCCATACAACAATACGCCAAGGATGCCGGGCGCGACCGCTGCCGCAAACTCTACGGAAAACTGCTTTGCGACATTGTGAGCTACATCAAGGGCAACAAGCACCCCAATCTTCGCTTGGACGACAACGGCCTCCTCTACTCTGACGGTCGCCACGAGGCTGTGACGTGGATGAACTCCACCGCCAATGGCCATCCTGTAGTGCCCCGTTCGGGATACATCGTAGAGTTCAACGCGCTGTGGTATAACGCCCTGCGCTTCGTTGCCTCCATGCTGCAGGAAGAGAATCGCGTCAAAGAGGCCGCACCGCTGGAAGAACTGGCGCAGAAATGCAAGGCATCGTTTGTGGATACGTTCCTCAATGAATACGGCTACCTCTATGACTACGTGGACGGAAACATGGCCGACTGGAGCGTTCGGCCCAACATGATATTCGCTGCGGCCACCGATTACTCGCCGCTCGATGAGAAACAGAAGAAAGGAATCGTAGACATCTGCACCCGCGAGCTGCTCACGCCCAAGGGACTGCGCACGCTTTCGCCCAAGAGTGGAGGCTACAACCCCATGTATGTGGGACCGCAGACGCAGCGAGACTACGCCTATCACCAAGGAACAGCATGGCCATGGCTCGGCGGTTTCTACCTTGAAGCCTGCCTGAAACTCTACAAGCGCACAAGACTTAGCTTCGTAGAGCGGCAGATGGCAGGCTATGAGGACGAGATGTTCCGCCACTGCATGGGCACATTACCAGAGCTTTTCGATGGCAACCCGCCCTTCAAAGGACGCGGAGCCATATCGTTTGCCATGAACGTAGGCGAGGTACTACGCGCCATCGAACTGCTTGAGAAGTTTAAATATCAAAGCTAAGGAGGACAACTTATGAAAGTATTAATGTTTGGATGGGAGTATCCTCCTCACGTTTACGGCGGACTGGCAACGGCCAACTTCGGTATCTCCGAGGGCTTGCACGCCCAAGGAGATGTCGACATCACGCTTTGCCTGCCCCATCCCTTTGGCGACGAGGACAGAACCTTCGCCAACATCATCGCAATGAACTGCGTGCCCGTGGTCTGGCGCGACAATGATTACGACTACGTGCGACAACGGCTGGGCAATCTCATGACGCCGGAATATTATTTCAAGCTCCGCGACCACCTGTACTCCGACTTCAGCTACATGAACGCCAATGATATTGGCACGCTGGAGTTTGCCGGTGGCTACCCCGCCAACCTGCACGAGGAAATCAACAACTACTCCATCATTGCCGGAGTGGTGGCTCGCGCAGAGCAATTCGACATCATCCACGCCCACGACTGGCTCACTTTCCCCGCCGGAATCCATGCCAAGCAAGTCAGCGGCAAACCTTTGTGCATCCATGTGCACGCCACCGACTTCGACAGATCGCGTGGACACGTCAACCCCACTGTCTATTCCATCGAGAAAGACGGCATGGATCATGCCGACTGCATTATGTGCGTGAGCGAGCTGACGCGCCAAACGGTCATCAACCAGTACCACCAAGACCCGCGCAAGGTATTCACCGTACACAACGCCGTCTACCCCTTAAAGGCCGAAGCTGCCGCCCTGCCGCGGCCAGACCATAGAGGCAAGGAGAAGGTAGTGACCTTCTTAGGCCGAATCACCATGCAGAAAGGACCCGAATACTTCGTTGAGGCCGCCAACATGGTGCTCCACCGCATGGGCAACGTGCGCTTCTGCATGGCCGGCTCGGGCGACATGATGAACCAAATGATTTACCTTGCCGCCGAGCGAGGCATCTCCGACCGCTTCCATTTCCCCGGATTCATGCGCGGACTGCAAGTCTACGAGTGCCTCAAGAACTCCGATGTATACGTTATGCCCTCCGTGAGCGAGCCTTTCGGCATATCTCCGCTGGAAGCCATGCAGTGTGGCACGCCCACCATCATCTCCAAGCAAAGCGGATGCGCAGAGATTCTGACCAATTGCGTGAAAGTGGACTACTGGGACATCCACGCCTTGGCCGATGCCATATACAGCATTTGCAGCAACGAAAGCCTCTTCACCTACCTTTCGGTAGAGGGAAAGCGCGAAGTGGACCAAATCACGTGGGAGAAAGTGGGAAAATGGATTCGCGAACTCTATATGCGCACGCTCGGACAGCAATAATCCCGCCCTTTCCCGCATCATTGCCAAACAACCAAAAACAGAATTAGAGCATGAAAACTATTTGTTTATATTTCGAGATACATCAGATCGTACACCTCAAACGCTACCGCTTCTTCGACATAGGTGCCGACCATTACTACTATGATGACTACGAGAACGAGCGCAGCATCGCCGACATTGCCGAGCGAAGCTATATGCCCGCGCTGAACGCCATCGGCGACATGATCAAGGAAAACGGCGACCGCTTCAAGGTGGCTTTCTCACTTTCGGGTGTCGGTATTGAACAGCTGGAGATACATGCACAGCAAGTAATCGACAAGCTGCAGGAGCTTAGCCAGACTGGCTGCGTGGAATTCCTTGCCGAACCCTACTCCCACGGCTTGTCATCGCTGGCCAATGAGGACGTGTTCCGCGATGAAGTGCGGCTGCAAGCAGCCAAAATCAAGGAATACTTCGGCCAAGAGCCCAAGGTACTGCGCAACTCTGCACTCATCTACAGCAACGACATCGGCGCGATTGCCGCCGACATGGGCTTCAAAGGAATGCTCACCGAAGGCGCGCGCCACGTGCTGGGATGGAAAAGTTCGCACTACCTCTACCACTGCACGCAAGATCCGAAACTCAAACTACTCCTGCGCGATGTGGACTTGAGCGATGATATCTCCCTGCGCTTCAACAATTCCGAATGGGAAGGCTACCCGCTCTTCGCCGACACCTACTGCGAGAAGATAGCCAAGCTGCCCGAAGACGAGCAATTTGTGGGAATCTTCATGAACCTCTCCGCCCTCGGCATTGCCCAACCTCTCTCCAGCGGCATCCTGAACTTCCTCAAAGCACTGCCCGCCTGCGCCAAGAAGCACGGCATCACCTTCTCCACGCCCACCGAAGTGTGCATGAAGATGAAGAGCGTGGGCATGCTTGACGTGCCCGACACGCTGTCATGGATGGACGAGGAGCGCGACGTGAGCACATGGCTGGGCAACCCCATGCAGCAAGAAGCGTTCAACAAACTCTACAGCGTGGCCGACCGCGTGCGCATCGCCAACGACCCGAGCATCAACATCGACTGGATGTACCTGCAGGCGACCAACAACTTCCACATGATGTCTACCAAGCCGGCCCACGTTGGCGTAGACAGAGGCATCTTCTCATCACCATTCGATGCGTTCTCCAACTACATGAACATACTCGGCGACTTCCTTAGCCGCATCCGACAGCTCTACCCGGAGAGCATCGACAACGATGAACTGAATCCCCTGCTCACCACCATTCGCAATCAGGCTGAGGAAATAGACATCAAGGAAAAGGAGGCAGCACGACTGCAAGCACGCATTGAGAAACTCGAAGACGAGAACAATAAGCTGCGCGCACAAATGGATAAGTCTGCCGACAAGCCCAAGGCCGCCAAGCCAAGAGCCAAGAGGAAGACCACCAAGCAGCCCAAGGACTGACGCACAAGGCGGCGAAGCAAGACCACACACGGCAAAGCCCGCCGCCAGCACTTGACATAAGACACGCCAAGACACGCTCTCCACTCCCCCACGGACAAACTTCCGCAAACGGGAATGGAAAGCCTGTCTTGGCGTTTTTGTCATCCCGTCTCGCAAAAGCATACCTTTCGCGCGCCAAAAGGTCACGTTTTGCAAGGCAAAAGGGGACGTTTTGCCTTGCAAAACCATACATCTTTGGACACCAGAAATAGTTTACACACAAACAATTGATAGCCAGCAATATACATACACCTACTTACAATATCACTTTCTTAGGCACACAGCCCGCCAAAAAGCCTGCACCAGCTTCGCCAAACAAGCTAAACCACTACGGAAAGCCTCCCAAAGCCCAATCCGCACCAGCTCCCATACCGCCCTCCGCACATCCTGTTTTGCAAAGTATAGTTTGCAAAAACGGATTATTTTCTCATTATTCTTGCGTAATTTTATAATATTTCTTCGTACCTTTGCAAACGTTTTTTTAAGCAGGATGATTTGTCTGCCCCACTGGGCAGTCCCTAATTCAAAATCAATGATAGCTATATAATAAAACATTATGATTTTCACACTGTTAATAACCGTATTCCTCACGGCTGTTGTGCTGGTGGTAGCAGCTTATGCCGTCGCCAAGCTCATCGGACCGCGTAGCTACAATCCGGTGAAGGGTGAGCCCTTTGAGTGTGGTATTCCCACGCACGGCAGCTCATGGATGCCGATGCACGTGGGCTACTACCTCTTTGCGATCCTCTTCCTCATGTTCGATGTGGAGACCGTGTTTCTGTACCCCTGGGCAACCGTCTTCGGACAGTTGTCGGCCGAGTACGGCAGCGCAATGCTCTTCTCCATCGGATTCTTCATGTTGGTATTAGTTTTTGGCCTGGCCTATGCCTGGCGGAAAGGAGCACTGGAATGGAAGTAAGAAAGCCCAAAATCAAGTCTATCCCCTACGATGAGTTCAAGGACAACGACACGCTCGAGAAGCTGGCGCAAGAACTGAACGAGGGCGGAGCCAACGTCATTGTAGGCTCGCTGGACCAAGCCATCAACTGGGGACGCAGCAACTCGCTTTGGTCGCTCACCTTCGGCACAAGCTGCTGCGGTATTGAGTTCATGGCCGTAGGTTGCGCCCGCTACGACTTCTCACGCTTCGGCTTCGAGGTGACGCGCAACTCACCCCGCCAAGCCGACCTCATCATGTGCGCCGGCACCATCACCAACAAGATGGCTCCGGTGTTCAAGCGTCTCTACGACGAAATGGCCGAGCCGAAATACGTTGTCGCCGTTGGCGGCTGCGCCATCTCCGGCGGTCCCTTCAAGAAGAGCTACAGTGTGGTGAGAGGCATCGACGAGCTTGTGCCAGTGGATGTCTACGTTCCCGGCTGCCCGCCGCGCCCCGAGGCCATCCTCTACGGCATGATGCAGCTGCAGCGCAAAGTGAAAGTGGAACGCTTCTTTGGCGGCGCCAACCACAAGATGACCGCCGAGGAGCGCGAGCGCTCTATGGAAAAAGGCGGCCTGCGCGGTCTGAGCAACGAGAACCTCACGGCTCAGGAGCTGGGCAAGAAAGACCCCATCATCGTGACCGATGTGCCCGCCGACTTCGACCCGAAGAAAGGTCTTGACGAATAACCCTAAGCTGACAGAAAGATGAAACTTGAAAATATAGAACTTACTTTCGACAACTTCTCCCAAGAGATGGAGAAGCTGTACGGCAAGAAGCATTTCGACTATCTTGTCACCATCATCGGCGAAGACTTCGGCGAGGAGGGCTTGGGGTGCATCTACATTTTGGAGAACACCCAGACCCACGAGCGTTGCTCCACACGCGTCATTGCCAAGCAGATTGGCGAGGACTACGTGATTCCGTCGGTGCTGAAATTGTGGAACGCGGCCAACTTGCTGGAACGCGAGGTCTACGATTTCCTGGGCATCAAGTTCCTCGGACACCCCGACATGCGCCGTCTCTTCATGCGCAACGACTTCCAAGGATGGCCGCTGCGCAAGAACTTCGACATGAGCCCGGAAGCCAACCGCTTCCCCGTCACGGACGAGCCAGAGGAGGAATGGACCACAGAGTGGAACCTTGACAAGGACGGCAACCTCGTTGCCACACGTCACCGCCTCATCGATGATGATGACTTCGTGATGAACTTCGGTCCCAACCACCCGTCAACGCACGGTGTGCTGCGCTTGCAGACTGTTGTGAACGGTGAGACCATCAAGCACGTCTATCCCCACCTCGGCTACATTCACCGCGGCATGGAGAAGATGATGGAGAGCATGACCTACCCGCAGACGCTCGCACTGACCGACCGTCTCAACTATCTTTGCGCCATGATGCACCGCCATGCGCTGGTGGGCGTAATCGAGGAGGGCATGGGCATAGAACTGAGCGACCGCATCCTCTACATCCGCACCATTATGGACGAGTTGCAGCGTCTGGACAACCACTTGCTCTTCCTGGGCACGTGCGCCCAAGACCTCAGCGCACTCACGGCGTTCCTCTACTGCATGCGCGACCGCGAGCACATACTCAACGTGATGGAAGAGACCACTGGTGGCCGACTGATTCAGAACTACTACCGCATCGGAGGTTTGCAGGCAGACATCGACACCAACTTCGTGAAGAATGTGAAGGAGCTCTGCAAGTATCTCCGCCCGATGATTCAGGAGTATCTCGATGTGTTCGGCGACAATTTCATCACCCACAAGCGTTTGGAAGATTGCGGCCCGATGGGACTGGAAGACTCCATCAACTACGCGCTCACCGGCCCTGCCGGACGTGCAGCAGGATGGCACAACGATGTGCGCAAGAACCATCCTTACGCACTCTATGGCAAAGTGGACTTCAAGGAAATCACGCTCACGGGCGCAGACTCCATGTCGCGCTACATGATACACATCAATGAGATGTACGAGAGCTTGAACATCATTGAGCAGCTCATCGACAACATTCCCGAAGGCGACTTCTACATCAAGCAGAAGCCCATCATCAAAGTGCCGGAGGGACAATGGTGGTTTAGCGTTGAGGGTGGCGCAGGCGAGTTTGGCGTATACCTTGACAGCCGCGGCGACAAGAGCCCCTACCGTCTGAAGATGCGCCCGATGGGACTGACGCTCGCTGGTGCCTTCGACAAGATGCTGCGTGGTCAGAAGATTGCCGACCTCATAGCCACGGGTGCCTCCATCGACTTTGTGATTCCCGATCTTGACCGATAGGATGTTAAAGTAAGTAATTCAAATAATGAAGTAATGTTTGATTTTAGTATAGTTACAAAATGGTTTGACGCACTGCTCCGGCAGACGTGTGGCCTGAACGACTTCTGGACCATACTGATAGAGTGCGTGCTCGTGGGAGTAGTCATTCTCACGGCCTATGCGCTCATTTGTATCGTCCTGATATTCATGGAACGCAAGGTTTGCGCCTATTTCCAATGCCGCGTAGGCCCCATGCGTGTGGGTCCCTGGGGCATCTTTCAGGTGTTTGCCGATGTGGTGAAGATGCTCATCAAGGAGATCTTCGTTGTAGACCGCGCCGACAAGCTGCTCTATTACCTTGCGCCAATCCTCGTGATGGTGGCCTCTATGGGAACATTCTCGTTCCTTCCTTTTAATAAAGGTATGGAGGTGCTCGACTTCAATGTGGGCGTTTTCATGATTACGGCCATCTCCTCGCTTGGCGTGCTCGGAATCTTCTTGGCAGGATGGGCGTCTAACAACAAGTACTCCGTTGTTTCGGCCATGCGTGGCGCCGTGCAGCTCATCTCCTACGAGATGTCGCTGGGCTTGTGCTACATCACTGCCGTTGTGTTCTTGGGAACAATGCAGATGAGTGGCATCATTGAGGCTCAAACAGGCCCGTGGAACTGGCTCATCGTACAAGGCCACATCCCGGCCATCGTGGCTTTCATCGCATTCCTCATTGCAGGAAACGCCGAGGCCAACCGTGGACCGTTCGACTTGGCCGAGGCCGAGAGTGAGCTGACCGCCGGCTATCACACCGAATACAGTGGTATGGGCTTCGGCTTCTACTATCTTGCCGAATACCTCAACCTCTTTGTCATCGCAGGTCTGGCCGCTGCCATCTTCCTTGGAGGATGGGCACCGCTCAACATCGGCTTCGAGGGTTTCGACCAAATCATGAACCTCATACCGGGTTTTGTCTGGTTCTTTGGCAAGACATTCTTCCTGGTGTTCATTCTGATGTGGATTCGCTGGACGTTCCCCCGTCTGCGTATCGACCAAATCTTGAAATTGGAATGGAAGTTCCTCATGCCGCTGATGCTGATCACGCTCGTTGCAGCCACCATCTGCGTATCTTTCGGATGGACACTTTAACAGCGGAGGAAATAATTCTGTAATAGCGTAAAAACAAAATGGAAGATAAGAAAGAATCTTATTTCGGCGAAGTAGGGAAAGCCGTCAAGACGCTTGCTACGGGTTTGAAAGTGACCATGAAGGAATACTTCACCCCCAAGAGCACGGAACAATATCCCGAGAACCGAAAGACAACGCTGCACGTCTCGAAGCGACACAGAGGACGCCTCGTCTTCAAGCGCGATGAGAACGGAGCTTATAAGTGTGTGGCCTGCACCATGTGCGAGAAGGCCTGCCCCAACGACACCATCAAGATTACCCAACAGATGGTGGAAGATCCCGAGACGGGAAAGAAGAAGCGCAAACTCGTTGACTATCAATACGACCTTGGCGACTGCATGTTCTGCCAGCTCTGCGTCAACGCGTGCAACTTCGATGCCATCGAATTCACCAACGACTTCGAGAACGCCGTCTTCGATCGCAACCAGCTGGTATTGCACCTCGACAAGGAGGAGTACAAGGGAGGTAGTCTGCCTAACCTTATTGATGGTGGTGCCGACTGGAAAGTGGGAACGTTTAACACCAAAACCAAATAGTGCCCGATTATGGCAAGAATAATAATTTTCGGAATCCTCGCCGCAGTAATTTTGGCCTCGGCCGTATTCTGCGTGGCGACGAAGCGCATCATGCGCGCCGCAACAGCCTTGCTGTTTGTTCTGTTCGGAGTGGCCGGGCTCTATTTCGTGCTCGACTACACATTCTTGGGTGCCGCACAAATCAGCATCTACGCTGGTGGCATCACCATGATGTATATCTTTGCCATCCAGCTTGTCTCGAAGCGCACCCTGCAAGGTCTCTCCGAGCGGTGGATCGGCAAGAAGACCATCCTCGCCGCAGCCATCTCTCTTGCTGGGCTGGCCACGGTATCCGTAGTGCTGTTGAAGAACCGCTTCATCACGCAAGCAACGGACTTGACACAAGAGCTTCCCGTCAGCGATTTGGGCAATGCCCTTCTGTCTGCCGACAAATACGGTTATGTACTCCCGTTCGAGTTCATTTCCCTCTTCTTGTTGGCCTGCATCATCGGTGGCCTTGTTATTTTGAATTCCTATAAGAAAAAGGAGGAACAGAAATGATACCCATAGAATATTTCTTCATTCTTAGCGGACTGCTTTTCTTTATTGGTGTCTTCGGATTCGTGACACGCCGCAACCTCGTGGCGATGCTCATCTCCGTGGAGCTGGTGCTCAACGCCGTTGACCTCAACTTTGCCGCATTCAACCGTTTGCTCTTCCCCGCAGGACAAGAAGGCATGATGTTCACGCTCTTCTCCATCGGTGTGTCGGCAGCAGAGAGTGCAGTCGCGCTTGCAATTATCATCAATGTTTACCGTCATTTCCACAGCGATCAGGTGAACAGTATTGAGAATATGAAACTATAATTACTGGAGACTTATGTACAGTTACGCATTTTTGATACTTCTCCTGCCGTTCCTCAGCTTTCTCTTGCTGGGACTGCTGGGCATGAAGATGCCCAGGAAAGTAGCGGGACTCATTGGCACCACGCTCATGGCTGTGGTGTTCTGCCTGTGCTACTACACGGCATACCAATACTTCTTCGCCGATGGACGCGACGCAACCGGTCTCTACCCCACCGTGACAGCTTTCAACTTCACGTGGCTTGACTTTGGCAAATCGCCCCTTTTCGGCATTGACTTGCTTTTCAAGATAGGCTTCCGTCTCACCCCCATCTCGGTAATGATGCTCATCGTCATTACCACCGTGAGCCTTATGGTTCACATCTACTCTTTTGGCTATATGGCCGAACGAGACGAGAACTATCACTTTGAAGAGTACGAGAAAGGATTCCAGCGTTTCTACGCCTACCTCTCGCTCTTCACCATGTCCATGCTTGGACTTGTGGTGGCAACCAACATTTTCCAAATGTACCTTTTCTGGGAGATGGTGGGCGTTTGCTCTTATCTGCTCATCGGCTTCTACTATCCGAAGCACGCTGCCGTTCACGCTTCCAAGAAGGCATTCATCGTCACGCGCTTTGCAGACTTGTTCTTCCTCTTCGGTATTCTGATTTACAGTTACTACGCAGGAACGTTCAATTACGACCTTGGCGAGATGCCTGAACTGGCCAACAACCTCAGCCACGCGCAGTCTATTGCCACATGGCTCATCCCGACCGCACTCTTCTTGATGTTCATCGGTGGTGCTGGTAAGAGTGCCATGTTCCCACTTCACATTTGGTTGCCCGACGCCATGGAAGGCCCAACACCCGTGTCGGCACTTATCCACGCCGCCACGATGGTGGTCGCTGGTGTCTACCAAGTGGCCAGCCTCTTCCCCATCTTCTTGAAGTTCGGTGCTGTGGAGCAACTCCACTGGATTGCTTACATTGCGGCTTTCACCGCTTTCTATGCAGCAGCTGTGGCCTGCGCCCAAGCCGACATCAAGCGCGGTCTGGCCTTCTCTACGATTTCACAGATTGCCTATATGCTCGTGGCACTTGGCGTATGCTTTGCGCTCGACAATCATCACGGTGGTTTGGGCTACATGGCCTCCATGTTCCACCTCTTCACCCATGCCATGTTTAAGGCATTGCTCTTCCTCTGCTCCGGTGCTATCATCGTAATCGTGGGAAGCAATTTCTATCAGTACATGGGCGGTCTCAGGAAGTATATGCCCATTACCAACATTTGCTTCCTTATCGGTTGCTTGGCCATTGCGGGCATTCCCCCGTTCTCTGGTTTCTTCTCCAAAGACGAGATTATCGTAGCTTGCTTCCAGTTCTCACCGTTCCTCGGATGGTTCATGACTGTTGTGGCTGGCATGACGGCATTCTATATGTTCCGTCTTTACTACCTTATCTTCTGGGGCAAAAGCTACTACGAGGCCGACCCTGAGCATCGCCGTCGTCCGCAGGAGGTGCCGTTTGTGATGTGGGGACCGCTGGTGTTCCTCGCCATCATCTCAGTTCTTGCAGGCTTGATTCCCTTTGGCCACTTCGTCAGTGCCACGGGTGAGAGCTACGACATCCACATTGATTGGAGCGTAGCAGGAACAAGCATCGCAGCAGCCGTTATCGGCATCGGACTGGCTACATGGATGTATGCCGGCAAGGAGTGGCCTGTGGCCGACAAGCTGGAGCGCACCTTCCCGCGTCTCCACAAAGCCGCGCTCAACCGTTTCTATATCGACAACGCATGGCAATTCTTCACCCATAAGGTTGTATTCCGTTGCTTCTCACGCCCCATCGCCTGGTTCGACCGTCATGTAATTGACGGCACATTCAACTTCCTTGCCTGGGGCACCAACGAGGCAGCAGAGAGCATCCGTCCGTGGCAAAGCGGCGATGTGCGCTCCTACGCCACATGGTTCATTACCGGCGCAGTGGCTCTCACGCTCATCCTGCTGTTGCTGCTGTAAGTATTGATAACATGATAGAATAAGAAAAAATGAGTATACTAACATTATTCGTTGTTATTCCCGTTCTGATGCTCTTCGCACTTTGGCTGTGCAAGAACCTCAATCAGATACGTGGCGTGATGGTTGTCGGTGCTACGGCCTTGCTTGCGTTGGCCATTTGGCTGACAGTCTACTTCGTGCAGCAACGCGCCGCTGGCAACACTGCCGAGATGTTGCTCACCTACAGTGCCACTTGGTTTGCCCCGCTCCACATTGCCTACAGCATTGGAGTCGATGGCATCTCTGTGGTGATGATTCTCCTTTCCGCGATTATCGTCTTCACAGGCACATTTGCCTCTTGGCAACTCAAGCCACTCACCAAAGAGTATTTCCTTTGGTTCGTACTGCTGAGTACGGGTGTGTTTGGCTTCTTCATATCCACCGATATGTTTACGATGTTCATGTTCTACGAGGTAGCCCTCATCCCGATGTATTTGCTCATCGGCGTTTGGGGAACCGGACCAAAAGAGTATTCTGCCATGAAGCTCACCTTGATGCTCATGGGCGGTTCGGCTTTGCTCATCCTCGGCATCCTCGGCATCTACTTCTTCAGCGGCGCACAAACCATGGACGTGGCTGAACTGGCACGTATGCACGCCATGCCCAAGAACATTCAGAACATCTTCTTCCCGTTTGTGTTCATTGGCTTCGGTGTACTTGGCGCACTGTTTCCGTTCCACACATGGAGTCCCGATGGTCACGCCTCTGCACCTACCGCCGTGTCCATGCTTCACGCTGGTGTGCTGATGAAGCTCGGTGGCTACGGCTGCTTGCGCATCGCCATGTTCCTCATGCCCGATGCATTGGAGATGTGGTGCCCCGTGTTCCTCGTACTCACCACCATTTCCGTAGTTTATGGCGCACTCTCGGCCTGCGTGCAGACCGACCTCAAGTACATCAACGCCTACTCCTCCGTGTCCCACTGCGGCATGGTGCTCTTCGCATTGCTGATGTGCACGCAGACCGCCATAACGGGTGCTATCCTGCAAATGCTCTCCCACGGATTGATGACCGCCCTCTTCTTCGCCGTCATCGGTATGATCTATCATCGTGCCGGCACACGTGACGTGCGCTATCTTGGCGGACTGATGAAGGTGATTCCGTTCCTTGCCGTGTCTTATGTTGTGGCTGGTCTTGCCAACCTCGGTCTTCCAGGCTTCTCTGGCTTCGTGGCCGAGATGACCATCTTTGTCGGCTCGTTCGAGAACGCAGGCACATTCCACCGCGTGGCCACCATGCTCGCCTGCACCTCCATCGTTGTTACAGCAGTCTATATTCTGCGCGTTGTGGGCAAGATTCTTTTCCAAAAGATTCCCAACGAACATTTCTATGAGCTGCACGATGCCACATGGGACGAGCGATTTGCCGTGGGCGGACTGATTTTCTGCGTTGCCGGACTGGGTATGTTCCCGCTGGTATTCCAGCACATCATCTCCGATGCCATCGCCCCCATCTTCGAGCATATCAATACGTTCGTTCCCGCATTGGGTAACTTGTAGTCAACTGATTCAAGAAAAAAGAAATGAATTACAGTCAATTTCTCCAGATGATTCCCGAGGCCGCGCTGACAGCCGTCTTGGTTATCCTGTTCATTGCCGACTTCTGCTCTGCCAAGAATGCCGAACGCCGCTGGCTCAACCCGTTGGCCGCCATTCTTATGGCACTCGTCACGGTAGTTTGCTGCTATGCCACCGACATGGGCACTGTGGCAGCTTTCGGCGATATGTATCGCGCCACCGCTGGCGCAACGCTGATGAAGACGGTGCTCGCCTTGGGCACATTCATCGTCATTGTGATGAGCAAGGCCTGGATTACGAGTGAGGAGAACCGCATCCGCGAAGGTGAGTTCTATATGCTCACGGTAAGCACCTTGCTTGGTATGTTCATGATGATGAGTGCCGGCCACTTCCTCATGTTCTTCCTCGGCTTGGAAATGGCCTCCGTGCCTTTGGCAACAATGGTGGCGTTCGACCTCCACCGTAACAACAGCGCCGAGGCAGCAGCCAAGTTTGTCCTCACCGCCACATTCTCCAGCGGCGTGATGCTCTTTGGCATCAGCTTCCTCTATGGAGCATGCGGCACGCTCTACTTCACCGACATGGCCACGCGCATCACCGCCTCTGGTGCTACGCCGTTGCTCATCACGGGGTTGGTGTTCTTCTTCAGCGGACTTGGCTTCAAGTTGTCCCTTGTGCCTTTCCACTTCTGGACAGCCGACACCTATCAGGGCGCACCCACCACGGTGACAGCCTATCTGAGCGTTATCTCCAAGGGCGCGGCAGCCTTCACGTTGCTTGCCCTGCTCTTCCACGTCTTCGGAAGCATGATTATGTATTGGCACGTGCTCGTGATGATTGTCGTAGTACTTTCCATCACTATCGCCAACCTCTTTGCCATCCGGCAGACCGAGCTGAAGCGCTTCATGGCTTTCAGTTCCATCTCGCAAGCTGGCTACATCATGCTGGCCGCCGTGGGCAGCAACTGGCAAATGAGCGCATCGGCACTGATCTATTACGTTCTCATCTACGTGATAGCCAACATGGCCGTGTTTACCATCATCTCCGTGGTGGAGCAGAACAATGGCGGCAAGACCGAGATTAGCGACTACGACGGATTCTATTCCACCAACCCCAAGCTGAGCTTCCTCATGACGCTCGCCTTGTTCTCCCTTGGTGGCATTCCCCCGTTCGCCGGTATGTTCTCGAAGTTCTTCGTGTTCATGTCGGGTGTCGATGGCCACTCCATCTCCACTACGCTTGGCGCATGGTCTTACGCCGTTGTGTTCATCGCACTCGTCAACACCGTAGTGTCACTCTTCTACTATCTGAAGATTGTCAAGGCCATGTATATTCGCAAGAGCAACAACCCGCTGCCCACTTTCCACAGTGACGGCAACACCAAGTTTGCCCTTGCCATCTGCACGGTCGGCGTAATTGCCTTCGGTATTTGCAGTGCCATCTTCAACACGATTTTCTCCCTGCTGTAATCCCCCGTTCAGCAATAATTAATAAAGAAAGCCCCCCCTCCTGCTTCGGAAGAAGCAGGAGGGGGGGCTTTCTTTATCAGCATGAACCTAATAGAACAATTAAAAAACTATTGCTTAACGCAACCAGTATTGTCAAAAAAGTGTGTAAGTTCCATTTATTTGCTGGTATATTATGCCAAATACAAAGATAAGAAAAAGGAGCTTACACACTTTTTGGGAACAGTACCTTTTTTCGGGACAGTACCTATGAAAACCAAACCACTCCTCTCCCAACGCATCACAACAAACATAACATTCCCATGTGGGACAAATGCTCAAAACAAGATGTGACATATTGTCCTGCAAAACCATACCTTTTACCAAGCAATAGGTATGGTTTTGACCGCCAAAAGGTATGGTTTGGCAAAACGAGCCTAAGCGGGACAAAAGCAGCGGAAAAGCAGCCATCTGCAAAAGGCGGAACCAATGGCAAACTCTTTCACCAACACGAATGTAAAAAGACTAAAAAATGCCGCCCTTTGTCGTATTCCGACAAAGGGCGGCACTCTATTTTCTGACTGCAACAAAGGCAGTCTCACATCAATCTTAAGTCACGCACGGATAGGCTTAGAAGCGATAACCTCATTACACTAAACGCATATTGCTCTATAACCACCTACACACTTCTACGCTTAGAAGCGATAGCCCACCGTGAGCAACAACTGGCTGCGGTCATTCTTCACCTCACTCACCGTGCCAATGTTGTTCTCCGCCGCATCGGCACCGTCAATATAGCTAATGAAAGGATGGAAATCGCCTTTCTGCGCGCTGTATTGATAGGCAAGGTCAACGTTCCAATTCTTCACGTTATAGCCCACACCGCAAGTGAAACGGTTGGTGCTCTTCCAGTTGGTGTAATCCGCGCTGCTGCTATAGTATATGCCCGGAGAGTGCACCAAGCCGCCGTTGCTGTAGCTTCCCTTGGCCGCATTCTCATCGTAGTGGGCGCTCTCGTAGTTATAACCGAAGCGAACGGCCAAGTTGTCTACGGGCTTATACTCCAAACCGAGTTTCAAGAGACTCACGCCCTTCATGGTCTGGCGAGTATGCTCGTTCATGTCCTCATCGTTATGCGAATATGTCGTCACATCGCCATAGTAGTCGATGTGTCCGCCATCGATAATGCGGCTCTTTCCCGCTGAATAATCGGAATACTCATAGGTAGCTCCCAAAGCCAGTTGCTTGCCAACGGTGTGTCCCAACGTAAATCCAAACTTCCACGGAGTGAAGATTTTATAGTCATACACTTCGCCATTAGAGCCTTCAAGGAGCGACCCCGCAATGCCATAGCTCGTGCGCAGGGTGAGGTCATACCATGTTGGCGTATGCACATAGGCACCAAAGCGGAACGCCGAAGTCTCAATAGGACGGACAATGATACCGAACTTCAAATCAACGCCTTCGCCATCAACGGTTCTGTTGTCGCTGTAATTGACGGGAAAAGTGCGGTTCTCGCCCACAAGCTGCTCGGTGTAGTTGCCCCGATAACGATAGTTGACATCCTTCAAGCCAATGGTCAAGCCCAGATAAACGGCATCGCTGAAGTTGGCACTGAAGCTAAAATCATAGTCTCCGATATATCCGTAATACTCACGGTTCATCGTATAGCTGGACGCGGGATAGTTATAAACCTCCTCGCCCTCCATCTCGAATCCCTTCACATTGAGGTAGTCCGTGCCCGAATAAGCTCCATCGCCGTCATCAAACACGCCGTTGCGCAGCTTTTCATACGTCAGCTTGTTGGAAGAAGCGTTGTTCAGCCCGTTGGTGGCCGCAAGAACGTAGTTGAGGTTCTTACTCTTGTGATAATTGAATCCTATGTTCAGGAACGTGTTTCGCTCGGGGCGGATGACATAGACAAAGCCAATCTGGTCGAAACTGGCGTGCGTCTTGTCGCCCGAAGCCCACGATGGCGCACCAGACTGCATAACAAGCCCGCCCGATGCAGCCACTTGGCTACGGCGGAAAAGACCCATACCAGCGGGATTGGACGATATTGTAGACAAGTCTGCGCCCAATCCTTCCATCGCGCCACCCATACCAACATAGCGTGCCGTACCATTGAGGTCGCTGCCCGTAATCTTGGCATTCTCATACGTCTCCTGCGCCATGCCAGGAATGGCCATTAGCGCGGAAGCCATCAATAAATATTTTGCTCTCATAGCTTATAAGTTTTTGCGTTTCTGTATTTTCTTGCAGCCATTATCTGCGTCCGCCAAAGCTGCCACGGCTGCCACCGCCGCCAACTGAGCGACTGCCACCACCAAAGGAGCGGCTTCCGCTACCAAACGAGCGATTACCGCCGAACGAAGAACTACGGTTGACCGAGCGCTCGGGCTTGTAAGTGCGCGTACTACGGTCGTTCCGGTTGGGCGTATAAGTCGAGCTACCACGGAAAGAACGGTTCTGCGAGCCACTTTGCGAGCCGTAATTATTCTTCTGAATTGTCCCCGTTGCGTTTCTGCGAACGCCATTTCCGAACGCGCCATAGCGTCCTCCACCATTGGGAAGACTGCTGTTCACACGCGCGTAGGAGTGATTGCGCGTGCCCGTATGTCCGCGCCAAGCGTAATTAGGATAGTACCAGCCCCACGAAACCGGATGATACCAGCCCCAATAGCTTCCCGGCCAGCGGTAATGCCAATTCCATGCAGAATAATACGGCCATCCCCACAGGCTGTCATAATACCAAGAGCTGCCCCATCTCCAACATAAGTTGTCGGCAAACCATGGATCATACCAATAGCTGGCATAATAAGGGTCATACCAACCGTAGAAATTGTCGAAGCGTCCCATGCGCCGGCTGTAGGTGAAATCATCATCTTCATCGAACACATACCGCTCGCTTCCCGGGTAAATGGTGTCGATTTGCCCAACACCATCAGCGGAATGGAACTGGATAATGTCGTTGCCTAACGAGTCCTGCCCTATCTTCTGATAGTAACTGCCCAACTTGTGGCGGCGGTTATACTCATCGTCGTTCATGCTGATGCCGCCATAGTAGGCCGGACCATCATCGGCCGACACGGAACTTTCCACCTTCACCGCATCCCTGGAGGGGATAAAATATAGGTCATCCTGCGCCATCATCCCCACGGGGACAAACGCAAGGAATGCCGAAAGTAATGCAACTCGTCTCATATCTTTGCCTTTAAGTTTTCTTTCATCCATCGAAACACAACAGAAGCAGATTTGCAAAACGCCCCAAAGCCACCCAAAGCACACCGCTGCGAATCCTTTCCGGCAGCCTTGGCAGACTATGAGCACGCCTTTGGTCGGCATTTGGCTCTCAGCATACATTATCTGCAAGCCGCTTTGGCACGCCTGCCCGCCTCTATTCTGCAAAAATAGCTCCTATTTCTGATGCAAATATACGGATTTTCCCTAATCCATGATAGGTTTTTCCCTATTTTTTATAATTTTGCAGACACAATTTAACAAAGCGAGAGAGAACAAAGCGCACAACGATGAAATATACTGAGATTACGTTTACTATCACCCCCGACAGCCAAACCGCCCGCGACCTCATCGCGGCCTTTGCCGGAGAGGGCGGCGTGGACTCACTGGAAGAGGTCAACGGGCATCTGGTGGGATACATTCCCACAGAAAAGTTCGACCGCGAGCACTTGGAGACCATCCTCAAAGAACTTCCCCTACCCAATGTGGAAGTAAGTTTTGAGACACAGGGAATAGAGGACTGCAACTGGAACGCGGTGTGGGAGGCCAACGGATTCGACCCTATCGACGTAGACGGACGCTGCATCATCTACGATGCCAAAAGGGGGCTGACGGATTACCAGCCCCAAGAAGATGGCGAAACGCCCATGCTCGTGGGCATTGATGCCATACAGGCCTTCGGAAGCGGCACACACGAGACCACACAGGCCATCGTCTCCTCGCTGTTTGGCATGAACATCAAGGGCAAACGTGTGCTTGACTGCGGCTGCGGCACCGGCATTCTGGGCATAGTTGCGGCCAAGCTGGGGGCAAAAGACGTGGTTGGATTCGACATTGACGAATGGAGCGTGCGCAATGCACTGCATAATGCCGAGTTGAACCAAGTGGAAATGGAGATATTCGAGGGAGACCGGAACGCGCTCACGCACGCAAGCGGACTCTTCGACATCATTATGGCCAACATCAACCGCAATGTGCTGCTGGAAGACATGAGCAGCTACGCGGAAGTGCTCACCCACGATGGCCAGCTTATCCTCAGCGGATTCTACGAGGCAGACATCCCATCGCTCGAAGAAGAAGCTAATCGGCTGGGGTTGAGAGTGTATCGACAGGTAAAGCGCGGCGATTGGTGCTGTCTCTTATTACAACGACTTTCCGCTCCGGTATCGTAAGCCGCCTCAAATCATAATAGCTCCCGTTGTATATGTTCAAGTCCACATAGCCCTTGATGCCCGGGAGCTTCCCCGCATCGGTGTGCTGCCAAAACTTCCACGCACCCCTATACTCCATTTTGCTCACATAATAGTGGGCAATCCAGTAAGGGTAGCCATCGAAGCGGGCATCGGAAAGATACCGCTGCTTGAAGTTGGAATAGGTGTAGATAATGGGTTTCACCTGATAATGGTCTTCGATGAGGTGAAGCCACGTGAGCACATTCATCTGAAACTCTTCCGTGCTGATGCCCACCGGTTTGGTCTCCACGTCCAAGACTGGCGGCAGGTCGCCCGGCTCCAGCTTGACCATCGCCATGAAATAAAATGCTTGGCGGCGGGGCGATGACTTATTGCTCCAAAAATGATAAACACCACGCACCAAACCTGCCTCCTTGGCATTATAAAAGTTTTCCCGGAAATGAGGGTCAAGATGGCTGTCGCCCTCCGTTGACTTCACAAACACAAAGCGGATAGGCTCATGGCTGACAAGCGCGTTGCGCAACCTGTACCAGTCTATCTTGCCTTGATGGTGGCTCACATCGATGCCATGGATGGAATAGCCCACCGGATAGTCGGGGTCGCCATAGATGGCACGCCACCGAAAGCCCGTAGGCGCAACGAAAAAATGATAGAAGCACCAGCCATAGGCTATCATCAGCCCCACACAAATAGCCCACCGCTTCCTGCGCGACAAGCGGTTAAAAGTCATGAGCAAACGTCGGGGGGCATTCCGCAAATTCATGGCTGATGAGTTTTAGGTGTGTCTATGAAATAAGTAATGGGGAATTTTATCAAGCGATGCAGGCCTTAGCGCGCTCCCTTTGTGCCGTCTGCCATCTGCTTAGCAGCCATCCCTGTATGGCAATAATTGCCAAACGAGCTGCAAAACCATACATATTGCCTTGCCAAACCATTGGTTTTGCACTGCGAAAGGTACGATATTGCGACACAAAAGCTAACATCTTATTATTCTTCTGATTTTCAGCCAGTTGCCATTCGCTCATCAAAGCCATCTTTTTACAGGTCGCTCTGGCTGGGCTTTTGCCCCATCCACAGTAGCCTCAAAGACGCGTTCTGACCGAAACAACACGCCATCCTTGTTCGGAACCGCCCCGCTTAGCCGGCAAACTTCCCGACCAGCCATGAGCGCGAGGCAAGAATGGCCTCTTCATAGCATTGGTTTTAAGCATTCCGCAGCCTGCTCCCTTAGCGGCAACACACAGTCATGGCCGCTTCAAGGCGCAAGCTGCGGAACTTTATATATTAAGGTTACTTTCCTCTGATTACTTCTCCGTCTCCAGCACAAGCGTGCGCGTGGGAAGGTCGCAAACCGATGACGGTCCCCAGTACTGAATCGGACCCGGATAGAGGTAGCAGGTCTTGCGTGCCCACTCCTCGCGCTGAGCGGCGAAAGCCTTGAACGGACGGCCGTTGAGATCGACGAGAGCCTTGCGGATAACGGGCTTCATCTCGCCATTGCGACGCTCCATGTTCATCATCATCGTGATGGGAACGCCACCCGGCTGCCAGTTTTCAGAAGCCTCGGTCAGATTCTTCACTATGGCCATATAGCCCGTCTTGCCATTGGCAATGAGCGTGGCTGCGCTCACACCAAGAGCATAGCAGTAGTCGGCATCGAAGTTTGACGGAGCGGCGCAACGTCCCTCATAGCCGAAGAAGTGGTGCTGGGGGGCAAACGCGCCCACATATTTACCTTCCTTAGCCCACTCGGCGAGCTTGGCACCCACCATGTCGGAGATGAGCTTCTCGGTTTCGATGAGCGACACTTGCACGTTGCCATGAGGATCGCGGTCGAGCGACAACTGGCGAGCAACGCCCTTAGGCAGCGTGGCAAACGTGGCGCGGTTCTTCTTGGAAAGATGGTCAAGGATGTAAGCACGCTGTGCGTCCTCGTCAAGGTTCTTATAGTCTGCGCCATGCTTGGCCAGCAAGTCGTTCAGTTCCTGAATGAGGCGGCCAATGGCCGGCACAAACTCGATGAGACCCTCGGGAATGAGCACCACACCAAAGTTGTTGCCCTGCGCGGCACGGTGTGCCACGATGGTGGCAACATACTCCACGATGTCATTCAGCGTGAGATCTTTCTGCTGAATCTCCTCCGAAATGAGGCAGATGTTGGGCTGCGTCTGGAGCGCGCACTCCAAAGCGATGTGCGAGGCCGAACGTCCCATGAGCTTCACGAAGTGCCAATACTTACGGGCGGAGTTGCAGTCACGCTCAATATTGCCAATCAGCTCCGAGTAGGTCTTAACAGCCGTGTCGAAACCGAAAGAGGTCTCAATCTGGGCGTTCTTCAAATCGCCGTCGATGGTCTTCGGGCAACCAATCACCTGTACGCCATATTTCTTGGCGGCATAGTATTCGGCCAGCACACAGGCGTTGGTGTTGGAGTCATCGCCACCAATGATGACGATAGCTTGAATGTCGAGCTGGCGTATAATCTCCAGTCCCTTCTCAAACTGCTCCACCTGCTCCAGCTTCGTGCGTCCCGAGCCAATCATGTCGAAACCACCCGTGTTGCGATACTGCTGCAAGAAGTCGGCCGTTATCTCTTTATAATTATGGTCTACCAAGCCACCGGGACCCATAAGGAAGCCAAACAGGCGATTCTCGGGGTTCAGACGCTTCACGGCATCAAAAAGACCGCTGATGACATTGTGTCCACCAGGAGCCTGGCCACCCGAAAGAATCACACCGATGTTGGTTCGCTTGTTCAGCTCCACCTCACCCGGCTCGAAGCTCACCAGCGGCATACCATAAGTGTTGGGAAACAATTTCTTAATCTCTTCCTGATCGTCCACACTTTGCGTGGACTTACCCTCTTTTACCTTAACGGCACCACGGAGAGCCTTTGGCAGTTTCGGCTGGTAGGCGGCTCTCTCTTTTTGTAATGCACTAATTTCCATTGAATGTATTATTTATTAAACGAATCCTGATATTTACTTTCATCTGGAATACCTCTGCAAAGGTACGCTTTTTTCATGACTTATACACAAAACAGATGTCAAAAACCTTTTTCAAACAGTTTTTTTTGCATTTCGTTTGCCGTTTAGTGATTTTTTCTTATCTTTGACCCATCAAAATCAAAGTAAAAAGATTAAAAGGACAAAACTATGGCAAAAAGAAGAGAACTCAAGCGAACTATCAACTATATTTGTAGCGACCTCTTCGCAGAGTGTGTGGCAGCATCGCTTTACGGCGGCAAGCCCAACCCGGAAGACGTGAACAATCTCCTCACGTCAATACTGACCATGCACAGCAGCTATGTCAGCCGTGTGTCGCACCCGGAGCCGGGCATGAAGCCAAGAGTTTACTTCCAAGACCTCATCACCCACTTTAACAAAGACATCAACACCATAGCCGACCAAATCAACGCCTTGTATTAAAGGGCTTGACTGGGAAAGCGTGGAACACACAAAGACACACAAGAGAGAGACACCCCACACACGACTCCAAGTCGCGCAAAGGGCGTCCAAGAATGCTGTGGCGCAGTATTTCCACGCACTTAAGCATCAACGGATTAAAATTCATATCCTTTTTAAATATGCTACAATCATTTTGTAGTTTCATCCTTTACAAGGCTTTCAGATGGAAGAAAGTCGACACTATAGGCCGTCCGAAGAAAGCCATCATCTGCCTGGCACCGCACACGAGCAACTGGGATTTCATCCTCGGGATACTCTATTCGCGTGCTGAAGGATTCAGAAGCAACTTCCTCATGAAGAAAGAGTGGTTCTTCTGGCCATTAGGGCCGCTCTTCAAGCACTTGGGCGGCATACCCGTTTGGCGCGACAGACGCACCTCCCTAACCGACCAACTGGCCGATGTGGCAAACTGTTCGGAAAATTTCATGCTCTGCGTCACTCCCGAGGGCACGCGTTCTTTGAACCCGGAATGGAAGAAAGGCTTCTATTTCATCGCACAGAAGGCCAACCTCCCCATCCTGCTGTATGGCCTTGACTATGAGAGGAAAACCATCACCGCCACGAAGAGCATTATTCCTTCGGGCGATGTAGACAAGGACATGAGGGAAATCAAGCTGTACTACAAAGGGCTTAAAGGCAAAAAACCCGAGCTTTTCACCATCGGAGAAGTATAACTCACCAATCGGAGAAGTACAAAAAGGTATGCTAAAGAAATTGTTGACGGCCACGCTGGCATCGGCTCTATCCGTTGCAGCACCAGCACAGACCACCTCTTGGGGCAACATAGCCTACAAAGGGAGGCCATGGGTGGAAAATGCCTCACGCCCAAACGCCATCAAGGACGGCTTGCAGGGCAGACATCTCTCCCTATGGGCAAGCCACGGGCGATATTACGACATCTCCAAGGGGAAATGGCAGTGGCAACGACCTTTTCTTTTCTGCACAACCGAAGATTTGTTCACCCAAACCTTTGTTGTGCCCTACCTCATTCCGATGCTGGAAAACGCAGGGGCTGTAGTCTTCACGCCCCGTGAGCGTGACTGGCAACGCCACGAAATCATCGTTGACAACGACAGAACGACAAGCGGTTACAAAGAATTTGTGGGCAAACGCAAATGGAGCACAAGCGACCAAGCCGGTTTTGCCGCCCACAACGGCAACTATGCCGACTTGGAAAATCCTTTCACGCAAGGAACTGCGCGCAAAGCAAAAAGCATCAAGCGGAAAAAGAAAACTTCCGAGGCCTCTTATCAGCCCTATATCCCCGAAGCGGGACGCTACGCGGTCTACGTAAGCTATCAAACGTTGCCCAAAAGCGTTGACGATGCAGAATACACCGTTTACCACAAAGGACAAGCCACAACCTTTCACGTCAACCAACAGATGGGGGGCGGCACATGGGTGTACCTCGGCACTTTTGATTTTGACCAAGGCAGCAACGTTTTCAACCGCGTGGTGGTCAGCAACCACAGCGACTCAAAAGGCATCGTGACAACCGATGCCGTAAGATTCGGAGGCGGTATGGGCAACATTGTGCGCGGCGGAACAACAAGCGGAATGCCCCGCGCACTGGAAGCCGCCCGCTACTACACCCAATGGGCTGGTGCGCCCAAGGATGTAGTGAGCCGATTCAATCAAACCAACGACTACAACGATGACCTCAACGCACGCTCAGGCATGCTCAACTGGCTTGCCGGGGGAAGCCCTTACGTCCCAAACGCAAAAGGAAAGAATGTGCCCCTTGAACTTCAAGTGGCCATTCACAGCGATGCCGGATACAAAGCCGATGGTTCCATGGTTGGAACATTAGGTATCTGCACCACAGAGTCGGAGGGAAGCACCCTGCTGGGGTCGGGATTGTCAAGGAAAGCATCGAAAACGTTCGCCCATGAGTTAGTGAACAATGCCAAGCGAGACATCGAGGCCAAGTTTGGCGTGCAATGGCCCACGCGTTCTGTTTGGGACAAGAACTACAACGAGACACGGCGACCCGAGATTCCGTCAGCCATCATCGAGACACTATCCCACCAAAACTTCCAAGATATGCGCTATGGTCTCGATCCGCATTTCCGTTTCACGCTGGCACGCTCCATCTATAAAACCATTCTCCGCTTTACCGCCAACATGCACGGTACGCGTTATGTCGTCACACCGCTCGCACCGGCCAACTTCCGCATAGAATTGACCAAAGGCGGGAAAGCGAAGCTGTCTTGGGATGCGACAAATGACGCCACTGAGCCAACGGCACGCGCCACTTCCTACAATGTCTACACGGCCATTGGCGTAGGCGGATTCGACAACGGAGTCAACGTTCAAGGCACAAATTGCGAGATTGACATCGCCCCCAACACCGTATACAACTTCAAAATCACCGCTTGCAACGATGGCGGCGAAAGTTTCCCCACAGAAGTCCTTTCCGTCTGCCACCGCCCCAACGCCAAGCAGACCATCCTTATCGTCAATGGCTTCCACCGCTTGTCCTCTCCTGCCGTTGTCAACACCGACTCCCTGCAAGGCTTCGACCTCGACAAAGACCCCGGAGTGAGCTACGGGCTGACCGCAGGATGGGCAGGCCGACAAATCAACTTCGACCGCAACGCAGGAGGAAAGGAAGGCGTTGACGGATTGGGATACTGCGGCAACGAGTTGCAAGGCAAGTTCATCGCGGGCAACAGCTTTGATTATGTGCGCACACACGCTGACGCTATTGCCGCAACAGGACAATACAACATTGTAAGTTGCAACAGCACGGCAGTGGAAAGGGGCACCGTCAGCCTTTCCAAGTATGCCTGCGTAGACCTTCTGCTCGGATTAGAGAAAGACGACGGGCACAGTCTTGTCTACTATAAAGCACTGTCCAGCACCCTACGCAACAAGCTCACAGCCTATCTTACCCAAAATCGCGGACGGCTATTGGCGAGTGGTGCCTATCTCGCCTCCGACACACAAGCCCCCGAAGAGCAACAATGGCTGGGAAACTTGCTCAAAGTGGCATGGGACGGCACCAACCATCAACAGCAATCAGAGCGCATCACGGGCATGGGAACTTCGTTCGACATCTACCGAATGCTCAACGAACGCCACTACGCCGCATGGCGACCCGATGCCATACGTGCCACGGGCGCGGCGTTCGGCGCAATGCAATACAGCAACGGGCAAGTGGCGGCCGTGGCCTATCAAGGCAACGACTACAAAACGTTCACCATGGCTTTTCCCTTTGAGTGCATCAAGGACAACAAACAGAAAAATGCCATCATGAAAGGTATTCTAAACTTTCTCATGGCGCAATCATCAACCCAACGTCACTGAACATTATGACTTACAAAATTCAGGCTAATGCCTCCGGCACACGCAGCATAGAAGTAACCGAGCAACATTTGGAGACCCTGCAAAAATATGCTTTGCTCGACCACCTTGTCGACTCCAACGGCATCATCGATGAGACCGTGGTAGACAAGCTCAAGTTGCACGTCCGCTCCTTGCTGGAGTCAGAGACTGGCAAGGACAACGACTTGCTCGACCTTTGCCTTGACATTGTTTACAATCAGAACATGAAAGCCCTGGGCTTAACCAACCTCATCAAATTATATCAAGAGGAGAAGCGCGCCGCAACGCCTTCCCCCGCAAGCGACAAGGAAAGCCTCTAAGCACAAGTCCCCCATAAGGGGATGCCCGGCAAGGCCTCTTGCGCACGACACAGCATTTTTTTCAATGACAAACAACCATAACGAAGAATCCCACCAGCCAAAACTCACGGATTTTCTTCCCACCACGAAGAAAGAATGCGAGCAGCGCGGATGGGACGAACTTGATGTTATCCTCTTCTCGGGCGATGCCTACGTGGATCACCCCTCCTTTGGTGTGGCCGTAATCGGCCGCACGCTTGAGGCAGCGGGCTACCGCGTGGCCATCGTACCGCAACCCGACTGGCACGGCGACTACCGCGACTTCAAGAAACTGGGGCGGCCGCGACTCTTCTTCGGCATATCACCGGGCGCAATGGACTCAATGGTCAACAAGTATACGGCCAACCGCCGGTTGCGCTCACGCGATGAATATTCCCCCGACGGGCGACACGACAAACGCCCGGAATACCCCACCATCGTCTATTCCAAGATTCTCAAGGAAGTCTACCCCGATGTTCCGGTAGTCCTGGGAGGCATTGAGGCCAGCATGCGCCGCCTCACTCACTACGATTATTGGAAAGACCGCCTCATGAAGTGCATCCTGTGCGACTCGGGGGCAGACATGATTATCTACGGAATGGGCGAGAAGCAAATCGTGGCCATTGCGCAAGAGCTGGAAGAGGGACGCAGCATAGCCGAGGTGAGGGACGTGCCGCAAACCGTCTACCTGTCCCGCCGCGAGGAAATACCCGGTGGAATCACCCCGGACGACATACTGCTCCACTCACACGAGGAATGCCTGCGAAACAAGAAGTCGCAAGCCGAGAACTTCCGCCACATTGAGGAGGAGTCGAACAAGCGACACGCCAGCCGCATACTGCAAGAAGTGGACGGCGTGTTTGCCGTTGTCAACCCGCCTTATCCGCCCATGACAACCGAGGAACTGGACGCTTCGTTCGACCTGCCCTACACCCGCTATCCGCACCCAAAATACAAAGGCAAGACCATTCCCGCATATGAGATGATCAAGTTCAGCGTCAACATCCACCGTGGATGCTTTGGCGGCTGCGCTTTCTGCACCATCTCCGCCCATCAGGGCAAATTCATTGCCTGCCGCTCCAAGAAAAGCATCCTGCGCGAGGTAAGGCAAGTCACCCAGATGCCCGACTTCAAAGGCTACCTTTCCGACCTTGGCGGCCCGTCGGCCAATATGTACGGCATGCACGGACGCAACCTCAAAGCGTGCGAGCACTGCAAACGGCCATCTTGCATCAACCCGCAAGTGTGCCCCAACCTCGACACCAGCCATCAAAAGCTACTCGACATCTATCATGCCGTAGACGCACTGCCGGGCATGAAGAAGAGTTTCATCGGGTCCGGCGTGCGCTACGACCTCCTGCTGCACAGGGGAAAAGACGAGGAAGCCAACCGCTCGGCCGAGGAATACACGCGGGAGCTGATAGCCCGCCACGTCAGCGGACGACTGAAGATTGCCCCGGAGCACACCTCCGACCACGTGCTGTCGCTCATGCGGAAGCCCTCGTTCGACCTGTTCTATCAGTTCAAGCGCGTATTCGATCGCATCAACCGCGAAGAGGGACTCAACCAGCAGCTCATCCCCTACTTCATCTCCTCCCACCCCGGATGCAAGGAAGAAGACATGGCAGAGCTGGCGGCCATCACAAAGGACTTGGACTTCCACTTGGAGCAGGTGCAGGACTTCACCCCGACGCCCATGACCGTATCCACCGAGACTTGGTATACGGGCTACAACCCTTACACCCTCGAGCCAGTGTTCTCCGCGAAAACGCCCAAGGAGAAACTTGCCCAGCGCATGTTCTTCTTCTGGTACAAGCACGAGGAGCGACAAGCCATAGAACGGGAGTTGCGGCGGCTCAACCGCCCAGACATCATCAACCGGCTCTACGGCCGACAGCCCGACAAAGGCCACGGCAACAGCCGCAACACGGCCAAAAGGGCACAGCCATACGACCAAAGGGACGGAGCAGGACGCACGGGGCGCAAACCCGCCAAGCGAGGCACAGACCGGGCTTCCTACCCCCGAACGGAGCAAAAGAGCCAGCGCCGAACACCCAAAGGGCAACAGCAAGGCAAGGGCTACGGCAGGAACAACCGCAAAAGGTAGCTCCTGCGCAAAACCATACCTTACGTTTCGCAACACTTCCAACGCATGGAACATTTAGTTCCACTGCGTGGAAACAATGCTTCCAAGCAGTGGAACAAACTCTCCCACGGCTTGGAAGCATTGTTTTTATATCCATTTCGCCCGCTGTCCGCTCCATTCCCAGCGCCTCACAACACACCTTATCCACCACGCCACCTGCACGAACGGCAAGCCACACCGCCTTCGGACGCAGCGACAAGCCATCCTTTGTTTTCACATTTTTTGGCTATCACTTTGAGTTTTCACCACTTATTCGTATCTTTGCACCAAACATTAACTAACAATCGAATATGGAAAATCAAGAAAAGAAGACTGTAGAGCTTTCGGAAAGTGCCTTCCGCGAGCTGAAGCCGGGCGAGGAATACCAGCCCGTGATGCCTCCCAACCAAAGCTATCCCGAAGTGAACGCTTGGTCGGTGACGTGGGGCATCCTCATGGCAGTGCTGTTCTCGGCCGCCGCAGCCTACCTTGGACTAAAGGTTGGACAGGTGTTTGAGGCCGCCATCCCCATCGCCATCATCGCTATTGGTGTCTCTTCCGCCGCCAAGCGCAAAAACGCTCTCGGCGAGAATGTCATCATTCAAAGCATCGGAGCTTGCTCGGGAGCTATCGTGGCGGGCGGCATCTTCGTCATGCCAGCCATCTATATGCTCGACTTGCACGCCGATTTCCTGAAGATATTCATAGCCGCCGCACTCGGTGGCGTGCTCGGCATCCTCTTCCTCATCCCCTTCCGCAAATACTTTGTGAAGGACATGCACGGCAAGTATCCTTTCCCCGAGGCCACGGCCACCACGCAAGTGCTCGTTTCGGGCGAGAAAGGCGGCAGCCAGGCCAAGCCGTTGCTGCTGGCCGGTGTGGTTGGCGGACTGTATGACTTCGTGGTAGCCACCTTCGGATGGTGGAACGAGCAAGTGACAAGCCGTGTAGTAGGCTTCGGCGAGACCATCGCCGAAAAGGCCAAGCTCGTTGTGAAGCTCAATACGGGTGCCGCCGTCCTCGGACTGGGCTACATCATCGGCCTGCGCTACGCTTTTGTCATCTGCATGGGCTCAATCTGCGTCTGGTGGGTCATCGTTCCGCTGATGGCACTCATCTTCCCCGACACGGTGCTCAACCAGTGGGACCCCAGCATCACCGCCACAGTGAGTGAGATGTCGCCTGAGGAGATCTTCACCTCCTACGCCCGCTCCATCGGCATCGGCGGCATCGCCATGGCCGGTATCATTGGCATCGTCAAGAGCTGGGGCATCATCAAGAGTGCCGTAGGCCTGGCCGCAAGAGAGATGAAAGGCAAGGGCGCGAGCGAGCAAGAAGTGCAGCGCACACAACGCGACATCTCCTTCAAGATTATCGCCATCGGCTCGATTCTCACGCTGGTCATCACGTTCATTTTCTTCTATTTCGGCGTGATGAACTTCAACCTTCTCCATGCCGTTGTGGCCATCCTCTTGGTGGCTGTCATCGCTTTCCTGTTCACCACAGTGGCTGCCAATGCCATCGCCATCGTGGGTAGCAACCCCGTTTCGGGCATGACGCTGATGACGCTCATCCTTGCCTCTGTCGTGATGGTGGCCGTAGGCTTGAGAGGGCAAGCCGGAATGCTTGCCGCACTGCTCATGGGCGGCGTGGTATGTACGGCTCTCTCCATGGCCGGCTCGTTCATCACCGACCTCAAGATTGGCTACTGGCTTGGCACTACGCCGAAGAAGCAAGAGACGTGGAAGTTCCTCGGCACCATCGTTTCCGCCGCTACCGTGGCCGGCGTGATGATTCTGCTCGACAAGACTTACGGATTCAAGGGCGACGCACTGGCCGCACCGCAGGCTCACGCCATGGCCGCCGTGATTGCCCCGCTGATGAGCGGACAGGGCGCACCGTGGTTGCTCTATGGCATCGGCGCCGTCATGGCTCTCATCCTCGACCGTTGCAAAGTGCCCGCACTGGCCTTTGCCCTCGGTATGTTCATCCCCATTCAGCTCAACTTGCCGCTCCTTGTGGGCGGAGCGGTCAACTGGTTTGTCACAACCCGCTCTAAAGATGCTGAGCTGAACAAGGCTCGCGGCGAGAAAGGCACGCTCATTGCATCGGGATTCATCGCCGGTGGAGCACTGATGGGTGTGGTTTCCGCACTGCTGAAGTTCGGCGGCGTAGAGTTCGACTACTCCGAATGGTGGCAGAACCACCTCTCCGAGTTGCTGTCGCTCGTTGCCTATATCGCCCTGATTGTCTACTTCATCTACGCAACGAAGGTGAGCAAGAAGGAAGCATAAACATAATGAGCCACAAAGGCTGACGAACGGGACTTGCCCAAGGACATCTGGAACATCGGCAAGGCCCGCCCGACAACTCCCAAAGGCGTGCAGCCAAAACAAAAAGGGCGTGCAA
>CAZASQ010000022.1:29824-44161 GCA_964487905.1 uncultured Prevotella sp. | reverse complement strand
ACTGCCACGGGGCGTTCTTCGGAGACCGTGGCGGGCAGACGTGCTGCGATGGCCGAGGCTGCGCGCGATGCGGCTGCCCTGCAAAACCTATGGATTTGTGGAGTGTTTTTGGTGCTTCTTTAAAGAATTTGATTCTCTGATAGTTATAAAATAAAATCTCGGGATGATAGAGGAGGGGAATATTGGTTGTGTAATGTATGATGGCACTTCTTGTCTTTGCAAGCTATTCTCTTTTACGGTGCTTGAATGTGTGGCAACATGATGGGGAGGGGTGGGGGAGAGAATGCGTTGGAGGTGGCTTTTGTGATGAATTTTGGGCGTAATCCTTGCATCATGCGGCGTATTTGCTCACGCCGTGGCTGCTTTTGCTCCGTGTTGAGAAAAGCGGAGTAGTAATATTCGGAAAGCAAAAAACACCCTTGTGCCATGGTGGGCATGTTCAGGAAGTGATAGCAAAAGCCCAGACGGAAATAGCTGTCGCCTTTGTCGCGGTCGTAGCATAAGGCTATGGCTTGGCGATAGTTGTTGATGGCCTTGCTGTATTCGCCAAGCTGGAAGTGGCACTCTCCATTGGCATAGTAGTAGACAGTTCGTTCTTGAGGGGAAAGGGCATCCAACTTGGGAAGAAAAGCGTCAAAATACTTGGTGGCCTCTTCGTATTCCCACTCATGATAGTAGCATAGTCCGATGTAAGCCTTGAAGCGGTCATTGAGCTTATATTTCTTTTCTATTTGTTGGAACAAAAGCAACGATTCGTGATACTTCCCAGACGTAAAGTATTCCAAGGCTTTTCCCAGCATCTCTGTGTCTGCCTCGCGGCTTTGGCCAAAGGAAACGGTGGTGGGTGCAAGCAGCAGAAGTAAAGCCAGCAACAGTCTGCGCGGCTTTGCCAAGCGCACTGTGGATGCAGTGCGGCAAAGAGATGCGGCGCAGACTGTTGCGAAAAGGGAATGAATGGTCAAAACCAAGATAATTTTAAGTTACTCCGTATAGAAGTTGATGACCCGCGTGAGTGCCTGCTGGCATACGGGACAGAATTCGGGAGTTTCGTTGGTGCGCATACGGCAATCTTTGAAGCCTCTCCAAACACCTTTGGATGAATAGCCGGCTCCCTCATGGAATCCTGCGCCATCAACTTTTCCAATCAGATTCTCCCATTTCCCGTGGAAGTTTACCTTGGTGGTGATGTTCTGTTCCCATGGTTCCACATCGTGCGGATACATCGGGATCTGCTCGCCCTCGTAGGCATACTCGTCCGCAAGTCCTGCAAAGGAGTGGCCAAACTCGTGTACAACAACGGGCTTGAACTTGGGATGGTGAGCCATGGATAGGTTGTAGCTGTTCAAAATGCCTCCGCCACCATACTTTTCTGTGTTGACAAGCACAATGATGTGCTCGTAGGGAGTGCCCGCCAAGCAATCATGAAGGGCTTTCAAGTGCAAGGTGGTCAGATAACGGTCGCTATAAAACGTATCAAAGTGGCTTCCAAGCGGCGTGTTCCTCCATATTCCCTTGCCTGGTTCTGACGTTCCGGCCTCAGCCGATGCTGGTTCAACGGCAACAATGTTGAAACGGTTGCGCATAGACTTGAAAGGCTCATGGCCAAAGAGGGCCTCAACTGCGATATTGCAGTCCTCTATGAAAGTGGGCATCTCCTTTTCGGTGTATCCCTCCGCAACAAAGGCGATGTGAATGCAACGTGCTGTGTCGCTTGCTTGCTGCAATGTTATGTGAGGGGTTACATCGCGCTCCCCGATATGGCGGATAAGGATGTCTGTCGGGACAACGGTGTGGGTGAATTGCGTCATCACCTCTTTGCGGTTGTTGCGCAAATCTACGGTAATATCGACCGTGTCTTTTGGAAAAGGCACAAGGAATACATTTTCAAACGAGCGGGATGTGGCCTCGGCCTCGGGATAAGAGAGCCACTCTTGGAAGAGGGTGGAGAATGAATTGCGGTAGATGACTTGGCCGCTACGATGGTCGCGCACGGTAATCTGACCGTTACCGTCCATAGGCAATTCTGCAAGTCGTTGGCGTTTTCCGTACCATCGTGGAATACGGTTGAGCTGATCTATGGCAATCCACTGTTTTTGGGCATTCCCTGCAAAACTGTAGTCCAATCGCAGGGTAGCATCTGTAAAGTAATCCTCGAATTTTTGTGCAAAAACCGTTGAATAGCAAACGGTAAGAAGTAAAGCGATAAATAATCTCTTCATCTGTGTTGTTTCTCTTTTCGATTTATGTTGTTTGGTATTTATGCATTGTGTTCATTGGATTTGCTCCAGCCAAATGATTGACTTTATCTCTCTGCCATCGTAACAGGCTAAATCCAGGTCTATGACAACATGGCCTTTCTGATGATTAGTATGGCTGTCGCCCATGTCTGCTTCTATTTGCTTCAGTTTTCCCTGTAATTCCTCGGCAGGCAAGGTGGTCTCCGCATAAGCCAAAAGATTGAGAAAACGGTCGGACGCGATGCCTATGGGGGTGGTCCAATGCTCTTCCGAGAACACAATGTTTGGAAACAATACGCGCAATCGCCGCTTGGCCTCCGCCACGTTTGAGCTTTGGTCTGTGTTTGAGCCTATAGATAGAGTGAACTTCATAACTGCAAAAGTAACTAAAAAAAGAGAATAACACACGGTAAACAGAAAAGAAATTAGTAAATTTGTGGCCAAAATGAGTTTTTAAACTGTATGAAGCAATTCAATATCGGTATATTTCTGCTTTTATTGGCCTTATTGCCCATTCCCGCACAAGCGCAGGTGAAATGGAATCAACGCTGGCAGAACTATATCGACCAATATAAGGACATCGCCATAGTGGAAATGCAGCGGTATGGAATCCCTGCAAGCATCACTTTGGCGCAAGGACTCTTGGAGAGCGCGGCTGGAACAAGCGACTTGGCAAGGAAAGCCAACAACCATTTTGGCATTAAGAGTCATGGATGGACTGGGCGGACAGTGCGCCACGATGATGATTATAGGGGAGAGAAGTTCCGTGCTTATGACAGCGTATTGGATAGCTATGAGGATCATAGCAAGTTCTTGGCTCATCGCCCCCGCTATAAAGACCTGTTCAGCCTTGACCGCACGGATTATAAAGGGTGGGCGCACGGATTGAAGCGAGCTGGTTATGCCACCAATCCTGCTTATGCGCGCCGCTTGATAGATATTATAGAGGCATACCGTCTCCATGAGTATGATTTGGCAACTCCCAAGAAAGAAGAAAGGCGGTGCAACTTAGCCATTACAACGAATAAGATAGTCAAGCCCGTTGTGCAAAGTGTTGTTGTTCATCGCTTGCTTAGCTTCAACGATGGCTTTTATGTTGTGGCGCGCCAAGGCGATACGTTTAAGTCCATAGCCAAGGAGATGGATGTCAATGCCCACGATTTGGCAAAGTATAATGAGCGAAACAAGAACGCCAAGTTGCAAACAGGGGATATTGTTTGGCTGTCAAAAAAGCAAAAGAGAGCACCCAAGAAGCAATTCAAGGATCATCCTTATCATACAGTTCTCACTTCGATGAGCTTCTATGACATTGCGCAGAAGTATGGTATACGCTTGAAGAGCCTAATGAAGATGAATCCCCAACTCGCTACAAGGGATTATAAGCTGCGCATTGGCGATGCAGTGAGAATTTATTAATACACAAAGCAGAAATGAAGACAGAAGAAGATATTAAGAATGCCGTTGCGTGTATGCGCAAAGGTGGGGTAATTCTCTATCCCACAGACACGGTGTGGGGAATTGGATGTGATGCCACCAATGCCAAAGCCGTAGAAAGGATATACCAAATCAAGCAGCGCGATGACTCTAAAGCAATGATTTGCTTGGTTGATTCTGACGCGCGGATACAGCGTTATGTACGTAATATTCCAGCTGTTGCGTGGGAACTTATTGACGCAATAGACAAGCCAACCACCATTATATTGGACAATGCCGTCAATCTCGCACCTAATCTCATTGCAGAAGACGGCTCTATAGGCATTCGCATTACCAAAGAGCCTTTCTCCCATGAGCTTTGCTATCGTATGCAGAAGCCTATTGTGAGCACATCTGTCAATATCAGTGGGATGCCGGCGGCACAAAACTATGGCGATATTGCGCCGGAGCTATTGGAAATGGTTGATTACGTATGTGCCTCTCGCCGACAAGAGCACAAGCCACACGCCCCGTCGAGCATTATTAAGCTCACGGCGGATGGAATCGTAACGGTGATTAGGAAATAAAACATCAATGGCCGACATCAACGGACAGGAAAACATAGAGGAACAGCGTGCCAACCTCATTGGCCTTTTTGACCAATGGCGCACCAAGCACGTCTCGGACAGGAAGTTCCTCCTGTTGCTTGCTTTCATTATAGGTTTCCTTGCGGCGGTAGCCGCATGGGGATTACACCTTTTGATTCATCATATTCAGCTGTTGTTAACCTCGGGATTCAACCTCACAGGTATTAACTGGCTTTATTTGGTTTATCCTATCATTGGTGTTTGGCTAACCACTCTCTTTATTAAATATGTTGTCAGAGACAACATTTCCCACGGTATCACCCGTGTTCTCTATGCCATTGCTACGAAGCGGAGTCGTTTGAAAGCACACAATACGTGGTCTTCTGTGGTAGCATCGGCCATAACCATTGGCTTTGGAGGCTCTGTTGGAGCAGAAGCACCAATAGTGCTTACTGGCTCGGCCATAGGATCCAACCTTGGGCAACTGTTTCATTTGGACAAAAAGCGTCTGATGCTGCTTGTGGGGTGTGGTGCATCGGCCGCAGTGGCAGGTATTTTCAAGGCTCCTATCGCTGGATTGGTGTTCACTATAGAGATATTGATGGTTGATCTTACGATGGCCTCACTGCTTCCCATACTTATTTCATCGGTGACGGCCACCTGCTTTTCCTATCTATTCACGGGAGAAGCCTCCATGTTTAATTTCCAAACAGACAATATCTTTCAGCTTGACCGCCTTCCCGCAACAATCCTTTTGGGAATAGGCTGTGGTGGCATATCGCTTTACTTCATGCGGATGATGACTTGGTGCGAGGATGGATATGCGCGCCTTTCGTCTCGCCCCTATCTCAAGCTGCTTATCGGTGGTCTGACGCTAAGTACTCTCATCTTTCTTTTTCCCTCCTTGTATGGTGAGGGATACAGCAGCCTTGCCATTTTTATAGAGGGAAAGACCGAAACCGACTGGTGTCAGGTGCTGCAAGAGTCTTTGTTTGCCGGCAAAAGCGAATATCTTGTCTTGTACGTAGCTTTGGTGGTCATAACAAAGGTGTATGCCACCAGCGCAACCAATGGGGCAGGAGGATGTGGTGGAACTTTTGCCCCCTCACTCTTTATCGGTGGGTTCTTTGGATTTCTTTTCGCGCGCATTTGGAATGTCTATCAGATAGGAGTTTATGTTCCAGAGAAGAACTTTACGCTCTACGGTATGGCGGGCGTAATGTCTGCCGTGATGCACGCACCTTTAACGGGTATATTCCTTATTGCAGAGCTTACGGGCGGTTATAGCCTTTTTATTCCCTTGATAGTCGTCTCAGTGTGTGCTTACTTGACCATCTCCATTTTTGTAAGTCACAGTATCTATGCGCTGCGGTTGGCACGTGAGGGGAAACTGCTCACTCACCACACAGACCACTCGGTGCTTACGTTGATGAGCATGGACAGTATTATAGAGCACGATTTCAGTTCCGTGTCGCCAGATCTTAAAATGGGAAAACTTGTGCTGACCATTAGCGGAAACCGCTATAACTATTTGCCCGTGACCGATGAGGGAGCGCATCTGTTAGGGGAAATCGATTTGGTGAAAATTCGCAATGTCATATTCAGAACCGAGCTATATCAACGCTTCACGGTTCGTCAGTTGATGACGCCGCCAGCGGCCACACTTGGTGTAAACGACTCTATGGAAAGAGTTATGAAAGTATTCGACCAAACAGGCGCAGCCAATTTACCAGTACTTGATGCAAACGAGATGTTGGTGGGCTACATCTCGCGTGCCCGTTTGTACACGATGTACAGGCAGGTCATTCGCGATTACAGCACGGAATAGGCAAGTAGATGTGAAAAGCGAGTGCTTGCCAAATCCGCAAGCAAGCATAACGTTTCCTAACGGACTTTGTCCGTCAACGAACAGAATATTTTGGATAATATAAGTATGGACAAGAAAGATTTGAGAATCATATTTATGGGAACCCCCGAGTTTGCCGTTGAAACCCTCAAAGCCTTGGTTGAGGGCGGCTACAACGTAGTGGCTGTGGTTACGCAGCCCGACAAGCCCGTGGGAAGACATCAAGACACACTTCAGCCTTCAGCTGTAAAAGTGTATGCGCAAAGCCATAATTTGCCCGTCTTGCAGCCCGTGAAAATGAAAGATCCGGACTTTATAGAGCAGCTTCGCTCATACAAGGCAGACTTGCAAGTGGTTGTTGCTTTCCGTCTTCTTCCTGAAATTGTGTGGGATATGCCCAAGTTTGGTACGTTTAATGTTCACGCCGCCTTATTGCCTCAATACCGTGGTGCAGCTCCTATCAATTGGGCAGTGATAAACGGAGAGACAGAGACGGGCGTAACCACCTTTTTCCTTGACAAGCACGTTGATACGGGACGTATCATTTTGCAAAGAAAATTCACCGTTCCTGATGATGCCAATGTGGAATATGTCTATGACGGGCTAATGCAGTTAGGCGCAAAGGCGGCGTTGGACACCATTCAGCTGATGTTGGCCAATAATGGCGACATAGAAAGTACGGATCAGCAAGAACTGATAGCAGCAAAAATGATGACCAATCTGAAAGATGCGCCAAAGATATTCAAGGAAACTTGCGAGATCAATTGGAATCAGTCTGGAAAGCGCGTTTACGATTTTATTCGTGGTCTCAGCCCTATGCCAGGTGCGTGGACAACGGTTTCGGTGGATGAACGCAAGCCTACAACATTAAAGATATTCCAGTCTGCAAAGACAGAACGAGTGGCAACTTCTCCTGTGGGAACATTTCTTATAGAGAAAGGGCATCTTTATGTGAATACAACTGACATTCTACTGGAACTTATAGAGGTGCAATTATCCGGGAAAAAGCGTATGGCTGTCCGTGACTTCCTTAATGGAGTTCACTCTTTGTCGCTATGCGTATGACGTTTGGTGGCTGTTGCCCAGTAAAGAGACCTGACGCTTAGGCGAAAGAGTAAGAGTGTGGTTTTACCATGCTCAACCTTTCGTCATGCAATAGGTCACATATTGCATTGTAATATGTGACCTATTGCATGACGAAAGGTATGCTTTGACGTTATAAAACCATACCTTTTAAAATCCTTCTTTTAGCATCCAATAAGCCCATAGTTAAGGTTTGTATGGTAATTCAATAGAAAACAGCGGCTTATAGGACGATAACCCCTTGTTCCCTCTTTCATTTACCATAAACAAAAAAGGGACTTAAAAGTCCCTTTTTATCATTCCGCATTGCCTTCTTCATCTTGCGGCAAACTCGGATTTTCCTCAATGGGAAGCGGGCGGTCAATAACCGTCTTGAAAGACATTAGGCTCTCGCTGCGTGCCAAGCCTAATGGCTGCAGCTTGTCGTGAATAATGTCCATCAAATGGTGATTGTTGCGGGCAAAAATCTTTATAAACAGATCGTAGCCTCCCGTAGTAATGTGGCATTCCACTACTTCAGGAATCATCCTCAGGGCCTCAACCACTTTGTCAAAATCCTCTGGATTCTTCAGATAAAGTCCGATGTAGGCGCACGTCTCATAACCAATCTTCTCAGGATCAATCAAAAATTGTGAACCCAATAGGATTCCAAGATTGGTTAAT
This sequence comes from uncultured Prevotella sp., assembly GCA_964487905.1. GTDB lineage: Bacteria > Bacteroidota > Bacteroidia > Bacteroidales > Bacteroidaceae > Prevotella. The sequence goes on along the minus strand of CAZASQ010000022.1, from coordinate 36,332 downwards.
TTCTGAATACGCTGGTGAATTGCCGCACCGCTAACATTGCAAGAGCGCGCAACCTCCAAGAAAGGGATTCGTGCATCCTCGGCGATTAGACGGAGAATCTTTCTGTCTAACTTGTCTAAACTTCTATGTGCCATATCGTTGATGAATTATTGGTGCAAAGATACCACAATAAGTTGGTTTTTGCAACTAATTGAAAGAATTTATTCGAATTTAAAAGCTAATCTTTGTTTCATTCTTGTCTTGACTGTTCTTTTCAACTGCATCGTAGCTGATATTGAGTATTTGGGCTTGTCTAAGAACTTGCTTTACCTCTTCAATCACGCCCATAGGTGTATTGCGGTCGGCTTTCAAGCGGACCGCCAAAGAGCGGGAATCCTCTTCCGTTCCCATGGCTTTATGCTCTTTCTTTAAGAAATCTTGCAATTCACTTAAACTTACCACCTTATCATTGACTTGAATGCAAAAATCATCGGCGTTTGGTGATACCTTGGGGTTCATGGGGTGGCCTATATAAATATAGGTGGTGGTTGTTTTACGGCTTAGCTGGTTTAACTCTGTTCCCGCTGGTGTATTATATTTCACTTTCAAAGTCACCTTACGCATGTGCGTAACAATCATGAAAAAGAATAATACACTAAAAATTAAGTCGGGTAGGGAAGACGTGTTTAGTCCTGGCACCTCACGTTTCAAGTGTCTGACAATACTCATGGCTTGGCCTCCTTATGGTAAATCTCAACCACACGTTGCGGAATGGCTTCGCTTATTTGTGCTTGTTCGTCATCAGAACATTGGCGGAACTTTGTGCCAAAACGCCGTTCTGCCTCTTGATCGCGTAGTGTCATATAGGCGCGGGCTATCTCATTTTGCACATGGAAATAAGTTTCATAACTCGATGCGCGATTCATCTCAAGCCGTATGATATGGCTTGAGCCTTTACTTGCGACAAAATCAATGACGTGTTGGCTTAAAAGGCCAATTTCAACAGGAAAATTATTGCATTTCAAACTATCGTGTTCATCAATATATAGCTGCATGATAAGCTGGCGATCAATTTCCTGCGGCTTGGGCAAACTTTGTTCTTTTTCAGGCGGAGGCAGTTGCTGGGATATACCTTTGTCCACATCCATTGATGTCGTTACCAGAAAAAGGATGAGCAACATGAATGAGATGTCTGCCGTTGATGTGGTGTTCAGTCCCGGTACGCAGCGTTTGGTCTTTCTAAACAACATAGGCATACATTCATTTTTTCCAATATGAGCGTGCAGCCCCCAAAATGATGGCTCCTATGGTAGCAAACAACAAAACAGAAGCTGCTGTTATGAGCATATCAGAAGTTTTCAGCCACCACCAATTAGCAAACTTCTCACCATTGATTAGCATTGGTTCTGAAGACCCCAACAGGAATCCTGCAAGAAGAGATACGGCCGTGAGGCTGCATATTGCTATTGATATTTTCCGTGCAGGTATTCCATATACAAGGCTTCGCGCTCCATGATTGATTTTAATGGAGCGTATTCCGGCAACAGTTACGATTACGATTGCAAGGAGCAATAGCATAACCATGAAGCCAATAAGCCAATCCGTAAGTAGAGGAGCGTTTATTGAGTCGTTCCTCCAATAAGGCATATCAAACCCAACAAGATAAAATGCGGCGAAAACAAGGACAGACAATCCTGTCAACACATAAAGGACGCATTGCGATATGTGTTCCGTAGAATTTCCAAACTTCCTGTTTGCAACTGTTTTCTGCTTCATTTTCCGCTCGTTTTAGCCTTGTATTCCATGATGGCATCAAACAGGGCGATAACTGATTCCTCCATCTGTGCTGTTATATGCTCTATTTTTGAGAGGATATAGTTATAGAATACTTGCAGGATAAGCGCCACAATAATTCCAAAAATGGTGGTAATGAGCGCAACTTTCATGCCTGCAGCCACAATGGTAGGGCTGATGTCGCCAGCCTGTTGTATTTGGTCAAAAGCCATTACCATGCCTATCACTGTGCCCAAGAAGCCCAATGAGGGAGCCATGGCTATGAACAAGGTAATCCAAGAACATCCTTTTTCAAGGTTAGCGGATTGAACTTCGCCGTAGCTTGTCACTCCACGCTCAATGTTCTCGATCGTGTCGTCAATGCGCGTCAAGCCTTGAAAACATAAAGAAGCCACAGGACCACGTGTGTTTTGGCTCAATTGCTTAGCTCCTTCCACATCGCCAAGGGTTATTTTTGCACAGATATCCTCCATAAACTTCTTTGCGTTGATCTCGGAAAGGCTCAAATAGATAATGCGCTCTATGCAAAACGCCAGTCCCAAAACAAGTGCCAGTGCAACAAGGGACATAAATCCTGCATTGCCTTCTATGAATTTGGTTTTCAACACTTGGTGCAAGCCTTTTCCAGCAGTCTGCTCTTGCTTGACCATTTCTGCCATTGCAGGCTCATTGGCTGTCCCTGCATCGGCCAGTTGCTTATTGTCTATCGTGTCGGCAATGAACGACTGGACATTTTTACCATCGGTAGTAGAGTCATTTTGCGCACAGGTCACTGCCGATGAAAGCAACAGTAGGCAAGCCGCAAAGATTATCTTCATTACATTTCTCATGAGTTCAATTTGTAATACTTGAGGACAAAAGTAAACATAAAATTCGTAAAGAGCTACAGAGTCATAGCTTTTTTGGATTCTCTTCTGCTTGATTTTGTCTTTTTAATGCTTCGTCCCGAGCTGTTGACGTAATTTCACATACCCCAAAACGTTTCACCAAGCATCCAAGGCGTATGATTTTCCCTAATCTTTCAAAAGCCAGTCATCTATCATTCTTCGGGCAATGCTGAGTTTTTCGGGAAGTGGGGGAAGTGCATCTTTGGAAAACCAACTGCCACGTTCCAACTCCGATCGCTGTAAATGAATTTCCCCAGCCACGTAATCAGCATTAAAGCCCACCATCAAGCCACAAGGATATGGCCATGGCTGCGATCCGAAATAGGAAAGGTTGGCTATGGTGATGCCTGTTTCTTCCTTGACCTCGCGATGTACGGCCTCTTCAAGTGTCTCGCCTGTCTCAACAAATCCCGAGACCAGCCCATAGATGCGGTTGTTGACAAAGTTCTTGGCGTGGACAAGCAGCACTTGGTCGCCACGATGAATGAGGACGATAACGGCAGTGGCCAATTGTGGCCATATTTCTTTCTTGCAGTTTGTGCATTTCTTGGAGATAGGCGTGCTCATTGCCATTGGAGCACCGCAAATACCGCAAAACTTAGTGTTTTTATCCCAATAAAGCAACTCATGACATTTGCCCGCTTTAAGATAAAACTCCTCACTAATTTTATAGTACGACTGACGTAATCCGCACATTTCGAAGCGCGGGTTGTCAGTGACGGGATAGTCTATGCTTGCCGCACACACCTCAGTGCCATCGCTCATGGGGGCTATTTCCATGACATGCGTCCAAGGCTTCAAGGCAATGGGAGCTACTTCTGAAAACGGTATGGCATAGGTGCCGTCCTGCTTCTTCTCCAGCATTACGGCATCTTTGACAAATGCGAACCAATACTTTCCGTTCACCATCCCTGCTTCTTTCTTAATGCTTTCCAAACAACAGATTGTAATCCCTCTCTGCAGCTGGCTTCACCCAGGCCTCTGGCACAAAACGCCAGTTGTTATTGGGCTGGGGATTGAGCGTTCCCATGCGCTTGATTTCTTCCATGAGATAGTAACGTTGGTCGCGCGGGCTTTCCCACAATATGCGTGACTGCAAAGAGTCGCGCGAAATGCCTGCTCCCTTGGTGAGCAACTCGCCGCCACCATTGCCACGGTAGCTGTTTACGGCCACCTTATACCACGCCTTGGGGTCAAAAGGCCGTCCATCGCTCATGCGCAGAATGCGCACCTTTTGCCCATTGGGTTTAGTTACGTCCACCTCATAGTCGATTCCGGCTGCAGAGTCGAAGTTGAAAGTGAAGTTCTTGAATCCCATTCGCTGTGCATCATTGTGTGTGTTCGACAGAAGCAGCAAATGATCGTCTGCCGACTGCATGGTGTTTACCCAAAGGTCATAGCTCATTTCCAAGTGACGCCGTATCTCCTCGCCAGTAAGGCGCATCACGTAGAGCTGATTTTCGAACTTATAAAGATTGAACATGTCTGCCACGGTCACTTCGCCAGCTTTGATGGAGGCGTTAAGTGATAAGGGGGCGTTAAACGCAATGTCAGCTTGGGTAATTTGCAATTCCAAATTGAGAACCAAATCATTGAAAGCAGAAGAGCCAAAATAGCAATCGCGCGTGGAGATGGATTGCTCAAAGACACCCAATGGCTGAGTAGCCCATGCCTTAACTTCGCTGATGGCATCGGAAAAATGCTTCATATAGTCGTCATCGGGTTGCAATGCTGTGACATCAGCAAGCTGACCTTCTTTGGAAACGACTTTCCACTGCCCGTTTGTTTTGGCAAATTTGAGTGTTGCCAAAGCCACATAGCGGGCATTATTGGCTGGATTAAGGCACAGCACCTCTTTGCCTGTGCTGTTCAATACTTTGGAGTTGTGCGGAGTGTGATCATGGCCAAAGAATATCACATCGAAGCCGTCCACTTGCTCTGCCACCATCTTGACCTCATCCTCGCAGTACTCCTGCGTCTTAATACCGCCATCCCATCCGGAATGGAACAGACCGATAATAACGTCTGGGCGTTCTTTCTCTCGCAGCACCTTTACTGTTTGACGTGCCGATTCTACAATATCGTCAAAGCGCAGTCCGCTCCATAGTCCCTCTTTAAGCCAATTAGGTATGGCAGGCGTGAGCATTCCCACTACAGCTACTTTGATTTTCCCGTCCTTGCAAAACACTTGATAGGGCAGAGTATAGGGGGCTCCTGTAGCCTTGTTGATGATATTGGCACCCAAAACTGGCGCGTGGCACTCTTTCACCCATTTGTCATAGACCGAGTGGCCAGTTTCTATGTCGTGGTTGCCAAAGCCCAAGGCGTCGTACTGGAGATAATTGAGGCATTGTGCGGCAATGTTTGGTTGCTCCGAAGCCACAAAATTATAGTAATAGCAAATGGGCTGACCTTGAAGAATGTCTCCATTGTCAAGCAAATAAACATTTTCTTTGCCGTAGTTGGCACGCAGATTGTCCATGTAAGTCTTCACGCGTGCCAACGAACCCTTCATGGGAGTGCGGTTGATGAAATCATATGGGAAGAAGCATCCGTGTACATCTGATGTCTCCGCAAACTGTAAGGTTGTGGTATCATTGTCTTCCATACCATAAACATTGAGTGTTATCGCTGCAAGAATTGCAATAAAAACTTTCTTCATTTAATCAACGGGGTTTCTTTTTGTTGAATATTGAATTTACCAACAGAGTTTGATTATAGCCAAATCGGCTCTGTTTAAGTATTGCAAAGGTAATGGAAACAAATGGATTACGCAAGTTAGCGGGGAGATTTTACTGCCCAAGCACTTGTAGGAAGGATTCTGATCGCTTGCCAAACCATACCTTTTGCGCTGCCAAAGGATACCTTTTGCAAGGCAAAACGTATCCTTTGAGGATGTAAAACGTAAGGTTTGAGAAAATGGGTTGGGAACATGGGGGCGTTGAACTGTACCTGTGGGAAAATGATATGTGCCAAACTGGCTATGTAAGAGGATGATAGCTCTCCTTCTTCCCTTAAATAACGGCAGCCTCATTCTGCCCACCCATATCCTGTTATGTCATCTTTCATTCCAGTAATGCCAAGGTAAGTGTGCTTGCTTCCATAAAAGTACGCACGTTTCCCATAATTTTCGGGATGCTCCACCAAGTTGAATTCCGACCGCATAGTTCCTTTGCGCAACTGAATTGATATGACCTCTGCACTGTTTTGCGTGTATGGCTGGTCGGCAAGAAGTATTGCCTGTTCATGCGTGAATGGGGGATTCCATTCGGCGTATTTAATACTTTTTGTGCAAGCTCCCACAATGTATCCCTCCACTTTTACTGGGCGTTGCCCTAACGATGCTTTAATAAATTCCTTCACACCATATGTTTTGTTTCGGTAGTCCGTCTCTTGGTCACCATCCACAATGTCCGTCTCCTCGTAAGTTCCATCATTGTCTTCATCAGTATCATCTTGATAACCATCCTCCTCGCTGCTGCCATTAGGCGTTTCCGTCTTGGATGTTGTGTCATGCTCGCCTTCTATTTCTGGCTTTTCGCAGGAAAAGGTGACCAATAAACACATCATCATACAGAAGTTGCAAATAGTTCTCATCCTCATATTATTTTTTTGATAGTGGAAGACACCTTGCAAAAATATATAAAAGTGTTGAAATAGACAAATATATATGGGCTTTTCCGCATACATCAGATAAAAAACGGCATTATCACCGTGGCTTCACCATGTCAAAGGCCGCAGCCATAATAATCAAGATATTTTTCCATGATTCGGACTACCGATGTCTGAAATATTTTTTTGTATGTCTTCAAAAAGCCGTACATCAATGCGTATACGGGCATCTTCCT
>CAZASQ010000022.1:0-29724 GCA_964487905.1 uncultured Prevotella sp. | reverse complement strand
GCTTTGGCTGCATCTTTAATGTATTGGAGCGCATCTTGATGCTTCTTGTAAATCTTTGGGTATCTCCCTCCATTCCTGTTAAGATTGGCTTGGAGATCTGCAACCTTTACCTTGATAGCCATTTGGTTGCCGCTGTCATAAATCCGCTTAACGTAATCCATGTAGGGTGTTCCTTCCTCATGCGTAAGCAGTTCTAGTGCAATAAGTACCGCACTCGGACAGCCCATGTCTTTCAATCTTTGGAATGTCCATTCGTGGGTTTGTTGGCAATCCTCCACCAAGTCATGGAGAAGCCCGCATATAAACAGTTTCTCGTCCATGCCCTCACCCTCGAATAGCTTATCCTTGAACTTTGCAGTTACGGCTCTCCAACCAACATCAAAGGGTGGTTGAAAGCCGGAACACCATTCAAGTCTTTTCTTACCTTCGTAGAAATCCCGCATGACGTCCATAGCTGTGAAAGCGTTAAAACGCATCGTATACTTCCTTTGTGCTTTCGTCCGACTCGTTCATGATGTCAAAGATTACCTCGTTTCTGATGTCAACACGATAGGGGCTCTTGCCCTGCCTTTTCAGATAGGCGCCGACCCTCTCCTCGTCAACAAAGAATTTCATCATGCAATTTTCCTGCTCGTCTTTGAGGTACACTTCCTTGCCCTCGCCGACTTTCTTGAAAATCTTGAATTTATCCATATGTGTATTCTCCAAATATAACGTATTGCATATAAATGTCACAGTCATTGAGATTCGCTTCATCGTTCTCTATGTTTGCCGTCTCTTTCAAATAATCCTTAAAGAACTTCTTCCAACCCTTTTCCATATCATGGATAAAGAGACAAAGCACACATACGCACGCTGGTTATATCAATTTAAAGACTGGACAAAAATGAACAGTAAAGCAATTACAAAGAACAAGGAAGAATGACTTACACATTTTTTTGGACAGTACCACCATATTATGCATGGTTTAAATTTTATTGTACTAAATATAAAACGTTTAATGTTCTGCTCTATTGAATAAAAAAGGACGGAAAAATTCGCTTTTTTCCGTCCTTTAATAATAGGTTCTTGTTTGGGAATGGCTTTAATTGTTAACCGTTCCACCCACAATGTCAAGCAATTCAGAGGTGATGGCGGCCTGACGCGACTTATTATATTGCAAATTAAGTTCGCGCAGCAACTCATCGGCATTGTCCGTAGCGGTTTGCATGGCTACCATGCGTGCGGCATGCTCCGATGCGTTGCTGTCAAGCAAAGCCGTATACACCATCAAATGCAACTCCTTCGGAACAAGTTGCTCAAGCACCGTGTGGAGATCTGGCTCTACAAGGAAATTGTCATTAAGCGGCTTCACATTTGCTTTTTCCCGCTCTTCCTTCTCTTCTTGTCGCTTTTTGAGATACTCTTGCGCTTTCTTGGTTGCCAACTTTGATGTAAGGTCGCGATCGTTGTCCGCTCCAATATCATCATGTAAGTCAATGGGCAAGAAAGTTCTGCGCGTGAGAATCTGTGAGCCAGCACTCTTAAAGTGATGATAGATAAGCTCAACCTTATCCACTTCACCATTTAAGAATTTTTGTCCCACCTCTATGGCAATGTCACGACAATCAGAAGAATTGGGCTTGTCGGCCAAAGCAACGTATGAGCCAGCGACACGAAGTCCCAGTTTGCGAACTTTTTCCTCTATCTTACGCCCAATGGGGTAGATAAGGATGTCTTCGTTCGTCAGTCCTTGCTGGCGATATTCGTCAATCGTGTGCTGCATCGTTTTGATGATGTTGGCATTAAAGCCACCGCACAACGAAGAATTGGACGAGAACACCAACAAAGCAACTTTCTTTACTGGGCGTTCTTGATTGAACGGAAGTTCCACGTCAGGTGCTGAGACCAAAAAGGTCTTAAGAATGTGCTCAAGCATATTCTCATAGGGAAGCATATTCTCTATGGCAGTCTGAGCGTGGTGCAGCTTACTTGAAGCCACCATCTTCATCGCACTCGTAATTTTCCTCGTGCTATTGACCGAGGCTATACGGCTTTTGATTTCTTTCAAAGATGGCATAACAGACTTCTTTAGGCTTATTTATTGAATTGTCCGGCAATATTTGCCATGACCTCTTCTATGACTTTCGTATCTTGCTCAAGCAACTTGCCGGAAGCCAAGCTCTCAATCGTGTCGGCATGGGCTGAACGCATAGTTTCCAAGAATTGGTCTTGGCACTCGCGCACGCTGCCTACAGGAACATCATGCAACAAACCGTGCACACCGCAATACAGGATGGCGACCTGCTCGCCTACGGACATAGGGGAATACTGCGGCTGGATGAGCAACTGATTGTTCTTACGTCCACGATCAAGTGTCATCGCCGTAACCGCATCCATGTCGCTTGAGAATTGAGAGAATGCCTCCAACTCACGATACTGCGCCATGTCGATTTTCAGCGTACCTGCCACCTTCTTCATGCTCTTGATTTGTGCAGAACCACCCACGCGGCTCACAGAGATACCGACATTGATAGCTGGACGGAAGCCTTGGTTGAACAGGTTGGTCTCCAAATAAATCTGTCCATCAGTGATGGAGATAACATTGGTGGGGATATAAGCCGACACGTCACCTGCTTGAGTCTCAATGATGGGCAAAGCGGTCAACGAACCACCACCCTTCACATGGCCTTTCATGCTTTCAGGAAGGTCGTTCATCTGCTCGGCAATCTCTTGCTGATCATTGATGCGTGCTGCGCGCTCCAACAAACGGGAGTGGAGGTAGAACACGTCACCAGGATAAGCCTCACGGCCAGAGGGACGGCGAAGAATCAGCGACACCTCACGGTAAGCAACAGCCTGCTTGGACAAATCGTCATAAACAACAAGCGCACTATGGCCACGGTCGCGGAAATACTCGCCAATGGCTGCACCCGCAAATGGAGCGTAATACTGCATTGCAGCTGGGTCTGCCGCTGTTGCGCTAACGATAATTGTATAGGGCATTGCACCATGCTCCTTGAGAGTTTGCACAAGTGAAGCCACTGTGGAGGCCTTTTGGCCAATAGCTACATAAATGCAATAAACGGGCTTTCCTTCCTCGTAGAACTTCTTTTGGTTGATAATGGTGTCTACGGCGATGGCTGTTTTTCCCGTTTGGCGGTCACCAATAATCAGCTCGCGCTGGCCGCGTCCGATAGGAATCATCGAGTCAACCGCCTTAATACCCGTTTGCAGGGGTTCTTTCACTGGCTGGCGATAGATGACACCAGGAGCTTTGCGGTCAAGGGGCATCTCAAAAGCATTCGCGAGATCAATCTCTCCTTTGCCATCAATGGCTTGTCCCAATGGGTTCACCACACGACCAAGGTAGTTGTCATTGACGCGGATGGAAGCAATGCGGTGTGTACGCTTTACCTTCATGCCCTCTTCGATGCCAGCCGTAGAACCTAAGAGCACACAGCCAACGTTGTCCTCCTCGAGGTTCATCACGATAGCCATAGTGCCATTCTCAAACTCAAGCAACTCGCTGGCCTCGGCGTTGCGCAATCCGTAGATGCGCGCCACGCCGTCGCTGACAGTGAGCACAGTGCCCACTTCGTCAAATTGTGTGGCACTGTTCATCTCTTGCAGTTGCTGAAGCAACACATCGGAGACCTCACTTGGTTTTATCTTATCTGACATTCTTTTTCTATTTATTTAATTAACGTATTGCGGATGTCGCGCAGCTTGCGCTGTATGCTGGCATCCATTCTGTAGGTGTCATACTCAAGGATAAATCCGCCAATAATGTTCGGATTCACCTCCGTGTTGAACTCCACAGTGCCATGAGTTTTCTTCTCTACCATCGCTTTCATCTTCTTCTCTGTCTCTTCTGAGACAGGAGCGGCGGTGGTGAGCGTACCGCGAATGATATTCTTCTGCTTCCTATAAAGAGTGATGTAAGAGGTCGCCATGAATTGCAAAGCTCTTTCTCTGCCTTCCTTAAGTACAAGATCAACAAAGCGTATGGTCAACTCCGATAACACTCCACCACAAGCCGTTTTGATCAGCTCTTTCTTCTTGCTCTTGGAAAGCATCGGATTGTCAATCGTCAAACGCAATTCTGGCACTCGAATATAATTCCCTGCAAGAACTGACATTTCCTTATAGACCTGCTCTTCGAGCTTGAGCGCCGTTGCACTTTTGAGAAGCGCACGGGCGTAGCGAACCGATATTACACCTGAATCCATAAGCTGTGGTTACTTATCCTTATCATTAGTAGAAGAAACTTCATCCAGCAATCTGTTTATCAGCTCATTCTGCTTTTCTGTTGATGCCAACTTCTCACAAAGAATCTTCTCTGCGATTTGAACCGACAACTCGGCCACCTGCGTTCTGATTTCGCGAATAGCGGCTTGTTTTTGGCTGTCAATTTCTGTTTTGGCATCGGCAAGGATGCGCGCGGTCTCGTCTTGCGCCTTGATTTGCGCTTTCTCCACGATGGCATCACGCGTAGAGGCGGCTTCCTTCAGGAGTGCCGCCTGCTTGTCGCGTGCCTCTTGCAGCATGGCTTCACCCTCTTTTTGGATGTTGGCAAGTTTTTCGTTGGCCTCTTTGGCCTTTCGTAAACTATTGTCAATATAGGCTTTGCGCTCGTCCACCATCTTTATGATAGCAGGGAAGCCCCACTTCCATAAAATCAAGAAGACAATGACGAAAACCAACGTCATCCAAAAAAGCAATCCACTGTCAGGGATTAATAAATCCATACTTACTGGTTAAAGTTCGTTGAATCCCACTGAATGTGGGAAATGATTACATAACTACTGCCAAAAGGGCAACAATCACAGCCAGAAATGCCACACCCTCGACAAGGGCGGCTGCAATAATCATTGAAGAACGAAGGTCGCCAATCTTCTCCGGCTGACGTGCCATTGCATCCATAGCCTGACTACCGATGCGACCGATACCAAGACCAGCACCGATAACGGCAATACCTGCGCCCAATGCGCCACCAACCTTTGCAATCTCTGCTGCTAACAATAATGATGATAACATAGTTCTAATTCTTTTTGATTATTTGTTTTTGATTATTAAATTCTTTTTCTAAACTTTTATTTGGAAGTTTTGTAGGGTAGGGATGTCTCTTTTCCCTCCGTTATGCTTCATGCTCCTTGACGTGAGCAAAAGTGATGAACACAGCACTCAACATAGTGAACACCAATGCCTGAATATAACTTACCAAGATTTCCAACAGCATCATAAAGATACTCAAGGCTATCGATATTACTGACATACCGCCTCCGGCAAAGTTATTGACCATGGCACTCTCTGTTAAATGGAACATGATGAATATCATTCCCGCAAATGCCAAAGCAATGGCATGCCCTGCCAGCATATTGGCAAAGAGACGAACCATCAGTGCAAGTGGCTTGGTAAATATACCCACCAACTCAATGATAGGCATCAATGGCACAGGCACCTTCAACCATGTGGGCACATCGGGCCAAAAGATTTCCTTCCAGTATTCCTTTGTTCCCGTGAGATTGGTAATGAGGAATGTGCAAAGAGCCAAGAAACACGTGCATGCGATATTACCCGTAAGGTTTCCTCCACCAGGAGGGAAGGGGATAATACCCATCAAGTTGGCCACAAAGATGAAGAAGAAGCAAGTTAGGAGATAAGGAGCATACTTTGGTGCTTCGTCTCCCATAACAGCCTTAACCACATCGTCATAGACCGATTTGATGAACATATGCATTAACCCTGTAAAGCCACGCGGAGCGGGGTCGTCAATTTTATGCCGCTTGCACCAACGTGCCGGAATAAGCACGCATAATAACAAGATGAAGGCATCAATGAACAAAACGCATACAGTCTTTGTAATAGAAATGTCTACAGGCCGTACTTCGTTCCCTCCAACATTCTCAACGATTTTGTTAGGATTCTGTTCTGCATTGGCATTTTTGATATAAAGTCCGTATGGTCCAGGGCGGTTTCCCTGTGCATCAGCCTCTTCGGAGAATTCTGACGATGAGAACACATGCCATCCCGTTGAACTTTTCACTATAACAGGAAGATGGATAATCACTGGATGGTCACCCACATTCGTTATGTGCCATTCGTAGGAATCCTTGATGTGTCCCCACAAGATGCTCTTCATATCAATGGACATCTTTTCGCTGGCTGCAGACGGCAGAGCCAACGAGATTACCATCAACAAAAAGAGGTATCGCTTGATTGCTTTCATTTTTAATTTATCAGATGTTTTTTCTCTATTCGAGAGAAGAATATGCAGTCGAAGATGAGCAAAACGACAAAGTAAGTGGCGAAAATAAGCGTAAAGCCCAACATCTGCGCCTTGTCATCCCGTAGCAGAAACATTCCCACCAGTAAGACAACGAAAGCTAAGAGCATGCGTGCAACCGAGGAGGCAAAATAATACTGCGTTAGCAGATTACCCGCCCGCTCTGCGGCCTTACGCCAGCAACAGCCATTGGCAAATGTTACCACCAAGAAATAAACCGCAGAGAACAGCAGACTATAGGTCTGTCCGTCCTTCATGACAAGTTGTGTAAGCAACAGTCCTAAAAGCGTCATTCCTACAATCAGCCACAATGCTCCTCTCTTATAAGAAGACGCGTGGTGTCTCATGGCTTCTTTCCTTGTACTCATGTCTCTTTATACCTCAACACACAGGCTTACTTCGTTGCGTTTCACCTCAACGAATCCACCTTGTATATCGAATTGTTTTTTTGCATCTTTCATGCCATATTCCACCCGTCCGGCTTCCAATGTGGATATGATGGGCGCGTGGTCGTTGAGAATCTCAAAAGGCCCCAACGTACCAGGTACAAGCACTGATTCCACCTCTCCTTGAAACATGACTCTCTCCGGACTAACTATTCTCAGTCTCAGCATAAGCGTTATGCCTTGGCGGCTTCCATAAGTTTCTTACCCTTGGCAATGGCCTCCTCAATAGTACCCACATTCAAGAATGCCTGCTCGGGAAGGTCATCAACCTCACCATCAAGAATGGCATTGAAGCCCTTGATAGTCTCTTCGATGGGAACCATTACGCCAGGAACACCCGTAAACTGCTCGGCCACCGTAAACGGCTGAGAAAGGAAACGCTGCACACGGCGGGCGCGGTTGACGACAGACTTGTCCTCGTCAGAAAGCTCGTCCATACCCAAGATTGCGATGATGTCCTGCAATTCTTGATAGTGCTGCAAAGTCTCCTTAACGCGCTGTGCGCAAGCGTAGTGCTCCTTACCCACGATAAGCGGGTCAAGGATACGCGATGTACTTGCCAATGGGTCTACGGCAGGGTAAATACCCAGCTCCGTAATTTTACGGCTAAGCACCGTTGTCGCGTCAAGGTGCGTAAAGGTTGTGGCTGGTGCTGGGTCGGTAAGGTCATCGGCGGGCACATAAACAGCTTGCACAGAAGTGATAGAACCTTTCTTGGTAGAGGTGATACGCTCCTGCATCGCTCCCATCTCACTGGCCAACGTTGGTTGGTAACCCACGGCGGAAGGCATACGACCCAGCAGAGCCGACACCTCGGAACCAGCTTGAGTAAAGCGGAAAATGTTGTCGATGAAGAACATAATATCTGCAGCCTCACCATTCTTCCCGCCATGATCGCGGAATTCCTCAGCAACGGTAAGTCCCGACAGAGCAACCGATGCACGCGCTCCGGGCGGCTCGTTCATCTGTCCATACACCAACGTGGCCTGCGATTTCTGAAGCTCGTTGGGGTCGACAAGGCTCAAGTCCCACTTGCCTTCCTCCATGGCTTTTCTGAACTTCTCGCCATAGCGGATAACGCCAGACTCCAGCATATCGCGGATAAGGTCATTACCCTCACGGGTGCGCTCGCCAACACCGGCAAACACCGAATAACCATTGTGCCCCTTAGCAATGTTGTTGATCAACTCCATGATGAGCACGGTCTTACCCACACCAGCACCACCGAAGAGACCAATCTTTCCACCTTTCATATACGGCTCCAGCAGGTCAATCACCTTAATACCTGTCTGCAGCATCTCTTTGTGAGTGGAAAGGTTCTCGAACTTGGGAGCCTCACGGTGAATAGGATATGCACCCTTCATGTCAAGAGCCGCCATACCATCGATAGGCTGTCCGATAACGTTCATCATGCGCCCTTTGATCTGATCACCAGCAGGCATCGTAATCGGGCTGCCAGTACGCTCAGCTTCAAGTCCGCGCTGCAAGCCATCGGTGTTGTCCATGGCCACGCAACGCACAGTGTCCTCGCCGATATGCTGTTGCACCTCGACAATGAGGTCACGCCCATCGGGACGCTTTATGCGCAAAGCCTCATAGATTTTAGGCAATACCTTCTCTGGATCTTCACCGTTAGTATTGAAATAGACATCAATAACGGGGCCGATAATCTGAGAGATATGTCCAATAATTTGTGACATAAGATGTGTTCGTTTTTTATTTTGGATTATTAATTATCTTCGCTTAAATGCTCAACTCGTCAAGCACCTTAATTAGTTTTCTGTCAAAGGGCTTGTCGGAGCGTATGGCCTCGGACAGGGGGACATAACACACTTCGTTGTTACGCACGCCAACCATTATGTTGCGTTGTCCCTGCATGATGGCTTCCACTGCTCCTGCTCCTGTGCGACTGGCAAGAATTCTGTCGCGAGCTGATGGTCGGCCACCGCGTTGCAAATGCCCTAAAATGGAGACACGGACATCGTAGTCGGGGAACTCCTTGCGCACTCGGTCGGCATAGAACATTGCACCGCACTTCGGACTTTCCGACACAATGACAATGCAACTGCGCTTCGACTTGCGAACACCGCGCTCCATGAAGCGAGCCAATTGGTCTACATCTGTAGAGTCTTCCGGGATGATGGCCGCTTCCGCGCCACTGGCTATCGCTGAGTTCTGAGCCAAAAAACCGGCATCGCGCCCCATGACCTCAACAAAGAAGATGCGTTCGTGGCTTTGAGCCGTGTCGCGAATGCGGTCAACACATTCCACGATTGTGTTCATTGTTGTGTCATATCCGATGGTGTTGTCCGTACCGTAAAGGTCGTTGTCAATAGTACCGGGAAGTCCGATGCAGCAAAAGTCGTGCTCTGCGGCAAAATGCATGGCTCCTGTCAGCGAGCCATTTCCTCCAATGACAACCAGCGCGTCTATCTCTTCCTTTTTCAAGTTTTGATATGCTTGCGCGCGTCCCTCAGGAGTGGTGAAAACCTTGGAACGGGCGGTCTTCAATATAGTGCCTCCCATACCGATAATACCACTCACATTCTCCGTTGTAAAAGGCTTTATCTCACCCGACACAAGACCGTCATATCCGCGGTAAATGGCCTTGATGTTGAAACCATTGTAAATACCCGCACGTGTGACCGCGCGTATAGCCGCATTCATTCCCGGGGCATCGCCGCCAGAAGTGAGTATGCCAATCGTTTTAATCCGTGCCATATACCAATTACCGCTTTTTGTTCTCTACTAAGATATAAACATCGGCAAAGGTAGCAAAATTAAATGTACCTACCAACTCTTTTTCTCCATTTTACTCAATATCTATTTGTTTTTTTCACGAGAATAAACACAACTTTGATAAAAACGCTGTTTTTCTCTGTTTTTAGCGATGCTGTCAGAGGAAAGAATTTGGCAAACGGGGGGTGGAGAAAAGGTGAGGAACATATAAAGCAATTCGGTAAAAACAAGCGAAAGCGTGCGAGGTGGGGGTCGGGCGTAGTCGCTTTTCACGCTGGTGGCATGGGGTAATTGTAAAACCATAGTTTTTGGCTTGTCAAACCATACATTTTGTCTTGCAATATGTATGGTTTTGTATGGTAAAACAAGCGGTTCAGGCAAGCGCTTGTAAGTGAATAGGTTATGAGCTGCTTATATGCTAAATGACTTTGCGTGGCTTGGAACGTTAAAGGGTAGGGGACAGGGGCAAGCTAAAATAGCTTTTAAACAGTAATGGAAAGAGTTTGCCACTGCTTTCCTTAAAAAAAGAATGGGCAAAACAAAAGGCGGAGACTAATAAAGCCTCCGCCTTCAATGTTTTAAAAAGGTCGCATCGACGATGTGATGAAAAGTCCGAGTATCAAAGATATGAGCGCTCCTTGTCGTTTGTAATCCACTGGCCTTTCGGCTTAGTCGCGGGAATGCGATTTATGTGGCCCGCCATTGACTGAAGGAAGTCGTCTCGGGTTTTCTGATTTATTTGATGACTATCCCGATCGAATCGATACGACCCTGTTTGTTGTCCTTTCCGATTGCAAAGTTAGCACATTCTTTGTTTACCACCAAACAATGGAAGAACTTTTTGCTTCGTTAAAAGTAGGTGTGTCTGCTATGCACATTCATAAATCCGCCTTACATTGCTGCATCAAGTAGTATCTCGGAGAGTGTTGGGTGGATGTGAATGGTGTCGTGCAGCATTTCGATGGTCGCATCACAATTGATGAGTGTAGTCACTTCTTGTATCAAGTCTGCGGCGTGCGCCCCATAGACGTGGCATCCAAGCAGTTTGCCGTCTTCGGCGACAAACAGTTTCAGCATGCCTTCCGTTTCTTCCATCGCCACAGCTTTTCCGTTGGAACGGTAGTAAGCCTTACGGCAGGTGTAAGCCACTTTGTCTTTTTTCAGTAGCTCCTCTGTCGGTCCCACAGATGCGGCTTCTGGATAGGTGAAGATAGCACTTGGCATGATCTCCAACCGGATGTGGTCTTTGCGCCCCAATATGTGATTGACTGCACGAAGGCCTTGTGCTTCTGCGGCATGAGCCAGCAGCATTCTTCCGTTGACATCGCCTATGGCGTAAACGCCTGGCACGTTGGTTTGCATATTGTCATCAACGGGAATGCCCTTGCGCTCATAGGTTACGCCGGCAGCAGCCAAGTTGAGACCGTCCATATAGGCTCCACGTCCAGTGGCCACAAGTACGGCGTCAGCCTCTAACTCTACGATTTCTCCCTTGCGCTCAAATGTGACAAGTGCTGTGAGTTTGCCGTCTTTCTCTATCGACTTGATGTCCTTGACACCGCTTTGCATGTAGAACTTAATGCCGCGCTTCTCCATTGTTTTGCGCATACGCTTGGCGATGTCGCCATCGATGGGGGGGAGGCATTCTTTCAAGAACTCTACAATTGTGACCTCGCTGCCGAATGTGGAGAAAGCCGAGGCGAACTCCATGCCGATGACTCCAGCTCCGATGATGCAAAGCCGTTGAGGGACGTAGTCGATGTCGAGCAGTTCCGTAGATGTCATGACATTACTGCCAATGTTGGCATTGTCGTGCATAAACGGCAAAGTCTTCGATTGTGAACCTGTTGCAATGAGTATATTTGGTGCTGTATAGCATTCGTTGCCAACAGCGATGGTGTGTGCATCAACGAACTGCGCTTCTCCCTTGACCAGGGTGATGCCTGGCTGGGCGAGCAGCGTCTTCACGCCTTCCACCAATTGTGCCACAACTTGATTCTTGCGCTCATGGATGCGCTTGAAGTCAACTGATGCGTTGTCTTGGGAGATTAACGGGTTGCGATAAAGGTCGGCATCGTGGGCAAGGCACTTGGTAGGAATGCAGCCTACATTAAGGCACGTTCCGCCAACTTCTCCTTTTTCCACTATGACGACTTTCAGGCCGTGTTTGGCTGCATACCCAGCGGTGTGATAACCACCGGGGCCAGAGCCGATGATTATCAAATCAGTCGTGATCATTCTGCATCTGTTTGAATGTTAGTATCGGGTGCTTGGCGGCAAGCACATCGTCAACCCGGCCAATGGGAGTATTGCTCGGTGCGCCTTTCACCACTTCGGGTGTTTCACGGGCTTCTTGTGCTATCTTGTGCATCACGTCGATGAATCCGTCAATGGTATCCTTGCTTTCGTTCTCTGTTGGCTCAATCATCAGTGCCTCGTGAAAGAGCAGCGGGAAGTAAATGGTTGGTGCGTGATAGCCATAATCGAGCAAGCGTTTCGCCACGTCCATGGTGGTAACGCCGGTGCTCTTGTCGCGCAGGCCGTTAAACACAAATTCATGCATGCACGTTGTGGGGATAGGCAGTTCGTAGTCGTCTTTCAGCGACTCCTTGATGTAGTTGGCATTGAGTATTGCCAAAGGACCAACCTCCTTGATGTGGTTTCGGCCCAGCGTCAGTAGATAAGCATAAGCGCGAACATTGACAAGGAAGTTGCCAAGGAAAGCCCCCACGTGGTTGGCCTCTGTATTATATTCTGCTTTTTGTTCGGGACTTTCGACAATAAGCCTGTCTCCCTCCTTGGTCACGTGTGGCTTAGGAAGGAAAGTTTCCAAGCCTTTACGCACACCGACAGGGCCTGAACCAGGACCGCCGCCACCATGAGGTGTGGAGAATGTTTTGTGCAGATTGATGTGCATCACGTCAAATCCCATGTCGCCGGGGCGTGCCACGCCAAGAATAGGATTGAAGTTGGCTCCATCGTAATAAAGCAAAGCGCCACATGAGTGAACGAGTTTGGCTATCTCAGGAATCTTATCCTCGAAAAGACCAAGCGTGTTGGGGTTTGTCATCATAATGGCAGCAATGTCATCACTCAATAAAGGCTTCAAGTCCTCTACGTCAACCAGTCCTTCAGAAGTACTTTTCACTTCCACAATGTCCAATCCGCAAACAGCGGCAGAGGCTGGATTGGTGCCATGGGCTGAGTCGGGGACGATCACCTTGGTACGTTTCATGTCGCCACGGCTTTGGTGATAGCTGCGAATAATCATCAAGCCCGTCAATTCACCATGTGCTCCAGCACAGGGGTTGAGGGTGAAGTCGTACATACCCGTGAGCGTGGCGAGTGTCTGTTGGAGGTTGTATTCCACTTCCAGTGCTCCTTGCGCCGTTTCCATCGGTTGCAGCGGGTGGAGGTTGTTGAATCCTGGAAGCGCGGCCATCTCCTCGTTGATAATCGGATTGTACTTCATAGTGCATGATCCGAGCGGGTAGAAGCCGTTGAGTACACCGAAGTTATTGGCACTGTGGTTTGTGTAGTGGCGTACTACGGTCATTTCATCACATTCGGGCAACTCTGCGTCTTTCTCGCGTACGAGATTAGCGGGCAGTTTGTGCTCTCCAAATTGGTTTTTGGGCAAAGAATAAGCGCGGCGGCCGGGGCGCGAAAGCTCAAAAATCAAATTGCCATATAATTTATTGTTCATCTTTCGTCCTCCTTGGTTTATTTGTTGTTCAAGATTGCCGTAAGTTGCTTGATCTCTTCCAGTGTGCGCTTCTCTGTTACGGCGATAAGCAGCTTGTCATTGTCTACTTTCACGCCAGGCAGAATGCCTTGCTCAATGCAGCGATTGTAGAAAGCATCGCGGTCGTCAACGCGTATAAGAAACTCGTTAAAGAATGGCTGGTTGTAAACAAGCTGTGCTTTGCCTGTTGCAATGAGCTTGTCGCAAAGGCAGTGCGCTCCGTCTATGCTTAACTGTGCGGCTTCTTTCACGCCCTCTTTGCCCATTACGGAAAGATAGATTGTTGCAAAAAGTGCCATCAAACTTTCATTGGAGCAAATGTTTGATGTGGCTTTTTGACGGCGAATGTGCTGTTCGCGTGCTTGCAGCGTGAGAACAAAGGCGCGTTGTCCTCGATTATCGCGCGTTTCGCCCACAATGCGACCGGGTATCTTACGCATCAGCTTTTCCGTGCAGCACATATAACCTGCGTATGGTCCGCCAAAGGCCATGGGAAGACCGAGGCTCTGCACATCACCTACAGCTACATCTGCTCCCCACTCTGCGGGAGTTTTCATCAAAGCCAAATCTGCAGCTACGCTGTTCACCACGAAGAGGGCTTTCTTGTTGTGGCACTCTTCTGCTATGCCACTAAAGTCCTCTAGGATGCCGTAGTAGTTGGGCTGCTGTACGATAACGCCAGCTATATTGCCTTGGGCAAGTTGCTCTTTCAACTCGTCTTTGTCCGTTACGCCATCCTTCTGTGCGATTTCCACAAGTTTCACACCGTGGAAGTGCGCATAGGTCTTCAGCACAGCGACTGTCTTGGGGTCCAGCGTGGCACTGTATGCCACGGAGTCGGCCTTGCGTGAGTTGTTGAAAGCCATCAACATAGCCTCGGCTGTGGCTGTTGTGCCATCGTACATGGAGGCGTTGGAGATGTCCATACCT
Source organism: uncultured Prevotella sp. (assembly GCA_964487905.1). GTDB lineage: Bacteria > Bacteroidota > Bacteroidia > Bacteroidales > Bacteroidaceae > Prevotella. The sequence goes on along the minus strand of CAZASQ010000022.1, from coordinate 15,596 downwards.
GTAAGTTCGGCCATCATCGACTGGAACTCGAAGATGTAATGGAGTGTTCCCTGCGAAATCTCAGCTTGATACGGAGTGTAGGATGTTAAGAATTCGCTGCGTTCCACAATGTTGGGAACAACCGATGGGGTGTAGTGGTCATAGACACCCGCTCCTGCAAAGCAGGTCAGTTGCTGATTCTTTTGAGCCAGCTTGCCAAGAGTTGCGCGCACTTCTTGCTCGCTCATGGCCTCGGGCATTTCATATTCGCCCTTGAACTTTACCTCCTCTGGCAGTCCAGCGTAAAGTTCCTCAAGGCTTCCGACACCAATCTTGGCCAACATCAGGCTCAAGTCTTCATCGGTATGTGGAAAATATTTATAGGTCATATTATTAATAGTAATGTTTAAGATAATTGTTTAAAACATTTGTCGGGCAAACGAACAAACGACGTTTGCCCGACAAATTCGGTGCGAATAGGAACGTAGGGGATTAGTGCTGCTTGGCGCAGAACTCCTCGTAGGCCTTTGCGTCCATCAGACCATCAAGCTCGCCCTTGTCTGAAAGCGTAACCTTGATAATCCAGTTGCCGAAAGCATCCTCGTTGATCAGTTCGGGTTTGTCTTCCAAAGCGTCATTCACCTCGGTGACAGTGCCAGAAACTGGGCTGAGCAGGTCGCTGGCGGCCTTAACACTCTCTACTGCGCCAAAGTCCTCGCCTGCCGTAACATCGTCATCCACTTCGGGCATATCAACGTAGACAATATTTCCAAGGCTTTCCTGTGCAAAGTCGGTGATGCCAACATATGCCTCTTCGCCCTCAACCTTTACGAACTCATGGCTCTCGCTGTAGTAGAGCCCTTCAATTGCTTTTGCCATTGTTTCTTTTATTTATTAGTTTTGTTATTAGCTTATTTCTTGTAATGCTTATCGTAGAACTTTTTCTTCACAACAGTGCCAGGGAAGGTCTTCTTGCGGATTTGTACCTCCACGCGGTCGTCCATCTTGACAGACGCATCGACAAGTGCCACGCAGCAGCTCTCCTCCACGGAGATGAGACGATAGCCCGTTGTTACCTCGCCAACCTCTTGGCCATCTTTGAGCACCTTATAGCCATGGCGGGGAACAGCATGACCGTCCAGACGGATACCGCGCAAACGCTTCTCCGGGCCTTCTGCCTTTTGCTTGGCAAGCGCCTCCTTACCGATAAACTCGGGCTTATCGAATTTGGCAAACATGCTCAAGCCAGCCATCACCGGGGTAATCTTATCAGTCAGCTCATCGCCATAAAGCGGCAAGCCTACCTCGAAACGCAATGTGTCGCGGCAACCAAGGCCACAAGGCTTCACACCAGCAGCCATGAGCTTATCCCAGCATTCGCGGATGAACGTATGAGAGCCGTAAAGCTCAAATCCGTCTTCTCCCGTATAGCCTGTGCGGGAAAGGACAATCGTCTCACCAGCCATTTCCAAGGTCTTCACCTCATAGAACTTCAGTTCGTTGCAGGGAATGCCCAATACGTTCTCAACCGTAGTCTCAGACTCAGGCCCTTGGATGGCGAGTTGTGCATAATAATCGCTTTGGTGGTCGAGTTTCACATCAAACCCTGCGGTTTGCTCCTCAAACCAAGCCACGTCCTTATCTATATTAGCAGCATTGATGGTGAAGAAATAATGATTCTCGCCGAGTTTGCAGATGCAAGAATCGTCCACTACGCCGCCATCGGGATAGCAGAACATACCATAAATTACCTTTCCGGGTGTCATCGGGCGCACATCGTTGGTGAAGATATGGTTTACGTATTTCTCTGCGTCAGGGCCAGTAACGATCACCTCACCCATGTGGCTTACATCGAACATACCCACGTGTTGACGTACAGCGTTGTGCTCGTCTATAATATTGGTATACTGAATCGGCATATCAAAGCCGCCGAAAGGCTGCATTAGCGCGCCGAGCGCCACATGCTTGTCGTGAAGACACGTCTCCTTCATTTTCTTATTCTATTTAGATATTTAGTAATTGATCTTGGTCTACTTCTTACTTTGGGCAAAGTTACAAAATGTTTTTATTAGCTCCAATTATCCCCGCTTTTTTTTAAGTTAAAAACCTAAAAAAACTTTCCTCACTTTTCTCGCGCTTTCTTTTTGTCCATTTCTCCTTTTTCATTAGGGGGATGCCTTTTTAGTGAAAAGTGGTTGATGGATAAAGACTTGTGTGCACTTTAAGTGTTTTTGGCTTGCTTAGTGTGTTAGCTTTGTTGACGAAGAAGTAGACAAATAGTCTGTTTTGTCCTTTATTTGGGAAGCGAATGGTTATTGTGCGGAAAATTGATAGCGTTGGTTTTGTATTGCTTCCATGCATTGGAAGCAATGTTCCCACTGCTTGGAATCAATGCTTCCAAGCAGTGGAACAAAAGTAGGGGCAATTTTATGAGAAGTCGTAGGTTTCAACGTAATAGTCGAAACGCAAGTTTTCCGTGTAGCCGTATTGACGGAATAGGTCTATAATCCATTGTTGCTGTTCGGGAGTGAGCAACCTCTCGCCATGATGATAGCGGTAGTAGGCGCCATGACTTCCGAGATAAGCCATTACCTTTTCTCGGATGGGTTTAGCATCCTTGCGTTTGATTTCCCGAAAAACGAGGTTGAAGCCATAGGCTGCGCGTATTTTCCGTATGGCTTTGAAATGCTCGCATTGCGTGCCTTTCAAAGCTATGGGAAATACAGATTGCCCGAATGTTTTGTGCTTGGGTATGTGTTTGCCCGAAAGATAACGCATGCAGTGATCTGCATGCGGACAGTTGTCGAGGAAGCAGAACAGCCACGATGCGGGTAGCAAGTCGTATGAAAAGTCAGCGTATTGTTCCATGTTGCAGCAAAGTGCCCATTGCGTTGAGTGTTACTCAAAATAGAACGTAAGGGCTATCATTTTCGAGTGAGCTTCGGTGACGGCATTGGTGTAAATCAGCATGTTCTTGTCGCGCACTTGCTTGGCGTGTTTGGTGTCAAGACAGTTGCTGAGACCATACATAAACTTCAATTCGGGGCGCAATTTGAAGAAAGGAAGATAGAAATCGCATCCTACGCCCACTTCCAAGAACACATCGGAGCGTTTTAGCTTGATGTAGTCGTTGTCTTTTCCCGATAGGTTTATCATGGGATTGATGCCGCCAATAACGTATGGGCGATGATTGTTGAATCGTGGCGCGGCCGCAATGAGGTCGAAGGCACACGACACATAAGCTGTCTTCAAATCCTGTGTCTGTATGGTTGGTTCGCCTTGGGCGTTTACATCGGTAATATTGCGAAAGGTGAGATGGCGAGTGCCAAAATACATGGCTGGGGCTATGCGCAGCTGAAAGGTTTGGTTCAGACGCAGCTCTCCAAGCACGCCAACAGTGAACCCGGCGTCCCAGCGGTCTTGATCCACGGACACCGTCCGTTCCACAGGTCCCCGTCCGTCCTCAACGTCAATAACTGTAGGGCCGCCGTTGAGCAGTTCCAAGTCTTGAAGATGCGTGCCCACAAGCACGCCGAAATGAAATGTGCGTAAATCGGTATAGGGGCGATTCTGTACCGTCCGGTCTTGTGCTGTCGCCTGCAAGGACGCTATGGCCAGGCAAACGAAAGATAATATTCGTAATGTCAGTCTCATATGTGCTTTAATAACGCATTGGCGGGTGTCTTATTGCATTCTTTTCAGTTTTAAAAATGTCTAAATACGAAAACTTTTCCTCATCATTTTTAGGTATGTGGAATTTAATTCTTACCTTTGCAACGTACAAAGGTAGGTATCCAAATTCCCACAATTGAGTACAAAGACATTAATTAAAATAATTCAAAAATTTAAAGAGAACTATGGCTTACGTTATTGGTAATGATTGTATCGCTTGCGGCACTTGCATCGATGAGTGCCCGGTTGGCGCAATTTCTGAAGGAGAGAAGTACTCTATCAATCCGGATATGTGCACGGAGTGTGGCACATGTGCCGATGCTTGCCCCAATGAGGCAATCAGCCTTCCGTAAGGAATTTCTTGGCTGAAAATAGGATTAGGAGTTAGGAGACCACTTGGCTTTGCCAAGATTTTAGCAGGTTTCTTAACTCCTAATTTTTATTTTGTATTCTCAGGACACGAATTCCCGTGTTGTGCTTCCTTTGTGAGAGATACTGATAGAGGGTCTCCGTAGGCTCAACCACTTGTTTGCCATTCTTTTTCAAACTCGATGCGTTAAGCAAATAAAGGCCATCCTTGTGCCAAACGGCTATGCCGAGATGGCTGGCGTCAAGCCCTGGCTTGTTGGTCACTAATCCTATGATGTCGCCATCTTGTACGATATCCCGCAAACCACTGTCATTCAGTTTCGCCTTGGGAATGTAGCTTACGTTTTTTCCCTCCCATTCCTTTTCTTGCTGGGCTAAGGCTTTCACACGGTTGGGGGCTTGGCGCAACATGGCGTAGTCGGCAGCATGGGTGGTCATGTAGTCAATGCGCAGTTGCTGCTTGCCACTGAAAGTTGCCGGGGGAGTGGCGATCTCTTTGATAAGTCCCTTGCTCTCATTGTCGGCAACCCACCATTGAAAATAGTGTAGGCGATTCTCGTAGGCAACTTTTCCGTCTTGATAGCGCACGCGCTGTGCCATTTTGCAGTAATCGGGAAAAGACGTTTGCCCGTTGAATGCACATAGAGACAAAGAGAGTACCGCCTCTACGTATGTAGTACAATCCAACTCATGCAAATTAATAACCATTTGCTCCTTGTTGGTGCGGTCAAGGGTGTGCGCCACATAGGGTACGCCAATAAACTGCCGTGCAATCCAAAGGATGGTTTTCTCTTTTCCCCAGCGTTGTTGGTTGACTACTGCCGTTTGCAGAATGCGCTCCACAAGTTTTTTGTCTTTTTCTGTTGCATAGGGTATGGGGAGGTTGTCGGCCGTTGGTTGTGAGCCGTTGGAGGAGACGCTATTTGAAGTAGCATACTGGGAGGTTGCCGTGCCTTGGCTTGAAGTCACTTGGGCGTGTTGTTTGCTCCCTGCTTTACTACCACAGTTCGTTAAGCAAACAATAAGGAAGAGAAAAGTGAATAAGTATCTCATGATTTTTTCTTCTTTCGTTTTTTATCTTTTTTACCAAAGTTGAATCCCGTATAAATGTTTAATGTTCCAAACATATTGTCGGCAGAGAAATTCTCACGTCGATAGTTGAAGCCATGCATGACCATGCTCATGCCTGCATACCACTTTGTGTTGTTCCAAACAAGGGCAAAGCGAAATGTGCCATCAACATTGAGGTCTTTTACGGTGAAATCGCGGAATGTATACCATTTGCTTTTAGTGTCACTACGGCTTTTCTTATATGATAACCCCACGGACATAGAAGCGTCCAGCAGCCAATTTCGGGCAAACACCCAATTATAGGCATACCCCCCCGTAATGGAGAAGTCATCATAGTGAAAAGTGGTGAACGACAAAGTGGAGTCGTGCTGTTGCACGACATTTTCCTGCCCAGTCTTTTCTTCTATCAAGTTATTAAGCATTCTCCAGTCAACGTCTACTTTTTGACTGTTGTAGGCTATGCCGATAAGCGGTGAGCCAGCCGAGCGTCTTTGTACCGTACTTTGGCTGAATGCGGCGGGATAAGAGAACTTGCGGTGGTTGAAGATATAATAGGCGTTGAATCCCTTAACGCTTGTTTTGATTCCACCAAACTCAACATTCTTCAATGCGCTTCCATCGAAGCCTTCCCCAAAGCTGAGTTTGCGGATATAATAGCCATCGCCCGTTTTGCGATAAAATAGGTCGAGGCCGATTTTGTTGCTGTAAAGGCTCAAATTGAAATCTGTACGATCATTAACCTCGTCATACAGATGGGTTACATCAATGGTATAGCCAATGAATATCCAGCGATAGCCAAAATACGGGCCAACACGCAGGGACATATTTGGAGCAAACACTACGTCTGTGCCTGACTCTGTGTGCAATCGGTATACTTCGTAGGCATTGGTGTTTTGAACCATAAAAGTGTAATTGTACCTTTGTGGCTCTATGTAGCTGGTGTCTACGTCATTAAGTTTGCGTATTTGCTTCTTTATTTGTTTTTTCCTCCTGTTGACCCATTCGTCATGATTAGCCCGCATCCACGTTATGGAATCTTTTCTTAGGGTTATGGTGTCATTATCAAAAAAGGCACACTCGCTCTCTTCCCTCGTCCCAAAAGCGAGAAGGGAAACAAGCCAAAGCAAGAGTGTGACGAAAAGCTTCAAATCCGTAATGCCGAGAGGTTGGGTAAATTAGAACTTGCCGAGGATGCGATCCATGGCCCAATTGGTGGGTGTGGCACTGAAACTGTTGCAGTCGCAGGTGCCAATACCTTGCATGTCTTCTATAACGGCTTTGATGATTGGAAGCTGAACGTAAGGAGGATTCTTTACTTCTATAGCCTGCATTCCATCCGATGTGTAAAGATGAATAGGGGAATAGGTGTAAATGGAAAAGGCCAGCCGCCCCTTAGTGCCAAAAACCTCTATGCGGTCATCGCGTCCGCTCTCATGTGTTGCAAAGCACCAAGTGCCACTTCCCGTAAGGCCGCTCTCAAATTGGAATACTGCATTAACTGTATCCTCAGCGGGGTATAGCTTTGCGCGATTGGCAATATAACCATGCGCTTTGATGATGATACCAAAGTAATCTTGTAGCAAATCGATTTGATGAGGAGCTAAGTCATAGAAGTATCCTCCGCCAGAAATGTTGGATTGCAAACGCCAAGGAAGTTCACCATGTAGGTAGTCAAGATCGCGTGGAGGAGCTATAAGGCGCATTTGTACTGTCATTATTTTACCTAAAACTCCACTGTTGATAAGTTCTTTGACCTTATGAAAGTAGGGTAGGTAGCGGCGATAATAGGCTACATAGCATTTCACGCCGGTTTGTTCGCTGATACGGTTAATGCGGATGCAATCCTCATAGCTTGCCGCAAGGGGTTTTTCAACATAACAAGGCTTGCCTGCCCGCATAGCCATAATGGCGAAAGGGGTGTGAACCGCAGGTGGGGTGGCAATATAAATTGCATTAACATCAGGGTCAAGTATCAGCTCCTGTGGGTCGGTGTACCATTTTCTGATGCGGTGACGCTCAGCATAGGAGCGGGCTTTGGCTTCGCTACGACTGAAAACGGCTTCCACGTGAGAATTTTCCACCTCATTGAAAGCGGGCCCGGATTTCTTCTCTGTGGCTTCTCCGCATCCTATAAATCCCCAATTAATCTTTTTCATTTCAGTTTTTAGCTTTTACAGCTTTGCTTGATGCTCTGCTATCCACGAATGAGTTGAACTCTTTAGCGGAATCACTTCTTCGCTATTCATGTCATGACACTTGGTGCAAATTTACACAAAAATCATCAACTGTCCTTGAATAACCGTAAGTTTTTCGTAACTTTGCATCAAAATATCTATGCAATATGATTATCAAGCAAGCTGCATTCACCATTTCATCGCCCACGGTTGGCCAATGTCCTAAGGATACGAAACCCGAATTTGCATTTATCGGTCGGTCTAATGTAGGCAAGTCAAGCCTAATCAATGTGCTTACCAACCATAAGGGCTTGGCCAAAACATCGGCAAAGCCTGGTAAGACATTGCTTATTAACCATTTTATCATTAATAAAGAATGGTATTTGGTAGACTTGCCTGGGTATGGCTATGCCCAAGGTTCAAGTACAGCCTCTTCTCGGCACCGGCTGGAACAGATGATTACGGGGTATATCCTGCAGCGTAAGCAATTGATCAATCTTTTTGTGCTTATTGATATTCGTCATGAGCAACAGCGCATTGATCGTGAGTTTGTTGATTGGCTTGGAGAAAGTGGTATTCCTTTTGCCATAGTGTTTACCAAGGCCGACAAGCTCTCTGTACCCAAAGCACGTGCCAATGCTGAACTTTGGATGCGTGCCCTTGAGGATCGTTGGGAGACATTGCCTCCTTATTTTATAACCAGTGCGCAAAGAAAAGAAGGGGGAGATGCTGTGCTTGATTATATTGATAACTGCCTCGCCGCTATCTAAGAGGAATAAGTTTTAAAAGCTATCAGGATGGAACCTTACTTGGATGTACAGCGTTTAACGAAAAGTTTTGGCGAGAAAGTACTTTTTGACAACATCAGCTTTTCTGTTGGTGAAGGGCAGCGTGTTGGATTGATAGCCCGCAATGGTACAGGAAAATCGACATTGCTTTCCATCCTGCATGGAGAGGAGGGATATGATGAAGGGCAGATTATTTATCGCAACGGCATCTGTGTTGGTTATTTAGAGCAGACACCCCACTTCAATCCAAAGGATAGTGTGCTTGATGCTTGCTTTAATCATAAAGGAAACTCCGAGAAGATATTACGTGCTAAGCAGATTTTGACACAGCTCCATATCCAAGATCTCAATCAGCCCATGGGGGAGTTGAGCGGTGGGCAGCAAAAGCGTGTCGCTTTGGCCAATGTGCTGATTACGGAACCAGACTTCCTTATCCTTGATGAGCCAACCAACCATCTTGATTTGGAGATGATTGAGTGGTTGGAGGGGTATTTGCGGCGGGGAAATCGCACCTTGTTGATGGTAACGCATGATCGTTATTTCCTTGATGAAGTATGTAATTTAATACTTGAAATCGACAACGAGAGCGTCTATACTTATCGAGGTAATTATTCCTATTATTTGGAAAAGCGACAAGAGCGTATAGATAATGCCCGTGCGGAAATAGCCCGTGCAAACAATCTTTATCGCAAGGAATTGGAGTGGATGCGGCGTATGCCGCAGGCAAGAGGGCATAAGGCGCGTTATCGCGAAGAGGCTTTCTATGCTTTGGAGGCCAAAGCCAAGCAGCGTATAGAAGAACGACAACTTAGACTGAAAAGTTCGAACGTATATATTGGTAGTAAAATCTTCGAGTGCCAATATGTATCCAAGACATTTGAGGCAACCGATGGTACGCCGAAAGTGATGCTGGATAACTTCTATTACAACTTTGCCCGATTTGAGAAGATGGGCATTGTTGGAAAGAATGGTACGGGAAAGTCCACCTTTGTTAAGATGCTTTTGGGGAAAGTGTTGCCCGACAGTGGCCGCTTTGACATTGGCGACACAGTTCGTTTTGGTTATTTCTCTCAAGAGGGGTTGCAATTTCGCGAAGATCAAAAGGTAATAGACGTTGTTCGTGACATTGCTGACTATATCGATCTTGGTGGTGGACGACACATGACGGCATCGCAGTTCCTTAATTATTTTCTATTCCCGCCTGAGGAACAACACAATTATGTGGCAAAACTCAGTGGGGGGGAGCGGCGGAAGCTTTATCTTTGCACGGTTCTTATGCGTAACCCCAACTTCTTGGTGCTTGACGAGCCAACCAACGACCTTGATATTCAGACGTTGCAAGTCTTGGAAGAATTTCTGCAAGATTTTATGGGCTGCGTGATTATCATTTCTCACGATCGATATTTCACCGACAAGGTTGTAGACCACTTGCTTGTATTCAAGGGTGATGGCGTAATTAAAGATTTCCCAGGAAACTATACGCAGTATCGCGATTATCAGAAACTGAAAAGCAAAGAGGACGAAGAGGTTCGGCAAACGGCAAAGAAGCCGCAAAAAGAAAAGGCAGAGCGTCGGCGTGAGGGTAATCGTAAGATGACCTATAAGGAAAAAACAGAGTTTGAGCGTTTAGGGAATGAGATTACTCAATTAGAAGAAGAACTGAAGAACTTGGAGAGTGCGTTATGTTCAGGTTCTCTTTCAATTGAGGAGTTGACTGAAAAGAGCAAGCGGATTCCAGAAGTGAAAGAACTGCTTGATGAGAAGGAGTTACGCTGGTTGGAACTTTCCGAAATAGCATAAAGAATTAAGTAAGGACTGAAAATCAGCCCTTACTTAACAATATTCCTTAAGTACTTTTAGGAGAGGTTGGGAGTTCCTATTTGAGCAAACTAAAGTTGGCAACAGAATGTGAAGTCTTTGGGAAAAGCCACATCAAGACCATTTGGCTTTTGGGCAAACAATCCAAAGTGTGCACTTCCACTTCCTGACATCTGTGCATAGATAGCTCCCATGTCATATAATTGCCGCTTTATGTCTTTTAGCCGTGGGTATTTAGGATACACAGATGCCTCGAAATCATTAACGAGTTCATCTCGCCAAGTGTTGATTGGTTGCAGGAAAATATCTCGGCAACTTTTAGCTGGATGTTTGATTTCAACGCCAGCATAAGCCTCTGCGGTGGATATATTGATTTTGGGCTTCACTATGGCCAACCAATAGTCTGACAGCGCATTGTGCTCTTCCTTTTTATGCAGGAAGTGTAATTCCTCTCCAATGCCTGTGGCAAACACAATGTCACTGTTGATGAAGAAAGGACAGTCTGCGCCAAGTTGTACGGCATACTTCTCCATCTCTTCCACGCCCATTTTCAGTTGAAAGGCCTCGTTTAGCAAGCGAATCATATGTGCTGCATCGGAAGAACCGCCTCCCAAACCAGCTTGCGAGGGAATTTGTTTGTGGAGATGGATGTGTGTGCGTGGCACTTTATGGTGTTGTGCTATAAGGCTATATGCTCGCACAACAAGGTTAGTTTGTTCATTGCAATCAACAGCGTTTCCTGTTACCTTTAAATCACAATCGTATAGAGATGGATAGTTCTCGCTCATTAAGTTTATCTCCAGCGCATCACAAAGAGGGACTGGATAAAACACTGTCTCAATATTGTGATATCCGTTAGGGCGAACGGAAACAACATTCAAACCTAAGTTTATCTTGCAACAAGGAAATGTTATCATTCTGCTTTATGTTTAACTTTGCCGCAAAGGTAGTAAAAAAAACACAAACACATTCGCCTTATTCGCTATAAATGATTACCTTTGCGTCATAAATAAAAAAGAATAACTCTAATTGAATGAGCAGAAAAAAGAAACAACTTCCCTTATTGGAGAATGTTACCATAGAGGCTGTTGCCGCCGAGGGGAAGTGCATAGCCCACATTGATGAGAAAGTGGTTTTTGTACCTTTTGTTGTACCAGGCGATGTGGTGGATTTGCAAATTCGCAAGCGTCGCCACAGCTACTGTGAGGCAACTGTGGCGAGATGGATTAGCAAAAGTCCCATACGCGTTGAACCTATGTGTCCTCATTTTGGTGTATGTGGTGGTTGCAAGTGGCAGACGCTTCCCTATTCGGAGCAACTCAAGGCCAAACAGCAACAGGTCTATGATCAACTCACGCGCATAGGCAAAGTTAAGTTGCCCGAGTTACGTCCAATTATGGGCTCGCAACAAACTAAGGAGTATCGCAATAAGTTGGAGTTTGGGTGCTCCAATAAGCGATGGTTCACTACAGAAGAGTTGGAGAATTTGCCAAAGGGTGAAGGCTTGGGAGAACCTGCTATTGGCTTTCATATCACTGGGGCTTTTGATAAAATATATCCCATTACGGATTGCAAGCTAATGGATGATTTCCAAAATGCTTTACGTAATGATATTTTCCGATGGGCTGTTTCCCATGAATTGTCTTTCTACGATACGCACCATCGCGATGGCTTGCTACGCAATCTCATGTTGCGCAATTCTAACACGGGGGAATGGATGCTGGTCATTCAGTTCTGCATCTTCCCAGAAGAGCGGCCAGAAGGACACTATGATTCGGTGGAATTGGCTAACGATTCCAGTCTTTGGCATACCCCCGATGGAGAGAAGGCACTTGCCTTGATGCAGCATATTGTGGATGAATTTCCACAAGTTAGCTCTCTGCTTTATGTCAATAATACCAAGGGAAATGACACTATTGGCGATTTGCCGCTTCGCACTTTCCATGGCACTGATTTCATCTTTGAAACTATGGAAAACCTGCGCTTCAAGGTAGGCCCAAAGAGTTTCTATCAGACGAATACGGAACAAGCATATCACCTTTATGAGGTGGCAAGGAATTTTGCCGCACTTACAGGCAAAGAATTGGTCTACGACCTTTACACGGGCACTGGGACTATTGCCAACTTTGTTGCAGCTGGTGCACAGAAAGTTATTGGTATAGAGTATGTTCCTGAGGCTATTGTTGATGCGGAGGAAAACTCCCGAATTAATAATATAGCCAATACTCGGTTCTTTGCTGGCGATATGAAGGATATTCTTACTGATGACTTTATACGCAAGCATGGTCGTCCCGATGTGATTATTACCGATCCTCCACGTGCAGGTATGCACCCCGATGTGATAGCCGTTATCCTTAATGCCGCTCCCGAGCGCATTGTTTATGTAAGTTGCAATCCTGCCACACAGGCTCGCGACTTGAGCTTGTTGGATGCCGACTATGAAGTGGCGCAGGTTCAGCCTGTCGATATGTTCCCCCATACACCGCACGTAGAGAATGTGGTGCAACTGATCAGAAGAAAACGAAATGACTAATAATAATCAAGCTTCTATGAAAAAAAGTTTTATCTTCATGGCCGCGCTGTCTTTGGCCACATTGACAGCAAACGCACAGCAGATTACTAAGAAATGGATTGATAACGTAAAGTTGTCTGGTTTTGGAATTGCGCAATACACGTATAGCGGGCAAGAAGGCTCGGAGTCGAACTCTTTCAACCTCCGTTTGGCACGTTTCTCTCTTGACGGACGTGCTTTTGACGATTGGTATTGGAAAGCACAGATTCAATTTAATGGCAACACTTCCACATTAGGGTCAAGTCCCAAGGTGGTTGATTTGTTCGTAGAGTGGCAGAAATATGATTTCTTCCGTGTGAAAGTAGGACAGTTCAAGAACCCAATCTTCTTTGAAAATCCCATGAACCCCATAGACCAAGGATTTATGGGCTATTCGCAAGTTGTTTCCAAATTGGCCGGATTTAGCGATAGGGCAGGGGCACACTCCAGCAATGGCCGCGACATAGGTGTGCAGGTGCAAGGCGATGTGCTGAAAGATGCCACTGGGCGCAACCTTATCCACTATCAGGTGGGCGTATTTAATGGACAAGGTATCAATGTCAAGGATGTTGACCAGCAAAAGAATCTTATTGGTGGCGCATGGGTAATGCCGGTTAAAGGCTTGCGCATAGGTGCTTTCGGGTGGATTGGCTCATATGCGCGCAAGGGAACTTCAGAAACTGAAGGCATTACCACCACAACCTTACGCCGTTTGCAGCAACGCCGCTATGCATTCTCTGCCGAATATAAGGCCAACGACTGGACTATTCGTTCTGAATATGCCCACTCTACGGGCGATGCATTCGCCAAAGCGATGGTCAACACGGATGATGCAACAAGCAAAGACATTACGCTTTCCAAGAATGGCAACAAAGCACAAGGTGTGTATGCGCTTGTCATAGCTCCTATCATTAAGAATAAGTTCCATGCCAAAGCGCGATACGATATGTATCAGCCGTCAAAGGGTGCAGAAAAGCAGCGCACACAATATGAGGTGGGACTTGATTACTACTTCAACAAGAACATTTGCCTGACTGGTGAATATGCTTACATCCATGACCGAGCATTAGCCGACCCCAACTATTCTATGCTTGATTTCCAAATCAGCTATCGGTTCTAATCATTGAGCCTTTCGGATGGTTTTCTGACACCATTCGAAAGGCTCAACTTTGTTTGGGCTATACGGAAGGATAACCTGCTATAAACGAATGCAATAACTAGCGGTAATAAAAGAAATACTTCTGTACATGAGCATGATACGTTTCATCAAAAACTGGACATTGCCTGTGTCAATGGCTATAGGTGCGTTGCTTTACCTCCTATTTGCTTTTGTCCCCGCTTTGAACGGTGCAGCCACTTTCTTTGGGACACTTTTCAATGGCATTCTTCCGTTGTTCATGTTCTTTATTCTTTTCGTCACTTTCTGCAAGGTCGACTTTCGCAAACTCGTTCCTGTAAAATGGAATTTTTGGATAAGTGTTTTTCAAATTACCTTTGTTTGGATACTTGTAGGCATAATCCTTGTGTTTCGTCTGTGTGGCAACCAACTAATACTTGTTGAGGCCATTCTCACTTGCATCATCGGACCATGTGCTGCCGCCGCCCCCGTGGTCACGGCAAAGCTGGGAGGACGCTTGGAGGAAATCACCACTTACACGTTCTTGTCCAATTTCATTTGTGCCATTCTCATTCCCATCTGCTTCCCCCTCATAGAGAAAGCAGCACATATTTCGTTCTTTTCTGCATTTCTCCGCATTCTCTATCAAGTTTGCATAGTGCTTGTGTTGCCCATGGGGCTTGCTTTTTTTGTTAAGCATTTCCCTCCCTTACATCGTTTCCATCAGTGGATTATCAGCGTCAAGGATTTAAGTTATTATATGTGGGGCTGTTCGCTGATGATTGTTACTGGTACTACTGTGAGGAACATCGTCCATGCCAACACCAGTCTGGCGTTCTTGCTCATGATAGCATTTCTTGGCTTGCTCTTGTGCATCATTCAGTTTTCCGTAGGTCGCTATGTGGGGCATTTCTTTCATCGCACGGTGGAGGCTGGGCAGGCGTTGGGACAAAAGAACACCACTTTTGCCATTTGGATAGCCTATACTTACTTAACCCCATTGGCTTCCGTAGGGCCTGGTTGCTACATCTTGTGGCAAAATATTATCAATAGCGTTGAGATTTGGAGAAAGCGCAAGGCAGGGGAATTAAAGTCCGTGTGATATTGTTTTGCCAAACTTGTAGTGAACTACCAATTTAAATGGGGAGGAGAATGAAACAGTTGTACATCATATAACAATTTAGGAAAATAGCAATGAATAGTCCTGTTTTGGAAGAAATCAAGGTTGCGGCCAATACCGAACGTCTTGGCGAAGTCCGTGAACTCTACGAGAGTGCTTTCCCTAAGGAAGAACAGCTGCCTTGGGACGACCTGCTGCGCCTGACCGATGCCATGCCGTTGGACTTCACCGCTTACTACGATGTAGATGCTTTTGTTGGCTTTACCATCGTGTTGCCCAGAAACAACTACAACTGGCTTTGGTACTTTGCAGTCAATGAGCGTTTCCGCGGAAAAGGCTATGGTCAGAAGATATTAGCTCGCATCATTGAACAGTATCAAGGCAAACGCCTCATCCTTGATATGGAATCCATACGGCAGGAGTGCGATAATCTCGAACAGCGACTTCGGCGTAGAGACTTCTACCTACGGAATGGATTCAGAGATACTGAAACCGAGAAAACCTTTGAGGGTATCACTTATACGATACTGATGAAAGGCGAAGGCACTTTCACCAGTATGGACTATGATAACATCATTGCTGAGCTACGTAAATTCTGGGAAGTACCCATAGAAGAAAAAGGCAAAGAAAGATAACTTACAAGTAAGAACTAACTAAGAGTGACCAAGAATTATGGCTAAAAATCAAGAGCTTGCATCTATTATTAGTACGATTAAAATCAGATGTAATATGAAGCAGGCTGAGGTTGCAGAAAAGTTAGGCGTCAACAAGTCGTACTTATCTGACACAATCAATGGCAGGTATCCGTATTCTGACGAGTTGCGCATGAGGATACACGAGGTGTTCGGTTTCTTGCAGGATGTTCAGCCAGCGTTCCCGCATAGCGTTATCCACGCGAGCAACTCCATTGTGACTGGCGGCGGCGACAACTCTGGCA